>NZ_JADNLF010000001.1:35036-616005 GCF_015555825.1 Bacteroides clarus | reverse complement strand
GTAAATCTGTTCAAAGATCGCTTCTTTTTGAAGAATGCTCCTTTTCAAAAGCGGATGCAAAGGTAAAAACTTTTAAGCATATCTTCCAAATGTTTTCGGAAGTTTTTTTTAAAATTCTTTTCTCATTCAAAACAACTCTCTTGCGAAAGGGAGAACTAAGAAAAGGTTGTCTTTACCGCCCGGCTTTAAAAAAAGTATTTCAATCAACGCTGCTTCCTTTTTGAAAGCGGGTGCAAAGGTAAGAACTTTATTTCATATCTTCCAAATGTTTTCGGAAGTTTTTTTCATTTTTCTTTTTAAAGGGGAAAGTTTCGAAAGAAACCAACCGGTTAAGGAAGAAAAAAGTAAGGGTTCTTACTCCGTTTCTGTCAGAATGTCAATCAAACGCTGCTCCCGTTCTCGAAAGCGGATGCAAAAGTAGAGCTTTTTAGAATACGCACCAAATATATCTTTCAATTTTTCCCAATATTTTTGAAACTTTTTCCTAACTCGCTGATTAGTAAATGTGTTATAGAACATAAAACAGAACAGGGAACAGGCTGATGAAAGAAAGGGACACATTATAATATATGCGCACGTACATGCGGGCACGTAGGCGGGCGCGTATACGATGGGGTACACCCTTAGAAATGCACGCTTTTCAATAAGCCTCAAATGGTTTATTGAGAAACAAGGAAGAACAGTTCTGAAATAGCGGAAAGGCAAACACCGATGTCAACGGGAGTAAGAAACAAAAATATAAAGAACTATTCGTACCACGGCAGTGGTACTTAATTACTTCACCTGTGTTCTTTGCATACAACAGCCGTGGTACGAAAAGAACACGGGCGGGGTAAGATTAGTTTGCCGCATATCCATCTCCTTCAAAGAACTGTATGGCATGTACAGTCAGGCATGGCCTTCCCTTGCTTAGAGCCGTGATGAGACTTGACCTATAAGCTCTATCAACAGACCAGTTCACTCGTGCGGCCGGACATCATTGGCCATGCAGGACGCCAATCACCATAAAACCGTCAGAGTCCATGCCTATACGCCAGTGGCCTGTATCAACGGCCGGGTGTTGTATAAGTTAAAGGGGAAACGGGTATTATGTTAAATGTTAACAGAAATATCACGCAGCTAAAGCATGTTATAAAAAGAAAGGATTGCTCCCAAAAGTTTGGAGAATACGGACAAAGAAGTATCTTTGCAGTGTGTTTTTCATAGTATTAGATTTAAGGTTAACAAAAAAAGATTGGCTGTCTGGGAGAGATAGCCTTTTTTTATGAGAAAAAGTCAAAGAAAGCAACAGAGGAAAAGCCGCAACAACAGAGTAGTAGTAGAAGAAAACAAACAAAAGCGGAAAAAACAAAAAGAACCCCTTCACTTCCGAGAGACCCGGAAAAGCGAAGGGGTGAGAGAATAAAAACGAGAGAGAGTATGTAAAACTACTATTGGTTAATCTCTTCCGCCGCCAAGCGCCTGATACAAATTAATAATTCCCTGTATTTCATCAAAGCGATCGGCTACCTGCGTCAGCTGCGCAGACAGCAAAGACTGCTGCGCGGTGAGAACTTCCAGATAAGTGGAAGTACCGTGCTGCATCAGAAGCTGTGTGCTACGAACGGCATTTTCCAAAGAAGTAATCTGTCCGGTACGCAACTCCGTCTTGCCGCGTGCGGTCTGCACCTGCGTAAGAGCGTTATTCACCTCACTGCCCGCATTGAGCAAAGCCTGCTGAAAGGCGAGCTTCGCCTCTTCCTGCTGGGCTTTGGCTATCTTCAGTTGTGCAATGTTCAAGCCTTTATTAAACAGAGGTTGCGTCAATGCCCCCACAGCGGAAAGCAACAACTTGCCGGGATTGATAATCATATTTCCGGCAGAGTTTGTCCAGCCTGCCGTACCGCTCAACGTGATGGACGGATAAAACGCAGAACGTGCCGCATTGGTACTGTAAAAGGCAGACGCCAAAGAAAGTTCCGCACTCTTTACGTCCGGACGACAGGAAAGGAGCTGCAAAGGCACCCCTACCGTCAAATCTTCGGGAAAGTCCTGCCCGGCAAGGTGACCGCGCTCTATCCCACCCGGCACTTCTCCAAGAAGAATGGAAAGACTGTTCTCCACTTCCTTAATCTGCTGCTTCAAGTCCAGCAAGGAAGCCTCAACCTGACGGCAGTTGGCTTCGGACTGGGAGACGGACGCTTCATTCGTCATACCGGCAGCCATCATGGCACGCATGGTACGTACGCTTTCGCGCCAGTTGACGGCGGTTTCCTCGGAAATACGGTATTGCTCGTCGAGCATCAGCAAGGTATAATAAAGATTGGCGACATTGGCTATCAGGGAAGTACTGACAGCTTGTTCGTACTCCAGGCTCTGAAGATAGAGAGCTTTGGAACGGCGTTTGGCATTCGTCAGCTTACCGAAAATGTCGATTTCCCAACTGGCGGAAGCGATACCGGTATAAGTCCATGAACCTTTCGACTTGTCGAAACTGCTGACACCGCCCTGGGGAGTGAGCATAAACGAGGGCAGATAAGCCAACTTCGCCGAAGAAAGAGTAGCCTCGGCTTCCTTGATACGCTGTTGGGCTGAAAGCAAATCGGTATTACTCTGCAAAGCGTGTTCGATGAGCGTCTGCAGATGTGAATCGGTGAACAACTCACGCCAGGACAAGGATGCGATAGAGGCAGTATCAACGGCAACGGCCTCTTCATTCAAATCCTGTCCGTATAGCCCGTCGGTATTGATATCGGAAGGGCGTTCATAGGTGGTATAGATACCGCAACTGCTCAGTAACAGGCAGGAGACGGATAAAGTTATGAGTTTTATCTTCATTGTTATGGTCTTAATATTATCATTTATGCGCATCTTCTATCTCGTGCTTGCTCACTTCCATTTCCTCCTCAATCTGCCAATCCTGCGTCTGTACGGCCTGTGCAGGACGGAGACGCTCTTGCAGCCATTGGAAGGTAACGAACAGGGCGGGAACAATAAAGAGCAATGCCAGCGTACCGATTACCATACCGCCCACAGCTCCCGTACCGAGCGAACGGTTACCGTTGGCACCCACACCGGTGGCCACCATCAGCGGCAGCAAACCGAATATCATGGTGAGCGCGGTCATGAGGATAGGACGCAAACGGGCTTTGGCGGCGCTGACAGCCGAAGCGATAAGCCCCATACCCGCCTTGCGGCGCTCGGCAGCATACTCCGTCAGCAAGATAGCGGTCTTGGCAAGCAAACCGATCAGCATAATCAAACCCGTCTGCAGGTAGATGTTATTCTCCAATCCCATCAGCTTGGCGAACATGAAGCTGCCCATCAAACCTACCGGAACGGCGAAGATTACGGCAAACGGCACGATAAAACTCTCGTAGAGCGCACTCAGAATGAGGTAAATCATCAGGATACAGATACCGAAGATGATAACCGTGGTGCCGCTCTGCTGGCTTTCCTCACGGGTGATGCCGCCAAAGTCGTAACCGTAACCTTTGGGAAGCGCCTCCGCCGCAGTCTCCTGTACGGCACGGATAGCGTCACCCGTACTGTATCCCTCGGCAGGCATGGCATTCACCGCAATGGAGTTGAACATATTGAAACGGCTCAACGACTCCGCGCCATACGAACGTGTCAGTGAAACGAACTGGCTCAAAGGCGCCATCTCGCCATTGGACATACGCACAAAAGCATTGTCGAGCGACGCCTCGTCCATACGGAATTTCGGGTCGGCCTGTATCATTACTTTGTACACCTTGGAGAAACGGTTAAAGTTGGATACATACTGCCCGCCATAGTAACCGGAGAGCGTAGCCAGCACCTGGTCGGGCGTAATGCCCGCACGCTTGCATTTGGAAGCGTCCACCTGCACCGTCCACTGCGGATAGCGCACATCGAACGTAGAGTAGGCCATGGAGATTTCGGGACGCTGGTTCAGCACGCCCAGATATTGCTGGGTGGTCCGGAAGAAGGTATTGATATCCCCCCCCTGCTTGTCTTGTATGTTCAGGTCGAGAGCGTTACCCATACCGTAGCCCGGAATCATACCCGGAGCAATGGCAAAAACGGTTGCATCCTTGATGTCCGCCGTACGGGCATAAATCTGGTTGATAACAGCCTGTACCTGGTCTTCATCGTCCGTACGCTCATCCCACGGCTTCAGCTTGAGGATAATCATACCGAAGGAGTTGCCCTGCCCGGACAACAGACCGTAACCCGCCACTTTCTGCAAGTGCAGTTTCTGCGGAATACCTTCCAAGCGTTGCTCGATACGGTCCATTATGTCGTTAGTGGTTTTCAGGGAACTGCCCGGCGCGGTGCTCACATTGACAAACAGCACTCCCTGGTCTTCATCGGGAACCAGACCCGTCTTGGTGGTATTCATCAGGAACACCAGCAATACAACGGAACATGCCAGCAGCGACCACGACAGCCAGCGGCGTTTGATGAACAGCAGCACAATCTTCTTATACTTCTCCACAAGAATATCGAACGCGGCATTGAACGCTTTACGGAAACGGGCGGCAAAATTCTGCTTCTGCGTACCGTCCTCGTTGATATACGGCTTCAGCAACAAAGCGCAAAGAGCCGGACTCAGGGTAAGGGCATTCACCGCCGAGATACCTACCGCCACCGCCATTGTCAAACCGAACTGCGTATAGAACGTACCGGACGTGCCGCCCATGAACGACACCGGAATAAATACGGCCATGAACACCAGAGAGGATGTGATAACGGCATTCGAGATACCTTTCATCGCATCGATACTTGCCATATAAGAGGACTTATACCCCACGTCGAAACGTGCCTGCACCGCCTCCACCACAACGATGGCATCGTCCACCACCGTACCGATAACCAGAACCAGCGCGAACAACGTAATCAGGTTGATGCTGAAACCCGCCACCGACATGAAAGCGAACGTGCCTATCAGCGACACGATGATACCCACCAACGGAATCAGCGTGGAACGGATGTCCTGCAAGAAAACATATACCACCAGAATAACCAGAAGAATAGCCTCAATCAACGTCTTTACCACCTCGTGAATGGACGCGAACAGGAAGTCGTTGCTGGACATCATCTGAGTAAGCTCCACCCCTTTCGGCAAATCCTTGCTCACTTCTTCCAACAGCTCGTCAATCTGCCTGTTTACCTCCGTCGCATTGGAACCCGCCGTCTGGAATATCATGCAAGAGATACCTGCATGACCGTCCATGGTACCTTTATAAGCATAACTATCCTTGCCCAGCTCCACGTCGGCAATATCTTTCAGCTTCAGCACCTCACCGTCTTCCGTAGAACGGATAACGATATCGCCAAACTCTTCGGGGGTGATGAGACGTCCCGTATATTTCATCGTGTATTGGTAGGTCTCGTCCGAATTCTCGCCGAACGAACCCGTGGCCGACTCGATATTCTGCTCCGCCAGTACCGCCGTCACATCCGAAGGTATCAGCTTGTACTGCGCCATGATATCGGGTTTCATCCAGATGCGCATACTGTAATCACCGCCCATAATCATCATATCGCCCACGCCGGAGATACGGAGAATCTGCGGTTTCAGGTTGATACTGATATAGTTGGCAAGGAAGTTCTCGTCGTAAGAGTCATCGGGGCTGTGCAGGGAGAACATCTGCAAGATACTGGTCTGCCGCTTGCTGGTGGTTACGCCCACCTGCGTTACTTCGGCGGGGAGCTGTCCCGTAGCCTTGGAAACACGGTTCTGCACGTTGACCGCCGCCATATCGGGGTCCGTACCTTGTTTGAAGTAAACGGTAATGGACACCGTACCCGCATTACTGGCGGTAGAAGTCATGTAAGTCATGTCTTCTACACCGTTTATAGCCTCTTCCAACGGAGCGATTACACTCTTCTGAAGAGTTTCGGCGCTCGCACCGTAGTAGGTGGTGCTCACCATGATGGTAGGCGGCGCAATATCCGGATATTGCTCCACAGGGAGCGTAAACAAACCGATGATGCCCAGAATGACAATCGTGATGGAAATGACCGCCGAAAGAACCGGGCGTTCTATAAATGTTCTAAGATTCATAAGATTATCCCTCCTTTACCTGTTGATTATCCGATGCCGGCTTAGCCACGACAGGCGTACCCTCGCGCAACAGTCCCACACCTTCGACGACAATCACGTCGCCTACCTGCAAACCGTTCTCTACGATATATTCCTGCCCGCCGTTGACGCGCGTCACCTGTACGGGAGCGGACTGCGCCTTGCCGTCCACAACCTTGTAGACGAACACCTTATCCTGCAGTTCGTAGGTGGCCGCCTGCGGAATAACGATGCAGTCCTCTTTCTTTAGGGGAACAATGACATTACCCGAACCGCCGCTCGTAAGCAATCCGTCCTTATTGGGAAAGACGGCGCGCAGGCTTACCGTACCCGTGGAAGTGTCGATTACACCGCTTATCGTTTCTATCTTTCCTTCCTGAGGATAGGTGGAACGGTCGTTCAGTTGCAGGCTGACGGCAGGCATCTCCGCCAAAGCCTTGTCTTTGGAACCGTACCGGCGGGTAAGTTCCAGCATCTGGTTCTCCGTCATGGAGAAGTAAACGTACATATCGGAATTGTCCGAAACGGTTGTCAGCGGCTTCGGCATACCGGAGCTGACCAGCGTTCCCACCCGATAGGGCAATGTGCCGACCACCCCGTCGGCAGGACTTTTCACCTCTGTATACGAAAGGTTGTTGGCGGCGTTTATCCGCTGGGCTTCCGCCTGCGCCAACTGCGCTTTGGCACTCAGCAAACTGTTATGGGATGTCTTCAAATCGAACTCGGAAACAACTTTCTGGGCATAGAGTTCCCGCTTGCTGTCGTATGTCAGTTGGGAAGTCGCCACACCGGCCTTTGCCGCCTCCACATTAGCCTCGGCAGTACGCAGAGCCGCTATATACGGCACTTGGTCGATGATAAACAATATCTGTCCCTTGCGCACAGCCTGCCCTTCTTCCACACAAAGCCGGGTGAGCGTTCCCGACACCTGCGGGTAAATGTCGATGTCCTGTCGTCCGCGGATAGCCGCCGAATAAGTTGTTTGCAATTCTTTGTCGGATATAGTGATATCCATCACCTGATATTCCGACCGGGTTTGTACGGCAGGAGCGTTGCCGCAGGCTGCCAATGTTGCACTGCAGATGACGGTTATCATCTGTTTCATCATACTCTTTTTTGTTGTCATACTCTTTTTATCTTAAAAGTGATTTACTGATAACTTTGAAAGTCGGGGGCAAAGGTATGCCGTTTCTGAACAAAAACTCAGTTCATAGGACGTACGCGATTGTTCAAATTCGGAACAGACTATTTAATAAACCAAAAAGAACCGGTACATTTGCCGACGTAAATCAACGACTATCAGAAAAGATGAATCCACTATTGACAACCCAAGCAGAACCGTTCAGAGCCGGAACGGACAATCTGGAGTTTTTTTACAAACGTCTCATCAAATTGCCCAATGGAGCGCTTATGTTTTGCATCAGCGGAGAGGCGGATATCACGATTGATTTGGAACGCTACCACATCGTTCCCAATACAAACATAATGATATTACCCAACTCCATCTTCTCCCTCACATCGGCGAGTAAGGACTTCCGGATACACTATTTTGCCTATTCGGACGAGATGTTCAAGGCTGCCTGCTTCCGCCTCGACCCGCCGTTTATCCACTTTCTGAAGGAGAATGCCTGCTATACTCATACGGAAAAAGAAGCCTTGCGTTCCATAACGGGACTTATTGAAGCCAGTAATGCAATTTACAAAGATTCCGCCAACCGTTTTCAACAAACCATCGCCCAAAACCTGCTCCAGATATTCTTTTTGGATACGTACGACAAGGTGCAACGGCTCTTTACACAGGAACAGATAGAGGGAAGCAACCGGAAAGATGAATTGTTCAAAAAGTTCATTAATCTGGTACATACGCATTGCGTCACCCAGAGGGACGTCGCGTTTTATGCCGAACAACTCTGCATATCCACCCGGTATCTCTCCGCCATCACCAAAGAAATGGGAAAGACAACCGCCAAAGAAATCATAGACGACTTTCTTATACTGGAGCTCAAAGTGGCTTTGCAGTCCACCGGACTGTCGCTGAAAGAGATAGCTGAAAAATACCGTTTCCCCGACCAGTCATTCTTCGGGCGATTCTTCAAGAAACACACAGGCATGTCGCCCAAGGCGTTCCGGGCCAAAAAGGCATGATGAAGAAAAGCGTGGCTGAGTTCCGTCCATAAGTGTTTTTTTCCATATATTTGTGGGAAACTTATTAAAAACCAATCAAATCTATGATGACAAAACTTAACCACGTACTCCTTGCAGGCGTCGTAGCCCTGGCATGCACTTCGTGCCGGGCGGAGAAAGAAGCCGATTACCAAGTAATTCCTCTCCCCCAAGAGGTCAGTCTGACACAGGAAAAGCCGTTCCTATTAAGCAAAAGCGTTTCCATCACCTACCCCGAAGGCAATGCCTTGCTGAAACGCAATGCGGAATTTCTGTCCGGATACATCCGTCAATCCACCGGATATGCGCCCCGGGTAAAAGCCTTGAAAGAGGGCGAAACGGTGAAGAACGCGATCGGCTTAGGCCTCGACGCGGACATTGCCGACAAAGAAGGCTATACGCTGACAACAACTTCCGAAGGCATCCGAATCAACGGCCGGACAGAGAACGGCGTATTCTACGGCTGCCAGACATTACGGAAATCCATCCCCGCCGCAGCGCAGGGAGCCGATATCTCGATACCGGCAGGCAACATCAAAGACGAACCCCGCTTTGCATACCGCGGCATGCATCTCGACGTATGCCGGCACTTCTTCCCTCTCGAATTCGTAAAAGAGTATATCGACCTGCTGGCGCTGCACAACATGAATACCTTCCACTGGCACCTGACGGACGACCAGGGCTGGCGAATCGAAATAAAGAAATATCCGAAGCTGACGGAAATCGGCTCCATGCGCAACCGCACCGTCATCGGCAAAGCAAGAAGCGGGGAATACGACAACACCCCGTACGGCGGCTTCTATACGCAGGAACAAGCCAAAGAGATTGTGAAGTACGCGCAAGAGCGTTACATCACCGTGATTCCCGAAGTAGACCTGCCCGGACACATGCTTGCCGCCTTAGCCGCCTACCCCGATATGGGATGTACGGGCGGACCGTACGAAGTATCTCCCGACTGGGGCATCTTTGAGGATGTATTATGCATCGGCAACGAAAAGACCATGCAGTTCCTCGAAGACGTAATGGCGGAAATCACCGAAATATTCCCTTCCAGGTTTGTACATATCGGCGGCGACGAAGCTCCCCGTTCCCGCTGGGCGAAGTGTCCCAAATGTCAGGCGCGCATCCAAGCGGAAGGCTTGAAAGCGGACAAACGGCATACGGCCGAAGACCGCCTGCAAAGCTACTGCATGACACGTATCGAAAAGTTCCTCAACAGCAAAGGACGGCAGATTATCGGCTGGGATGAGATTCTGGAAGGTGACGTGGCGCCGAACGCCACCGTTATGTCCTGGCGCGGCACATCCGGCGGCATCAAAGCCGCCCGGTTGGGACACGACGTGATTATGACGCCCAACGTATATTGCTACTTCGACTATTTCCAAACCGCCGATACCAAAGACGAACCCCTCGGCATAGGAGGTTACGTACCGGTGGAGAAAGTGTACAGCCTCGACCCTACCGCCTCGCTCACCGACGAACAGACCAAGCATATCCTCGGCGCACAGGCCAACCTGTGGACGGAATACATCGCCACAACGGAGCATGTAGAGTATATGGTACTGCCGCGTATGGCCGCCCTTGCCGAAGTGCAGTGGACGCAGCCCGAAAAGAAAGATTACGCCGACTTCACCAAACGCCTGCCTCGCCTCATGGAGCTATATCAACGGGACGGCATGAACTACGCCAAGCATATATTCGACATCCAGGCCGAATTCACCACGACCCAAGAGGAAACCGAAGAGGGTAACGGAGCCGTGGTGACCACATTGCACACCATCGACAATGCCCCCGTCTACTATACTTTGGACGGCACCGAACCCACCACAGCCTCGCAGCGGTACAACGGAACCGGAATAGTGACCCGGCAATCCGCCGACCTGCGTGCCGTCGCCATCCGTCCCGAAGGGAGAAGCAAGGTGATAGCAAGAAGCATCGATTTCAATAAAGCCACTTTCCGGCCGATTGAGTTAACAGGCACGCAGCCCGCTCCGAAATATGCCTTTAAGGGTGCCGCCACTCTGGTAGACGGCATGAGCGGCAACGACAACTATGCCACGGGCGACTGGATTGGCTTTATAGACGGAGATGTGACAGCCGTCATCGACCTCGGCTCACCGACCGGAAATGCAACTGCCGGGAACACTGCCGGATTACCGGAAATAAAACGTGTCGCTACCCATGCCGTAGTAGATATGAGCGCCTGGATTGCAGGATGTACGGGGTTGACGGTATCAGTGTCGGACGATAATAAGAGTTTCCGTGAAGTGGCAAGCAAAGACTTCCCGGCCGAAACGGACAGCCGCAAGAAAGCGGTGGAGAGCTACGGGATTACCTTTGAACCCGTAAAAGCACGCTATGTCAAGGTACTGATTAAGCGTACGCCCGCCCTGCCCAAAGGACATCCGGGAGAAGGGAGAATACCGTTCCTGTTCATTGATGAAATCGTAGTGGAATAAGAGGAAGGCATCCAAATAGTTTCTCAATAATGAGAATCGGAAGTTAATAATGGAGTAACCTAAGGCTGAAAGCCTTTTATCATATAGCCCGGGGTAACACCCCGGGTATATGAATACCATTAATATTGCGCCCTGTAAGGGCAAAAGGCTAATATTCAATGATTCTGCCCTTACAGGGCGCAGAATACCGGGAACATTTATACCCGGGGTGTTACCCCGGGCTATATGATAAAAGCCTTTCAGGCTTAGGTTTTGTCAGGTCGGATGAATCATCAAATCTGCTTAATTAACCAATCTGATGAGTTACCCTATCAGATGAATTTTCAAATCAGACTTCTGAGAAAACCTGACAAAAAGAATCAAAACAGTTACTCAAGTAAGCGGGTTTTAGTTTCTGCACTTCTCAGAACTGGAAGTAAATGAACGGTTGTATCTCCGAACTCTTCATCTGAATAACCAGATAGACCATGGCAACCAGCAGCAACGCCTTCCCTACCAACGGCAGACGAACCACCGCCTTGCTGCAAGCATGCTCCCAACTGTCCGGAACGAAATGCAGGAAGAAACCGAGCCCCATCAAGGCAAACACTTCCCAATACCCCTCCACCAGCTGCGGGAAAAGTCCGGGACGGAAAGTAGTGAATATCTGCCTCAGCATATCCAGCGAAGTGGAGAAATCGGCATTGCGGAAGAATATCCAACAGAAGCAAACGAAGTGGAACGTGATAACGATGCCAAAGAAACGGCGGATGCCATGACTGCGTTCGCCTTTCTTCCTGCCGGTAATGCCCATCCAGAACTTATGGGCTGCCAAAGCAACGCCATGCAACATGCCCCAAAAGACGAAATTCCAGGAAGCCCCATGCCACAAACCGCCCAGAAACATGGTGATAATAAGGTTGGCGTACTGGCGTATCTTACCTTTACGGTTGCCGCCCAAAGAGATATAGAGATAATCGCGCAGCCAACTGGAAAGCGAAATATGCCAACGACGCCAAAACTCTGTAATGGATGCCGACTTATAAGGCGAATCGAAGTTCATATTAAAATGGAAGCCCAGCAGCAAGGCAATGCCGATAGCCATATCGCTGTACCCGGAGAAATCGCAATAGATTTGGAGCGCATAGCCGTAAACGCCCATAAGGTTTTCCACGCCCGAATACAAAGTCGGATTATCGAAGATGCGCTCCACAAAGTTGATGCTGATATAGTCCGAGATAACCGCTTTCTTGAACAGTCCGCTTACAATCAAGAAGACGCCCCTGCCGAACATCTCTCCGGAGACGAACAGCGGACGGCGGATTTGCGGGATAAAGTCGCGTGCGCGCACAATAGGCCCTGCCACCAACTGCGGGAAGAAAGATACGTAGAACGCATAGTCCAGCAGATTGGTGAGGGGCGTTATCTCCTTGCGATACACATCAATCGTGTAACTCAGCGACTGGAAAGTGAAGAATGATATGCCCACGGGAAGGAATATGTCCATGGCGGTAAACGTGCCGCCCGTCAGCGAAGCAAAGAAGTCGCCCAGGAAATTCGTATATTTAAAGTAGCACAGCAATCCCAGGTTGATTGTCAAACTAAGGAAAACCCATGTTTTACGCAGCCAACGCGCAGTGGCATGCGCCATAAGGCGGGCTATGAGGAAGTCGCTCACCGTAACGATGGCGAGCAGAAAGAAATACGTACCGCTGCTTTTATAATAGAAGTAGTAAGAAAACAGGGTTACGAACATCAGGCGGGCGGTGGTACGACGCTGCAAAAGCAGGTAGAACACGATAAAGGCGGCAAACAGCCACAGGAAAATGCCGCTGCTGAATATCATCGGCGCGTGCGGGTCGTACACGAGCAAGTCGTGCAGGCGGGTAAGGTCTATATTCAGTTTGTTCGGAAGTTCGCTAATATTCCACATCGGTCGGTTTACGGCTTAATGAGTTAAAATACATTCACTGGCTGCAATAGTCATTATACGCTTTCAGCAAGGCGCGATAGAACATTTCGCCCTGCAATACATACCCTTCCGGGAGATAATGCACATGGTCGGGACGCATCAGTCCCGCTTCCCGCCAATTGAGGCAGGCCCGGCGGACACCGCCGAAAGCCTCGTACATATCCCACACGGCCAGTCCGTTGGCATCGGCAAAGCGGCGGATGGTCTGCACGGCAACAGAGGTGCGGGGATTAATCTTATAAGTACGCCTGCGACGTCGCTGACGGAAACTCTCGTACGAACCGGGCGGAGTAGTCATCAGCATCGGGATGCCGGGCAGCCTGTCACGAAGCATGCGCACCAGTTCGTCCATCTGCCGGTAGTGCAGCATGGAGTTGTATCGCCGGTTGTGGCTCTCGTTCGTTCCAAAGGAGAGAATGACGAGGTCGGGACGCAGCGCGGCGATATCCGCCACACGCTCCGGACGGGTAAAGGTTACGCAAAAGGCGCCGTTTATTCCCACGTCCGTATAAGACAGTGCGCCGAATGTTTGCTGAAGCCGCCCGCCCGTGGTTTCGGGAAAGATATGGCCGCGGACATGGCTGTCGCCCACATGTACAATACGTATCGTATCGGTAGCGATGCCCAGACGGAGCATGCGCAACTTCTCCCAAAAGGGTTTCAGAATGCCGACACTGTCTATCAGCTCGTTCCCGCCCAGTTGCCGAAAGGCTGCGGGCAGGGCGATGAGAGGAACGGGCAGGGTATCCGTACGCTGTCTGCAGACCATAAGCGTGTCGCAATCAAACGCCGTTTCCTGAAGCCGGGGACAACCCGGAAGCGCATCTTGGGCACAGGCTCGCCGCAGCGGCAAAAAAAGCAAAGTCAACACCACGCAGCAAACAGCAAATCGTAAGTCGCCCGATCGTAAATACCTTTTATGGTTCCGCTTCATAGGCACGCCTCCTGTCGTATTGTTCTTTACCGTAAATCAACGCCTCATAAAGCAATTCGGCCAGATGCCTGCCGCCACGGAAGTTGATATGCGTATAATCATAATTGGCCAAAGAGGGCTTGGCATGTACCATATCCGCCATACTGCCCTCGCCGCCCATCGCCTCGAACATATTCCAGAAGGCCACTCCGCTGTCGGCGGCCAGGTTCTGCTGGTAACGGACTAAGTTCTTGATACCGGGCATGGTGCGCAGGTCGCCTTCTTCGGTTTTATACTCGCGGTCACCCACGCTGACGATGAGGATACCCGCTTGCGGAAAAGCGTTCTTCAGGTGGGCAATGGTGGTTGCCATGCCGTCGCGGTAGCGGTCGTAGTTCCGTCCGCGTTCCGTTGCGACATTCAGTCCGTACTGAAGGATTATCAAATCATAAGGACGCTGCTCGTTGAATTCGCGCATCATCCATACGGGTACGGAGCGCAAAGACAGGCCGGAGCTGCCGCGGAGCGAGAAGTTATCCACAATAATTCCTTGCGTGCCGTCCATGGCCAGTCCGTAGAATAAGGTGGAATCGGCGCTTTCCACTTTCCAGCGTACAGAACCGATGTGTCCCGTCACATCCATTTCACGGAGTTCGCCCGTGGGCGGGAATGTTTCGGTCTGCGGCTCTCCCTTGTTGACGGACGCCGAGAGGGTGACTTCGCCTTTATTATAAAAGAAGATGGAAGCGTGTTCGCAGGTATCGAGCCGGGATGCGTAGTTCTTCTGTCCGCGAAGTTCCACGTAGGCGCCGGGATGCGGAATGAAATAGTGTCCCGAAATGCCCTGTTTACTACGGTCGAAGAATACGGAATCCATGACGGAATGGCTCTGCCAGCCGCTGAAGTTGTGCCGCACCGTGGGACGGTAGCCGCTGGTCATGGAAGTAATCGTGACGAAGCCTACCCCGCATCCGCCATAACGTTCCTGCAACATGGCGCGCAGGTCGGCCGTAAGGATATCCGCCTCGATGAAAGAATCTCCGAAGTAGGCGACGCGTACCAGGCGGGGATGGGTCGCCAACTCGTCCAACGCACGATAAAAAGGTGTCATGCCGCGCAGGGTGGAGTCACTGTAATCTTCAATGTAGGTCATGCCGCCTCGACAGGTGTCTACAAAGGCCGGCTTCACTGTCGGGGGTGGCGGCAGCAGACTGTCGGGCTCGCTCACGACTTCCGGCACGGGACGCACATCGCCAAGTATGTCTACCCGCCTCAACACATAACGCCCTATCGTGGCTCCCGGCAACAGGCTCATCAGCAAAAGCAAGGCCACCACAATAAGCATCAACCAACCTGTATGTTTCAAAACGCTCTTTTCCATAACCAATCCGGGCGCAAAGATAGAGAATCGGATGAAAATAAATATCTTCCCGCAAAAAAGAATTATCCTCACGGGAAATATCTTTTTCCCATGAGGATAACTGCCGTTCATGCCACGGAAAACCTCAGATGGTCTTCTCTATGTTCCAGACAAATGCCCGAAGCCCCAATTGCTCGGTTTGCTTATCCATGTTGTGAAGGACTTCCAGCAGGGAGTCCACCTTTCCGTCTTCCACTATTGTAAGAATGGCGGAACACATGGAAGGCCAGGCATGGCTGCCGTAATGAGGGTCTCCGGTTTTGGAACCGCGTCCGCGAACCTGCTCCCAATAAGTGAAACCCCGGCAATTCAGCCTGTCGAGCGTAGCGATAATGCGCTCGTAATATGCTTGATCGAATGTGATTAATACTGATTTCATTATTCAACTGTTAAATGTCTGCTGTTAATTATTAGTCTGTTTCTGTTCTTCAAAGTAAGCGTTCAGCTGCTTCTGCATCTTGCGACGCTGACGTTTGATGCCGACACCACCGAAGATACAGTACATGGTGGGCACATAAATCAACGTCAGGATGGTAGAAATCGTCAGACCGCCGATTACGGCAATCGCCATCGGACTCCACATCTCAGAACCCTGACCGGTACTGACAGCCATCGGAATCATACCGAGAATGGTAGTCATGGTCGTCATCAACACCGGACGGAGACGGCTCTTGCCCGCCGTAACCACCGCATTCAGCACCGACTGTCCGCGCTCACGGCAGAGAATCGTATAGTCGATGAGCACGATACCGTTCTTCACCACAATACCTATCAACATGATGCTACCCAGCAAGCTCATCACACTCAGCGTGGTATTGGTGATGAACAGCGCCATCAGCACACCGCTCATGGCGAACGGAACCGAGAGGATAAGGATGAACGGATAGGTCAGCGACTCGAACTGGGCGGCCATTACGATGAACACAAGAATGATTATCAACACGCCCAATGTTCCCAAATCGCGGAACGAATCCTGCTGGTCTTCGTAAGAACCCGATATCTGAATGGTGATGTCGGACGGTTTCTCTATCTTATCTATGATAGTATTACCCGCAGCCACCACGTCGCCCAGCGGAGCGCCGGAAATAACGGCGGATACCGTCACGATACGCTCGCGGTCTTTACGCTCGATGGTAGGCGGAGCAAAGCGTTCCACGACCGTTCCGAGGTCTTTGATGCGGATGCCTTCACCCTTGGCATTGTACACCAGAATGTTTTCAATACTCTCGAGGCTGGTACGGAATTCGGGGGCATAACGCACTTTGATGTCGTATTCGTCACCGTCCTCACGATATTTGGAAGCTGTCGCGCCATTAATACGGTTGCGCAGATAGGTAGCGGCGGTAGACAGGTTCAGTCCGTGAAGCGCCAGCTTCTCGCGGTCGAAGTCAACCTGATATTCGGGCTGGTAATCGCTACGGCTGATGTTGACTTCGGACACGCCTTTCACATTCAGCAGCTCACGTTTCAGACGGGCGGCAACGCTATCGGTCTCCTCCATGCTGTAACCGTAGACCTCGAAGTCGGCGGATGCCTGGGCGGACATACCCGTATTGCTGCCGCCGAGGATTACCTGCGCCTTGCTGAACTCAGGATAAGCCTTCAGGTCCTCGCGCATCTCGTCGCAGACGGCTTCCAGCGTCACGTCACGGTCGCCCGGGTCTACCAAGCTGATATTAAAGGAGATGATATGCGAACCGTTGTCCTGCATGGAAGCCCAGGTATTATCCGAGTCGGCCTGTCCCACGGTATAGTTACATATCTTCATGACGCCTTTATACTTTTGCAGCCATTGGTTGGTCAGCTTCTCCGAAACTTCCTGCGCCACCTCTTTACGGGTACCGATGGGCAACTCCAGCTGTACGGCAATACGCGCGTTGTCCTGCGCCGGGAAGAACTCGGTACCGATGGACTTTGCGCAGAACAAACTCAAGATGAAGAATACCACGCAACCGAGAAGCACCGACATACGGTGACGCACCGCCCAGTTCAGCATACGTGCGTACCAGTTGTCCAAGCCGTCCAGCGTACGCTCTATCGGTCCGAAGAATATCCGGAACACCTTGGACTGCTTACGCTGCAAACGCAGCAACTGCGAACAGAGCATCGGCGTAAGCGTCAGGGCCGCAACGGTGGAGACGAACATAATGGCGCACATCATCCAGCCCAACTGCTTGAACAGCACGCCGGACATACCGGTAACCATCGTCAGCGGGAAGAACACGGCAATCATCGTCAGCGTAGAAGCGATTACGGAAATCGCCACCTCGTTCGTACCGTGAACGGACGCCTGCTTGGGATCGGAACCGCGCTCGATGTGCGTCGTGACGTTCTCCAACACCACAATGGCATCGTCCACCACCATACCGATGGCTATGGAGAGTGACGAAAGCGAAATGATATTAATCGTATTCCCCGAAATGGCAAGGTATATGAACGAAGCAATCAGAGAGAGCGGAATCGTAATACAGATAATCAGCGTGGCACGCCAGCGTCCCAAGAACAGGAACACCACGATGACAACGAACAGCAAGGCATACAGTACCGTTTCCGTCAAACTGTCGATTGTATTCAGGATGTTCTCGGACGTATCGACTATGACGCCCAGCTTCACGTCGCTCGGCAAGTTCTTCTGCAAGCGGGGCAGCGCGTCCTGCACTTTCTTGGAGATTTCCACGGAATTGGCGCCCGACTGCTTCTGAACGACAATCATAGCTCCCTGCACACCGTTGTTGTAGGTTTCCTGCGCACGCTCCTCCACGGTATCCACAATCCGGGCAACATCGCGCAGATAGACCGTAGCGCCATTGTATGTGCCTACAACCACATCCGCCAACTGACGGGAGTCGTCGAACTCACCTTCCACACGCAACGAATAGGTTTCGTTACCGATGTCGAAGTTACCGCCCGGTATGTTCTTGTTCTCCGCCCCGATTATGGAACTGATGGTTTCGATGCTCAAATTGTACGCTTCCAGCTTGTAAGGGTCGCAATACACCTGGATTTCACGTTGCGGCGCACCACTGATGGACACCGTACCCACACCGGGAATACGCGCCAAAGGATTTACCACACGGTCGTCCAGAATCTTATAAAGCGCCGACTGGCTCTCGTTGGCCTGTACGGACAGCAGCACGATAGGAATCATATCCGTGCTGAACTTGAAGATGATGGGATTCTCCGCATCATCGGGAAGTTCGGAACTTACCATATCCAGCTTGTCGCGCACATCGTTTGTCAGCACGTCGATATCATTGCCGAACTCAAACTCCAGCGTAATCAACGACATATTCTCCGAAGAACGGGAAGTGATGTGCTTCAAATCGCTGACAGAGTTCAAAACATTTTCCAACGGACGGGTCACGTTGTTCTCAATATCCGAAGCACTCGCTCCCGGATAGGCCGTCATTACCATAATCGTGTTCGTATCGATGTCCGGATACAAGTCGATAGGCAACTTTGACAAAGAGAACAGACCAAATATCACCACTGCCAGGAAGCAGAGCGAAGTCATAATCGGTTTCTTAACCGCACCTTCGTATAAACTCATACTCTTTTTAATTAAGAATTAAGAATGATGAATGAAGAATTATTTTTCCACCTCTACTTCCATACCGTTGACCAGCTTGGTCTGCCCGGCTATAACTACCCGTGAATTATCGGGCACGCCGGAAACCAGCTCGTATTCAGCACCCATGCGGCGGCCGAGTTCCACCTTGTTGTAAGTAACCTTACCGTCTTTGTACACATATACATAGCGGTCGCCGGAGCCGGATTGCTTCACGATAGCCAAATCGGGTACAACCACATTGTCCTTGGTACCGAAATTAAGCGTGGCGCGGGCAAACATTCCCGGACGTACGCGCCGGTCTTTATTGGCGAGTTTAATCTCTACGGGGAAAGTACGGGTGTTCGGGTCTACCGTAGGATAAACCAGACTGATATAGCCTTCAAAGGGTTCGTCACCGTAGACATCCAGCTTCACCGCTACCGGAGCGCCTTTCCTGACTTGGGTGAAGTAGGTTTCGGACACGTTGATGATCAATTTCACCGGAGTAATCTGTTCCACCACCAATACCGGTTCGCCGCCACTGTACATGTCGCCGCTGTCATAGTTGCGGGCTGTTACGACACCGTTTATCGGGCTGAGCAGCGAAGTATTTTCCAGCAGGTTGCGGTACGCCGTTTCCTTGATATCCAAAGCCATTTTGGCCGCATCCCATTCCGACTTGGACGCGCCGCCTACTTTGTACAGCTCGTCCATACGTTTGAACTCAATCTCCTGGTTGTCCAGCTGGAACTTGGTTTGTTTCAGGTTCGCCTCATCCATGCTGACCAGCTTCTGGCCTTTGGATACGCGGTCGCCCACTTCCACCAATATTCTGTCGATACGCACCGGGGAGGAAGGGGCTATATTGTTCTTTACCTCTGCTTCCACGGTAGCTGTGTACTCATGAATCTGCTCTACCGGACGCGCTTTTACATCCGCCAGCTTCACTCTCGGCTTTTCATCCACCTGTTCAGCAACAGCTTTGTCCTTTCCGCCGCTGCAAGCGCCCAACAGTGCTACTGCAAGCAGGGCAATCAATTGAAAACTTTTTTTCATATCGTTATTCTTATTTTATTTCTGATTTTTGATGATGTAGTCTCTTCCCAACACCTGGTCGAGGTCGGCCTTAGCCACCAGATAATCATATATGGATTGGTTGTAAGTAAGTTCCGCTTCGGTGAGCTGCACTTGCGAGGTATTCAGCTCGAGCACGGTTCCCTTACCTACCTCGTAGCGTTTACCGGCAATCTGCACCGCCTTTTCGGCCTGCATCACATTTTCTTTGTTGCTGGATACCTGCTCGGAACTGGCCGACATATTATCCTGATAGCTCGTAATCTGCATATTCAGCTTACGTTCCGTGTCAAGACGGTTTTGGTCTAACTGGCGCATCTGAATGCGATTGGACTTCAGCTTCGTGAAGTTACTTGCCTTATATAAAGGAATGCTCAGGCTGAATACCAGAGAAGAACTGCTTCCATAGTTATAATTAAAGACATTCCAACTGTCGTTATTCATGGACTGATATTGATACGAATAGCCCAGACCCAACGTCGGCATGAAGTTGGTGCGCAGCGACTTGATGTTCTTCTGAAGCATCAGGCGGTTCAACTCCAACTGCTTCATGGTAGTATTGTTCACCAAACCCTCGTGAACCGTATTGTCCAGCTGGTTGGCAAACACCACTCCCTCATAGGCCGCCAGACTATCGTCAATCTTAATATCCACATCGGCGGTAATGCCCATCAACACTTTAAGCTGCAGTTTGGAAAGCGTCACGGCATTCCCGGCAGAGATGACACTCGGTTTCACGCTGCGCATCTGCACCTCGGCGGTAATCTTATCGAATTCGCTGACAGTACCCTGCCGATACTTGGCATTGACGATGTTATAATTGTCTTCCGCCAGTTTATAGCTTTTCTGCAACACATCGTATGAGTCCTGGGTCAGCATCAACTGGTAGTAGGCCTTGGTCACCTGATTCACCAGGTCTTGCTTGGAAGCCCGCGACTTCTCCACAGCCAGTTCTATATCCGTCTTTGTCATCGACATGGCCCGATACACAGCCGGAGCAAACAAAGGCAGACTGATATTCAGCGTCCCGGTAGCGGTATTCGCCTTATCCTTACCCATCTTCACGGTCTGGTCGCCGATACTGAACTGCGGCGCCGTAATGGTATGGCTCATCGTGCCCGAAATACTTGCTTCCGGCAATAAGTTTTGCCAAGCCTCTTTATGGCTTACTTTCTTGAGAGCAATCTCCTCTTCCGCCACTTTAATGGTGGGATTGTCGCTCAAAGCAATCTCCAAGGCTTTGTCAAGGTTCAGGGTCAAGGTATCTTGCGTCCCTTGTGCTCGTGTATAGCCGCCCGCCAATAGTATGGCAACGGCCAACATCCATTTCTTACCCTCAAAAAATCTCTGCATCTTCATAAAGCAATTAATCGTTTTCTAATCGTTCTCTGTCTCGTTATTTCCGGTGATTGTCTTTTTTCGGTATTCCCGGATAAACACCTCCAACTCATGCGCGCCTTTCTCCGTAGAGATTCCCCGCAGGAAAGTGAACATGATGGATTCGTAAACTTCAAGGAAAGAATATTCTTTGCAAATGTCCGTATTCATCAACACATCAATCTGCTCCCTTACCAACAGGTTGATGATGGCAAAATTCACATCATCGCGGAAGATGCCTTGCTTTACGCCTTCTTTAAAGAAATTTACCGTCTCTTCCGAGTCCTGGTTGTGTCGGCTCGTCATCAGTTCATAAGCTTTGGGGTACTTCTTGATGTCCTCAAAAAACTTCTTGTTGGTGGCATGGAACTGCTCGATACTGCGTTGGTAGCATTTCAGCAGTACTTCCAATACGTTTTCGGATGTGGCAAGCACATTTCTCAGAAACTCATCCCCTTCTTTCTGACCTTTCAGAATGCACTCCTCCAACAAGGTTTCCTTGTCAGAAAAAACTTCATAAAGGGTACGTTTGGAAATACCCAATGAAGTCGCAATATCATCCATTGTAATACTTTTAATACCGTGCGCAGAAAAAGCTTCCACCGCAGTCTCAATAATCCGTTCCCTCAATTCAGGGCGGGGAGTAAGGTGCTTGGTATATTCGCTCATTTCTCTTCCTTTTAAAGTTCAAAAACTCTTTTTATTCATTTTCGGAATAAAACGAAGCAAATATAGAAAGAAAACTCAATTCACCAATTAAGTTTTCTTTCTTTTGTTAAACGATTAATAAAAATTAGGGTTATGGCAGATTTATTGGGAAGATTCCTAATAATCGAACTTAGTCCGACTGAGGAACGCCACAGTTTTATGAATTTCTTTATACATTACAATGTCGTCTTTCACGAAAGGAACTTCCTTGCGGTATTCGTGCAGGAAACGTTCCAAAACGGGTGAAGTTTTTTGCGGACGGCGGAAGTCGATGCCTTGCGCGGCATTCATCAGTTCGATGGAAAGGATGTGCTCCAGGTTGTCCATGATGCGATAGAGCTTCGTGGCGGCATTGGCACCCATGCTTACATGGTCTTCTTGTCCGTTGCTGGAGACGATGGAATCGCTGCTGGCGGCATAACAGTACATTTTGTTCTGACTTACCATAGAAGCGGCGGCATATTGGGGAATCATAAATCCCGAGTTCAAGCCGGGGTTGGCAACCAGGAATTCCGGCAGTCCGCGCAGTCCCATGATAAGCTGAGCGATACGGCGTTCGGAAATATTCCCCAACTCGGCAAGGGCGATGCCCAAAAAATCATACGAAATAGCCAACGGCTGGCCGTGGAAGTTTCCACCCGAAATGATACGGTCTTCGTCGGGGAAGATGGTGGGGTTGTCCGTTACGGAATTAATTTCCGTTAACAAGACTGAGGAGACATAGCGGATGGCATCTTTTGTCGCCCCATGCACCTGAGGAATACAACGGAAAGAGTACGGGTCTTGCACATGCTTGCCGGGACGGGCTATGAGTTCGCTGCCTTCCAAGAGTTTGCGGAAGTTCTCTCCCGTCTCGATTTGTCCTTTGTGGGGACGGATTTGCTGGATGCAATCCATGAAAGGGTCGATGCGGCCGTCAAAGGCTTCCAACGAAAGAGCGGCTATTAAGTCGGCTTTCTTGGAGAGGCGGAAGGCTTTAAGAATGGCAAAGACACCGTTGGCGCTCATGAATTGCGTACCGTTCAACAGGGCAAGTCCCTCTTTGCTCATCAGCTTGACGGGTTCCCAGCCGAATTCATCGAGTACGCTGATCGCTTCGCGCTTCCGGCCTTTGTAGTACACATCGCCCACACCGATAAGGGGCAGGAAAAGATTGGCAAGCGGCGCAAGGTCGCCCGAAGCTCCGAGCGAGCCGCGGTCGTAGACGATAGGCATCACGTCGTTATTGAAAAAGTCGAGGATGCGCTGCACGGTAATGACCTGCACACCGCTATGCCCCAAAGACAGTGCATGCGCCTTGAGCAACATCATCAGTTTGATGATGACCGGGCGGATTTCTTCACCCACGCTGCAGGCATGGCTTTTGATGAGGTTTTCCTGCAAAGTGCCCAGCTCATCCTGTGAGATGTTCTTGCTGCACAAGGAGCCGAACCCGGTGGTTATGCCATACAGAGGTTCTGCGGACTCGGCCGTTTTCTTATCCAGGTAGTCGCGGCATTTCTGTATGCGCTCTTTGGCCTCGGGAGCCAACTCGAGTTTCAGGTTCTCGTTGATGATGCGTTCGATAAGGTCGAAAGTCAGTTCGCCCGAACCGACATGGTAGACATTCTTCATACTTTGAGTTCCTCATTGATTTCGTCCAACAATTCTTTTTCTTTGGCGCAGGCAAGGCGCTCCAGTTCGGCGGCTTCGGTTTGCAGCTTGGCCGCAAACTCCTTATCTTTCAGCGAACCGAGGTTGATGCGCACATTCATCAGCGCTCCCAATACGGCGGAACGGGCGGACATCATCGCCACACAGGCATCGGTTACGGCATTGCGGTTTCCCAAGCGGGCTACATCCATGATGACGGTCATCAGTTCGTAGGCATTGCGGGCCACCTGCATGGGCACAAGCGCGGCAAACTTGGTAGCTTCCTGAATGGCAGCGCTGCGGGCGGCCTTTTCTTCATCGGTGGCTTTCGGCATCTTGAAGCAGGCAAACACACTGTCGTAGGCTTCGGAATCGCGGTCAATATCCTCGATAAAGGTATTTTGCTCTTGCAAAGCCACACCGGCGATGTGTTGCATCAGTTCTTCATGCTCCTCATAGCCTTTCTTGCCGATAGTAAGGTTGGCAACCATTGCCGCCAAAGCCGAGGCAATGGCTCCGTTCAAGGCGGCGATACTGCCGCCACCGGGGACGGGATCGCTGCCCGCCACTTTATTCAAAAACTCTTTGAGTGTTAAATCGACTAACATGGTATTTAAGTGTAAATTAAGTATAAAGTAATTCAGTATAAAGCATAAGTTCTTTGTTTCAGAGTACGGGATAGAGCATGCCTTCCTTCACCGTGGTGTGCACACAGTTCATCCCCACGTAGTAGGGCAGAAAATGGTAATTGTCCGTATTCAGCACTACAAAATCCCCTTTCTTCCCCACCTCGATACTGCCGATGCTGTCGGCGCGGTTCAAGGCGGCAGCGCCATTCAGCGTGAGGGCAGTAATGGCTTCCTCGATACTCATCTTCATATAGATGCACGCCAGCGCAAAGGTCAGCGGAATGGAACCGGAGAAACAACTGCCGGGATTAAGGTCGGTGGCAAGCGCAACGGCGCACCCCGCATCAATCATTTCACGTCCGCGGGCATACGGTTCTTTCAAGGCAAAGGCGGTAAGAGGCAGCAATGTGGCAACCGTGCCCTTGTCTGCCATGGCACGGATATCGGCATCGGAAGCGTGCAGCAAGTGGTCGGCGGAGACAGCGGAGAGTTCCGCAGCCAGCCCCGCACCGCCCAACGGCACGATTTCGTCGGCATGGAGTTTCAAGGCCAGCCCCATTTCACGGGCAGCGGTCAGCAAGCGGCGGGACTGCTCGATGGAGAACACGCCTTGCTCGCAAAAGACATCGCAAAATTCCGCCAGCCTGTTATGGACGACGGCGGGCATGACTTCACGGATAATGAAATCCACATAATCGTCCGTACGTCCGCCATACTCCTGAGGCACCGCATGCGCACCGAGAAAAGTGGAAACGATGTCCACCCGCTTGTGTTCGTCATTATTCAGGCTGCGCATCACACGGAGCTGCAGCAGCTCGGTTTCTTTGTCCAGCCCGTATCCGCTTTTGCCCTCGACGGTGGTCACTCCCATAGCGCTCATTTGTTTCAAAAATCCTTCCGCCTTGCCGCGCAACTGGATAAAATTGCACTCGCGGGTGGCTTTCACCGTACTGACAATACCGCCGCCACGCTCCATAATGGACATATAGCTTTCGCCCTTCAACCGCCAGGAAAACTCTTCGGCACGCTCCCCGCCAAAGACGAAATGCGTATGCGAATCGACAAAACCCGGCAAAAGACACTTGCCGCGGGCATTGTAATGCCAGTAACGCTGATAATAGCCGTCGCGCTCTTCGCCACGATTGGGGCCTACGTAGGTAATGACGCCGCCGGTGACTTCCACCGTAGCGTTATCCATGATACAAAGTTCTTCCATTTCCCTGCCGCGGCGGGCGGAAAAGCCAACCGGAGTCACGACACGGGCATTGAAGATGATAAGGTTCTCCGTCATATTTTCAGGTTTAAAAAAGAATCGGGAAGTTACTCCATTATTCTGGCTTCCAGCACTTGCCGCATCGAGAAGTTCTCCAGTCCGAGGTAGTAGGAAGCCGTATCAATCAGCGCTTCCATAGGCACAAGGCCGATAATCTCACTGCCCACAATGCTGACGCCGTAGCGGCGCGCTTCGATGCGTACCAACTCGAAAGCACGATAAAGCGCCGTACGGGTATAGTCGGTCATGTTGATGGACACCTGGGTAATCCCCCGGTCTTTCAGTTCCACTCCCATAGCCTTGCAGTAGCGCAGGCCGCCGCCGATGAAGCGTATCTTCTTGGCGATGTCGTGCGCAATTTCCAGACTGGGAGTGCTGAGATTGATGTTATACGCCACCAACGGCATACGTGCGCCAATGGCTACCGTTCCCGCAGTAGGATGGCGTTCCGCCGGACCGAAATCGGGCTGCCATTCGGGAAGCTTTATTTTCTCCGCCATTCCCTCGAATTCTCCTTTACGGACGGCCGCCAGATTTTCCCTGTGAGGCGCCGATGCGGATTTCTCGTAAAGGAAGACAGGCAGATTATAACGTTTTGCCACTTCCGCGCCCACTTCTTTGGAAAGCGCAACGGCTTCTTCCATGGTTACATTCCTGATAGGAATAAAGGGAACCACGTCCACAGCTCCCATACGGGGATGCTGGCCTTGATGCCTGTTCAGGTCGATAAGCTGCACAGCCACGCCGATGGCCTCGAGCACGGCGTCGCGAAGCGGTTCGGGTTCACCCACCACGGTAACAACCAGCCGGTTATGGTCTTCGTCATTACTGTAATCCAGCAACTTCACGCCTTGTCTGCCGCGAAACGGAGCCACTATCCGGTCTATCTTCTGCAAATCACGTCCCTCACTGAAATTAGGGACACATTCTACGATTTTATTCATAACCCTTTTAAGTTAAGAATGATGAATGAAGAATGAAGAATTACCTTGCGGCGCATTTACATTGCGCAGCCTAATTCTTCATTCTTCATTCTTAATTCATCATTTATTTATGTATTTGTTTATCAGTTCTTCATCCGCCACGTAAGGTATCGTGATGTGATAACCTTCCGAATGAGTGCGGTTAAATTCTTCACTTGTCTCCATGGCATGCGCATTGCGTGCCCATGAACGGCGTGCCACACCGCCCATAACATCCCAAAGCATGGCGGAACGCAGGATTTCATCCACCCGCTCGGAACCGTCGCACACCATGCCGAAGCCGCCGTTGACGGCTTTGCCGATACCTACCCCGCCACCGTTGTGCAACGCCACCAGGCTCATGCCCCGTGCGCAGTTACCGGCAAAGCATTGCACCGCCATATCCGCCATTACGTTGCTGCCGTCTTTTATGTTGGACGTCTCGCGGAAAGGAGAGTCCGTGCCGCTGACATCGTGGTGGTCACGTCCCAGCATAATGGGGCCTACCTCACCACGGCGCACCATCTCATTGAAACGCAGCGCAATTCTCATACGCCCCTCGGCATCCTGATAGAGGATGCGCGCCTGCGTACCTACCACCAGATTGTTCTTCTCGGCATCGCGTATCCAGTTATAATTATCCAAATCCTGTCCGCGGCGGGTAGGGTCGATACACTCCATGGCGGCACGGTCTGTCTTTACCAAATCTTCATGCCTGCCACTGAGGCAAACCCAGCGGAACGGCCCGTAGCCGTAATCAAAAAGTTCCGGTCCCATAATGTCTTCCACATAGCTGGGGAAGATGAAGCCGTTTTTGTCACTGCCGTCGCGCGCTATCTCGGGAACACCGGCATCGAAGACGGCTTTCATAAAGGAATTGCCATAATCGAAGAAGTACGTGCCCCTGCCCACGAGTTCCTTGATGGCAAGGAAATGACGTTTTAACGTGACATCCACTTTACGGCGGAACTCCGCCGGATTCTCATGCAACATCCGGGTACGCTCCTCAAAGGTCAGTCCCACGGGGCAGTAGCCGCCGTCGTACGCCGCATGACAGGATGTCTGGTCGGAAAGCAAATCGATATGTATCCGTTCTTTTACGGCATATTCCAAAAGGTCTACCACATTGCCGTGATAGGCCACAGAAATCGGAGCATGGTTGTCCATGGCCTCTTTCACCAATGCGAAAGCCTGCGGCAGCGAATCCGTCACATGCCCCACCCAGCCCTGCCGATGACGGGTTTCGATACGTGAGGCGTCCACCTCGGCTATGATAGCGGCAGCTCCCGACATCTCGGCGGCTTTGGGTTGGGCGCCGCTCATGCCGCCCAGACCGGAAGAAACGAAAAGCCGCCCGCGCAGGTCGCCGTCCTGGGGGATACCGAGTTTCAGCCGTCCGGCATTCAAGAGGGTATTGAAAGTACCGTGCACGATACCCTGCGGACCGATATACATCCATCCGCCGGCAGTCATCTGACCGTAATTGGCAACGCCCATCTGCATGGCGGTGTGCCAGTCCCGCTGATTATCGTACAGCCCCACCATCATCGCATTCGTAATGATGACGCGCGGCGCTTCGGGCTTCGACTTGAACAGTCCCAGCGGGTGTCCGCTTTCGATAACGAGCGTCTGGTCATCGGTAAGGACTTCGAGATATTGCTTTATCAAGCGGTATTGCATCCAGTTCTGGCATACCTGCCCGGTTTCGCCATAGGTGACGAGCTCGTAGGGATAGAGGGCGATGTCGAAACAGAGGTTGTTGTCTATCATCACCTGAAAGGCTTTGCCCTCGATGCAGCGCCCTTTGTACTCGTCAATGGGCTTCGCCTTGAGGTCGCCTTGCGGACGATAACGGTAACCGTAAATGCGTCCGCGCGTGCGGAGCTCCTCCATAAATTCCGGAGCAAGCGTTTCGTGCAGTTCTTCAGGGATGTAGCGCAGGGCATTCTTCAATGCCGTAGCCGTTTGCGCGGGGTCGAGGGTGTAACCGCGGTCGGGCGCCCGCCGGATACCTTCTACGAAGGTGGGATAAGGGGGCAGTGTTTTGCTTAAAGTAATCTCCATAGTATATTAAGGTGAATAGTTACAAATTGTCAACAGATACGGGCGCGTATCTGCCGCAATATAAAAATAATTCCCGATATTCGCAACAGAACACCGGGAATTTTATCATTTAGTAAAGTAGAAACAGTGCGCAGCTTATTTAGATTACGGATTCTCATTTTAGCGACATCATCGCATAATCCGAAACAGTCCCGCACAGGATTAGTCTTTCCGCTTATTTCTCCGTAAAAGAAATTCGAAAACGAGAGAAAGTACCAAGGCGATAAGAGCAGCCCGCCACCAATCCATGTATTGCTCCAGCAAAAGAAATGGGCAGACAAAATAAGTACCACCTACCCAAAACTCAACCTTCGGGTGGGCATAAAAGTACTGACGTACTCTGTTACTAAAGATTCCGACAACAAGCAGCAATACGAGCAATGCCGAAACAGTCCACAGAAATATTATCCCGCCGGGCTTTATCGCCAAATTCATATTTTCCGTCATAAGCCTATATATTCAGAATTAATTTGCCGGTAAAGGCAGAATACGCCCCTTGAAACTGAAATTCCCTGCCATGTAAACTTTACTTGCCTGCACGAAACATTGGTTGGAATCATGATAGAGCGTCATTGCCCACTCAAATACCCGATTATGCCGGCTGTCCCGCACTCGCAAACTGATATTGACATCTCCGTTCTTCTGCACTTTTATCTGCTTCAGCGTATCTTCGCCGAAAAGTCCGGCATTTTTCTTTCGCTTTTTGGGTCAGCCCGACAAGCGCTTGAGCCTATTCGGTGGAACAAGTCGGTTCAGACTCAAGTTGTCTCAGATACTTTCCGATGACCTCGGACGATTCGCTCGTTTCTTTTTCAAAAGCTTCTTTCAGCTCCGGATAGCCCGCCAGCAATTCCAGCATCTTCTTCCTGCCTACAAACTCCGAGCGTCCCGTCTCCGGATTCAATTCATAGTACACACGCGCGAATACCAGCCCCGAGGCATTGATGGCATCCCCCACTTCACCGCCCAGCTTCGTCGCGTCAGGCGGAGTGGCAGTGCTCGCGGCAACCTGCCCCACAGGTTGCGCACAGTAATAAATCTTCCCTTTCACCCACATCGCAGGCGCATACCAGCCGCCGAAACGATAGCGTTTATAGCGCATCTTCCTGCAGTTGACATAAAGCGACGTGTCTATCCGCACCGCATAACAACGGGATTTCAAATAACGACACAAACCTGAGTTATCCTCAGCCTCTATACGATAATCCGCTCCCCCCATCAAATAAATCTGGTTCTTGGAACGCTTCTCAACTTTCAATATGGTGACCGTATCTCCGCGGTCTTCCACCAATTCTTTCAAGTTGGAATACATTATCTGCTGCGCCGAGCACGGCAAAGCCAATAACGCCCATATTCCTAACACCCAACTTCTTTTCATATCGCTATCCTTTCTTTTTGGAACTTTGCTTTCTTGAGCGAAAGGTACATTTTTTATCGTTATTCAGCAAACATACAGAAGAAAAAAACGCCGTATCTCCCACAAAGTGATTTCCATATACCGGCACCGGCCTTGCAGAATCCCGCCGCTGCGGGGGAAAATACAAATACCAACCGTTGGCAGTTCGAATACCAAGCAATGGTAGCTTCCGTACCAACGGTTGGTAGGCCTCGTACCAAACCATGGTACTTTGAATACCAACGGTTGGTATTTCATCTATCCTTAGGGGGAAAACCATATATTTGCTTATCTTTGCCTACCAATAAAGCATGAAAATAAATGGAAAGCATCGAGAATATAAAATCAACCTACCGCCGCATTGCGGACGAAGCGCAACAGCAGTTGAATAAAGTACAGCGACAGATTTACCGCATCGGCACGTTGCGGTTGCTGCTGTTTATCGCGGGAGTGGCAGGACTTATCTGTTTCCGGGCGGAAAGCTGGGCGGTACTGGCAGGGATTGCGCTTGTCACCCTTCTGCCTTTTATCCTGCTGATAAAATACCATAACCGTCTGTTCCACCGCAAAGACTATCTGGAGAAAAAGATAGAGGTCAACCGGCAGGAACTGGCCGCACTGGACTATGACACATCCTGCTTCGACAGCGGCGAGGAGTTTACCGACCCTGCGCATCTGTATGCCTACGACCTGGACGTATTCGGTGCGCATTCGTTGTTTCAGTACGTCAACCGCACTTGCACCGAACCGGGAAAACGTCTGCTGGCCGACTGGCTGGGGCGACATCTCGAAAAGAAAGAAGAGATACAGAAACGGCAGGCAGCCGTACGCGAGCTGGCTCCCGCACTGAAATTCCGCCAGCGTTTCCGCGTCCTCGGCCTGCTGCATAAAGGCAAGGCGGCCGACGAAACCGAGTTGAAAGCATGGGCGGCAAGTCCCGGCGTATTTCGCAGGAACAGGTTCTTGCGCGTTCTGCCGATAATCGTTACGGGCATCAATAGTGTATGTTTGCTGTCGGTCGTTGCCGGTTATTTGCCGGTAAGTATATGGGGAATAATCTGGACACTCTTCGTCACCGCCGGATTCGCCTTTACCGGAAAGATTACCAGGATGCAAGCCGTGTACGGCAAGAAACTGCAAATTCTCGGCACGTATGCCGGACTGCTCAAGCTCATGGAAGCCCGCCCCATGCAATGCGGTTTGCTGAAAAGTATCAAAGAAGAAATCGGCGGCGAACAGCGGAAAGCCTCTCTCTCCATCAGCCGGTTGAGCAAACTGATGAATGAGCTGGACCAACGCAACAATGTGTTTATGTACGTCATTCTCAACGGTCTCTTCTTCTGGGAACTGCGGCAGGTGATGCGCATCGAAGCCTGGAAAGAGCAATATGCCGGCGAACTGCCTCACTGGCTCGACGCCCTCGGACAGATGGACGCTCTTAACTCGTTGGCAACTTTTGCTTATAATCATCCCGGCTATTCTTATCCTACCCTGCTCGACAAGGCTGATATGATTGCCGCCAAAGCCGGCATCCCTTCCGGTGCAAAGGGCGCCGATACGGAGAATACCGACGGCAATGCCCATTTCATGCTCCGTGCAAAGGCTTTGGGACATCCTCTGATGCATCGTGACCGCTGTGTGCGCAACGACATCGATATGGAGAAGCGGCCTTTCTTCATCATCATCACCGGCGCCAACATGGCAGGAAAAAGTACTTACCTGCGTACGATAGGTATCAATTATCTGCTCGCCTGTACCGGTATGCCTGTCTGCGCGGAAGAAATGGAAGTGTATCCCGCCCGCCTTATCACCAGTCTGCGCACCAGCGACTCCCTGACCGACAACGAGTCCTACTTTTTTGCCGAACTCAAGCGTCTGAAACTCATTATCGACAAACTGCAATCGGGAGAGGAACTGTTTATCATTCTGGACGAAATTTTGAAAGGAACAAACTCAATGGATAAACAAAAAGGGTCTTTTGCACTCATCAAGCAGTTCATGACTTTGCAGGCAAATGGTATCATCGCTACCCACGACCTGCTGCTGGGCACACTTATCGACCTTTTCCCGAAGAATATCCGCAACTGCCGCTTCGAAGCGGATATCACCGACAACGAGCTGACCTTCTCCTACCGTCTCCGCCCGGGCGTGGCGCAGAATATGAACGCCTGCTTCCTTATGAAAAAAATGGGGATTGCCGTCACTGACTAATCCCCACTTTATACTGAAAAGCTAAATTGATTGTTTTTTATTTACGCGAACTTATTTAGACAGCCTTGCATTTAGACAAGAAAGCCGAAACCGCCGCCGCCTCGCTACCCGTGAAATAGCGTACGGAAGTCACCGGAGTATAGGTGTAAGGCACAAACTGGAACAGTTGCAGCGCAGCAAATTTGTTGTCCTGCGAAATCATAATATCCATACGCACGTTACCGCTTGATTCGCTTTTCACTCCGGCCTCACTGTCCAGATTACCGTTTTCAATCATCTCGGTCAGCTTGCCTATATATTTCAAATCGAAAAACATGCTGCGTTCCTTTGCCACGCTTCCCGTAGGCAGGTACACGATTTCTTTGGATTTCCAGAACAAACGGAATACTCCCAATAAAATCAATGCCGTGCCCAGTACCATCAGCCCCATGCTTATGGTAGAGGATTTATCGTTCATTTCAAAAATAGATACAAAGATAAGAATACCCACTACCATCATTACCAAGGAGATGATGAGTCCGGAAACACTTGTACGTTTTGCGATATCGGGATGTGAAGACGCGAAAAGAGTTGCGTCGATTGTTTGAGTTGCCATAATATAAATAGTTTTATGAATTAATGAATTATTGAAATAAAGAATACAATCTCTCCCCATACGGACACTCAGCGCCCGTACACAAGGGAAAAGCCCGAGTACAATAAGACATTAAATCAGGATTCGCCTCAGTGTGAAGATGTAGTACTCACACACAGGCTGGCAACGGTAGTAAGCGGTAGCATCATAGAGTTTCTCTCTATGTAAAGACAGAACCGCTTCGCGCTGGGCAAGCTTATCCACCCAGTCTTTCAGTGAAAAGATATATTCAGTGATATAGGAACGCTGAATACGGGACATGGTAAGCGACTGGACATGTCCGTTATTACTTGCCAGCTCAGCAACCGGCAGATAGGGCAATTGGGGTGAAGTGAAACATGCCTCGTCCTGATAATGAGCGGCAGTCACTGTCCGGATATTCACAGAATCTTCCGCACTTACCGCACCACTGACAGTAAATGCAGCACCCGACGTCTGCCACAAAGCCAACGCAAGCACCAAAAAACCTATGACTTTTAAGTATTTGCCCATAACTATCTGCAAATATAACAGTTTATTTCATTGATTAGCTTTATACACACATCTTTTAATGTTTGTTCATGTAAATAAAAGTATAAACAAAAAAGCCGCCCCAATCGCTGGGACGGCTTTCTATATATAAAAAGAATAGTTGAATTATTCTGCTTTCGCTTCTTCAGCAGCAGGAGCTTCGGCAACCGGTGCAGTTTCTGCAGCGGGAGCAGCTTCAGCAGCAGCCTTCTTTGAACGACGGGTACGGGTAGCTTTCTTAGCAACCTTTTCCTTAGCCATGTTTTCGTTGTAGTCAACGAGTTCAATGAAGCACATTTCTGCGTTATCACCCAAACGGTTACCGGTTTTGATGATACGAGTGTAACCACCCGGACGATCAGCAATCTTCACAGAGATTTCTTTGAATAACTCAGTTACAGCATACTTGTCTTGCAAATTGCTAAATACTACACGACGAGAATTTGTCGTATCGTCCTTAGCTTTTGTAATCAAAGGCTCAACGAATTTCTTCAAAGCTTTAGCCTTTGCAACGGTCGTAGTGATTCTTTTGTGCTTAATCAAAGAACACGCCATATTAGCCAACATAGCGTTTCTATGAGAGGCAGTACGACCCAAATGGTTGAATTTTTTATTATGTCTCATTTTTTATTCTTTATCTAATTTATATTTAGAAATATCAGTTCCAAACGACAGATTCAGACTTTCCAGCAAATCATCAAGCTCGGTAAGCGATTTCTTTCCGAAATTTCTGAACTTCAGCAAATCGGTCTTGTTGAATTGTACCAAGTCGCCCAAAGTCTCTACATCGGCGGCCTTCAAACAGTTGAGAGCACGAACCGAGAGATCCATATCAACAAGCTTGGTCTTCAGCAACTGACGCATGTGCAATACTTCTTCATCAAACTCTTCATTGCCGTCAACATCGTTGCTTTCCAGCGTAATCTTCTCATCAGAGAAGAGCATGAAGTGATAAATCAGAATTTTCGCAGCTTCTTTCAGAGCTTCTTTCGGGTGAATGGAACCATCCGTAGTAATCTCAAGCACCAGCTTCTCGTAGTCAGTCTTCTGCTCAACGCGGAAGTTTTCTACCTGATACTTAACATTACGTATCGGAGTATAAATAGAATCGATAGGAATTACGTTCACGTCGGTGCAATATTCGCGGTTTTCGTCAGCAGGAACATAACCACGACCTTTGTTGATCGTAATATCTATCTGCATAGTTGATTTTGAATCTAAATGACAAATAACTAATTCAGGATTTAACACTTCAAATCCAGTCAAATACTTACCTATGTCACCTGCTTTAAATTCACTTGAATTCTCGATTGTAATACTTACCTTCTCGCTCTCGAATTCTTCAACTACTTGCTTGAATCTCACTTGTTTCAGATTCAAGATAATGTTAGTAACATCCTCTTTAACTCCCGGAACACTGGAGAATTCATGCTCAACACCTTCTATTTTGATAGTAGTGATGGCAAAACCCTCCAATGAGGAAAGCAGGATGCGGCGCAGTGCATTACCCACGGTAATACCGAAACCGGGCTCCAACGGACGAAATTCGAACTTTCCGAATTTAGAGTCCGCTTCCAACATTAATACTTTATCAGGTTTTTGAAATGCTAATATCGCCATGAAATTAATTATTATTTAGAATACAATTCTACAATCAAATGCTCTTTAATGTTTTCAGGAATGTCCGCTCTTTCAGGTATGTGCAATAACTTACCTACTTTAGCGTTGTCATCCCATTCCAACCAAGGATACTTGCTGTGATTAAAGCCAGCCAATGAGTTAGCGATAACTTCCAAAGATTTAGATCTTTCACGAACGCCAATAACCTGACCCGGTTTTACTGCATATGAAGGAACGTTTACCACTTCACCATCTACAGTAATATGCTTGTGACTAACCAACTGACGAGCAGCTGCACGAGTCGGAGCAATACCCAAACGGAATACTACATTGTCGAGACGACCTTCCAATAATTGAAGAAGTACCTCACCGGTAATACCTTTAGCGGTAGCTGCCTTCTCAAACAGGTTGCGGAATTGTTTTTCCAAAACTCCATAGGTGTATTTGGCTTTCTGTTTCTCACGAAGTTGAACACCATATTCAGAAGTTTTTCTCTTTCTTGAATTACCGTGCTGTCCGGGAGGATAGTTCTTCTTTGACAATACTTTATCTGCTCCAAAGATACCTTCACCGAATTTACGGGCTATTCTTGATTTTGGTCCAGTATATCTAGCCATTTCTTTTTAAATATTTAATTGTTATTCATGAACTTAATTTGTTGCAGCCGCGATTGTAGAGAAGAATTTACAATCCAATAACAATATCAAGTTTCATTTTTATTAAAGGTAAATCTTAAACTCTACGTCTTTTCGGAGGACGACAACCATTATGTGGAAGCGGAGTTACGTCAATGATTTCGGTAACTTCGATACCTGCACCGTGGATAGTTCTAATAGCAGACTCACGTCCGTTACCTGGACCCTTCACATATGCTTTTACCTTTCTCAAGCCAAGATCGTATGCTATCTTAGCACAGTCTTGAGCAGCCATTTGTGCTGCATAAGGAGTGTTCTTCTTAGAACCTCTAAATCCCATCTTTCCGGCAGAAGACCAAGAAATAATCTGACCTTCACTATTAGCCAGAGAAACAATAATGTTGTTGAAAGATGAATGAACATGCAACTGTCCATTAGCATCTACCTTTACATTTCTCTTTTTTGCTGCAACTGTTTTTTTTGCCATATCAACAATTATTATTTAGTAGCTTTTTTCTTATTAGCAACGGTTTTCTTTCTACCCTTACGAGTACGAGCGTTATTCTTTGTACTCTGGCCTCTAACAGGGAGACCGATACGGTGACGTACACCACGGTAGCAACCGATATCCATTAAACGCTTGATGTTCAATTGAACTTCAGAGCGAAGATCACCTTCTACTTTATACTCTGCACCAATGATCTCACGAATCTTGGCAGCCTGATCATCCGTCCAGTCTTTTACTTTCAGGTCTTTGTCTACACCTGCTTTGTCCAAAATCTTTGCTGAACTACTACGACCTATTCCATATACATAGGTCAACGCAACTTCACCTCTCTTGTTTTGAGGCAAATCGACACCAACTATTCTTATAGCCATATACTAAATTATTTTTTTTGCAAAAATAATAATATTATCCTTGACGTTGTTTATACTTAGGATTTTTCTTGTTAATAACATACAAACGGCCATTACGTCTAACGATCTTACACTCTGGCGTACGTTTCTTTAAGGATGCTCTTACTTTCATATCTTAATTTTATTTATATCTAAATACAATTCTTCCTTTCGATAAATCGTAAGGAGACATTTCGACTCTTACTTTATCACCCGGCAGGATCTTGATGTAGTGCATCCGCATCTTACCGGAAATATGCGCAGTAATCTCATGTCCGTTTTCTAATTCAACACGAAACATTGCATTAGACAATGCTTCAACTATAACTCCATCTTGTTCTATTGCAGATTGCTTTGCCATATTAACTTCTTAAATTGCTTTATCTCCTAATACTTCTTCAATGAATTTGAACGATGACAATATATCAGCTTCACCACTTCCAACTGCTATGGTATGCTCAAAATGAGCTGCGTATTTACAGTCTTTGGTTCTAACCGTCCAGCCGTCGCGTTCCATTACTATTTGCCGATTACCTAAAGTAATCATCGGCTCGATTGCGATACACAAACCTTTTTTCAACATCGTCCCGTAACCACGCTTACCGTAATTAGGAACCTGAGGATCTTCATGCATCTCCTTGCCAATGCCATGACCGACAAACTCACGCACTACACCATAAGAATTAGACTCACAATGTTGTTGTATAGCATATCCTATATCACCCAACCGCTTGCCCTGAACAGCATTCTGTATCCCTATATATAGCGCTTCCTTAGTAACTTTCAGTAATTTGCGAACTTCTTCATCAACCTCACCTACACAAAACGTATAAGCCGAGTCACCACAAAAGCCGTTCATGTACGTACCGCAATCAACAGAAACAATATCACCTTCTTTAAGTACCACATCATCACTTGGAATACCATGTACTACCTGTTCATTTACAGAAGTACAAATTGAAGCCGGAAACGGATCACCGTATTGATTGGGAAAACCTTTGAAAGTAGGAACAGCACCATTATCTCTAATGAACTCTTCCGCTACTTTATCCAACTCTTTCGTAGTAACTCCGGGCTTTATAACCTTAGCTATCTCAGCCAACGTTTTCCCCACAAGCAAATTACTCTTACGGAGCAGCTCTATTTCATCTTCAGTTTTAAGAAATATCATTCTTCAAATAAGATTAATACGCAGCCACTGTACCGCTACGGCCTTTAATACGTCCTGACTTCAGCAAACCGTCATAGTGTCTCATCAACAAATGACTTTCAACCTGCTGGAGAGTATCAAGAACCACACCTACAAGAATTAACAAAGATGTACCGCCGAAGAATTGAGCAAACTCTGCTTTCACACCGAATATACCGGCAAATGCAGGCATAATAGCAACCAAAGCCAAGAAGAAAGAACCCGGCAAAGTGATACGTGACATAATCACGTCAATGTACTCTGCCGTTTGCTTTCCCGGTTTGATACCCGGAATGAAACCGTTATTCCTCTTCATATCCTCAGCCATCTGAGTCGGGTTAATGGTAATTGCAGTATAGAAATACGTAAACAGTATAATCAATACCGCAAAAATCAAATTATACCAAAAGCTTGTATGATCAGTTAATGCATGTATGAAACCGCTCGCATTATTTACATTCGAAAATCCAACGAGAGTAATAGGAATGAACATGATTGCCTGAGCAAAAATGATAGGCATCACGTTAGCTGCATTTACTTTCAAAGGAATGTACTGTCTTGCACCGCCATATTGTTTATTACCAACAATTTTCTTTGCATATTGAACAGGAATCTTTCTTGTACCTTGCACCAATAGAATGGCAAACGCAATAACAAGCAATAAGACTACAAGCTCAATCAAGAACATCACCAAACCACCGGTCTTATCAGTCATACGGGAAATCAATTCCTGAAATAAAGACTGCGGTAAACGTGCAATGATACCTACCATGATAATCAAAGAAATACCATTACCAATTCCTTTGTCTGTAATTCTCTCACCAAGCCACAAAATAAACATACTTCCAGCCGCCAATATAATGGTAGAAGTAAGCATAAACAGAGTCCAATCTAATGAAGCATTTAAGGAAGGACCAGCCTGCATTTTAAGATTGAGCAAATAAGAAGGAGCCTGAACCAACAGAATGATAATCGTCAGATAACGAGTATACTGATTCATTTTTCTTCTACCACTCTCACCTTCGCGTTGCAATTTCTGGAAATACGGTACCGCAATACCCAGCAACTGAATCACAATGGAAGCGGAGATATAAGGCATGATACCTAATGCAAAGATAGATGCATTAGAGAATGCTCCTCCAGAAAACATGTTTAACAAGGCTAAAAGACCCTCGCTTGTTTGTTGATGCAATTGTGTCAACATTGACGGATTAATACCCGGCAATACAACATACGAACCAAAACGGTAAATTGCCACAAACAATATGGTAATGAGGATCCGTTGTCTCAGATCCTCAATTTTCCATATATTCTTTAATGTTTCAATAGCTTTTCTCATCGAATTAGAGTTTTACTACTTGTCCACCAGCAGCTTCGATGGCAGCAACAGCAGTCTTAGAGAATGCATGTGCTTGTACATCCAACTTAGCAGTCAAAGTTCCGTTACCTAATACTTTTACCAACTGGCTTGCAGAAATGAAACCAGCAGCGATGAAGTCATTGATACCTACAGTCTGCAATTTTTTAGCTTCGGCCAGTTTTTGAATTGTATCCAAATTGATAGCTTTATACTCTACACGGTTGATATTTTTAAAGCCAAACTTAGGAACACGACGTTGAAGAGGCATCTGACCACCTTCAAAACCGATTTTCTTAGAGTATCCAGATCTTGATTTAGCTCCTTTATGACCTCTGGTAGAAGTACCTCCCAAACCAGAACCCGGACCACGTCCGATTCTCTTTCTTGTTTTAGTAGATCCCTCTGCAGGTTTTAAATTACTTAAGTTCATATTGTAATTCGTTTTATATTCAACAAATAATTACTTAACAATGGTAACCAAGTGTTTAACCTTATCCACCATTCCAAGAATTGAAGGAGTGCATTCGTGTTCAACCACACGATTCAACTTATGAAGTCCCAGTGCGTCGAGAGTTCTCTTCTGATCAGCAGGAGCACCAATTCTACTTTTAACTTGTTTAATCTTTATAGTCGACATATTCTTCCTCCTTATCCTCTAAATACTTTTTCCATACTAACTCCTCTGTTCTGAGCAACCATACGGGCATCACGCATTTCGCTTAATGCCAAAATAGTAGCTTTCACTAAGTTGTGCGGGTTGGAAGAGCCTTTGGATTTAGCCAAAACGTCCGTTACCCCAACACTCTCAAGCACTGCACGCATCGCACCGCCTGCCACAACACCAGTACCGTGAGAAGCCGGCTTAATGAATACCTCAGCACCACCAAACTTAGCAGACTGTTCGTGAGGAACCGTACCTTTCAGTACAGGCACTTTAGTCAGGTTCTTCTTTGCAGATTCAACACCCTTAGCAATAGCGGCAGTTACTTCGCCAGCTTTACCAAGGCCCCAACCGATGATACCTTCTTCATTTCCTACTACCACAATAGCAGAGAAACTAAAAGTTCTACCACCCTTGGTTACTTTGGTTACACGATTAATAGCAACCAATCTGTCTTTCAGTTCTATATCGTTTGTAATCTTAACTCTATTATTAAGTCCTGCCATAATGATTAAAATTTAAGTCCACCGTTACGAGCAGCATCAGCCACTTCTTTTACTCTCCCATGATACAAGTAACCATTACGGTCGAAAACAACAGTAGTTATACCTGCTTCCTGAGCTTTCTTTGCAATCAGTTCACCTACTTTGGCAGCTTGTTCTTTCTTTGGCATTTTTTCAGTCATACCCAAAGAAGAAGCCGCAGCCAACGTCTTACCGGACAAATCGTCGATAATCTGAACATAGATTTGCTTATTGCTTCTAAACACACTCATACGCGGACATTCAGTTGTACCTGAAATCTTATTGCGTACTCTATATTTAATCTTAATACGTCTTTCTATTTTTGTTGTCATAATACTATCAATTTAAATGATTATTTAGCACCGGCTGATTTACCAGACTTTCTACGAATTTCTTCGCCAACAAACTTAATACCTTTACCTTTATACGGTTCAGGCTTACGGAAAGAACGTATTTTAGAGCAAACTTGACCAAGCAATTGTTTGTCGCAAGATTCCAAAATGATAAGAGGATTCTTATTTCTTTCAGATTTTGTTTCTACTTTGATCTCAGCAGGCAACTGAATAAAGATACTGTGCGTGTAACCTAAGTTCAATTCAATAATATTGCCTTGGTTAGAAGCACGATAACCTACACCGACAAGCTCCAACTCTTTCTTATATCCTTCAGATACACCAACAACCATGTTGTGAACCAATGAACGGTACAAGCCATGGAATGCATGCTTCTGCTTCGGATTATCCAGCATTGCATTTTCATTCTCTGTCAAAACGACATGGCCTTCTTCGATGGCAACATTGATAGCAGGATCTACATATTGGCTCATTTCGCCTTTGGGTCCCTTTACGGCAACCACATTATCCTTCAGAGTAACTGTTACTCCAGCGGGGATACTAATGGGTAATTTTCCTATTCTTGACATTGCTAATTCCTCCTATTAATATACATAACACAAAACTTCACCACCAATCTTCAGTTCAGCGGCTTCTTTGTTGGTCATTACACCTTTGGAAGTAGATATTATAGCAATACCCAAACCATTAATAACTCGCGGCATATCTTTGTAACCGGTATATTGACGCAAACCCGGAGAAGAAATTCTTTCCAGTTTCTTGATAGCGTTAACTTTGTTAACCGGATCATACTTCAAGGCAACTTTAATAGTACCTTGAGGACCATCTTCTACAAACTTGTAATTAAGGATGTAGCCTTTTTCAAAAAGAATCTTAGTGATTTCTTTTTTCAAATTTGAAGCGGGAACTTCAACAACTCTGTGCTTTGCTTGAATAGCGTTCCGCAACCTCGTCAAATAATCTGCTATTGGATCAGTCATATAAAAATAAATTAAATTAATCAGGACTACCCTGACAATATTTAAAAAACAAAAATTACCAGCTTGCTTTCTTTACACCTGGGATAAGACCATTGGATGCCATCTCACGGAACTGAATTCTGGAGATACCGAATTGACGGATATATCCTTTAGGACGACCAGTCAATTTACAACGGTTGTGCATACGAATAGGGTTAGAATTCTTAGGCAGGTCCTGCAATTTCTGTGCAGCTTCAAAAGCTTCAGCAGGATCACCTGTTCTAACGATTTGCTTCAATGCAGCTCTTTTCTCGGCATATTTGGCTACTAATTTGGCACGCTTTACTTCGCGTGCTTTCATTGATTCCTTTGCCATATTATCAATCTTTTTTAGCGTTCTTAAACGGTAAACCGAATTCTTTCAACAAGGCATAACCTTCTTCATCTGTTTGCGCAGAGGTTACAAAGGTAATATTCATTCCGAGAATTCTGGTAATACTATCGATATTAATTTCAGGGAAAATGATTTGCTCCTGAATACCAAGGGTATAGTTACCCTTTCCATCGAACTTACTTTCAATACCCTTGAAGTCACGGATACGCGGCAGAGCTACACGAACCAATTTTTCAAGGAATTCGTACATTCTCTCGCGACGCAAAGTTACCATAACGCCAATCGGCATTTTCTTACGCAACTTAAAGTTAGCGATATCTTTACGAGAAATGGTTGCAACGGCTTTCTGGCCAGTGATCGCAGTCATTTCATTAATTGCCACTTCGATAATCTTCTTATCAGCAACGGCCATACCTAAACCCTGATTGATAACAATCTTCTTAAGTACGGGTACCTGCATTGAAGAAGAATACTGGAACTGTGATTTCAATGCAGGCGCAATACGCTCTGCATATTCTTTCTTAAGGCTAGCAGTATTACTCATTACTTAATCTCCTCTCCTGATTTTTTAGAATAACGCACTAAAGTGCCGTCAGCACTTAATTTTCTACCAACACGCGTTGCTTTACCAGTTTTTGGATCAACCGGATTCAAGTTTGAAATGTGGATAGAAGCTTCTTGCTTCACGATACCACCTTGCGGGTTCTTTGCATTCGGTTTTGTGCTCTTAGACACCATGTTGATACCCTCAACGATTGCACGTTTTTTATCAACAAGAACCTTCAATACACGACCAGTCTTACCTTTGTCTTCGCCAGAATTTACGTAAACTGTATCGCCTTTTTTAATATGTAATTTACTCATTACTTAAATCTTTTACAAAATTAAAGTACTTCAGGAGCGAGTGACACAACTTTCATGTTAGTAGCACGAAGTTCACGAGCTACCGGACCGAAAATACGACTACCTCTAATTTCACCTGCATTGTTCAGCAACACGCAAGCATTATCATCAAAACGTATATAAGAACCATCAGCACGACGGATTTCTTTCTTAGTACGTACGATCAAAGCTTTAGACACTGCACCTTTTTTAATATCACTTGAAGGGATAACGCTCTTTACAGAAACAACAATCACGTCCCCTACTGAAGCATAGCGACGACCTGTACCGCCCAAAACGCGAATACAGAGAGCCTCTTTTGCTCCACTATTATCACATACTGTAAGTCTGGATTCTACTTGTATCATAATTACTTAGCTCTTTCAATTATTTCAACCAATCTCCATCTCTTAGTCTTGCTCAAAGGACGAGTTTCCATGATGCGTACAGTATCGCCGATATTGCACTCATTCTTTTCATCATGAGCATGGTACTTCTTCGTCTTACTAACGAACTTACCATATATGGGGTGTTTTTCCTTAAACTTAGCTGCAACGGTGATAGTCTTATCCATCTTATCGCTCAGCACAACCCCTGTTCTTTCTTTTCTTAAATTTCTTGCTTCCATCAAGCTCATCATTTATTGTTAAGTTCTCTCTGGCGTAATTCAGTTTTCATACGCGCAATAGTCCTGCGTAATTGTTTGATCTGAGCAGGATTATCCAAAGGAGAAATAGAATGATTTAAAACCATTTGGCTATAGTTAGCCACTTCTGCTTCTACTCTTTCTACCAAATCATTGGTAGTCATTTCTTTAATTTCTGCAATTTTCATACTTCTTACGCATTTTGATTTTGGATATCATAATCACGTCTAACCACAAACTTGGTTGTGATAGGAAGCTTCTGTGCAGCTAGGCGCAAAGCTTCTTTTGCGATTTCATAAGATACTCCTTCAGCTTCGATAATAATTCTACCCGGTGTAACAGGAGCAACGAATCCCTCGGGGCTACCTTTACCTTTACCCATACGTACGTCAGCAGGCTTTCTTGTAATAGGTTTATCCGGGAAAATACGAATCCAAATCTGTCCTTGACGTTGCATATATCTTGTCACTGCAATACGCGCAGCTTCAATCTGACGGCCTGTAATCCATTTCGTCTCCAAGGCCTTAATACCAAAAGAACCGAAAGCCAACTGGTTTCCTCTTTGGGCATTACCTTTTTGACGGCCTTTTTGTTGTCTTCTGAATTTTGTCTTTTTCGGTTGTAACATAATTCCTAAAAATCAAATTCGTTAGCGATTATTTTTCTTTCTTTTGAAGTTCTTTCCGCCATTGTTTCCGCTATTGCTTCCACGACCACTTTCTTTGCTTTGCGTAAAGTTCGGAGCCAATTCCTTCTTACCATAAACTTCACCTCTACAAATCCAAACTTTAATACCGAGAAGACCTACCTTAGTCAATGCTTCTGCATGACAATAGTCGATGTCTGCTCTGAAAGTGTGCAACGGAGTCCTTCCTTCCTTATACATTTCAGAACGGGCCATTTCTGCACCATTCAAACGTCCTGAAATCTGAATTTTGATACCTTCCGCACCCATACGCATAGTATTGGCGATAGCCATTTTGATAGCGCGGCGATAGGCGATTTTACCTTCTACCTGGCGAGCGATGTTGTTAGCCACGATAACAGCGTCCAGCTCAGGTCTTTTCACTTCGAAGATATTGATCTGGATATCTTTATCAGTGACCTTCTTCAATTCTTCTTTCAGCTTATCAACTTCTTGGCCACCTTTACCGATAATAATACCCGGACGTGCTGTACAAACGGTAATAGTCACGAGTTTCAGTGTACGTTCGATTACAATTCTTGAAACGCTTGCTTTAGCAAGACGAGCGTTCAAATATTTACGAATCTTGCTATCTTCCAGCAAAGAGTCGCCGTAATTCTTTCCACCATACCAATTGGAATCCCATCCTCTGATAATTCCTAAACGGTTGCTTATTGGATTAACTTTTTGTCCCATTTACCTTAATTTTGATCTTCGTTATTACTTTTAGAACCAACGAACAACGTTACGTGGTTTGAACGTTTGCGGATTCTGTAACCTCTACCCTGCGGAGCCGGTCTCATTCTTTTGAGTGTAGCGCCACCATCAACAAAAATCTTGGTTACGAACAGCTCGCCGCTTTCAGCTTTACGTTCGTTTTTCTGCTCCCAGTTAGCAATTGCAGAGCGCAGCAACTTTTCCACTCTGGCTGCAGCCTCTTTTGAAGAGAACTTCAAAACGCCGAGTGCTCTGTTCACTTCCATTCCACGAATCATGTCAGCCACGAGACGCATTTTACGGGGGGAAGTAGGAACATTTTGCAATTTCGCAAAATACATGGTCTTAAGGGCTTCTTTTCTTTTTTCAGCCGATATTTTTTTTCTTGCTCCCATTATATTATTACTTTATTATTTCAGATAAATCCTGTTTTATTTTTTCTTGTTACCAGCGTGTCCTCTGAATGTACGAGTTGGAGCGAATTCGCCCAACTTGTGTCCTACCATATTTTCGGTAACATAAACAGGAATAAATTTATTTCCATTGTGAACTGCAACAGTATGGCCTACGAAATCAGGCGAAATCATTGAAGCTCTGGCCCAAGTCTTAACTACCACTTTCTTGCCCGACTCATTCATGGCAAGCACTTTTTTCTCAAGCTTAACGTTAATATACGGACCTTTTTTTAATGAACGACTCATAATTTACTCAATTAATCAGATTACTTCTTTCTTCTCTCAATAATATACTTAGACGATTGTTTCTTCGGAGCTCTTGTCTTAAGACCCTTAGCGTACAATCCCTTGCGAGATCTCGGGTGTCCTCCTGAAGCACGTCCTTCACCACCACCCATCGGGTGATCAACCGGGTTCATAACAACACCACGGTTACGCGGACGACGTCCTAACCAACGAGAACGTCCAGCTTTACCTGAACTTTCCAATCCATGATCTGAGTTACCAACGCTACCGATAGTAGCCTTACATGTACTGAGGATCTGACGAACCTCACCAGAAGGCAACTTGATAACGCAGTATTTACCTTCTCTTGAAGTCAACTGAGCGAAGTTACCGGCCGAGCGAACCAAAGCAGCGCCTTGACCCGGACGTAATTCGATGTTGTGAATTACGGTACCGACCGGAATATTCTGAAGCGGAAGAGCATTACCGATTTCCGGAGCAGCAGTTTCACCTGACATCAAAGTCGCACCAACTTGCAATCCATTGGGAGCAATAATATATCTTTTTTCACCATCTGCATAAAACAACAAAGCGATACGAGCCGAACGATTCGGATCGTATTCAATTGTTTTAACCACTGCAGGTACACCGTCCTTATTTCTCTTGAAGTCTACGATACGGATAATCTTCTTACTACCGCCACCGATGTAGCGCATGGTCATTTTACCGGTATTGTTACGACCACCGGTAGATTTCTTACCAAATACAAGAGACTTTTCTGGTACTCGTGCAGTAATCTCTTCGAAAGTACCAATAATTTTATGTCTTTGCCCCGGTGTTGTGGGCTTAAATTTACGTACTGCCATTTCTTTTAAATATTGCTATAAAAATCAATAGTATCTCCTTCTTTCAACGTAACAATAGCTTTCTTATAAGCATTCGTACGTCCGTTGATGATACCTGCACGCGTATAACGGCTCTTGTTTTTGCCGGCATAGCGAATGGTGTTCACATCAACCACGGTAACGTTGTAAAGGGCTTCAACTTCGTTCTTAATTTCCAGTTTATTAGCTTCAGGACGCACGATAAAGCCGAAACGATTGTTCGCCTTATCTGTAATTGCAGTCATTTTTTCTGTCACTAACGGTTTAATAATAATTCCCATTATTTAAGCCTCCTTTTTACATTAAGATATTGTCGATAGCAGAAAGTGCACTTTCAGCAAACACAACAACACCAGCGTCCAATACTCTGTAAGTATTTAACCCTGAGATAGTCTGCACATTGGCGCCCTTCACGTTACGAGCCGACAAATATACGTTTTTATTTGCTTCCGGTAAAACTACAAGCAGCTTTTTGTCAGAAACTTTAAGTTTTTTTGTCATAACAACAAAATCTTTTGTCTTAGGAGCTTCAAAATTGAAGTCTTCTACTACAACGATAGCATTGTTCTGAGCTTTATATGACAAAGCTGACTTACGTGCCAGAGCCTTTACTTTCTTATTCAGTTTGAAGTAATAATCTCTCGGTTTCGGACCGAATACGCGTCCACCACCAACGAGTACCGGTGAGTTCATGTCACCACGACGTGCACCACCGCCACCTTTCTGGCGACCGATTTTACGAGTGGAACCGCTGATTTCACTTCTTTCTTTTGACTTGTGTGTACCCTGACGCTGGTTAGCCATAAACTGTTTAACGTCCAAGTAGATAGCGTGATCATTGGGCTCAATTCCGAAGATAGACTCGTTTAACGTAATCTTTCTCCCAGTGTCTTCACCTTTAATGTTATATACGTTAACTTCCATTATTTCTCAATTATTACGATTGAACCTTTGCAACCAGGAACAGAACCCTTAATCAAAAGGAGATTATGCTCCGCGATTACTTTTAATACCTGCAGATTTTGAACAGTCACTCTATCTCCACCAAGCTGTCCGCCCATGCGCATTCCTTTGAACACTTTTGCAGGGTAAGAACAAGCACCGATAGAACCCGGCTTACGAGCGCGATTGTGCTGACCGTGAGTAGTCTGACCTACACCACCGAAACCATGACGTTTCACAACACCCTGGAAACCTTTACCTTTAGAAGTACCTACAACGTCAACGAAGTCAACGCCTTCGAACAATTCTACGGTAACAGTATCACCCAGATTCAATTCTGTCTCAAATTCTTTGAACTCAGCCAAGTGTTTCTTGGGAGTTACTCCGGCTCTCTTGAAGTGGCCCATAAGAGGCTTTGTAGTGTGCTTTTCCTTTTTGTCCTGGAAACCCAACTGAACAGCTTGATAGCCATCCTTTTCTACAGTCTTCACCTGAGTAACAACACAAGGACCTGCTTCGATAACAGTGCATGGTACATTCTTACCCTCGGCACTGAAAACGGATGTCATTCCGATTTTTTTTCCTAATAATCCTGGCATTTCACTAAATTTTTAATACTTACACTTTGATTTCTACTTCCACACCACTCGGTAACTCCAACTTCATCAGAGCATCTACTGTCTTAGCTGTTGAGCTATAGATGTCGATCAATCTCTTGTAAGAAGAGAGTTCGAATTGTTCACGCGACTTCTTGTTAACGAAAGTCGAACGGTTTACGGTAAAGATACGCTTATGCGTAGGAAGAGGAATCGGACCGCTAACGATGGCGCCCGTCGTCTTCACCGTTCTTACAATCTTCTCAGCTGACTTGTCAACCAAGTTGTGGTCGTAAGATTTCAGTTTGATTCTAATTTTTTGACTCATTACTGTCTTAATTATTAATAGTGTTATTATATAAGATAAAGTTCCGTAGGTTAAGAGTCATTCGCTAACCTACGGACTTTAGTTATTTTTTTAGATTAAGTCTGTACGACCTTTTACTTCTTCCAATACTGCCTTGGCAATAGAGTTAGAAACCTGAGCATGGTGAGAATATACCATTGAAGAAGTTGCACGACCAGAAGTGATAGTACGCAACGCAGTCACGTAACCGAACATTTCTGCCAGCGGGACCATCGCCTTCACGATACGGGCACCCGAACGACTTGATTCCATACCTTCTACCTGACCGCGACGCTTATTCAAGTCACCGATAACATCACCCATGTTTTCTTCCGGAGTAACAACTTCCAGCTTCATGATAGGCTCCATCAATACCGGACCGGCCTTAGCACAAGCGTTCTTATATGCCTGAATAGCACAGATTTCAAATGACAACTGGTCAGAGTCAACCGGGTGGAAAGAACCGTCGACCAAAGTCACTTTCAGTGAATCCAGCGGATAGCCGGCCAACACACCGTTCTTCATTGCAGTTGTGAAACCCTTCTGTACAGACGGGATGAATTCCTTAGGAATATTACCGCCCTTCACTTCGTCAACAAACTGCAAACCGCCTTGAGTAAAGTCCTCATCAACAGGGCCGATATTCACGATGATATCCGCAAACTTACCGCGACCACCCGACTGCTTCTTGTAAACTTCGCGCAAGTTAACAGTCTTCGTGATAGCTTCCTTATAGTTAACCTGAGGTTTACCCTGATTACATTCAACCTTGAACTCACGTTTCAGACGGTCGATGATGATATCCAAGTGGAGCTCACCCATACCGGAGATAACCGTCTGGCCTGTCTGCTCATCAGTCTTGACTGTAAACGTCGGGTCTTCTTCGGCCAATTTAGCCAAACCGTTAGACAGCTTATCCATATCCTTCTGAGTCTTAGGTTCGACTGCGATACCGATTACCGGTTCGGGGAAGTCCATAGACTCCAATACGATCGGCGCAGTTTCGTCGCACAGCGTATCACCGGTATGAATATCCTTAAAGCCTACACCTGCACCAATATCACCGGCACCAATCACTTCAACAGGATTCTGCTTATTTGAGTGCATCTGGAACAGACGGGAAACACGTTCCTTCTTGCCAGAGCGAGAGTTATAAATATAAGAACCGGCTTCAATCTTACCTGAGTAAACGCGGAAGAAAGTCAAACGGCCTACATACGGGTCGGTCGCAATCTTGAACGCCAAGGCAGAAGTCTTTTCGTCTTCACTCGGCTTACGGTCTTCTTCAGCACCGGTTTCGGGATTTGTACCGACAACATTTTCTGTATCCAGCGGAGAAGGCAAGAATGCGCAAACGTAGTCAAGCAAAGTCTGTACACCCTTGTTTTTGAATGAAGAACCGCACAACATAGGAACAACAGCCATTTGTACCGTAGCGTTACGGAGAGCTCTCAACACTTCTTCTTCTGTGATAGTAGAAGGATCATCGAAATATTTCTCCATCAAAGCATCGTCAAACTCAGCTACTTTTTCGAGCATTTTATCTCTCCATTCGTTAGCTTCGTCTATCAAGTTGGCCGGGATTTCCTCTACCGTATAGTCAGCACCCATCGTTTCATCATGCCAGTAGATAGCTTTCATCTTGATAAGGTCTACCAGACCTTTGAAAGACTCTTCAGCACCGATAGGCACAACGATAGGACAAGGATTAGCACCCAAAACGTCCTTCATCTGGCGAACAACTTCGAAGAAATCGGCACCCGAACGGTCCATTTTATTAACGTATGCGATACGCGGCACGTTATATTTATCAGCCTGACGCCAAACGGTTTCGGATTGCGGTTCAACACCACCTACTGCACAATAAGCAGCAACAGCGCCGTCAAGAATACGCAAAGAACGCTCTACCTCAGCGGTAAAGTCAACGTGTCCCGGGGTATCAATCAAGTTGATTTTATAAGTATCACCGGCATATTTCCAACGAGTGGTAGTAGCGGCGGAAGTGATAGTGATACCACGTTCCTGCTCTTGCTCCATCCAGTCCATTGTAGCGGCACCATCGTGTACCTCACCGATTTTGTGGGTCAAACCCGTATAAAACAAAATACGTTCAGAGGTTGTTGTCTTTCCGGCATCGATGTGGGCCATGATACCGATATTACGTGTCAAATGTAAATCATTCTTTGCCATTTTCTAATTCCTTTTACTTTAAGTTTTTAATCTTCGATTGGTTAGTTTCTTATAGTATTAGAATCTGAAATGAGCAAATGCACGGTTAGCTTCAGCCATTCTGTGCATATCTTCTTTACGTTTGAAAGCACCGCCTTGTTCGTTGAAAGCATCCATGATTTCAGCAGCCAGTTTGTCAGCCATAGACTTACCGCCACGCTTGCGTGCAAAGATAATCAGGTTCTTCATTGAGATTGACTCCTTGCGGTCGGGACGAATTTCAGTAGGAACTTGAAAAGTAGCGCCACCTACACGGCGAGACTTCACTTCCACTTGAGGAGTTACGTTATCCAAAGCTTTTTTCCAGATTTCAAGAGCTGATTTCTCTTCATTCTGCATTTTGTTCTTCACTGTTTCCAAAGCGGCGTAGAAGATTTCATAAGAGGTATTCTTCTTTCCGTCGTACATCAAGTGGTTAACGAACTTGGAAACTTTCACATCATTAAAAACGGGATCCGGAAGGATGATACGTTTTTTAGGTTTTGCTTTTCTCATTTGTCTGAAAGAATAATGTTTTTCGTTCTTGGTTGTTTACTTCTGTCTTCTTCAACTCTCCCACCGGAGTGTTTACTCAACCTTTAGCATTTCCAACAAACTAAAACGTAAGTTATTACTTTTAATTTTACTGTTTATCAGTTTCGGCCGCTTGATTATTTCTTCTTAGCGGGAGCGGCCTGTCCCGGTTTCGGACGCTTAGCACCGTATTTGGAACGTCTTTGAGTACGGTTGGCAACGCCTGCGGTATCCAAAGTACCACGAACGATGTGATAACGTACACCCGGAAGGTCTTTTACACGACCGCCGCGTACCAATACGATTGAGTGTTCCTGCAAGTTGTGACCTTCTCCCGGAATGTAAGAGTTCACCTCTTTACCGTTGGTCAAACGCACACGAGCTACTTTACGCATAGCTGAATTCGGTTTCTTCGGAGTGGTAGTGTACACTCTCACGCAAACGCCACGTCTTTGAGGACAAGAATCCAAGGCGGGAGACTTACTTTTCTCTACCAAAACCTCGCGTCCTTTTCTTACTAATTGCTGAATTGTAGGCATTTTAATTGTTTTTAGTTATATATTATTGTTTATATTAATTCAAAACTATACACTTTTGGGCTGCAAAGATACTAATAAGTTTTGAATAATCAATGCACTACAAGTTTTTTTTTGATTTTATGCTTCCCCCTTAATGTTGGGCAGCGGCGGAAGAGGTTGCTCGTCCGGCATACGGATAGAACCGAAAGTGCGTTCGTATTTACCTATATTTTCTTCAAGCGCGCGCAGCAGACGTTTGGCGTGCTCGGGCGCCAGCACAATGCGCGACTGCACTCCGGCCTTGGGCATCCCCGGCATCACCCGTATAAAATCCATGATAAACTCCGAGCTGGAGTGAGTGATGATGGCAAGATTGGCATAAGTGCCTTGCGCCACCTCTTCTTTCAGTTCTATCTGCAACTGTCCGTTATTATTCTCTTGATTTTCCATATTATCCATACATTATAATTAAGAGGCAAATATACTTCTTTCGTTCAGAACATACAAAATACTTCGATGCAAAAGCAGCCGCCTACCGGAAAGAATAAAAAAGTCCGCCCCTGCAAGCCTGTCAACCTGCAAGGGCGAAACCTCTATACTGCCGTTACGCTATTTTCCGGTCGCCTTTTATCACAACTCTCACGCATGCACCGGCGGGGCAGTTCTTTTACCAGCTTCGTTTTCAACGAGAATATTTCGGTATGCATTTCTTTGACCCGCGTACTCAGCCCGAAATAATCCTGCAGCACTTTCTCCAACTGCCCGACCAGGAACGCATACTGTTCTCTGACCAATTCGCTGAACTTTTTCATTTTCTCCATTTTCTTCTTGCCTCGTTTGGACAGGAACGGAAGGTATGCCATCAGACATTCCAACACCTTTTCAATAATCGCTTTCATCTTTCATTCCATTATTTTCGTTCATACCACACAGATACGGTTCATCCCAACGGATTCTCTTCTTCCCCGTCATTACCGCCGCCATTCCCGCCGTTACCCTTCTGGGAGTCCAGATAAGTCTGTAAGTCTACAAATTCCATGGCATCTTCCGCACGTGTGGAAGCGGGGTCGGGACGTACACCGATAGAGGGGCGGAATTTGATACGTACCGTCCGAATCTTCTTCGCCGTACAATCCTTTTCCGCTTCCGCACCTTCGGTACGCGCCGAGAGGCTGAACACTCCAAAGTCGCGGATGTTTACCGAATGTCCGTTATACAGATTCGTACGCATACACTCCACAAAATTGGCAATCACACTGAGGATATCTCCTTTGGAAAGCGAACTGTTCTCTTTCATCTGATAAGCCATGCGGTCGATGCCTACGCTCTGCCCTAAAGTAAGCAACTGCGGATGATACTTTGCCACCACCGACTTATCCGTCACATTCTTACACAATGTCTTTTTAAATACAATAGCCATACTTTTGTTTCCTTTTTGATTTTAAATGAATACTATCTTTATGTTCACTTCGCCGGCTACCGGTTCCGCCGGCTTGGGAAAACAAAGATACTGCAAAGAGGAAGTAAGGCCGACCGGCGAACGTTGCCGACGGTTGCCCGGGTATACGGATGTATCCAGAACCAGAGCCTTGCACACTTGCTCGTTCACTCCCCCATCCTTTTCACCACTTCTCTCCCGCCAGCGAGACGGAAGCCTACTGCATCCTTATCGCCAACGTCAACTATCGCGAAGGCAGCATGACGCTCTATGACCGGACGATAACCTACCCGCGCGGCGACTCCATTAAGAGCCTCGACACTGGGCACGCCTTTTCCGCTGGAGCAAAACCCGCGTTCGCCGATTCTTCCTGAATTTGCAAAAACTGCAACTGATAAAGTACAGCATAGACCACAGCCTTGCCCACATCTATGTAGTGGATTTCCTGCCGCAAGCGACTGCCGGGACGAACAGTTCGACCGCTTCTGGCAGGCATATCACGACCTCACCCTCTTGCCCAAGCGGAGCATAGGGCGCGCCCGCCGAGAATGGCTACGCCTCTCCTACGAAGAACGCAACATGGCGATAGAGCAGATACCCTACTACTACGAAGGGCTGACCAACATACGCTATTACAAACAGGCGGCAAGTTATCTGGCTGACAAATGTTTTCTGGACGAGAAAGACGGGTACTGACAAAAGCGAGAGGAAAGGCAAAGCATAATGGGTGAAATATGAGATAGCAGGGGAAAAACATAAAAAAACAAAACAGAGTGGATACTACGAATTTTCAAATAACGGAAATAGAAGAGGCTGTGCTTGGAGCGCTGATAATAGAGAAAAAAGCTTTCCCGCTGGTGGCACAGACGCTGCGCCCGGAGATGTTCTATCACGAAAAGGCACAAACGTTGTATGCGGTGCTTGAAAACATGCACCGCAACAACGAACCGATAGACATACTGACAGTGAAAGAGGCTTTACAAAAGCAAGGTAAGTTGGATGAAGCGAGCGGTGCATACGACATCGTCCGTCTATCATCGAAAGTGACGAGTTCGGCACACATCGAACTGCACGCCGAGCATATCAAAGACCGCTACCTGAGGCGTGAACTGATTGTAGGTATCAACAGCCTGACTTCCCGATCCGAGGCCCCTACCTACGACATCGAAGATATACTGAATGCCCCGCACCTGCTGACAGACCGTATCGAAAACGAATGTAGCTGGACGCAACAGTTGCGCCCTATGCAGCAGCTTATGGAAGAGACCATAGCCGAAGCGGAGCAGAGCATCGGAAACAGCAAGAACGGCGTAACGGGCATACCCACCGGACTGGCCGGATTAGACCGCCTGACGTCCGGTTGGCAAGCGTGCGACCAGAACATCATCGCCACCCGTCCCTCGGTGGGCAAGACTGCCATAGCCCTGCATCTGGCAAAAGCCGCTGCAAGCGCCGGACGGCATGTGGTGTTTTACAGTATAGAGATGCAGAGAGAGCGGCTATCCGTCCGATGGACTGGGTGTAATCATGGTGGCGAAACACCGTAACGGTGAAACAGGGAACGTTTACTTCGGACACAACAAGAGCATAACCGCCATCGGAGACTATGTGCCGCCAATGGAGTATATGCTGAAGCATTGCAAGTAAACTCTCCATCTTCTCCATATCCATCCAAAAGCTTCTTGCCTCCATGTGATAAAAGAAAAAAGAGAACCTCTTGCAAGGCTCTCTTTTTTCATTATAAAAATCACTGATTGTATTAGCGTAGTATATTACTCTTCTACTTTATCATCCACAGCATAGTCGAGCACCGTTTTCTTGTTGGCAAGCATACGGTCGTACTCTTCTTTTGAACCGACAATGACCTTGTCGAACTCACGCTGGCCTGTACCGGCAGGAATCAAGTGACCGCAGATAACATTCTCCTTCATACCTTCCAAACGGTCTACCTTACCGTTGATAGCGGCTTCATTGAGCACCTTCGTCGTTTCCTGGAAGGAAGCGGCCGACATGAAGCTCGAAGTCTGCAAAGCGGCACGGGTAATACCCTGAAGAATCTGTGTAGAAGTAGCGGGCACTGCATCACGTACCGAAACGGGTTTCAAGTCGCGACGTTTCAGCATGGAGTTCTCGTCACGCAACTTGCGGGCAGTGACAATCTGTCCCGGTTGCAGGTTCTGAGAATCTCCGGCGTCTACTACTACCTTCTTACCCCAGATGCGGTCGTTTTCTTCCATGAACTCGAGCTTGTCCACTACCTGTTGTTCCAGGAAGCGGGTATCGCCCGGCTCGTCGATTTCAACCTTACGCATCATCTGGCGAACGATGATTTCAAAGTGCTTGTCGTTAATCTTCACACCTTGCAGACGGTAAACGTCTTGTACTTCGTTCACGATATATTCCTGTACAGCCGTAGGACCTTTAATGGCAAGGATATCGGCAGGCGTAATAGCACCGTCGGACAACGGAGTACCAGCACGCACGTAGTCGTTCTCCTGTACCAGAATCTGCTTGGACAGCGGCACAAGGTACTTCTTGACTTCTCCGGTCTTAGAGGTAACGATGATTTCACGGTTACCGCGTTTCACTTTACCCATTGTAACCTCACCGTCGATTTCGGAAACCACGGCAGGGTTAGACGGATTACGGGCCTCGAATAATTCGGTGACACGAGGAAGACCACCCGTGATATCACCCGCCTTACCAACGGCACGCGGAATCTTCACGATTACTTCACCGGCTTTTACTTTCTGTCCGTCTTCTACTACCACGTGGCCGCCCACAGGAAGGTTGTAAGTACGGATAAGCTCGCCGGCCTCGGTCATGATATGCGCGGTAGGAACCTTCGTCTTGTCCTTAGACTCGATGATGATGATTTCGCGCAAACCGGTAGATTCATCGGATTCCACCTTATAGGTAACGTTCTCGATAACGCCTTCAAACTCAATCTTACCGGTAGCTTCAGTAATGATAACCGCGTTGAACGGGTCCCAACGGGCAATCAACTTGCCTTTCTCTACCACTTCGCCGTCGGCTGCGTAGAGTGTAGAACCGTAGGGTACGTTGTGTGTGGAAAGCACGATACCGGTGTTGACATCTACGAAGCGCACTTCGGCCAAACGACCTACCACTACTTTTGCGGGTTCGCCTGCTTCGTCAATGATATCTACCGTACGGAGCTCTTCGAATTCCAGACGGGAAGGATTTTTGGCAACGATACTTGCGTTGGCAGCGATGTTGGCCGCCGTACCACCGGCGTGGAACGTACGCAACGTCAACTGCGTACCCGGCTCACCGATGGACTGTGCGGCGATTACGCCGACAGCTTCACCCTTCTGAACCATGCGGCTGGTAGCCAGGTTACGTCCGTAACACTTGGCGCAAACACCTTTCTTGGATTCACAAGTCAATACGGAACGGATTTCAACGCTCTCAATCGGAGAGTCCTCAATCTTCTGCGCAATGGCTTCGGTAATTTCCTCACCGCCTGCAACAAGCAATTCGCCGGTTGTAGGGTGAACGATATCATGTACGGATACACGTCCCAGGATACGTTCGTACAGCGTGGCGATTGTTTCATCGTTGTTCTTCAAAGCCGTACAAACCAGTCCGCGGAGCGTACCGCAGTCTTCTTCATTGATAATCACATCGTGAGACACGTCGACCAGACGACGGGTCAGGTATCCGGCATCGGCCGTCTTCAAAGCGGTATCGGCAAGACCCTTACGGGCACCGTGGGTAGAGATAAAGTACTCCAACACGGAAAGACCTTCCTTAAAGTTAGAAAGAATCGGATTTTCGATAATCTGACCACCTTCGGCACCTGCCTTCTGAGGCTTCGCCATCAAACCACGCATACCGGAAAGCTGACGAATCTGTTCCTTAGAACCACGGGCTCCCGAATCCAACATCATGTATACGGAGTTGAATCCCTGGTCGTCGCTTGAAATGGTTTTCATCAGGATGTTTGACAACTCGGAGTTTACGTGTGTCCAGATGTCGATTACCTGGTTGTAACGCTCGTTGTTGGTGATGAAACCCATGTTATAGTTGTTGATTACCTGCTCTACTTCTTCGTAACCTTTCTGTACCAGCGCTTCCTTCTCTTCGGGAATGATGATATCGCCCAAGTTGAACGAAAGACCGCCCTTGAAGGCCATCTGATAACCGAGGTTCTTAATTCCGTCGAGGAATTCGGCCGCTTCTGCCACACCACAAACCTTGATTACGTGGCTGATGATGTCACGAAGTGACTTCTTGGAAATAATCGTATTGATGTAACCCGCTTTGGCAGGTACGATTTCGTTTACAATAACACGGCCTACCGAAGTGTCGTGCATCATCTTATCCACTACATTGCCGTTTTCGTCAATGTCCTTAACGATAACGCTGATAGGCGCGTGGATATCGCACTTACCTTCGTTGTAGGCAATAAGCGCTTCTTCGGGGCCGTAGAAAGTAAGGCCTTCACCCTTAGCTCCCTTACGCAACTTGGTGATATAGTACAAACCGAGTACCATATCCTGTGCAGGCACTGTGATAGGCGCACCGTTGGCAGGGTTCAGGATATTATGTGACTGGAGCATCAGCATCTGCGCTTCCAGAATAGCTTCGTTGCTCAAAGGCAAGTGAACGGCCATTTGGTCACCGTCGAAGTCGGCGTTGAATGCCGTACATGCCAACGGATGCAACTGGATTGCCTTACCTTCAATCATCTTAGGCTGGAATGCCTGAATACCCAGACGGTGAAGTGTCGGGGCACGGTTCAGCAATACCGGATGTCCTTTCATTACGTGTTCCAGTATGTCCCAGATAACGGGTTCCTTGCGATCTACAATCTTCTTGGCGCTCTTCACCGTCTTTACGATACCGCGCTCGATGAGCTTGCGGATGATAAACGGCTTATAGAGTTCGGCTGCCATGAGTTTAGGAATACCGCACTCGCCCATCTTCAATTCCGGACCTACAACGATTACGGAACGTGCGGAATAGTCGACGCGCTTACCCAGCAGGTTCTGACGGAAACGTCCCTGCTTACCTTTCAAGCTGTCGGAAAGGGACTTCAAAGGACGGTTGGCATCGGTCTTCACCGCGCTCGACTTACGGGAGTTATCGAACAATGAGTCGACAGCCTCCTGCAACATGCGCTTCTCATTACGCAAAATCACTTCGGGAGCCTTGATTTCAATCAATCTCTTCAAGCGGTTGTTACGGATGATAACGCGACGGTAAAGGTCGTTCAGGTCGGAAGTGGCGAAACGTCCGCCATCCAACGGTACCAACGGACGGAGTTCGGGTGGGATAACCGGCACGATACGTACAATCATCCACTCGGGCTTGTTACGTCCGCGTGATGCACGGAAAGACTCGACTACTTGCAGACGCTTCAAAGCTTCACTCTTACGCTGTTGCGAAGCATCGCTGCCCGCACGGTTACGCAGGTCGTAAGACAATGAGTCGAGGTCGATGCGTGACAGCAGGTCGTAAATAGCTTCCGCACCCATCTTGGCAACAAACTTATTGGGGTCTGAATCTTCGAGGTACTGGTTGTCGCTTGGCAACTTGTCCAACAGATCCAGGTATTCTCCTTCTTCGAGCAAATCGAACTGTGCTACCTCGCCTTCCAATACACCCGGCTGGATAACCACATAACGCTCGTAGTAGATAATGGCATCAAGTTTCTTGGTAGGCAAGCCCAACAAGTAACCGATTTTATTAGGAAGTGAACGGAAATACCAGATGTGAGCTACCGGCACAACCAACTGGATGTGTCCCATACGCTCGCGACGTACTTTCTTTTCTGTCACTTCCACACCGCAACGGTCGCAGACAATGCCTTTGTAACGGATGCGTTTATACTTACCGCAATGGCACTCATAGTCCTTGATAGGACCAAAAATGCGCTCGCAGAACAAACCGTCGCGCTCTGGCTTATACGTACGATAGTTGATGGTTTCAGGCTTTAAAACTTCACCACTCGAATTCTCCAGGATTTCTTCGGGAGAAGCCAAACCGATAGAGATTTTCGAGAAATTACTCTTTATCTTGTTATCTTTTCTAAAAGCCATACTTTTATATATAATTGATAATTGAGAATTAAAAATTGAAAAATAAATGTTGATAAGTCGGGAACTGAGGGTTGAGAGGTATCATCTCCCAATCCTCAATTCTCAAATTTCAATTTATTCTAAGTTGATGCTCAAGCCCAAACCTCTCAACTCGTGCAGCAATACATTCAGTGATTCGGGGATACCCGGAGCAGGCATCGGCTCACCCTTAACGATTGCTTCGTAAGCCTTGGAGCGTCCGACAACATCATCAGACTTAATAGTCAAAATCTCTTGCAGGATGTGTGCCGCACCGAATGCCTCGAGCGCCCAAACTTCCATTTCTCCAAAACGCTGACCACCGAACTGCGCCTTACCTCCCAGCGGCTGTTGCGTAATAAGTGAGTACGGACCGATAGAACGTGCGTGCATCTTGTCTTCAACCATGTGGCCGAGTTTCAACATGTATGTCACACCTACCGTAGCCTGTTGCTCGAACGCCTCACCTGTACCACCGTCGAACAAAGTAGTCTTGCCATAGCGGGGCAGACCTGCCTTGTCGGTCCATTCGTTCAGGTCGTCCAGCGTGGCACCGTCGAAGATAGGCGTAGCGAACTTAACGCCCAAATTCTTTCCGGCACGTCCCAGAACCGCCTCGAATATCTGGCCGATGTTCATACGTGAAGGCACACCCAGTGGGTTCAATACGATATCTACCGGAGTACCGTCCGCCAAGAACGGCATATCCTCCTGACGTACCACGCGCGAAACAATACCCTTGTTACCGTGGCGACCGGCCATCTTATCACCAACACCAATCTTACGTTTCTTGGCAATGTAAACCTTAGCCATCTGAATGATACCCGCAGGTAACTCGTCACCAATGGTAATAGCGAATTTCTTACGCTTCAACTCTGCATCGAGCTCTTTATATTTCTTGATGAAGTTCATCACCAATGCACGGATCAATCCGTTTGTGTGCTCATCTTTTGTCCAGTTACTCAATTGAATGGCGGTGAAGTCCATATCACTGAAATCGGAAGCTGAGAACTTAGCGCCCTTACTAATTACTTCGGCTCCCATATAGTCCTTCACACCCTCGGATGTGTAGTTTTCAGTGAGCTTCAAGAGCTTATTCACCAATATCTTCTTCAAGTCGGCTACCTTACCGTCGAACTCATCGTCGATCTTCGGCAGCAACGCTTTGTCCGCCAATTTGGAACTACGAGTCTTGATGACGCGGGAGAACAGACGCTTACTGATAATAACACCTTTCAAAGACGGAGATGCCTTCAAAGAAGCGTCTTTCACATCGCCAGCCTTATCACCGAAGATGGCGCGAAGCAACTTTTCTTCCGGAGAAGGGTCTGATTCTCCCTTCGGAGTAATCTTACCAATTAGGATGTCGCCCGGCTCGATACGGGCACCCACGCGAACGATACCGTTCTCGTCGAGGTCCTTTGTAGCTTCTTCGCTTACGTTAGGAATATCGGAAGTCAACTCTTCCATACCGCGCTTTGTTTCACGAACTTCCAAAGAGTACTCTTCTACGTGTACGGAAGTCAAAAGGTCTTCGCGAACCACACGTTCGTTCAAGACAATGGCATCCTCATAGTTATATCCCTTCCAAGGCATGTAGGCAACCAACAGGTTCTTACCCAAAGCAAGCTCGCCCTGTTCGGTGGAGTAACCCTCGGTAAGGATTTGTCCTTTCGTCACACGCTGACCTTTCTCACAAATAGGTCGAAGGTCAATCGTCATGTTCTGGTTGGTACGACGCCATTTAGGAATCGTATATTCTTTCAGTGCAGATTCGAAGCTTACAAACTCTTCGTCTTCCGTACGGTCATACAGAATGCGGATAGTCGTAGCATCCACAAAATCAACCACACCCTCGCCCTCGGCAGTAATCTGCGTACGAGAGTCGCGTGCGAGCTGACGTTCGATGCCTGTACCTACAATCGGAGCTTCGCTCTTCAACAAAGGAACTGCCTGGCGCATCATGTTAGAGCCCATCAACGCACGGTTGGCATCGTCATGCTCCAAGAACGGAATCAAAGAGGCCGCAATAGAAGCAATCTGCTGGGGAGATACGTCCATCAATTCCACTTCATCAGGCGCTACAACCGGATAGTCGGCGTCCTGACGTGATTTTACTCTGTCGCGTACGAAAGTTCCGTCATCGTTCAAAGGCGCATTGCCCTGAGCGATAATCTTTTCTTCTTCTTCTTCGGCTGTGAGATAAACCAGACCTTCATCCGAAAGGTCTACTTTTCCGTTAGCCACCTTACGGTACGGAGTCTCGATGAAACCCAGCTCATTAATCTTGGCGAATACACAGAGTGAAGAAATCAAACCGATGTTAGGACCTTCAGGCGTTTCAATCGGACACAGACGTCCGTAGTGAGTATAGTGTACGTCACGCACCTCGAAACCGGCACGCTCACGCGACAAACCACCGGGACCCAGAGCAGACATACGACGCTTGTGAGTGATTTCGGCAAGCGGGTTGGTCTGGTCCATGAACTGTGACAAGGCGTTCGTTCCGAAGAATGAATTGATAACGGAAGAAATAGTCTTGGCGTTAATCAAGTCAATCGGAGTGAAGACTTCATTGTCACGAACATTCATACGCTCGCGGATGGTACGTGACATACGTGCCAAACCGATAGCAAACTGGTTGGACAATTGTTCGCCTACTGTACGTACACGACGGTTACTCAAGTGGTCGATATCATCAACATCTGCTTTTGAGTTAATCAACTCGATCAGATACTTGATAATCTCGATAATATCTTCCTTGGTGAGGACACGTACGTCCATATCTGTCGTCAAGTTCAACTTTCTGTTGATACGGTAACGACCTACATCACCCAAGTCATATCTCTTTTCTGAGAAGAACAGGTTGTTGATAACCTCGCGTGCACTGGCATCATCGGCCGGGTCTGCATTTCGCAACTGACGGTAGATGTAAAGCACTGCCTCTTTTTCCGAGTTACTGGGGTCTTTCTGCAGAGTATTATATATAATGGAGTAGTCAGACTGGTTCGGCTCTTCCTTGTGTACAAGGATGTTCTGAACGCCCGACTCTAATATAATGTCAACATGTTCCGGCTCGATTATGGTTTCACGGTCGATAACAACTTCGTTACGCTCGATAGAAACAACTTCACCGGTATCTTCGTCTACAAAATCCTCAATCCATGTTTTCAATACACGTGCCGCCAACTTACGACCTACAATCTTCTTGAGATTCGTCTTGTTCACCTTCACGTCTTCTGCCAAGTTGAAGATTTCAAGAATGTCCTTATCATTCTCAAAACCGATAGCTCTCAGCAATGTGGTTACCGGCAACTTCTTCTTACGGTCGATATAAGCATACATGACATTGTTGATGTCGGTAGCAAACTCAATCCAAGAACCCTTGAACGGGATGATACGGGCTGAGTATAACTTAGTACCGTTGGCATGCACGCTCTGACCGAAGAATACGCCCGGAGAACGGTGAAGCTGTGACACAACAACACGTTCCGCACCGTTGATGACGAACGTAGCTTTATCCGTCATGTAAGGAATCGGACCCAGGAATACATCCTGAATAACCGTATCAAAATCTTCATGGTCGGGGTCGGTACAATATAATTTTAATTTTGCCTTTAAGGGTACACTATAGGTAAGCCCTCGCTCTATACATTCGTTTATAGTATAACGCGGCGGATCAATATAGTAGTCCAAAAACTCAAGAACAAAATTATTTCTTGTATCGGCAATGGGGAAGTTTTCAGCAAATACTTTATACAGTCCCTCGTTCTTACGTTTCTCGGGTGGGGTATCCAGTTGTAAAAAGTCTTTGAATGACTTCAATTGTACTTCCAGGAAATCCGGATATTCCAACGGATTCTTAGTCGAAGCAAAATTAACTCTTTGATTTACAGTATTTGAAGACATCTGTTAATGGATTTGTAGAACTTAATTTTAAATATATACACAAAAAGGTAAAGAACCCTTTTCACGAAGGGTTCCTTACCGAATTACCTGATTGACAGGCTAATGTTATTTAAGTTCAACTTCAGCTCCAGCTTCTTCCAATGTTTTCTTCAATGATTCTGCTTCGTCTTTAGCCAAACCTTCTTTTACTACGCTAGGAGCACCGTCTACCATGTCCTTAGCTTCCTTCAAACCAAGACCGCAAGCTTCCTTAACGGCTTTAACTACTTGAAGTTTAGCTGAGCCAGCGCTCTTCAATACTACATCGAAAGAAGATTTTTCTTCAGCGGCAGCAGCAGCACCAGCTGCAGGACCAGCAGCAACAGCAACAGCTGCAGCAGCAGGTTCAATACCGTATTCTTCTTTCAGGATAGTTGCAAGTTCATTAACTTCTTTTACTGTCAAGTTAACTAATTGTTCTGCAAAAGCTTTCAAATCTGCCATTTTTGTATGATTTTAATTGTTTAATTACTAAAATAAATTGATGTTTTTTTGTTTCCGAAGTTACGCTTCGGGACGTTCACCGAGAGTCTTGAGAACTCCGTGAATGGTGTTACCACCTGATTGCAGAGCAGAAATAACGTTCTTGGCCGGTGATTGCAGCAAAGCAACGATTTCAGCAATAACTTCATTCTTACTCTTGATACTTACGAGAGCATCCAACTGGTCAGCACCAACATAGAAGCTTTCTTCTGCATACGCAGCTTTCAATCCGGGAATACCGTTCTTAGCTTTATCTTTCAGCAGTTTAGCAGGTGCATTCGCTGTGTTGCAAAACATTACAGCTGTCGTACCCTTCATGCAGTCGTAAAGCGGAGAATAATCTTCTTCCAGGCTTTCCAATGCTTTGTGAAGCAATGTGTTCTTAACTACCATCAGTTTGATGTCAGCCTTGAAACATAAAGCTCTCAACGCGCTTGTATCAGCAGCGTTCATAGCAGTAGTGTCTACCAAATAGAAGTGACCGTATTCCTTAACTGTAGCAGCAATCTGCTCAATAATCGTACTTTTATCTTCCTTTCTCATTATTACTCCGTTTTATTAGATTTCTTCTACTGATTTCGGGTCAATCTTGATACCCGCACTCATCGTGCTAGAAAGATAAATACTCTTGATATATGTACCCTTGGCTGCGGTCGGTTTCAATTTATTCAAAGTAGAGATGAATTCTTTCGCATTGTCGCGAATTTGATCAGCACTAAATGAAACTTTACCAATAGAAGTGTGAACAATACCGCTCTTATCAACCTTGAAGTCGATTTTACCTTGTTTTACTTCTTTTACAGCTTTAGCAACATCCATAGTTACAGTGCCGCTCTTCGGGTTCGGCATCAATCCACGAGGACCGAGTACACGACCGAGTGCACCAATCTTACCCATGATAGACGGCATAGTGATGATTACATCAATATCAGTCCATCCACCTTTGATCTTTTCAATATATTCGTCAAGACCAACATAGTCAGCTCCGGCTTCTTTTGCAGCAGCTTCAGCATCCGGTGTACAAAGCACCAAAACGCGTGTAACTTTACCAGTACCGTGAGGAAGTGATACAACACCTCTCACCATCTGGTTAGCCTTACGCGGGTCAACGCCCAAACGTACGTCGATATCCAGAGAAGCGTCAAACTTAGTAAAAGTAATCTCTTTTACCAATTGAGCAGCTTCTTTGAGAGAGTATGCTTTCCCTGCTTCAATTTTTTCTGCAGCCAACTTTTGATTTTTTGTCAGTTTACTCATTCTAATTGAAGTTTATTAGTTATTAACCGGGAACTCCCCTTTTACAGCGATACCCATACTACGAGCTGTACCGGCAACCATCTTCATGGCAGCTTCTACAGTGAAACAGTTTAAGTCAACCATCTTGTCCTGAGCAATCGTACGAACCTGTTCCCAAGTAATCTCGGCAACTTTCTTACGGTTAGGCTCAGCAGAACCACTCTTTACCTTAGCCACTTCAAGTAATTGAATAGCAACGGGAGGAGTCTTGATTACAAAATCGAAAGACTTATCTGCGTAGTAAGTGATAATCACAGGAAGAATCTTTCCTGCTTTGTCTTGGGTTCTGGCGTTGAATTGCTTGCAAAACTCCATGATATTGATTCCCTTAGAACCCAAAGCAGGTCCAACGGGAGGTGATGGATTTGCCGCGCCTCCTTTAATCTGTAATTTGATTAGTCCAGCAACTTCTTTAGCCATTTTTTAATTGATTTATATATAAACATTAATGAAGAATATTACAGCGTAACACCTGTACTATTCTTTTTCTACTTGCATAAAGCCCAATTCGAGCGGAGTCTTCCGTCCGAATATCTTTACCATGACCTTCAGTTTCTTCTTCTCGGTGTTCACTTCTTCAATGATTCCACTGAATCCACTGAACGGACCGTAATTCACCTTTACAGTCTCGCCGACTACATACGGGATATTCAGTTCTTCACCGGCATCCTGTAATTCGTCAACTGTACCAAGTATACGATTCACTTCCGACTGTCTCAGAGGAACGGGTTTTTCCGATCCTCCCAAGAACCCTATCACATTAGGAGTATTTCTCAGATGGTGAGCGACCTCACCTACCAGAGCAGCCTCCACCAAAACGTAACCAGGGAGATAACTTCTCTCTTTCACAATTTTCTTACCATTGCGAACCTGATATACCTTTTCGGTAGGAATCAATACCTGAGATACATAATCACCAAGGTCGCTGTTTTTAATGTCAGCTTCAAGGTATTCCTTTACCTTAGCTTCTTTTCCGCTAATAGCACGCAGAACGTACCATTTCTTTTCAATCTCAGACATTTCTCCTTCTTTTTAATGTGGATAAACAAATTCCATTAAATGCTGGAAACAGAAGTCCATCGCAAATACTACCAATGCAATAAGCAGGGAAGCATATAAAACAACTACTGCACTGTTAGTAAGTTCAGAATACGTAGGCCACGACACTTTATGAACAAGTTCGTCGTAAGTTTCTTTAAAATAAGCTACTATCTTCTTCATTTCAAAAATATTAGCACGGGAGGAGAGGCTCGAACTCCCGACACCCGGTTTTGGAGACCGGTGCTCTACCAACTGAGCTACTCCCGTGTGAACATAATCAGTTCCCGACAAAATACCGGGAACTGATTAAGATATTTGGTTATTAGTCGAGAATTTCAGTAATCTGACCAGAACCTACTGTACGACCACCTTCACGGATAGCGAAACGCAAGCCTACGTTCAACGCTACCGGGTAGATCAATTCTACAGTGATTTCTACGTTATCACCAGGCATTACCATTTCAGTTCCTTCCGGAAGAGTGATTTCACCTGTACAGTCCATAGTACGCAGATAGAACTGAGGACGGTATTTGTTATGGAACGGAGTGTGACGGCCACCTTCTTCTTTCTTCAAAACGTAGATAGAAGCTTTGAACTTAGAGTGAGGCTTAATCTGACCTGGCTTACAAAGAACCATACCACGTTTGATTTCGTTCTTGTCGATACCACGGAGCAACAGACCTACGTTGTCACCAGCTTCACCTTGATCCAACAGTTTGCGGAACATTTCAACACCAGTTACAACTGATTTCTTGTCTTCACCCAAACCAAGGATTTCTACTTCGTCACCTACGTGGATAACGCCGGCTTCGATACGACCAGTAGCTACAGTACCACGACCAGTAATTGAGAATACATCTTCAACTGGCATCAAGAACGGTTTATCAACATCACGCGGAGGCAATGGAATCCAATTATCGCAGGCGTCCATCAATTCCATAACTTTTTCTTCCCACTTTTCAACACCGTTCAATGCACCAAGAGCAGAACCTTGAATGAAAGGAGTGTTGTCACCATCGAACTCGTAAGCTGAAAGCAGCTCACGCATTTCCATTTCAACGAGTTCCAACATTTCAGCATCATCTACCATATCGCACTTGTTCATGAATACAACCAGTCTAGGAACGTTTACCTGACGAGCCAACAGGATGTGTTCGCGAGTCTGAGGCATCGGACCATCGGTTGCAGCAACTACGATGATAGCACCGTCCATCTGAGCAGCACCAGTTACCATGTTCTTAACGTAGTCAGCGTGACCCGGACAGTCTACGTGAGCATAGTGACGGTTAGCGGTTTCATACTCAACGTGTGAAGTATTGATAGTAATACCTCTTTCCTTTTCTTCAGGAGCGTTGTCGATCTGATCAAATGATTTTACTTCAGAAAAACCTTTTTTGCCCAACACAGTAGTGATAGCAGCAGTCAATGTGGTTTTACCGTGGTCTACGTGACCAATTGTACCAATGTTTACGTGCGGTTTGGTACGTTCGAATTTCTCTTTAGCCATAGCTTTACTTGTTATTTATTTGATTAATAATCAGCTTTTACATCTTTATGAGCTGTTACCGGGACTTGAACCCGGGACCTCTTCCTTACCAAGGAAGTGCTCTACCGCTGAGCTATAACAGCAGGGAAACCGGAGTTGTGGGCAAAGATGGATTCGAACCACCGAAGGCGTAAGCCAGCAGATTTACAGTCTGCCCCATTTGGCCACTCTGGTATTTGCCCAATACTATAGAACTCTTTTCTTCCCTCTACCGGAATCCTCGTACGATATATTTCAATTCTCCGACGACAATCCACGTTCTTTTGAGCCTCTTGTCGGATTCGAACCAACGACCCCGAGATTACAAATCACGTGCTCTGGCCAACTGAGCTAAAGAGGCAGGCTTAAAAAATGCAACCGTAACGTTCTAGCGTGAGCGAAACGGCTGCAAATTTAGACATTTATTTTTTACCCGCAAAATTTTAGCGGAATTTTATTTGCTCCGTTGTTTTTCCTTGTACTTAACCAGCTGTTTTTCCAAAGCTTCCAAACAAAGATCGACTGCTTCTTCAAACGTATCACAAACCTTATTTGCATAAAGTTCGCCATTGGGAACCAACACTTTCACTCCGGCTTCTTTATTTTCAGCCGTTTCCGGTTTAACTACCTTTAATGACACCTCTACTTTCTCTATATCATCGTAATATTTCTCCAATTTGGCAGCTTTCTTTTGAATAAAAGACTGCAACTGCTCTGACGCATCAAAGTGAATCGATTGAATTCTAACTATCATACTTACCTCCTTTTTCTTTAGGCCCGAGGATGAGCCTGATTATACACTTTTTTAAGTTCTTCAAAAGTAGCATGCGTATAAACTTCGGTAGTCGCCAAACTTTCGTGCCCAAGCAACTCTTTTATCGAGCCTAAATCAGCACCGTTATTGAGCATAGCCGTTGCAAAGGTATGCCTCAACACATGGGGACTTCTTTTTTTTACAGTTACTACCTTCGACAGGTTCCGTTTCACAATATATGCTACGATACTACGAGTAATCCGTCCTCCGTTCTTTCGAATAAAAAAAGCATCCGAACGAACCGGAAACGATTTATTTCGCTCATTGACATATTCCTGCATAGAACATCTTAACTCTTCATCAAAAGGTATCAGACGTTGTTTATTCCGTTTTCCCACCACTTTAATTAGGGAAGCCAAGAAATCAACATCTTTATCATCCAACCCTACCAATTCCGAAAGTCGCATGCCGGTCGCATAAAACATTTCGACAATCATACGGTCGCGACACCCTTCAAATCCTTCTCCAAAGTCGATATCATCCAACAGCCTATTCACTTCGCTTTCTCTCAGAAAAACCGGAAGCGACTTCTTTTTCCTCGGCCTCGTTATCTTCTGTAATGGATCCGACTCAACCACCCCTTTTCGCAAAAGGTATTTATAATAAGTACGGATAGAACTCAACTTTCGATTTATCGAATTAAAAGCGTAATCTCTATCCATCAAGGAAGCAATCCATTCACGAACAAGTTCCGCATCTACATCCGACGGAGTTAAATCACCCAACAGCTCCTCGCCAAACTTCTGCAGTTCAAGAATATCCGTCCGGTAGAATTCTACGGTATATTTGGAATAATTCCGCTCATACAGAAGATAGTCAAGAAAAGAATCTGTCAACAACATATCGTTACATCTAAATCATGCAACGAATGTATGAAAAAGAATCCAATAATTCAAAGGAAATTACGAATTATTAATCTTCTACTTGTTGAAGTTGCTGAACGTAAACTGCACGTTCTTTCTTAAGTCTTTTAGTCACAGACGGTTTATCAAACTGCTGTCTGCTTCTCAACTCTTTAACGATACCAGTCTTTTCAAATTTTCTTTTAAATTTCTTCAGCGCTTTTTCAATGTTTTCGCCTTCTTTTACAGGTACTACAATCATTTTTTTGTTTTTAAAATTTAATGGTTTATAAAATCTCACGATCAAATTGAGCGGCAAAATTACACATACTTTCTTTATTCACAAAACTTTCGGCAAAAAAAACGATAATCCCGATATAAAATACCTGCCTTTATTACTGGCAGTTATCAAAATCATCCGTACAAGAAGTTGCACTTGCGGCAGCGACCATAATAAAATAACCGGATCTCGTCCATAATTGAAGTAAAGTGAGTATCTTTGAAAGCACTTACCAATACCTTTATAGTATGAATTCAATAATAAACGAACGCATTGTTGCCCTACGGGCACACATCGCCAAAGAAAACATACAAGCATTCATCATTCCAAGTACAGACCCTCACCTCAGTGAGTATGTAGCGCCGCACTGGCAGTCGAGAGAATGGATTTCAGGCTTTACCGGCTCTGCGGGTACGGTAGTTGTCACAGCAAAAGAGGCCGGGTTGTGGACCGACTCCCGCTATTTCCTGCAAGCCGACCGGCAAATAGAAGGAACCGGTATCGCATTATACAAAGAGATGTTACCCGAAACGCCAAGTATTCCCGCATTTTTGAGTTCGCTATTACAGAAGGGCGACACAGTGGGCATAGACGGAAAAATGTTTTCTGCCGACGAAGTGCAACATCTGCAACGGGAACTGAGGCAAAGCGGCATTTATGTAAAAAGCATTGCCGACCCCATGCAACTGTTATGGAGCGACCGACCGGCAATGCCGTTGGCTCCGGCATTTGTTTACGACACGAAGTATGCAGGTAAGAGTTTTACGGAAAAGCTGTCGGCCGTCCGGAAAAAAATGAAAGCGGCGGGTGCAGAGTCTTTATTGCTGTCGGCACTGGACGAGATAGCATGGCTGCTCAACATCCGGGGAAGTGACGTGCATTGTAATCCGGTTGTTGTAAGTTATCTGCTGATTGAGAGATACGAAATACACTGTTTCATCCAGCCGCAAAAGGTCACAGCCGAATTGGCTTCATATTTCAAAGCAAACGGTATTTCCATACACGGATACAAAGAAATAGAAGATTACCTTAGCAATACTCATGCGGAAAGCATACTGGTAAATCCAGTAAAAACAAATTATGCCATCTATTCGGCGATTTGTCCCGCATGCCGGATAATCAACGGTACATCTCCCATTGCTTTGCTGAAAGCGGTTCGCAATGAGCAAGAAATAATCGGAATCCACGCAGCGATGCAAAGAGACGGAATAGCATTAGTCAGGTTTTTGAAATGGCTGGAAGAGGCCGTTCCTGCAGGCAGAGAAACGGAAATCAGCGTAGACAGAAAGCTGCATGAATTCCGGGCAGCCCAGCCGCTCTACATGGGAGAAAGTTTTGACACGATTGCCGGCTACAAAGAACACGGAGCCATCATTCATTATGAAGCCACTCCAGAAACGGACGTAGCGCTAAAACCGGAAGGTTTTCTACTACTGGATTCCGGAGCACAATATCTGGACGGAACAACAGATATAACCCGCACTATCGCGCTCGGCAACCTGACGGAAGAAGAAAAGCTTGACTATACCTTAATATTAAAAGGACATATCGCATTGGCAATGGCCGTATTTCCCGAAGGTACCCGCGGAGCGCAACTGGATGTGTTGGCACGCATGCCGATATGGCAGCAGCACATGAACTACCTGCATGGAACCGGACATGGAGTAGGACATTTCCTCAATGTACACGAAGGACCGCAAAGCATACGGATGAACGAGAATCCCATCCCTTTACAACCGGGTATGATTACTTCCAACGAACCGGGTGTGTACAAAGCCGGGAGTCATGGTATCCGTACCGAAAACCTTGTATTGACCGTTCCTGCGGGCAAAGGCATGTTCGGCAATTACCTGAAATTTGAAACAATCACCCTATGTCCCATCTGCCGGAAAGGTATTATCAAAGAGCTGCTGACAGCAGAAGAAATCAAGTGGCTGAACAAGTACCACCAGACTGTATACGAAAAATTGGCGCCGGACTTGAACAATGATGAAAGGGAATGGTTGAAAGAAGCATGTAAAGCAATAATCACTAAATAAAATGGCACTAATAAAATCAGTAAGAGGCTTTACTCCGGAAATCGGAGAGAACTGTTTTTTAGCAGATAACGCTGCTATCATCGGAGATGTAAAAATGGGACGTGATTGCAGTATCTGGTTCAGTACCGTACTGCGTGGCGACGTCAACTCCATTCGTATCGGCAACGGTGTAAACATTCAAGACGGAAGCGTACTGCACACCCTGTATGAGAAATCTACAATTGAGATAGGAGACCATGTTTCTGTGGGACACAATGTCACCATTCACGGAGCCACAATCAAGGATTACGCACTCGTAGGCATGGGTTCCACTATCTTAGACAATGCCGTAGTAGGCGAAGGTGCTATTGTAGCCGCCGGTTCGTTGGTACTTAGCAATACCATAATAGAGCCGGGGAGCATCTGGGGAGGCGTACCTGCCAAATTCATCAAAAAGGTAGACCCTGAACAGGCTAAAGAATTAAATCAGAAGATTGCGCACAACTACCTGATGTATTCCGATTGGTATAAATAAGGCTACCTGTCATTCAGAGCGAAGCGAAGAAGCTACTCTCCTCTATATGTAGAAGGAGCAGCTTCTTCGCTTCGCTCTGAATGACAGGTAGTATAGGTTGTTCGATTGATAACAATCAATCTGCTAAAAGTTTATCATACCCAGAACCTTATCCGTAGTCCCGGCATTATCGGTTACGTAAGCTCCGGCATTTTTACCGGCTTCACGAAGGAAATCTTCATCTCCCAGCATACGGTCAAGCAATATTTTCAACTCCTCATAGCTCTTGATAGAGAACCCGCCCTTCGCTTCCAACAGATGGATGGCTTCTTGGAACTTCTGATACTTCGGGCCGAAGATTACCGGAATACCGTACACAGCAGCTTCCAGCGTATTATGAATGCCCACTCCGAAACCACCGCCGATATAGGCAATCTCCCCATAACGGTAGATGGAAGAGAGCAACCCGAAACAGTCTATTATCAGACAATCCGCCTTACGGACATTCTTCTCATCCGCACGGGTATAACGTACATACGGACGTTTCAGTTTGCGGATTATCTCCACCAAATGGTTTTCATCAATTACGTGCGGAGCAATAATCAGCTTCACTTCCGGATGCCGGTTAAAATATTCGATGAACAAATCCTCATCGGGTTGCCAGGAGCTTCCGGCAACAAAAGTCATTGTATTATTTTTAAACAGCTCAACCAGTGGCAAATCCTTGGCTTCATCCCGAATTTGAAGTACACGGTCGAAACGGGTATCACCCACTACAGTCACCTTATTGATGCCGATTTTCGACAGATAACGCTTGGAACGTTCATTCTGCACAAATATATGGTCGAAGTTACGCAGCACGTTTCTGTACGTTCCGCCGTACCATTTAAAGAAAATCTGCCCGCGACGGAAGATGGAAGACACGCTATAAACAGGTGTGCGACGCTTATGCAACTCATCCAGATAGTTTTTCCAAAACTCATACTTGATGAAGAATGCCATGCAGGGATTCACCAAATCGAGGAACTTCTTCACATTGCGTGGCTTATCGAAAGGCAGGTAACAAACAATATCCGCCCCCCGGTAATTCTTACGCACTTCGTAACCCGACGGCGAAAAGAATGTCAGCAAAATACGATAATCGGGATATTTGGCACGTATCTTCTCTATCAACGGACGCCCCTGCTCAAACTCGCCCAAAGAAGCCGCGTGGAACCAGATATAGCGCGCATCCTTCTCCAACTGTTGCCGAAGAAGCTCATACACCACCCAATGTCCCTTCATCATCTTCCGTGGTTTACGGCTGAAAGGAGCAGTCAGATGTACCACAATATCATAGATTATTATTGCCAAATTATAAAGCATACTATCTCAGTTAAGAATGAATAATGAAGAATGCAAACGGTATGACAAGAAATCCCTCATTCCTGATTATTTATTTCAATGTTTCGATAGCACGCTGAATACGGGAGAGCGTTTCTTCCTTGCCCAGCAACGCGGTAATATCAAACATATGCGGTCCCTTGCACTCGCCCACCACTGCCAGACGGAAAGCATTCATCACATTACCCATGTGATATTCCTTTTCCGTAATCCAACCGATTACAATATCTTCTGATGGTTTTGACGAGAAATCCGCAATGCCGCGAAGCACTTCCATAAGCTCTGTCATGATGCGCGGAGTATCTTCCGACCAGCGCTTCTTCACATCCTTCTCAGCGTATTGCCGGGGAGCGACAAAGAAGAAACGGGTTTGATCCCACAACTCTTTTACAAAATTGACGCGTCCCTTTACCAAAGAAACTACCGTAGTAAGGAATGCATCGCTATATGCATCGGGATTTACACCATTATCTTTCAGCACCGGTTTGAAAAGTTCCGCAAGTTCTTCATCCGATTTTTGAAGAATATATTCATGGTTGAACCAGATACCTTTCTTATAGTCGAACTTGGCACCCGATTTGCTGCAATGGCTCAGATTGAACAGTTTCACAAGTTCGTCCATCGACATCAGTTCCTGGTCATTGCCCGGATTCCAGCCCAATAAGGCAAGGAAGTTGATAACGGCCTCAGGCAGATAACCCGATTCGCGATAGCCCGAAGACACCTCACCCGACTTAGGATCGTGCCATTCCAACGGGAACACCGGGAAACCGAGGCGGTCACCGTCACGCTTGCTGAGCTTGCCGTTACCTTCGGGCTTCAGCAACAACGGCAGATGCGCGAAAGCCGGCATCGTATCTTCCCAGCCGAAAGCACGATACAACAGCACGTGCAACGGAGCGGAAGGCAACCATTCCTCACCGCGGATAACGTGAGAGACTTCCATCAAATGGTCGTCCACAATATTCGCCAAGTGGTAGGTAGGCAGTTCGTCTGCCGATTTATAAAGAACTTTATCGTCAAGGATAGACGAGTTTATCACTACTTCGCCACGAATCAAGTCGTTCACATGCACATCTTCATTCGGTTCTATCTTGAAACGTACTACATACTGCTTGCCCTCTGCAATCAGCGTATCCACTTCCTCTTTGGAGAGCGTCAACGAATTGCGCATCTGCATACACGTAGAAGCATCATACTGGAAATTGGCTATTTCCGCACGCTTGGCATCCAATTCTTCCGGAGTATCAAAAGCGATGTAAGCCTTACCAGCATCCAACAGCACCTGCACGTACTTCTTGTATATTTCACGACGCTCGGACTGACGGTACGGACCATGTTCTCCGCCGAAGCTGACACCTTCATCAAAAAGAATACCCAGCCACTTGAAAGACTCCAATATATATTCTTCCGCTCCCGGTACAAACCGGTTAGAATCAGTATCTTCAATACGGAAAATTAAATCTCCTCCATGCTGACGCGCAAAGAGATAATTATATAACGCAGTACGCACACCGCCGATGTGCAACGCCCCCGTAGGACTTGGGGCAAAACGGACTCTGACCTTTCTTTCTGTCATAATCTATCTCACTTATAAATAAATTAGACGGCAAAATTAAACCTTTTTTTCCATACTATTGTTTTTTTTTGTACTTTTCGCAAAAATTTCAACCGATATGAGTTATTTCAAAGGCAAAAACAAAGAGTTATCGTTCAGAGATTTGATATACAGGGCACTTATTTTTATAGGCACCGTCGGAGTTATCGTGTACTTCCTGCCAAGGGACGGCAAGTTCAATTACCAGTTTGATATTGACAAACCCTGGAAGTACGGACAGCTGATGGCCACTTTCGATTTCCCTATCTACAAAGACGACCAAGTAGTAAAAAGAGAGCAAGACAGCATCCTGTCTTCTTTCCAACCCTATTTTCAGTTGAATAAAAGTACGGAGAAACAGGCGCTCAAAAAATTGAAAGACGATTATCAAATGCACCTGCGCGACGTCCTGCCTTCTGCCGATTACATCCGCCATATAGAAAGGATACTTTCCGAAGTATATCAGGCTGGAATACTTTCTACCGAAGAACTTGCCCAATTGCACAAAGACAGTACATCCGCCATCATGGTGATAGACGACAAGCTTGCCAACCAACGGAATATCGATAAACTCTATTCCGTAAAACAGGCATACGCCTATCTCCTTACTGCCGATACCACTCACTATCATCCGAACATACTCCGGCAATGTTCTCTCAACGAGTACTTGTCGCCCAACCTCACTTACGATGCCCAGCGGACGGAAACCGCCAAGAAAGAAATCCTCGACAACTACTCATGGGCAAACGGTATCGTACTGAGCGGACAGAAAATCATCGACCGCGGCGAGATAGTGAACCAAGAAACCTACAACATCCTCGAAAGCCTGCGCAAAGAGTCCATCCAGCGTAGCGAATCCATCGGGCAGAAACGGTTGATGCTGGCAGGACAAGTATTATACGTCAGTATCTTCATGCTTTGTTTCATGCTCTATCTCGACCTTTTCCGTAAGGACTATTATAACCGCAAGGGCAGTCTCTCGCTGCTCTTCGCCCTTATCATGTTTTACTGTGTGATAACGGCCGTTATGGTGGCAAACAACATATTCAATGTATATGTCATTCCTTATGCCATGCTGCCTATCATTATCCGCGTGTTCCTCGACTCCCGGACGGCTTTCCTCACGCAGGTCGTCACGATACTGATATGTTCCATCTGCCTGCGCTATCCGCATGAGTTTATACTGTTGCAGCTTACGGCCGGACTGGTTGCCATTTTCAGTTTGAGAGAGTTATCACAACGCTCGCAGCTATTCCGCACCGCCATTCTGGTAATTCTGACCTATGCAGCCGTTTACTTCGCCTTCGAACTGATAACGGAAAACGATTTATCGAAGCTGAACGGCAGCATGTACACTTATTTTGTCATAAACGGCGTATTGCTGCTCTTTACTTATCCGTTGCTTTTCCTGGTAGAAAAAGCTTTTGGCTTTACATCGAACGTTACTTTAGTGGAATTGTCCAATATCAATAACAGCTTACTGCGACGTATGTCGGAAACCGTACCGGGTACATTCCAACATTCCATGCAGGTAGCCAACCTCGCCGCCGAAGCCGCTAACCGTATCGGTGCAAAGAGCCAACTGGTACGTACAGGCGCTCTATATCATGACATTGGCAAGATGGAGAATCCGGTATTCTTCACCGAGAATCAGTCGGGCGGTGTCAACCCACACAAGAACCTCAGCTACGAACAAAGCGCGCAAGTCGTTATCAGCCACGTAACGGACGGACTGAAACTGGCAGAGAAAAACAACCTGCCCAAAGTCATCAAAGACTTCATCACCACACATCACGGTCGTGGAAAAACAAAATATTTCTACATTTCTTGGAAAAACGAACATCCCGGTGAGGAGCCTAACGACGAACTGTTCACTTATCCTGGTCCCAATCCGTTCACCAAGGAGCAGGCTATCCTGATGATGGCCGACTCCGTAGAAGCAGCATCACGCAGCCTGCCCGAATATACGGAAGAAAGCATCAGCAATCTGGTAGACAAAATCATCGATTCTCAGGTAGAGGAAGGTTATTTCAAAGAATGCCCTATCACCTTCAAGGATATAGCGACGGTGAAAGCCGTTTTCAAAGAGAAGTTGAAAACAATCTATCACACCCGTATCAGTTACCCGGAACTTAAAAAGTAAAACCTATGAAAGTAAGCGCCAAAGAACGACAAAGAGCGGGACATCTGTTGCAAAGCCAACGGATTCAGCTGCACCGGATTAAAAGTTTCAGTTTCATGAAACGGTATCATCAGGCATCGCACAAGGATGTCCCGACAGGAAAAGATAAATATGGTCCGGGAATATTCGTTTTTCATCTGAAAGACAAACAGGATAAAGTATTATATCTGCCGCCTTTCAAGCATCCTTCATCCCTCGTCCGTTTTTTGGTATCTCAAGGAATACCTTTTACCAACTACACCCCGCATGAACGAAATACGGACTTTCTTCCCGCAACAACCTACCAGCGTCCCTCGCTGTATATGTTCTGGTTCTTTATATTATTCCTTATGTTTTTAATATTGGGGTACTACTCCATCAGCGGTGACGTATGGTGGGGATTCATTCCGGCCATACTGTCTTTCGGATTGAGCCTTTTCTTCATCTGTATGCTAATGACCTGTTTTTGCTATTTGTCATTGGACAATGAAGCCCTTACCGTACACAGCGTAGGAAGGACAATCCGCTACCCCTATGCGGAATTGCGGAAAGTAAACTTCGATTTTGCCCGAGAGCAGACATTTACCCATATCATGGAACTGCTTGATAAAGATTACCGTTACCGCCTTTTTTACATCGGCAGGGTTTCAAGAAAGAAACTGAATGAAATAGCCGAACGGTTACAACAAGTCGGAGTGGATGCAACGTGCAGCCTCAACGACAACAAACGCTTTTATCAGGATGAGAGACATTGATTGGCTATCGGATGATTAGTGATTGACAACCGGCGATTATCCATTGCTCCCAACCATCTCGAGTAGTCCCGCACAAGCATCTTCCAATACATCGAGCACATATTCAAACCCCTCGGCCCCACCATAATAAGGGTCGGGAACGTGGTTAGCATGAGTAAACTTCGTGCAATATTCCGTCATGCGATGTATCTTTTTCCACGCTTCGACAGAAGGGGCGCGGTCTTTCAAATCATCAATATTACGGTCGTCCATTCCGATGATTAAATCGAAATCATAGAAATCATCCGTACATACCGGACGGGAGTGATGCGTTAGGTCGTAACCGCGGCGAGCGGCATGAGCACGCATCCTACTGTCGGGCAGTTCTCCCTGATGATAGGAAAGAATACCTGCCGAATCGATAATAAACTCATCTTCACGTCCAGCCTGTTCAATCAGTTGTTTCATTACACCTTCCGCCGAAGAAGAACGGCAGATATTACCCAAACACACAAACAATATCTTAGTTTTTCCTTTGGTTTGCAACATATTACATATATTAATAATTATCAGTTTACATCCATGAAGTACACCAATTATTCATTCTCCATTACTCCCTACATCGGGTCTACATCATAATACACTATCAGCGACTTGAAGCGGTCTTCCATAACCATCTCTTTCTGCACCTGTATCAGTAACTCCCGAACACGCGCCATAGGAGCTTTCATTTCAATCTTCACAACGATTTTACGGATAAACAAGGTTTGCACACGTGCCACAGGCGGTTTGTCCGGTCCCAACACCCGATTGCCGAAAATGGCACGTAACTTACCCGCCATCGTCTGCGCCATTAAGTCAAGCAAAATCTCATTGCGATTCTTCAAATACACATACACAAGACGATAATAAGGAGGGTAATGGAACATTTGTCGTTCGGCAAGCTGTCCGCCTACCATACCTTCGTAATCGTTGGCTATTACTTGGGGAATGATAAGATGATCGATACTTTTGGTTTGCAGCACTACCCTACCCCGTTTGTTCCTCCGTCCTGCACGTCCCGCCACTTGAGCCATAAGCTGGAAAGCACGCTCATAGGCACGAAAATCCGGATAATTCAACATAGTATCGGCATTCAGAATGCCCACTACACTTACATGGTCGAAGTCCAATCCCTTGGAAACCATCTGCGTACCGATAAGAATATCTGTCTTTCCTTGTTCAAAGTCTGCAATAATACGCTCATAAGCAGCACGCGTACGGGTTGTATCCAAATCCATACGGGCAACGGTAGCTTCGGGAAACAGAAGTTTGATGTCACCCTCTATCTTTTCCGTACCAAAACCTCGGTTACGCAAATCCGCACCCTCGCAAGCTGGGCAGATGCGAGGCAGTTGGTAGGTATATCCGCAATAATGACAGGTCAACTGGTTTAGTCCTTTATGATATGTCAGGCTGACATCGCAATTCTTACATTTGGGAACCCAGCCGCACGTATGACATTCTATCATCGGGGCAAACCCCCTGCGATTCTGAAACAGGATAACCTGTTCTTTCTGCTCCAACGCTTCACGAATATATTGCAATAACAAAGGAGAGAACGGGCCGTTCATCCGCTTCTTGCGCTGCAGTTCCTTTATATCCACCGGAATAATCTCCGGCAACTGTATTTCCTTATACCTTTCTTTCAGTTCCACCAATCCATACTTACCAGACATAGCGTTATACCAGGTTTCGATGGACGGGGTTGCCGTACCCAATAAAGTCTTGGCACCATACAGCGCAGCCAGCACAATAGCGGCATTACGCGCATGGTAGCGGGGTGCTGGGTCTTGCTGTTTATAGGTATTCTCATGCTCCTCGTCCACAATAATCAGCCCCAGATTACGAAAAGGCAAAAATACGGAAGAACGTACTCCCAGGATAATGTCATACCCGCCGTCCGAGAGTTGCTTCTGCCAAATCTCCACCCGCTCGGCATCAGGAAACTTAGAATGATAGATACCGAGACGGGCTCCGAATACCCGTTGCAGACGTTCGGTGATTTGTGTCGTCAGGGCTATCTCCGGCAACAGATACAACACTTGCTTTCCCTGACGGAGAGTTTCTTCTATCAGATGAATATAAATTTCCGTTTTTCCGCTGGATGTAACCCCATGCAGCAGGCAGACATTCTTAGTCTGAAAACTCTCCGCAATATCATCGTGAGCCCGTTGCTGATGCTCGTTCAAAGGATTTAAAGGGAATGTCGCTTTGGTTAAAGTGGTATTCAGTCTGCCAACCTCCTGCTGATAAACCTCAAAAACTCCACGCTCCACCAATCCGTTGAACACAGCGGGAGTAGCGGAAGCCCGCTGTAAAAGCTCTTTCTTGGTGACTTCTTTCGGTGTTTTGCCCAAACAACCGGAGAGCTCTATATATTTCATCAGCAAATCCAACTGTTTGGGAGCACGGCGCTGCAATTCATCAAAGAAAAAGTGTAGACGTCGTTCGTTGCTTGCCGCTTCAGTCAAGCGCACGCGAGTTTCTGTCTTGGGCTTATAGGTACGCTTCAACTCTTCCTTCACAAAAATAGCTTCCTTGTCCAGCAAGGCCTTTATCACAGACAGGATATTCTTGATACCGCTCTCCTTTTCCAATTTCGTAACGCACTGTTCCGGTTCTGCGGAAAGCAGGTCCAGTATCTTCCGTTCTCTTTCCGGTAATTGCACATCCGATTCAAAATCGGGATTGTACTCCACCATTGTCTCACTCTCTAATTTCAGACCGGATGGAAGAGCCGCTTTATAGACATCACCCTGAGTACAGAGATAATAATCCGACAGCCATTCCCAAAACCTGAATTGTTCGGACAACAAGATAGGATGTGCATCCAGCAGGGCACTCACTTCCTTTACCTCATATTCGGTCGGTGCGGAATAATGTATGTTCCGCACAATGGCCGTATAGTACTTCTTTCGTCCGAAAGGCACTACTACCCGGCAGCCAATCTGTACTTCCCTTGCCATATCTTCCGGTAGTAAATACGTAAAACTGACATGCAGAGGAAGGGGCAATATGACATCTACAAACTTTTCCATTGCAGCGACAAAGATAACGTAAAAAAACGGCGTTGCCAATCAAAATCGACAACGCCATCCAAAGATAGTCTCGTTATATCCTTAGAATAGGTAAGCGGCGGAAATCTGCCAAGTCTTATTCTTTGCACCGATAGCCTCACCTGCACTCTTCCAAGTGAATGAGTCTCCGCAAGGAATCGTATAGTTGAAACCAATCTGCAAATGCTGAATCAGCTTCACACCTGCACCTACATTGATGCCCACTTGGGCCTTTTTACTCTCTATCTTATCTCCCCCCTCAAAGTTCTTATCACCCTTAAAGTTGAAAAAGAAGTCCGGACCGGCAGCAACATAAATGCCCAGCATACTGCCCAAGCCGATAGAATATTTCAGATTGACAGGTATGTCCAAGCCAGCTTGCTTCATATCAATACCTTCCGTTTTATCACCTCTTTGAGAATACAGCAAAGCACCGTCCACACCTAAACCAACAATGGGAATCGTTACTTCCGCCATAGGGCCGAAAAAGAATCCGGTAGAATTATCTTTCATCCCTTCGAGTTTAAGTTTCGACAAGTTCACACCACCTTTGACACCAAACTTAAGCAATTGAGCCTGAGCCGGTATAGCCACTGCCAAACAGCATATAGCTATCATAAAAACACTAAAGATCTTTTTCATAATTCAATATGTTTAAATAATCGGGACAAATATATGTAAATTATCCCTAAAAAGAACAGTTAGCATTCCAAATTGTTCATGCAGAGATGACAATCACAGTATCGGCAAATTATTTAGCAGCACTCATACAAACACCTACCGGCAAAGGGAGAGAGCGGCATTAGTGCTGTGTACCCGCAAAAAATATAAAATTAATAATTATCTTTGCATTCGGAGAATATCTTCTTATTCGGATTCGGCTAACACATTATGATAAAGATTAGAAAAACAGACATCACAGAGCTCAATACCCTCATGGACATCTTCGAGCAGGGAAAACACATCATGCGCAAAGACGGGAACATGAAACAGTGGACCGGCGGCTACCCCACCGAAGAAATTATCAAGAAAGATATCGAAAACGGAAACAGCTATGTATGCCTCGATGAAGAACAGAATATCGTAGGAACTTTCGCCTTTATACAAGGAAACGACCCTACCTATGTGCAAATCTACGACGGTGAATGGATAGACGATATCCGCCCGTATGGCGTTATCCACCGTCTGGCAAGTACGGAAGACAGTAAAGGCATAGCATCTGCCTGCCTGCAATGGTGTTACCGCCAAATACCCAACTTGCGTGCCGATACCCATTGCGATAATCATATCCTGCAATATATCCTCAAGAAACACGGCTTCCAATATTGCGGCATCATCTACTTGCTGAACGGAGACGAACGGCTGGCTTTCCAGAAACTGTAAAGGCAGGATAAGTAAATTCAAATAATCATAATCTCTCAAACATTCCATACAGGACATTTGTAATAATGCCGAACAATTTCCGTCAAGGAAGATAAAACAAAATTCTGTATGAAGAAAGATTATGAAACAATGACAGTCGGCGAGATTGTTGCCGACAATTTCGGTAATGCCGAAGTATTCGATAAGTATGGCATCGACTTTTGCTGCCACGGTTCTATTCTTTTGCCCGAAGCCAGCCAAAAAGCGGGAGCGGATATGGATGAGATTATCAAAGACATTGAGAACCTTGCTCCGATAACTACCGAAAACATCGACTTCAAGAATTGGCCGCTGGACTTACTCGCAGATTACATTTTGAAGATACATCACCGCAACATCCGTAAGAACGGACCGAAGATACAGGAACTGCTCGACAAAGTATGTAAGGTACATGGCGAAAATCATCCTGCACTATACAATGTGCAAGTGTTGCTCCGGCAATCGCTTTCCGATCTCAACCAACACCTCGACAAGGAAGAGCTGGTATTGTTTCCATACATCTACGAAATGGTGAAAGCCAAACTTGACGGTGCCACAATCCCCGAATTTCACTGCGGCAGCATCCAGGATCCCATATCCGTAATGATGTCCGAGCATGATACCGAAGGTGAACGCTTCCGCCACATCGAGAAACTAACAAACGGATATTCTGCTCCGGAAGATGCCTGCAACAGCTACCAATTGGTATTACAACAACTCAAAGCGTTTGAAGCCGCCCTGCATCAGCACATCCATTTGGAAAACAACATCGTTTTCCCGCGTGCCATACAACTGGAAGCGGAATTACAAGAGCATCCATGACGCAAATCAGAATCAAACGAGTATATGAAGCCCCCGATGCGGCAGACGGTTATCGTGTATTGGTAGACCGCCTGTGGCCTCGCGGTATAAAAAAAGAGCATCTGAAAAGTGATGTATGGGAAAAGGACATCACTCCTTCCGCCAAACTGCGTAAATGGTTTCACGAAAATACGACGGAACATTGGGAAGACTTTGCGAATATGTATCGAACGGAATTGGAAGGCTCAGATGCCGTACGGCAATTTATGGAAAGAATAAAAACGTATGACACCGTAACCTTATTGTATGCATCAAAAGATCCCATACGCAATCACGCGCGCATCCTTCAACAGTTTCTTTCGGCTCACATGGCCTAACGAACGATATACTTCTTTTTCAGTTCTTCCACACCGGTTCCGGTAAAATACTCTTCCACGAAGTCCCAACGCTGTTCGTCCGTCAGAGCATCGGTACCGAAGAAAGAGGAAAATAAATCTATCTGCTCCTCAAAAATACGCTCGTTGGCATCCAGAATGAGATTATGATATTCATTGGAATCCGCCAATTGTTGCAGAAGCTCCGGATTGTCGAACCGGACGTGTACGCAGGGGGTACCACCACCCTCTACACTGAACGAAAGGCAGTCGAGCATGGAAAGGAGATTGAGCAGCATATTCAAATCGGAGAACGGAGTGCAGTAGAACTGTAAACGCGCGCCCTTATTGCCTGTGATACGTTGGGTAAACAACTTTTGATAACGGGACAAAAGCAGGTCGAAGCCTTTGATTACAGTAAATGAAAGCTCATTCGAGTCTTTCTTCTTGATACTGCTGATATAGCTTACGCTACGTCCCTCTTCGGTGCGGCTTTCCAATAGCGAACCGATGAAACGCTTGGCAGACGGCACATCCATGCCGTGCTCGGCAAATACCGCACGCAGTTCTTCTTCATCGAAACGTCCTTTCGATTTCAGCAAAGCCGTCTTCAGCATCGTCACCAAACTCTTGAACAAAGCGTCCATACGCTGTCGGATAATCGTTGCATCTTCTTTCAGCAGAACTTCGTGCTTACCCACGGAGACGGCACGGGAACCTTCCCGCAAGGTACCACTATTCAGTTTCTGTTTGAACTCCCTATATCCCAACTCGGGAAAACACTCTTCCCAAAGAGTATCCAGACGGGCTCGATAGACGTCTTCTTCACCTTCCACTCTTGTAAGATAGCTCTGAAACTCGCATGCAAAGGTATCACCGGTCTTATCCTGAACGTAACCCTCCGCCAGCAGATTTTGCGGACTGACTTCCAACAAATGCGTTCCGTACCGCTGCGACAAATCATCTTCCAACCACAGTAAAGCGGTCTTAATAAGTTGTCCCAGTTCGGCCTCATACTCCAGTTTGTTCTTGGTACGCGGCAACTTCACCACAAACTCAAAGTCGGACAGGGAAACAAGAATTTCCTTTTTCTCTCCTTTCATCCGATATACTTCCATGAGCTTTTTCAGAATCAGCTCCAACTGTTCCTGTGCAATATTACCGGTTTGATGCAGACGTTTCATATAATAAAAGTCACGCTCGTGATAGTCAGTGGCGGCAATGCCTTGAACATCCGCATCACGGGCTGCACGGCCTATTTCCTGAATGTAATCGACAAACGTACCCGAAGGCGCTACGTGGTAGACACGATCAATATCGCTGATGTCCACACCCATGCCGAAAGCTTTTGTGGCGACAATCATCCGCTTCATGCCCTCTTTAAAATCCTGCACAATGGCGGCTTTCTGCTCTTTTTCTTTCTTACCGTAATAGGAAGCTACCCAATGCCAGTCGGCAGAGCGTACCCAAGTCTTTATACGCATATCTATACTACCGGCAAAGGGATAGTAAAGCAAGGTTTTATGCCCGTTGAGGAAGTCTTCCACACGTCCGGATATGACGCGCTGCTTACCTTTATCGTAGGTTTCCCCCTCTTCCAATGTGAGCTGTCGGATATCGAAACCGATATTCTTACGCTTTACCGTACCGACATAAAGCACGCAAGGCTCCATCTGTAGGGAGCGGATCGTCTCGAATACCATATCATTGCCCCCTTTGGGATTCCACACGGCAGTGGCGGTCAAGGCAAACAACGGGAATGTATAACCGAGGTTCTGCTTCAAAGCACTTAAATAGCGCCCCAGAAACCAATAGTCTACACGGAACTCTTTACCCCAGGTGGTTACCGTATGCGCCTCATCAATAACTACCATGCCAATACGGCGATTGCCGACAAAATGTTTGATGTCGTAGGAGAGCAACAACTCCGGCGAAAGATAAAACAGGTCGATTTCTCCCTCACGCACCGCCCGATAAACCTCCATCTTCTGCTCCGGTGAAAGGTCAGAAGATGCATACGCCACACGTTCATAACTCAAGTCTTGCAAACCTTCTACCTGGTCTACTATCAGTGCCTTCAAAGGAGAAACAACAATGGTTAGCAGATTATATTCTTTTCCCAGATAGATAGACGGGAGTTGGAACAACAGAGATTTACCCGAACCCGTCGGGGCGGTCAGCAGAATATTATCCGGTTGCACTTCTTCTTTCCGCGCCTTTTCCGCCTCACGGATTACATTTTCAATCAGTTGCCCTTGAGAGATGCAGAGTGTTTCCCTGCTTTTAAACAAATCATCGTAAATTTCAAGATTACGAAAGCGGTCGTAACCATAGGTTTCTTTCAAAAGTTCCGTTATACTCTGCCGACAGTCTTCGGGCAAATGGCGTTCTTTTAATTCGGGCAAACGGCATGCCTCTCCTGTTTGTGTCATCATCAATACAATGGGGATTAAAAAGAAAAGAGATAGTATCCCAGCCATAGCAAAGGCCTTCGTACTACCTCTTTCTATAATTTGTCTTATCCGTAAACCGATGGATAAGATTCAATCAAAGCATATTAATACTCCTCTTCGTTGAAGAAGAAATCTTCTTTGCTGGGATAATCAGGCCAAATATCTTCAATACTTTCATAAATCTCGCCTTCATCTTCCATTTCTTGCAGATTCTCAATAACCTCAAGCGGAGCGCCCGAACGCATGGCATAATCTATCAGTTCGTCCTTAGTTGCCGGCCAAGGGGCATCTTCCAATTTAGATGCTAATTCCAATGTCCAATACATAGTTTCTAAGTATTAAAATTGTGAATACTAATTCCTATCTTTATTTTTCGGCAAAAGTATAACAAAATATTTCACTTGCAACTATTATTCCAAAATATTTCTTCTTTTTCCGCGTCTTGATTCATTTTTCGTGAAAGAACAAACAAATAGTCAGACAAACGGTTGACATAGGCTAATAATTCTGAAGAAATGTCTACCTGCTCCGCCAAAGCAAGAATACGGCGTTCAGCACGACGGCAAACGGTGCGACAGATATGACAAACGGCAGCCCCACGACAGCCGCCCGGAAGGATAAAAGAGGTCAGCGGAGGAAGCGTATCATCCAAACGGTCTATCTCATATTCCACCGCTTCCACTTGTTCCGGGGTGGTAATACTCACTTCATGGAGTTTGGTCTTTTCACGATCTGTCGCAAGGTAAGAACCTATTGCGAACAATTTATCCTGTACTTGTCGTAAGAACTGTTTGTCACGCTCATCGGAAAGATAGGTAATGAGAAAACCCAAGTTAGAGTTCAGCTCATCTACCGTGCCGTAGGTTTCAAGGCGGATATGAGTTTTGGAAACACGGGTACCACCCACAAGGGAGGTTGTTCCCTTATCTCCGGTTTTCGTATATACAAGGCTCTTTTTCATAATAGTCATTTTTCCTTTGAAACGCCTAAAGGTAATCAAAAGTTGACAATGTAGTCCTGTTTTATCTTGGTTTTATCAAAGAATATAATGCCGAGGTCATAAAGGTCGAAAGTAATACCAGCCTTTTCGTGTTGACTGATACATTTCCAAACAGCACGCATCCGAGATGTATAACGGATACCTTCGATTACAAAAACGGATGTTTTAGTAGTACGGGAAATACAGATACGGAATACTTCTTCTACAAATTCCGGGCGACGGTAATCGTGCAAGTATAGAAAATCGACAGGAGCGCCACTCTCCAGAAAAAGTTCGGACAACTCGGAAGCGGCTGTATAATCCGCCCCCTCTTTAGCGGCTTTCAGATAAAGAGAAGAGGCTGACTGTCTGCCGGCATCCACAACTGTAGTCGGTTGTACGTAATTCACTAAACGGAATAGAAGCCGCTTTACTTTTAAGGATTCGTAACTCCACGTACGGTCTTTCTGCGGCGCAAGCTTCTTTTGTACGGTTACCAGCTCCTCATACTTATAATAAGGAGTGGATTCATAGATAACGTGTGTTATCAAATTGAAAGCGAAAGGTGAATGTACCCCGTAACCGCAACGGTGGCGGAAGCGATACAGCCAAATGAAAGGACGTTTCAGTGCAAGTAATATACGGTTCATCATAAATTGATTCTTTATTACGTTGCAAAAATACAGAAAAACCGGAAATGGAAGCTAATCACACACCTTTCCTTTAATAACCATACCCGTACCGGATGAATAATTTTCCTGAACCGTCAAAGCAACATTCTTTCCGTCAAAATGAAAGACGAGGTCAAGAGCTGATACCCAATTGACATAATGCACTTTCAGTTCAAGCGTTTTTGATGCCTGCCAAGCATAACTTCCTGCCACCCGAAAAGGGCCTTCGATACCGCAGAAACGTCCTTTTGGGATAATAGAATAAGGAGGATAAGCCTTTATTACTGCCATTTGCCATTGTTTATAACCGAACAGCAGGTCGTAAGTATTATCATTCATTTCCGTTACTGTCATTACAACTTCTCTTGGTTTGAAATTCAGTGTAAGAGATTGCCAACCGAATTTATTCTGTTCGAGAGTGATACGTTTGCCGTTATATATCTGTGCTTCGGGGGATATTGTCTTACCTTGCACAAAAGGGAGCCGACAGGATTGTTGTTTCTTTTGCAGCTGTCCATAAGCCTTACCGACTTTTAAGGGAGTGTCAGTCACTTCAGGCAGCAAACGGTTCCACACCAACCTACGTTGTGCACGACCGTTGGTCCGTGTACATTCCGTTATAACCACTACCATATCCTTATCCGGGATAATCAGGATATATTGCCCGAGTGCTCCATCGGCACGTACAGCTCCGGGATATTCGCAAAGCCACATCTGATAACCGTAATCATCTCCCAAAGTAGACATCTGCTTGGTCATCATCTGCTCTACCCATGATGCAGGGAGTAGCTGCCTGCCTTTCCACATTCCACGGTTTAACAAGAGTTGACCGAACTTGGCCAACGATTCACTTTGGATATAAAGTCCCCAACCACCTGTATTGTAACCTTCGGGACTGATTTCCCACGCCACTTCCATGATATTCATCAGATTGAAAAGTTTCAGTTTCAGATAATCCAGCAGGGTCATCCCCGTTACTTTTTGTACAATGGCAGAAAGCAGGTAAGTGGCTATCGAGTCATACTCAAACTGTTTGCCGGGTTCTCTGACTGGTTTTGCAAGAAACGTACGTATCCAGTCCGTACAAATATTACGCATATTCCAGTCCGCAGCAATACCGGAAGTCATGGTCAGCAAGTCGCGCACGGTCATAGCTGCCAAATTGGTCGAAATTGTATCAGGCAATGATTCCGGGAAAAAGGTAGCAACACGGTCTGTCAAGCGCAGACGATTGTCCGCAACAGCCAGTCCTACCGCAGCGCTGACAAAAGTTTTGGAACAGGAATACATCGTATGGCTATACTCAGGCGCAAAGGGAGCCGGATAAATCTCCGCAACCACCTTGCCATAACGCAGTACCATGACACTATGAATTTCGGTTTTTGGAAGTAACATCAAAGAGTCAAATAAGGCAGTAACGGCTTGTGAAGGAATACCCTCCGCCTCAGGCGTGGAGCGTGGCAGTTCATTAACTTGTGCAGAAAGCGTAAAAGAATACAGTAAGCAGAAAAGCGACAAAAAAGAGACGATTTTATTCCTCATGACAATAATCGGTAATTCGTTGAACAAATAATGCAAATGTACAGTATCTACATACGAAAGACAAGTTATCTATGGGATTTAACTTCAATACCACAACGTCCGCATATTTTTCTTTTTAAGACAGAGAACCATTCTAACTGCAAAATGTTCTCTATGGGAATAACCTAAAACTCAACAGATAATGAAAAAATTAATAATGTTTATAGGTATTGCCGTTCTCATAGCAGGCTGTTCGGATGATGACAAGGATCACACTACGGACAATTCGCACCTCATCAGTCCGCGCATGGCAATGAGTATCGACAATATCAACGGACAACAAAGTTCATTTACCGGTATTCTGACAGTTATACCATGTGATGCAAACAGTTCCATCTACTATGGAAACTATGTAAGAGGAAAGCTGTCTCCTTTCTACGGTTACTACCAAGTAAAGGACGGTACTTTCTATGACGGATCCATTAATCGAGAAATCTCATTACCGATAGGTACTTACAACATGATTTATTGGGGAACGCCCAAATATCAGGATCCTGTTTACGCCCATCCCGCCATAAAAGAAGCGGCTCACAGTATAGGACTGGATATGTCAAAACAATCTCTTGGCTTATTTAAAATATCGGCCGACACCATTTACTATCCTGTATTCGACCTGGTATATGCAGCACAAACGATAAAGATTGGAAGTGAAAGCCTCAAAGCCTCTTTAAAGCGAGTGGTAGCCGGACTGAAAGTTGTTTTGAAAGATAAAGACGATACAGTACTGAGTTCCAGTATAGATAGTGTAGCCGTGCGAATTACCAATATTTATAGCGAGCTCAATTATTATACAGGAGAGCCGCAAGGGATACCACGTACAATCGCTTTCCCATTGGCTCGCTCAATAGACGGTACTCAAATGAGCAATAGTACGGTTATGTTATTCCCGTCCGCCGGCAAATCTGAATTCCAGTTAACAATCACACTCAAAAACGGTAATGTAAAAAGCTTTAAGCAAACGTTGAGTTCTCCACTCAACGCCAATACCAAGCTGACTCTGACTTTAAGTTTGGGCAATATCTTTTCTGAAGAATCTTCCGGTGACTTTACTGTCGATAACTGGAATGAAAAAAACGAAAATATTGATGTACCGATAATTGAGTGAGAGAGTTTCAGTTATGTTTCAGTAGAAAAACGATAAAGCCTTGTAAACGTTCAATTTACAAGGCTTTCCTTTCTTTCTTTGTACCCAGACCCGGTACAAGCCATAGAAATCATAGGAAAATAAAAGAATTTATCTTCCTTATTATCAATTACTTGAATATTTCCTATTTTCTCTATTTTTGCCATATTTTGCCCATTTTCCGTTATTCAGTACACTTTTAGTACACTTTGAAATATCATTTTCTTTTGTACCTTTGCAATATCGGAAAACAAAAGAAAATCAACTATTTAGCGTAATCACCCGGTTATGGTACCTAAATCGGGATAAAACCTCTAAACAATGGCAAAGTTAGAAAATAAAACGAAAGAAAACCCCAAGTTAGAGCAAAACAAGCTCTCGGATGGTAGAATTAGCCTTTACTTAGAGTATTATTTAGGTAGAGAGGAAAAGCCCGTATTAGATGAAAACGGCAATCAAGTGTACTATGATAGTGGAAAAATGCAAGGTAAGCCCAAGTTTGCAGTAAAGCATAACAGGCGAAAAGAAAACCTTAGTCTGTATCTGATAGAGAAGCCCCGCACCCCAGCGGAACGCCAGCAGAACAAAGAAACATTGGAGCTTGCCACAAAGATACGTGCAGAGCGTGAGCAGGAGTTTAAAGAAAGTATGTTGGGTTATCGGTTAAAAAAAGATAGAACGGTCAATTTCTTAGACTATTTCCAAGCCTATATCAACAGTTATACCAAGAAAGATATTCGCATGGTACAAATTGCGTTTAGCCGTTTTAAGGACTTCTTAAAAGAGCAATATCCCATGAATGAGTTTAGTATCAAACCGGAACTTATCACCAAAGAAATGATGGAGCAGTTTGTAGCCTATCTGCAATCCCGAAGTGTGGGCGAGGGTGCTAAAAGCATTTACCAGCGTTTCAAGAAAGTTATTCGATATGCGATTGACCATGATGTAATGTTGAAAGACCCATGTAAAAGTGTTACCTGTAAAGTGGATAGCCAAATGCTTCGAAAAGATGTTCTCTCTCCCGAAGAAATCCAAAAGTTGGCGGCTTGCCATTATGACAACGAGAACCCGAATGTCAGACGGGCTTTTATCTTCTGCTTATACAGTGGTTTGCGTTTCTGTGATGTAAAAGACCTTACCTATAAGAATGTGGATTACGCTAATCGGTTATTGAAGTTTGAGCAAAGCAAGACAAAGGGACATTCTGCCAGTAGTGGTGTGGTTATTCCTCTGAATGACGGTCTATTGTCCATCATTGGTGAAGCCCCGGCAGATAAAAACTGTTTAATATTCGATTTGCCTACTTACGAAAGCTGCTGCAAGTCAGTAAAGCGTTGGGTAAAGAGAGCCGGGATAGACAAACATATAAGCTGGCATTGTGCCCGACATTCGTTTGCCGTGAACATTCTGAACAATGGGGCTAATATCAAAACTGTAGCCAGCCTTTTAGGGCATAGCGGATTGAAGCATACGGAGAAGTACACCCGTGCGGTGGATAAATTGAAAGAGGAAGCAATAAACAGCTTGCCCGAGCTAAAGTTTTAACCATAAAAGACTTATCTTTGTAACTATGAACTTTGAAGCATTAGTAAAACATATCAGCACGATACAGAACACGTTGCAGGCACAAGCCGCACACGCTGTAAACCTTGCCCTTACTTCCCGTAACTGGCTTATGGGGTGCTATATCGTGGAGTTTGAGCAGAACGGAGAAGACCGTGCCGCCTACGGTGAACAATTGTTGAAAAGACTGGAACAACGACTGAAAACAAAAGGTCTGAATGAACGTAGATTCCGTGAATTTAGGCGGCTGTACCTCGTTTATCCACAACTAAAAGAGCCTGTTACACAATACATTGCATCACAAATTCAAATTCGGCAGTCATTGACCGCCGAATTCACTGAACCAATTCGGCGGTTGGTGACCGCCGAATCTGAAAATGGCGTTTGGAAACTATCAACAGAATACCCACAAACCGAAACATGGATGATTCCGGCTGATAGATTATTCAACAGATTATCTTCCACCCATTTAAACACTATATCGGGAATTGAGAACCCGGTAAAACGTGCTTTCTATGAAATGGAAACCATTCGTGGCTGCTGGTCTGTAAAGGAGTTGGAGCGACAAATCGCATCTTTATATTACGAACGTAGCGGACTATCCAAAAACAAAGAAGCCCTCTCCGCTTTAGTCCAGCAACAAGCAACCTTATTACAACCTAAAGATGTTATCAATACCCCTGTTACTTTGGAGTTCTTAGGGTTGAATGAACGTGCATTAGTGACGGAAAACGATTTGGAACAATCCATTCTTGACAACTTGCAACGCTTCCTATTGGAAATGGGACATGGCTTCTGCTTTGAAGCCCGGCAAAAACGCATCTTGATTGATGAAGATTATTTCTTTGCCGACCTTGTGTTCTATCATCGCATTTTGAAATGTCATGTTATTGTGGAATTGAAGATAGACAAGTTCCGCCATGAGTATGCTTCGCAACTAAATATGTATCTGAACTATTTCAAAGCGGAAGTGATGCAGCCGGATGATAATCCGCCTATCGGCATTTTGCTGTGTACCGAAAAAGGAGATACATTGGTAAAGTATGCCACTGCCGGATTAGACCCGAATATCTTTGTACAGAAGTACATGATAGAGCTTCCATCAGAAGAGGAAATTAGAACCTTCATTTCTCAAACAAACTTGTAACAAAAAAACAAATCCAGCATTTAAACATGCAATAAGATTACATGATCAAACTTTATTGCTATCTTTGCAGAAAGATTTTTAATTAGTAATTATGGAATATAAAGTAGAATATATATACAATGGAAAGAAAGATACTTATTATGTATCAATTAGCCATACCGTCAATTTAACATCAAGTGATATTTTATTCTCTATACAAAGAGAACTGAAAAAATTTCTTGGGTACTGTTCTTCGATTGACAGTTTACAAATTTTATCCTATACACCTCGTATATAAGCGATAGCTTACAAAAATGTCATATCATTCAAACGAAAATTCAAATGATAGCCATAAGCTAATGAATCATTAATACTCCGCTCAATATTGCGCTGATATTGCATTGATTCATTTAAAATCTTATCGGTAAGAAATCTGACGATAGCTTCTTTATGCATTTGTTTATTATACAGATTTTTTGCCTGATTTCTGATTTCTGTTGTCTTTTTGACAGCTTCTTGACGATAGGAAGTTAAATCCCCAAAACTTTCAAGCATTTGCTCCCAAGGACAGAATCCTCTATCATGAAATATTTCTTCGTGGTAAGGTGGTAATATTGTGTCTACATAAACATCCCTTACATATTTAAAATTTTTCTCAATTATAAATTTTCCAGTTTTTCTATCTCCTCCATAGCTAACCCAAGCAACATCATCATCTCCAGGTTTATATATATGCCCAGTTACAACCTCTACACTATAAGAATCTATAGCTTTAAAGATATCGTAATTGTCAATATAATCATCTATATTATTAAGTATATCATATTCTTCTTTCATTCGTTTATGCAAATCTTCTTCCATTAGCTGCGGATGGCAATAATGAATAAGAGATATATCACTAACAAGTAGATTTTCTTGGTGTGTTAAAAGCTCATCTTTATAGTTGAAAATAGTATCAAGTGCATACGCTTCAACTCTTCCTGAAACTGCAGATATTCTAACTTTAAAAGAAACAAATGTGTTAGGTTTGGGATTCAATATATTAGAATTTTTTATATGAAAGAAAATGTCTCGCTTGTACAGCACCATAATATAGCCATACTTTTTAACTTTATCATATGATTTAATAATCCCAATATATGGATATGGAGATACCTTCAAAGATGGAGATGTATAAGTCTTAGCCATAGTATATTCTTTCAAGTTTATCATTTAGTTCAACAAATATAGACAAAGTGCAATATATCACGAACAATATACTGCACCTTTCTCTATCTATTAGCAAACTTTAATATTGCAACTTACATATCCTACTTTTTATTGCTTACCCAGCTTATCGGCTTCCTTTTTCAACCGCTCGGCTTGTTCATTGAGCAGCCTTACACGTTCCAACGCTTCCGCCTGCTTCCTGCTGCGGTATTCAAAACCCGTCACCGAATCAGTCAGGCTATGGATGAAAGCGTTATCCCGTTCCCTGCTGAAATTCGTTTCCAGCAAATCAAGACAGCCCCCATCCGCTTCCCCTTTCATCAGAATGTAGCGGTATTTCATATCGTTGTCCTGCAACTGCTGCATACGTTCAGCCAAACGGACATTCAAGAATATGGAAACGGAACAGATAACCAGCACTGCCGAAAAAAGGAACAATCCCGGACGAATCCAAGAAGCGACCTTGTTGTAAATCCGTTGATAGAGCGGTAAGGGCGCAGCTTCCTCTTTATCCGTCTTGCAAGAGCCCAAAGCATCAATCATTACCTTGAAACAACGGTAGGTTTCCAATACTATTTTCTTGGTGTCCTCGATATGTTTCTGCTGACCTTGCATCCTGTTCCTTATCTCGTCAAGCTGGCTTCGGATAGCTGCAAATCCTTTTCGGGAACAGCCGGGTTACTGTGCAGTTCCGACAATGCCTGTTCGATTGTGTTCAGCCTTTCAAGAGTTTCCTCCCGACTGGCTGGCGTTACCTGTGCTTCCTGCTTCTCTTTCAGTTCTGTAACCATTGAAAGAAGCCCCTCTAAAATCAAATTTTCCTCCATACGCTTATAACTTTAGTTGTTTTTTCTTCTTCTTTCTCAAAAAGGAATCATCGGGCATTTCATCAGCCGGAGAGGATGAAGCGGAGAACAGACCGCCCAAGCCTGCCAGTAACGGATTGTCGGCTTTGCCCGGTGTCTGCGCTGGCTCCTGAACAGGTACGGAAACTGTCTGTCGGTAGTTTCCGGCAGCGTTCAGTCCTGCATCCCCGAAACATTTATCCAGTTTGGAGAAACTGAAACTACGGTCTATCTCCGAACCCTTGAACGTGTATTCACCTTTGGAAAAGGATATGCCCTGCACTTCGTTTGTCTGCCCTTTGTACTTGAACCGGATAGTAATACCCTTTTCCGCTAACCGCCCCTGTAACTGCTGCCAGTTTCGGGATTTGCCGATTTCATTCTTTACAGCGTTGTAAATCTCGTATTTCGATTTGTCCGGCTCTTTCAAGCGGTGCTGCTTTACCTGTTCTTTCCCACTAGCAAAATAAAGCCCGTGTTTGGCTTTCAGCTTCTTGCATACCTGCTCGTTGCGGTACATATCGTTCCTGTCCGAAATGGTCTTGCCGTTGTTGTCAATACGGTTGAACACGATATGCACATGTGGGTGTTCCCGGTCTTGGTGGCGCACGATGATATACTGCGTATCGGCGATTTTCATTTCACGCATGTACTCTTGCGCAAGCTGTATCATTTTCTCGTCCGTCAATTTGGGCGCATCCACTGCCGAATAGCTTAGCGCAATATGTCCGACTGGCTTTTTCAAGTCGGGATTCATCCCGGTTTGCATACAGAAGCTGCGGATTATATCTCCCCGGCTTTCTGTCAGTACCCCGTCCGCATGGAGTAAAGCCGCTTGTTCCTTGCCCAACACATAGTTTACGCAGCCCTTAAACCCGCTTCCCTTTTTTATTTTTCCAATCATCCGACAACTGGTTTATAATTTCGACAATCCTGTTTTTTAATTTCACCAGTTCCACCGCCACCAGTGCGAAACCTCCGGCATTCGCCCGGTGCGCCAGTTGGTTGATGTTGTTGGCTTCCCCTGCCAGCTTGCGGATGGTGTCCGCATCCTGCCTGTTCAGCCGGGGTATGACCTCTGCCGAAACAACCGCCCGCCGGACATACTCACTGATACGCAACCCGGCTTCCCCGGCTCGCTTCCTGATGGCGTAATACTGCAACTCGGTCAGCTTCGTGCTGACTACCCGTTGCTGCTTCTCTATCCGTTTCTTTGCCGGACGTCCCCCCGGCTTATCTTTTATATTCGTCATAGGTTTTTACATTTAAATGGTATCTTAAAAATTGCGACCAACGGGAGAAATTTTCTTTGCTGTCAAGCAAAGAAAGGTAGTTTCGGTCTACCGAAACATAACCTTGCTCTCCAAGTTAAACCGCCTGCCGCTGGTAATCCTACCGGACTAAATACCCCTGCCCCTTTTCTGTCTTGGGGCGGTACGTTGTCCGGTTTCCTGCTTTATCGCCTGCGCTTGGCTGGTGCTGTTCTTCTGTTCCTGCTTCCTGCCGCACAGGTAATCGTTCAAGTCCGAATACCCCCTGTAATTGTCCGAGAAGTCACGCACACGGTAGGAGTATTCCAATTCGATAGCCCGTGTCGCTTCATATCCTGCCTTGTCATTGTCAAGCATACAGTGAATGCGTTCATACGGGTACAGCACGTCAATGGCTTTCGGCACATTGACAGTAGAGTTGAGTATGACATAATCCTGCCTGTCAAGGTCGGGCATGGTCGGACAGTTCTTCATCCGGAGCGTGAGGAAAGAAAGATAGTCCATAAAACCCTCGAATACCAAACACTTCTCTCTCGGCTCTCCCTGCTGCCGTATATGGGTGATGTCTTTCGGGGCGATGCAGCCTTTAAAAAAGGAATTGCGAACCTCGTAACCTCCTGCCATGTTCGGGAAACCGATAGCAAAGAACGGTCTGCCGTTATTGGTAAAATGGAGTTCCTTACATTCTCTTTTTGCCAGTCCGATATTAATACCCCGTCCCTCCAAGTAACGGAGCAATGCCGGATGGGTCAAGTCACGGACTTCCAAATGTTGGAAACTCGGTTCTGTCCTACGCTGGGGAAAAGAAAAACAGACCGGGCGGACGTGCGGTGTCTGTTCCGCTATCCGGTTTAACAGGTATGGCAGGCTGTCGGAACAATAGAGTTCCTTTGCCAGTGCGATGATGTTACCGCCCTTGCCTGCGCCAAAGTCATACCAAAGGTTGCGGTCAGTATTCACCTTGAAAGACGGTTCGTGTTCCTCCCTTAACGGTGATTTGTACCATAAGCCGTTGCCCTGCTGCTTGACAGGAGAGTAGCCTAAACTGTGCAGATAGTCTGCGATGGGTATTTGTTTCACATCTTCGATGTTCATAACATTTTCTTTTTTGGGGATTAAAAAATAGTTGAAAAGTGCGCCAGTCCTGTTTAGTCCGTTATATATATACCCGTACCATACTAAACCTGCTTGTTACCAATACAGGGAAATAGTTAGTCCGTTCCTCTTATATATACACCCGGACTAAACCAAACTGACTTTTAATAATGGAAATCGGGATTATAGCGGTAGCCCTTGCCCTCTTTCACAATCATACGCTTGTTCACAAGGAACTTGTTAAGTTCCACATGGATATTGCGTCCACGCTTATAGCCGATACTCGCATAACCCTGTTTCAAGGTCTTTAGGACATTCTCGTAACCATATATAACCTGTTTGCCAAAACCGTTTTCCAAAGCTGTCCTGTGTTGTTGCTCCGTCAGTTCTGCCAGTGGAAAGCCCCTGTCTTGGCTGGGCTGCTTGAATACATAACCGTCCACAGCTTCCGGCAATGCGCTGTCGTTGATACGGAATGCGAACGGGTCAAACTCCCGGTCACGTATGTGCATCGCCTTTACCTCACTTATGTTGCCGTCCTGCGTGCTTTTGGTAATTTGCAGGACGGTTTCAGCCTTGTTGTTCAGTTCCGTACCGATATGTCCCCTTGTATTGTCATCCCCCTTGTTTAAATGTAGAACAGTATGGATATGCAGGTTATATCCGCTTGACCAGCGCATCAAGAGGTTGATTAGGTCGGTTGATTCGCTGGGGCTGTTGATGTCATACATCAAGTCACGGATTCCGTCAATGATGAGCAACCCCACATCGGGCATATTTTCAAGCATATAGCCAATAATCTGTTTCCGCTTGTCGGGTGTCTGCTCCCTTAGCACGATGAAAATAAAATCGTCCCTGTCCTTGTCGGTAGGTAGTCCGGCAAGCCGCAAAATACGCTCCATGACCTTGTGGCAATGGTATTTGCTCTGCTCGGTATCTACATAGAGGATTTTCCGTTTGTTCGGTGGCAGGTATGCCGAATACTTCAGTACCTCGTCATTCTTCAACGCTGCCGCAACGATAGCGGAAATGTTGAATGTCTTTTTGCTCTTGGCTTTACCCGTGGATGCGCTGAAATTACCCAGCGTGCCAATGGTAGAGCCGTTCACCCAGAGTATTTCGGGCGGTACTTCGTAAGTGTCCGTTACCTTTAGATGAATGGTTTTCCAAAGGGCTGCGAAATCCTCTTTCTGCATGGTGACGTCCTGCCCGGCTTCTGTCGCTTTTCTATTTTCCATAGCCGTTATTTCTTTAGAGGATGGTTAAGGATATACTTCTGCGCTTCCTGCTCTATCTGCGCCTGCGTCTTGACCGGGTTCTGACGTAACCATGCTTCCAACTCCGCTTTCTCAAAATAAAGCATTTTGCCCTGCGGCTTGTAATGAGGTATCAAGTTACCCGAAGTCAGCTTGTACAGGTAACTTTTAGAAAGGTTCAAAAACTTGCTCGCTTCATCGAAGCTAAGCACGTTCTTTGAAAGGAACAACATTTTTTCGAGTTCGGAAACTCTTAACTCTAAATCTCTTTCCATATTGTTTAGGAATTTAGGTGAAACAATATGAAGGTGCGCACCCTCGTTTTTTTGTTAACGGGGGCAAAGTTAAGAGCTTGAAAATGAAGTCTAATTGACCTTTGTTTGAGCGTTCAATCTATGCTCAACCTTTTTGCAGTTGTTTGATGTATTTGTCTATGATTTCATATCCTTTCGGATAGATGTTTTTTGCTTGGTCTGTCGCACTCGACAGGTCAGTACGTGTAAGCGGTTCACCTTTTATCTTCTTCAATATCAGCTTATTGTTTGCTATGACAGACTGCCATTCATAAACGATGTAATTATAACAGCTAAGTTGCATCATAAGATAGGCTAACAGACGGGTATTATTAACTTTCAATACCCCATTCAGTTTGCAGTTGAAAAAATCGGTAAGTATTTTGGCACTGACGGTAGTAGTAAACATATTCGCTTCATTCACACAGTCGGTCAGAAGTTTGATTTCATTAGCTTTCAACGTGGACTTGAAAGGATTGCTTTTGCCCACAATCTTGGTTGGATTAGTATCTGCACTTTCCTCTTTCTCTTTTGGCAAGGCTTGCTCTTGGATGGCAACCGCATCTGTATGGTAATTGCTTTCCTGTTCTTGCAGATAGCGCAAATATTTGGAAAGCACGACAAGATTAACGATAATGGACAAATAAGGAAGCCGCCCATCATAACAGGACGGTTCATGCAAATATGCATCCATATCAAAATCAGAGCAGCGGAAACCGATATACTTTTTTCTTTCATCAGAATTCAAGTCCTCAAAATAACCACTTTCCCACAAAAAATCGGGAATATCCATGTCCAATACAATGTTACGCACGACACGGTATTTTTGTTGGATGGCTACAATATTTTCAGTCACACGGAAAATTTCTTGCCGCAAATAATCCTTTAGCTGGGCTTGCGTCAAATATTCACGTTTTAAAAATAGTGCATCTACTTTAGTTTTATAGTCATGCGCTATACAACTATCTAATATCTTCTGTATTTCTCTGAAATTGGTTTCTATATGATTTTCCATAATCGTGTGCCTTTAAACGTTCTTACTACAAATATAAGGTAAGAATCTCACTTTTCCCGAAAACATCGGCAATAATAAGGAAGAAAAGATAAGGTAATAGTTAAGAAATCATAAAGACGCAGGGAGAAAAACTATAAAAGTACACCTTTTCTTTGTATTCGTCATTCAGTACACATTTAGTACGCCCTATGAAAGTAGAAAACCCTGATAACCAAGCGATTATCAGGGTTTATTCGTACCCTTAACCGTTCTGTTCTCGAACCAATTCCTACATGATTTGGACTTAATTTGGGAACTACGGGAATGGATACCAATATAAAAGCCTACCTTTTATATTTAGATTACATCATTTCAAATTAACTATTTCTCAGCCACAAAGATAAAATATTTAATGATACAAAGCAAGTATGGTAAATAACATATTAGTTTGTAAGTGAATTAAGGTTTATCTCTTATGTGGTTAATAGACAAGACATAGCACCGTAACTCGGCTCTTAAAATACCCCATTTTAGCAGGTATGGTTAATAAGAACAAACGACTCTGTATCTAAATTTTCTGGTCCAGATATTTTTTCTGTGAAATCAACCTACTATTCTTTACATTCTTACTTCATTTTACTATTTATCTGGTATAAAATCAATTAATATGGATAATATAGGAAAAAGAATGTATCGCAATCTTGGAGACGATACCAAAGCAAAAATCAGTCAATCATTAAGAGGTAGAAGTAAGTCAGCTTCGCATATCCAAGCAATATCACAAGGCATGACTAATTACTGGAAGACTATACCAGTCAAACCAGATGATAATCCAAGTGATAAAACAGAAAAAGAGGGGCAATAACCCCTCTCTTTTCATAATCCTTTGAAATATTCCATTATCAAAGGGGGAAATTGTAGCCTACAGAGTACATTTCCCACAAGAATAAAAGAATAACTTTAATTTTTTAATGAAATCGCAATATGAAAAGAAACGATTAATCACTTTTGATAGAATTAAAATTAAATCCAACTATAAATATCTTCTTGCTACAAAAGTGAAGTTTAATGAAATGTTTCATTCACGTAGTGGAGAAAGAATAGGTATATTTTACAGTTCTAAAGATGATATAAATATATCTTATAACCTTTATATAGCTGTCAGTTATGTAAAACAAACCTTAACTCTTGAATTTTCCAGTAAGATTTTGAAAGAAAAATATCCAGACTTAATTTCAAGAGATACAATTAAAGAATGTCTAACCAATATAAACCAACTAAATATTTGTGAGATTGACGTAGATAGTATCTTATTAAATGGGGCAATTACATCAGTAGATGTAACTTATGACGCAAACCTTATTCTAAGTGACAATCTTCTGGACGTTCTTAATTCGCAAGTAAACAACTATAGACGCTTCAAGTGGGCACATTACGATAAAGAGGGCATCACTTTTACAAAAGATGTGAAATCCAAAGATTGTACGGAGACAATCACCTTATATAATAAAGAAAAAGAAATATGTACCAGCCACAATAAAGACTTTTTAAATAGCCTATCACAACCACAATCAATAATAGACTATTTCAAAGAGAAAACCAGATTTGAAATTACATTAGACACGCCTAAAAAGATAATGAAGTATCTGAATTTAACTGATACCAAAATATCTAGTGTCCTAAACTCTGACACAAACCCTATTCTTATTCTATTTGACAAGGTTTTTGGCAACTCCACAGCCAATATACCAAACACTATTTTTGACGATTACGAGAATTGGGCGATGAAAATCATTCTTGAAAGGTATAATGGTGACTTAAAACTACTGGAGCAAGATGTTAGGAACAAATTCAACTCACGCAGTGGTGCAAGTAAACGAATGAAAAAGTTTGAAACGGTTTATCATGCAATGACATCAGCCTCAACCAGCGAAAACCCTATTGAAAAGATACGTAATCTGTTACTTTGATGAGGCTTGTGTATCAAAACAAAAAGTGTATCAATATAATCTATCAAAAGACCTATTGATACACTTCTTTTTGTGTCAGTTTAATCTAAAAGATTATTGTGATTAATTCTTATGATAAAGAACTCTACCTTTTATCGTATATTCACCACCATTTTTTGTAAACTTAAAATCATCATAACGAAGCGTTATACTTTCAGAGGTAACATTATCCACAACGACTTTTCCACCTACCGTAGTATAAGTATAGCTAGAGCCTAAATCTGTATTTTTTACAAATTCTTTAACTTTAGCATTAAGTTCCATTCCGTTAGTTAGCTTATCTACACTAGCAGCATCATTACTTGCAATCGTAAAGTAACTTATATCCATAAGACTTTCTGGATTACTAAAGCCTGCTTCAAAACTAATAGACTGGCTATAAGAGTTGTACGACACAGATGCAGACTCATCATTAAGGTACTCTTTACCATTGATAATAATGGTATTTTCAACTTTTCCATTGTCATTGTCATCATCACTGGAACAAGACATAAACACACTAGTAGTTAAAAGAACTACAAACAAAATAAATACATTCTTTTTCATCTTATAAGAGTTTAATTAATTAAGAATTTATTAGTTATCATATATGATAACCAGTCTGCAAAGATAAGCCCTTTCCTTTGTTATCACAAATGATAACTATAGAAAAAATGAATGAACAGCAACTTTTCATTAAAATAGGAGATAAAATAAAGGAAATAAGGCTTGAAAAAGGAATAAGCCAACAAGACTTGGCAGCTAAATGCAACTTTGAGAAAGCTAATATGTCACGGATTGAAGCAGGGCGCACCAATCTAACAATAAAAAACGCATATAAAATAAGTCTTGCTTTAGGAGTTAGACTAAAAGACCTATTGGATGTAGAATAACTATTTTACTTTTTAGGCATCGTTATCAAAAAACCTTTTCTTATAGTACACAGAGAGTTCTGGTACGGCTTTTCTTCTTTCAATCCATAATTTCTTAATGTCCCCAATGCGATACCCAAGTCTTTAGGACTGAATTTCGTATAAATTGCAGAGAGTGAGCCAAAATAGTAATGCTGTCCGTTGTATTCAACGTGAACAACTGTTCTTTCTTGTTTATTATCCATATTGTGCATATTTTACTCCACAAAGAAATGATAAATATTTAATATTTACCATATCTCTAGCCTTATTTAACACCAGAAATGATTTATATTAAATATACATCACTATCTTTGCATCATAAACAAGTAACACCATGAAAAAAGTAGTAATATTTGCAAGAGTATCAAGCACCAACGGAACACAAGACTATGAACGTCAAATAAATGATTTGCAGACATTAGCCTCAGCAAACAACTGGACTGTTGAGGCTGTATTTGCAGAAAAGGTATCTGGAGCGAAAAAGAATACTGAACGCATAGAATTAATGAATATGATAAACTATATCAATTCACACAACATACATAAGGTACTAGTAACCGAATTGTCCAGACTTGGACGTGATACTTTACAAGTTTTGCAAGCTATAGAGATACTCAATCAAAACAAAGTATCAGTATTCATTCAAAATTATAATATTGAAACGCTTACTCCAGAGGGAGAAATCAATCCTATGAGCCAGTTTCTTATCACTATACTTGCCGAAGTAGCACGAATGGAACGCAAAACAATTCGTGAACGTGTGGCAAGTGGTTATCAGAACTTTCGTAACAGTGGCGGTAAGGTAGGACGAAAAGTTGGATATAGTAAAAGCAATGAAACCATGAAAGAAGAATATGCAGAAGAAATTAGACTATTGAAAAGAGGGTATTCACTGCGAAATACCTCAAAACTGACGGGAACAAGTATCAACACCCTTCGAAAATTAACCCAATTAACATAATTTACGTATCAAAAGTGGTAATCGTATCTATAGGTCGTATATTTGCAATGTTGGTACATCAATTCACTTTAAAAAATATCTTTTACTTCAAACAATGAATGATATATGGGGCAAGAAGCACATTCATGCCTAAGCACTTACTTGCCTTGTGGATTGATTGAATGTGTAAGAATAAGTTGCATCACACATTGCAACACAATAATACCAGTATCTAATGATACCACTGGAACAATGCGCAACAATACTCAATAAAGGTAAAAAGAAATACGATAATGAGAAAGTAAAAATAATTAGACAGTATCTATACCTATTAGCAGAATTGCAGATAGAGAATGAAAAAATAGAATTAACTAAAAAACAAGAATTATGAATGTAATAATATATTGCAGAGTAAGTTCAGACGAACAAACATTAGGAGCCAGCTTAGACGTACAAGAAGAACGCCTACGGAAATATTGTAACCAAATGGGATATAACATCATTAACAATATCCCATACAGAGAGGATGAGAGTGCTAAAACATTTGAAAAACGCCCTGTCATACAAGGAATAATGAATTATATACGTAAAAACAAAGGTAGAGTAAACAAATTACTATTCTTACGGTGGGATAGATATTCACGAGACATTATCAGTGCCAGTGAGAACCTAAAAGAATTACTTAAATTGGGAGTTGAACCAAATGCAATCGAAGCACCTTTAGACTTCAATTCAGACACTTGGCCCCTATTATTGGGAGTACACATAGGCTCGGCACAATGCGACAACATCAAGAGGTCAAAAGCCACAATGGACGGTATTCATGGAACATTGGCAAAAGGAAAATGTGCTAATAAAGCACCAAGAGGATATAAGAATGTACGTATTAGCAAACATGAAACCCATGTAGAAATAGATACCAATACAGCACCATTTATACAAGCCATGTTTAAAGAAGTGGCTAAAGGTATTGAAACACCTTGCTATATCCGTAGGAAGTTTGCTAGAAAAGGATATAATATACCCGAAAGTTCATTTCTTGAAATGCTACGTAACAAATTTTATATCGGTAAAATTCGTGTGCCAGCCTACAAAGGAGAACCCGAATATTATGTAAACGGTGAACATGAAGCAATTATAGACGAAGAAACATTCTATAAAGTTCAAGAGATTTTGGACGGTAAAAGAAAGAAAACACCCAAACTATCCAAAGCCATAAATCCCGATTTGTATTTGCGGAAGTTTTTAATCTGTCCCGTATGTGGTTGTGCCCTAACTGGTGCGACAAGTTCGGGCAATGGCGGCAAATACACCTACTACTTTTGTTGTAACAATCAAAAACATATAAGAATGAGAGCAGAGAACGTAAACGAAGAGTTCGCTCGATACACAGCCCAATTAAAGCCCAATAAAACGGTATTGAACTTGTATAACGAAATTCTAAAGGATTTGCAAAACGAACGCAAAGGAGAAAGTAAGAAAGAAGTAGTAGCACTACAAAATGAACTTTCTACTGTCCAAAAACGCATCAACAGCATTGAAGATAAATATCTGGACGGAGATTTAACCAAAGAAGAATATAACAGAATGTTGGAGAGATACACCAAAGAAGCCTCAACCATACAACAACAAGTTGAAATGCGTGAGAACCCTAACCGTAGTAATATCGAACCAAAACTAAACTACTCTATCAATCTGATAAACAATATAGATAGCTATATAAGAAATGCGTCTGTAGGGGTGAAGATTAAGCTAATAAGTTCGATGTTTCCCGAAAAAATCGAATTTGACGGAAAAACATATCGAACCAATTCTTATAACAAAGTGCTTGATTTAATTTATCAGCAAACCAACGAGTTACGAGGAGTAGAAAAGAAAAACGGAGAGAGTTTTTCAACTTTCTCCGCCTCAGTACCCAGACCCGGGGTCGAACCGGGATGGAAGTGAATCCACTGGTGTTTGAGACCAGCGCGTCTACCGATTCCGCCATCTGGGCATGCTTGATTTCTCAAATGCGGTGCAAAGATACGGCTTTTTTTGAAACCTGCAATACTTTCTGCAAAAAAAGGCGAAAAAAGTAAGAAAATATCCTGCAAACATTCCTTGTTTATAAAATATGCAGTACTTTAGCAGAAACTTTTAAAACATTTCATATGATAACCAATAAGGATAATTTCTGTGTAATCATGGGTGGTGGAATCGGTAGCCGTTTCTGGCCTTTCAGCCGTAAAACTCTTCCGAAACAATTTCTAGACTTTTTTGGCACAGGGCGTTCATTATTGCAACAGACATTTGATCGATTCAGCAAAGTAATTCCTACAGAGAACATACTGGTTGTAACCAATGACTTATATGCAGACTTAGTAAAAGAACAGCTTCCCGAGTTAAAACCTGAACAGATTTTATTAGAGCCTACTCGTAGAAACACAGCTCCATGCATTGCATGGGCCGCCTATCATATCCGCGCATTGAATCCGAATGCCAATATAGTAGTCGCTCCTTCAGACCATCTCATCCTAAAAGAAAGCGAATTCCTTTCAGCCATAGAAAAAGGTTTGGCATTTGTTGCAAAATCGGACAAACTTCTAACTCTTGGTATCAAGCCCAATCGTCCGGAAACAGGATATGGCTATATACAGATAGCCGAACACATAGACAGCAACTTCTATAAAGTGAAAACCTTTACAGAAAAGCCCGAACTGGAATTAGCCAAGGTTTTCGTAGAAAGCGGAGAGTTTTATTGGAATGCCGGTCTCTTTATGTGGAATGTCAATAGTATCATCAAAGCCGGTGAATCACTTCTGCCCGAATTGGCGACCAAACTGGCAGCCGGAAAGGATGTATACGGAACACCGGAAGAAAAGAAATTCATAGACGAGAACTTCCCTGCATGTCCTAATGTATCCATCGACTTCGGTATTATGGAGAAAGCAGATAATGTATATGTATCATTGGGCGATTTCGGCTGGTCTGATTTAGGAACATGGGGCTCCTTATACGACCTTTCTCAAAAAGATGAATCGGAGAATGTTACTCTGAAATGCCAGTCTCTATTATACAATAGCAAAAATAATATTGTCGTTCTTCCGCAAAACAAACTTGCCGTCATCGACGGATTGGAAGGCTACCTCATCGCTGAATCGGATAATGTACTGCTGATTTGCAAAAAGGATGAAGAACATTCCATACGTAAGTATGTAAACGATGCTCAAATCAAACTGGGAGATGATTATATTTAAACGATTCTCCGATAACAGGAAAGTATAATAAAAAGCGGTAGTTGAATACAACAACTGCCGCTTTCATTTTTATATAGGGGAGGAAATAAAATCTATCAGAGTGCCATGCGAATGGCTTCGGCTACCTCCTTAAATTCTTCATCTGTCAATTTCAGCTTCGGATTGGAGAAAATCATATCCTTTTCGTCTTGCATAGGAATCAGATGGATATGTGCATGAGGGACTTCCAAACCTAAAACAGCTTCACCTACTTTCTTGCAAGGAAAAGCCTTACCGATAGCCAATGCCACTTTCTTTGCAAAGATATGCATTGCAGCCAAATCCTCGTCGCTTAAATCAAAGATATAGTCCACTTCCTGCTTGGGAATGACCAACGTATGACCTTTCACCAACGGATTAATATCAAGAAATGCAAAGAATTTATCATTCTCCGCTACCTTATAGCAAGGTATCTCACCTGCGATAATTCTGCTGAATATTGTTGCCATAACTTTATATATGTATAAAATAAGGCAAGCCCGCATACGGACCTGCCTTTCCTTTAAAACGATATGTTTACTACTTCCAGATTAATCATACCCTGCGGAACTTTAATTTCAGCAACATCACCCACTTTCTTGCCAAGCAAACCTTGTGCAATCGGAGTGTTTACAGAAATCTTGCCCTCTTTCAGGTTGGCTTCGCTTTCAGACACAATAGTATAAGTCATCTTCATACCATTTTTCACATTCTTCAGTTCCACCTTATTCAATATCTGTACACTGTCGGTCTTCAACTTGGACTCATCAATAATCTTGGCATCGGCAATCACCTGCTTCAGTTTATTGATTTTCATTTCAAGAAGACCCTGAGCTTCTTTTGCTGCATCATATTCCGCATTTTCCGACAAGTCACCCTTGTCACGCGCTTCAGCGATAGCTGCCACAATTTTCGGGCGTTCTACCGTTTCCAGCTGTTTTAAATCGGCTAACAATTTATTGTAGCCTTCTTCTGACATATAAGCCATACTTTTCCTCCTTCTTATTTATATTGTTTTTTTAATGGTATTATAAACAAAAAAGAATTCCAACATGGTCAGCATGCTGGAACCCTCTTTCCTATTTTCCTTTGCAAAGATAGCCTTTTAAATAATGCGTGTCAAGCAAAAAGTAGTGCTTTGTAACATATTTAAATGAAATCTTCTAATTTATAACACGTTACAACAGAGCCTTCACCGCTGCATCCAAATCTTTAATTGACTCACCACGAGCACTTAATTCACTCTTTTTATTGATAAGGAAGACAGCCGGAAGCGACTGCACATTATAAGCGGCAGCTATGCTGGAATACACCCCATTGGCATCACGCACACATACCCAAGGCAAGTTATCAGCGGTTGTTTTCCAATAGTGCTCATCCGCATCCAAAGAAACCTGATAAATCTCCAAACCTTGTCCGGCATACTTGTCATACAAATCACGCAGCATATAATTATGTGTAGGGGAAACCGCACTCTGATAGATTGTAAAATCCAAAATGACAGCTTTGCCCTTCAAATCACTCAACTTATGCATATTACCTTTCATATCGCGCAAGTTAATGTCGATGATGCCCGTTTCCGAAACAGCTTCTGTAGGAAGCTCCACTACCTTTTGCTGCGGAGCTCGGGTATTCTTCATTCCCTTTATCACGATATTATAAAGATTCTTTGAACGGTCGGCATGCGGATAGTAGTTATTCAAGCTGGTTGCCACAGCGGCAAAACATTTCACATCATCTTTATTGTTCAACGGGTCGAATATCAGATAATTATTCAGCTTCTGGAACAAAGCAAAATAAGCGGCAGCCGTATTGGGAGCAGCAAAAATATAATTTATCTTCACTTCATCCTTATAGTTCTTCATCAATGTAGCAAGGCTGTCTTCAAACACATCCGCACCCATCTTATGCGCCTGCATGCTCTGAATCAACGCATTCACATTGGTTTGCAACTGCATTTGTTTCATGGTAAGTTCTTTTATCTTCGCACTGTTGGCCGATCCCTCTACGGTATAAGCCGTAGAAAAATCCGTATACGGTGCATTCAATCGAACTGTTTCCGTAGAATCTATGGAAAAGTTGATCACCTTGTCATCCACCCGCAAACGATAAAACTCCGGAGATACCGGGCGCGTCTGCTTGAAAGCAAACGTACCGTTACCTTTCAACTTGACAGAATCCAAAGGAACAATACCTTCCAAAGCCGAAGCTTCCAGATAAAGCGTCTTGCCGTCAGCACCGGATATTTCGCCTTCCACTTTAAATTTCGGTTCGGAATCACATGCGCTCAGGCCCAGAGCAGCCAACGCTACAAAAAGAATCTTTTTCATATTTCGTGTATTTTTCTAAAAAGAACGTGCAAATATACTCCTTTTCACGGTTAGTCAAAGCATTTTCCCGCTTCTTACACTTATAAAAGTGCAAAAAACAGCTAAATACAAACTTTTTATCTCATTCCCACCGCATTACACGAATAAAATATGTATCTTTGCGGGAATTTTGAAAGAAAATAGATATAAAACATTTTTTATGATTAACCCAATTGTTAAGACGATCGAGCTTCCTGATGGCAGAACCATCACGCTCGAAACGGGAAAGCTGGCAAAACAGGCAGACGGTTCTGTAATGCTTCGTATGGGCAACACCATGCTTCTAGCTACTGTTTGTGCCGCCAAGGACGCAGTTCCCGGAACAGATTTCATGCCGTTACAGGTAGAGTACAAAGAAAAATTCTCCGCATTCGGACGTTTCCCCGGAGGTTTTACAAAACGCGAAGGTCGCGCTTCCGATTATGAAATCCTTACTTGCCGCCTCGTAGACCGTGCTCTCCGCCCTTTATTCCCCGACAATTTTCATGCAGAGGTATATGTAAACATCATCCTCTTCTCAGCAGACGGCGTTGACATGCCGGACGCATTGGCAGGACTTGCAGCTTCTGCCGCCCTCGCAGTTTCAGATATTCCTTTCAACGGACCGATTTCCGAAGTACGTGTAGCGCGTATCAACGGTGAATTCGTTATCAACCCTACCTTCGAGCAACTGGAGAAAGCCGATATGGACCTTATGGTAGGCGCCACTTATGAGAACATTATGATGGTAGAGGGTGAAATGGACGAAGTGTCCGAAAAAGATTTGCTGGAAGCCATGAAAGCCGCTCACGAAGCGATCAAGATACAATGTAAAGCCCAGATGGAGTTGGCAGAAGAGGTCGGTTCTACCATAAAACGCGAATACTGCCACGAAGTAAACGACGAAGAGCTCCGCAAGGCTGTTCACGACGCTTGCTATGACAAGGCTTATGCAATCGCCGCTTCCGGCAATAAGAACAAGCACGAACGCATGGATGCTTTCGATGCCATCCGCGAAGAATTCAAAGCGCAGTTCAGCGAAGAAGAGCTGGAAGAAAAAGCTCCGCTTATCGACCGTTACTATCACGATGTTGAGAAAGAGGCCATGCGCCGTTCTATCCTGGACGAAGGCAAACGTCTCGACGGACGTAAGACTACCGAAATCCGTCCTATCTGGTGTGAAATCGGTTATCTGCCCGGCCCTCACGGCTCCGCCATCTTCACGCGTGGTGAAACCCAGTCTTTGTCTACCGTTACTTTAGGAACAAAACTGGACGAAAAGATTATCGACGACGTTTTGGAACACGGAAAAGAACGTTTCTTGTTGCACTACAACTTCCCGCCGTTCTCTACGGGTGAAGCTAAAGCACAGCGTGGCGTAGGCCGTCGCGAAATCGGTCACGGTCACCTTGCATGGCGTGCATTGAAAGGACAAATTCCTGCCGACTATCCGTACGTAGTACGTGTAGTATCCGATATTCTCGAATCAAACGGTTCTTCTTCCATGGCTACCGTATGTGCCGGAACATTGGCTCTGATGGATGCCGGTGTAAAAATCAAGAAACCCGTATCCGGTATCGCGATGGGATTGATTAAGAACGCAGGCGAAGAAAAATATGCCGTACTGTCCGACATCCTCGGTGATGAAGACCACCTTGGCGATATGGACTTCAAGGTAACCGGTACAAAAGACGGTATCACTGCTACCCAGATGGATATCAAGGTAGACGGTCTGTCTTATGAAATCCTTGAAAAGGCATTGCTGCAGGCTAAAGAAGGACGCGAATACATTCTGAGCAAAATCACCGAATGTATCGCGGAACCGCATGACGACCTGAAACCGCATGCTCCCCGTATCGAAACCATGACTATTCCTAAAGAATTCATCGGCGCTGTAATCGGCCCGGGCGGAAAGATTATCCAAGGAATGCAGGAAGAGACCGGCGCAACGATCACCATTGAAGAAATAGACAACATCGGTAGAATTGAAATTGCCGGAACCAACAAGAAATCCATTGACGACGCAATGCGTATCATCAAGGGTATCGTAGCCGTACCGGAAGTAGGCGAAGTCTACAAAGGTAAAGTACGTTCCATCATGCCTTACGGTGCATTCGTTGAGTTCTTGCCGGGTAAAGACGGTTTACTCCACATTTCCGAAATTGACTGGAAACGTTTGGAAACGGTAGAAGAAGCCGGAATCAAGGAAGGTGACGAAATCGACGTGAAGTTACTCGACATCGATCCGAAAACCGGTAAATTCAAACTGTCCCGCAAAGTATTGCTTCCAAGACCGGAAAGACAAGAAAGACCGGAAAAGAAAGAAAAATAATCCTTATATAATAAGGATATATAAGCCCGACAGCCTGCTGTCGGGCTTTCTTTTTACCCTCTCACACAACGGAAGTCAAAAAAACAACAAACATTGTTTGCATATTACGAAAAGATTGCGTTGTTTTGTCATACGAAACCTTAAATCGTACGAAAAAACCCCAAACCGAATGTCCGATCTTACCAGATTACATGCAATGGACCTTTTCTCGCGTTTTTTCCAAGAGAACCAAGAAAAGTTCCTGACTTTTGCTTACTCCTATCTCAGAGATAAAGCGGAAGCCGAAGATGTGTTAATGGAATCCATGATTGCTTTATGGGAGAACCGCGAACGCTGGGAAGAAGGCAGTAACCTGCACGCCTTGTTACTGACCATTATCAAGAATAAATCCCTCAATCTTTTAGAACACAAACAGATACGGCTGCGAGCGGAAGAAGACATCGACAGCCACAGCCGGCGGGAGTTGAACTTACGTATATCGACCCTGAAAGCCTGCGAACCCGAACAGATATTCAACACCGAGATACAGCACATCGTCCATAAGGCATTAGAGCAGATGCCTCAGCAGAGCCGTACCATTTTCATGCTAAGCCGTTACCAGAATCTCCCCAACAAGCAAATCGCAGAGCAGTTGAACATCTCGCTGAAAACCGTAGAGGCGCATATCACCAAAGCCCTACGCATACTGCGATTAGAGCTGAAAGATTACCTGGCTTCCATACTCCTCTAAACATTAAAATCACTTTTATTCAAAAAAGTCCCATATTTCGATAGGGTTGTCCACATCTCATCGGTTATATATACAGAAGGGCACTGAAAGCTCTCCTTTTAACCAAGCGACTTTTTATGATGAATCAGGAATTACTATATAAATATTTTAAAGGAACAGCCTCCATTGAAGAGGAAAAGCAGATTCTGGATTGGGTTGAAGCCTCCGAAGAAAATCGGGAGGCCTACCTGAAAGAACGTATGCTGTTCGACGTATCCCTATTCTCCACAAAGCAAGACAGCAAGAAAAAACCGATGCGCCTCATGCCGATGCTCCGCTGGACGGCACGTATCGCGGCAGCTATCGTCATTGCCGTATCCGGTTACTATATGACCACAGATTATATATATAATAAGAATGCACAACCTCAAACCATTACCGTTCCTGCCGGACAACGCGCCCAAATCACGCTTGCCGACGGCACACGCGTATGGTTGAACGCCCAATCAACGCTTACCTACGCCTCCAACTTCGGCCGCAAAGAACGCAACGTAGAACTGGACGGCGAAGCCTATTTCGAGGTTACCAAAAACAAGAAATTACCATTCTACGTACATACGGAGATGAATAAGGTAAGAGTAGTCGGCACCTGCTTCAACGTCTGCGCATACAAAGGCAGCAAAGAGTTCGAGACAACACTGGTAGAGGGTATCGTAGATATTTATCCAAGCTGCAACGACCAGGTAATCACCCGCCTGCAAAAAGACGAGTTCTTCGCCAACTATGACGGACGCTGCAAGAAAACGATTCTCCCCTCATACGAGTATCTCCGCTGGAAAGAAGGATTGTATTGTTTCGACGACGTCCCGTTCAGCGGCATTTTAGATAAACTCGAGAAATACTACAATGTAAAGATAAGCGTTACCAGCCCCAGACTACTGACCCACGAAGGGCTGACCGGCAAATTCAGGGAGCAGGACGGCATCGAACACATCTTGCGAACCATCTCCAAAGAACATCCGTTCAAGTTCAGCATCAATGAAGCGAAAGACTCGATAATCATATATGAATAAATAAGAACCTTTAAATTTAGTACTAACCCCTTAAAACCAAATAGTATGAAACCATAGCAGAAACAGTCTGAAAATTCACTTCCCCCTTTTTTGATAAAAAAAGATCGGAAAGTACCCCCATACTTTCCGATCCGAAACAGTCAAAAATCGACCTTAATCAATTTATTAACTTAACACAGTGACAAAGATATGAGAAAAATTTCTTTGAATGGGCTTTTTTGTCCAAAAAGTTTCGAAATTAAGCAATTATTGCGTACTATGAAGATCACACTATTCCTTCTCCTGTTTGTAACATTCCAAGCATACTGCGGGAATAGTTACTCTCAGAATGCCAAAGTCAGTATCCCCAATTCCCAACTGAGAGTGGGTCAGGTGCTTTCCAAAATCGAATCTCAAACAGAGTATTTGTTTGTGTATAACAAGAAAAGCGTAGATGTACGCCGCACTGTTAACGTGGAAGCTGAAAACAAATCGGTAGCCGAACTGTTGGACGAAGTTTTTGCCGGAACCAACATCAGATATGTAATGGAAGGCAAGAACATCGTTCTGACCAAGAAAGGCGAAAATATTGAAAGCCTTGCTGGTGTACAACAAGAAAGAGTCACCGTAAAAGGTGTTGTCACCGACTCCAAAGGCGAACCTATTATCGGCGCCAACGTATTGGAGAAGGGAACGACCAACGGCATCATTACCAATCTGGACGGTGAATTCACCCTCAACGCACCTGCCAATGCCACTTTAGCCATTTCCTATATCGGCTATGAGCCTATAAACGTTGCGCTTAACGGCCGTACATCGCTGAAAATCCAAATGAAAGAAGAAGCTCTGGCTCTGGAAACCGTTGTCGTAACAGCCATGGGCATCAAGAAAAAAGAAGCCTCTCTTACCTACTCCACCCAACAGGTAGGCGGCGACGAACTGACGCGCGCCAAAGACCCCAATATGATTAACGCCCTTGCCGGCAAAACAGCAGGCGTATCCATCACCCGCAACTCCTCCGGTTTGGGCGGTTCCGCCAAAGTTTCCATCCGCGGTATCCGTTCCGCCAATGCCGACGGCAACAACCAACCGCTATACGTCATCGACGGCGTACCTATGCTGAACAACGTGGCCGAACAGGCATTCTCCGCCATGGGCGGCAACAACGATGCCGGCAACCGCGACTCCGGCGACGGCATCTCCAACTTGAATCCGGACGACATTGAAAGCATGAGTATTCTGAAAGGCGCTTCCGCAGCAGCCCTCTACGGCTCTCAGGCCGCCAACGGCGTAATCCTGATTACCACCAAGAAAGGGAAAGCCGGTATGCAACGCATCGTATTCAACTCCAACCTGACCGTAGACCATGCCATTTGCCTACCCGAATTCCAAGACAGATACGGCGCAAGCGGCGCCACAAGCTGGGGCACGGTTCCGGAAAATGCAAACTCAAAACCCATAAAGGCTTACGACAACGTTGGCGACTATTTCAGTAACGGAGTTACCGCCACCAACTCGCTGTCTGTCATGACAGGTAAGGAAAAAATGCAGACCTACTTCTCTTACGCCAATACCACCGCAAAAGGTATTGTCGACGTAAACAAACTGCAAAAACATAATATCACGTTCCGGGAAACAGCCTCCTTATTCAACGACCGCCTGACATTGGATGCCAACGTCAACCTGATGACCCAGAAAATCAAGAACCGCCCCACTTCCGGCGGATATTACATGAACCCGTTGGTAGGTCTGTACACTTTCCCGCGCGGTGAAGACCTCGGAGTTTACCGCAACGACAACGGTTTTGAAAAGTACGATGAAAACCGGGCCATGCCTTTGCAAAACTGGTACACAGACATCAGCGGCTTCACCCAGAACCCCTACTGGCTGACAAACAGAGTAACCAGCACCGACAAGCGTTTCCGTACATTGGCTTCTTTAAGCGCCAACCTGAAAATAACCGACTGGTTCAGCGTCCAGGCACGCGGTAACGTAGACTATATCAACGACAATTACGACCAGAAGATGTATGCCGGTACGGCAGCCGACGTAGCGCACCAAAACGGCCGTTACATCAAAATGAACCGTCAGGACTTCATGATTTACGGCGACTTCATGGCTATGTTCAACAAAACATGGAACGATTGGGCATTGAACGCGGCCGTAGGCAGCAGCATCAACACTACCAAGGTCAACTCCTTGAGCCTCGACTCCGGTAAATCGGGATTGTACAAAGCCAATGTCTTTACGGTTCCCAACATGAACCTCAGCGGTGCGGGCACTTCATTCATTGACGAAACCGCCGACCAAAGACGTACCATCCAATCCATATTCGCCACCGCGCAAATCGGCTGGAAAGAAAGCGTTTATCTGGATGTTACCGCACGTAACGACTGGTCTTCCACACTTGCCAACACCAAGAGCGAAAACTCCGGTTTCTTCTATCCCTCGGTAGGTCTTTCATGGATTCTCAACAAGACGCTCGATCTGCCGGAATGGATCAGCTTCGGCAAGGTACGCGCTTCATGGGCGCAGGTAGGTAACGACCTTCCCATCGGCATCACCAGCCCCGCACAGACTATCACGGCAGGTGGCGTAGTGAAACCCATCGACTATTACTTTGCAGAAGACCTGAAACCGGAAATCAGCAATTCCATCGAAGTAGGCACCGAATGGAAGTTCTTCAACAGCCGTCTGGATTTCGACTTCACGTTCTACCGTACCGACACCAAGAACCAGTTGATTCGCGTAAACACTACCGCCGAAAAGCGCCCTTACCGTTGGATTAACGCAGGTAAGATACGTAATACGGGGGTTGAAATCACGTTGGGAGCCACTCCGTTGATGAACGATAATTTCCGTTGGAAAACCCAGTTCAACTTCGCTACCAACAAGAACGAGATTGTTTCCTTGGGCGGCACTCCCAACTTCCAATACGCTTCGGGCAATGTAAGCATGCCTTATAAAATGATGGTTGTAGAAGGCGGTTCGCTGGGCGACATCTACGGCAACGTATTCGTACGCGACGCAAACGGCAAAATCCTGCTGGAACCTGCAACGGACAAAGACGGCAACCCCAACGCAAAAGCCGGCTTGCCCCAGGTAACTACCGACAAAGCCGCCAAAATCGGTAACTTCAATCCCGACTGGACACTGGGCTGGAGCAACACCGTAACCTACAAAGGCTTCTCCCTCTACTTCCTGATTGACGCACGCGTAGGCGGTGACGTTATCTCGCTGACACAAGCCGGACTGGACTATGCAGGTGTAAGCAAAGCTACCGGCGATGCCCGCAACGCAGGTTACTATATGCTCGAAGGACAAAAGATTGACAACGTGCAGAAATTCTATCAAATGGTAGGCGACCGCGGTAACGGTACCACGGAATTCTACCGCTACGACGGAACGAACATTCGTTTGCGCGAAATCTCATTAGGCTATTCCTTCCCGCAACAGATGCTCGAAAGGACAGGCTTCATCAAGGGTGTAGACCTCTCACTGGTAGCCCGCAACCTGTTCTTCATCTACAAAGACGCCCCGTTCGATCCGGATGCGACAATGTCGGTAGGCAATGATAACCAAGGCTTGGACACCTTCGGCATGCCTTCAACGAGAAACATTGGATTCAACATTAAATTTACCTTCTAAATACCCGAACAATATGAATAAGATAAAATATACAACCGCACTACTCCTCGGCGGACTCCTGAGTTTTTCATCTTGTACCGATAACTTTGCCGATTTCAACAGCACCGAAGGAGCCTATACAGACGAATTGCAGAAATACGATAACCAGACCAACCTCGTACCTTTCTCCACCATTCAGAAAGGCATCATCTATCAAACGGGTGTGGACGGCACCGACTGGCAATACCAAATCGTACAGAACCTGGTGGCCGATATGTTCTGCGGATATTTCCACGACATGACGGGCTCGTTCAACGCCAACAACTCCACCTACAATCTGAACAACGGCTGGACCAGCGCCATGTGGGTGTATACCTACGGATATGTCATGCCTTCCATCGCCGACGCGGAAGCGTTGAATACAGAAAAGGAATGGCCTCTTTACCATGCCATTACCAAGATTCTGAAAGTAGCCACCCTTCATCGTGTAAGCGACTATTACGGCCCCATCCTTTACGACGGATTCGGAACAGCCGACCAGAAGCCGCAGTCGCAGGAAGAAGTCTACAAACGTTTCTTTGAGGATTTGGGCACAGCCGTGAATATACTGAAAGATTACAAAGGCGGCGTATCCTTTGAAAGCGCCGACTTCATGATGCCGGAAGGCAAACGCACTCCCGCGCAATGGCTGAAATTCGCCAACTCCCTCCGCTTGCGTCTGGCCATGCGCGTGTCTAACGCAGCTCCCGAACTGGCCGAGGAACAAGCCAAGGCAGCTTTGGATGCAGCCAACGGCGGCGTACTGGAAACCGCCAACGAAACGGTAGGCGAATACGGCATCCGTAATCCGCTGGGCGGTGTTGCCGGCTGGAGCGAGGTATACATGAACGCAAACCTGGAATCTTTCTTAAAAGGTTATAACGACCCTCGTCTCAAATCATACTTCAATCCCGCGCAAGACGGCAGAGACAAAGACGGCAACATTATCAAGGAAGTGGCCGGCGTGAAACAGCTCGGCAGCCTCGAAGGCGACTATAAAGGTGTCCGCCAGGGAACAGGCGTAGCCGACAACCGCTACTCCACACACTCTCAAACCACCATTACCACCGGCAGTAAAATCATTGTCATGAGTGCGGCCGAAGTATGGTTCCTGCGTGCAGAAGCAGCTTTAAGAGGCTACACTTCCGAGGACGTGGAGAACTGCTACAAGCAGGGTATCACCGTATCCTTCTCGCAATGGGATGCCAACGGCGTAAGCGACTATCTGGAAAGCGAAGAAACTCCGGCGGCTTATGTGGACGCATTCGATAAGAAATTCGATGCGGACGCACCGACAAGCATTACTCCGAAATGGGATGAAAGCGCCACACCGGAACAGAAACTGGAGAGAATCATCACCCAAAAGTGGCTGGCTCTCTATCCGGAAGGTTGCGAAGCATGGGCGGAACAACGCCGTACCGGCTATCCCCGGCTCATCAAGGTCGCAGTGAACAACAGCGGCAACACCATCAGCACCGACGATATGATTCGCCGCGTATTCTTCAACCAAGACTACAAAACGGACAACAAAGCGTTGTATGACGCTTTAGTAGGCAAGCTGGGCGGTGCAGACAATGGCGGCACACGTCTTTGGTGGGATACCGGACGGAATAACTTTTAAATGATACAAAGATATATTTTTTAATCAGTGGTGTTTTCTCCGTATTAGTTATTACGGGAAAAAGGTTGTAAGGAGCAGAGTCGGGGGGCTTTGCTCCTTCTTTTTATAGGGTAGGCAGAAAGTGGCGGGCAGCAGGCAGGAAGCTTCTTTGCCCAAGTACGGGGGATGACGCGGATAAGCCCGCGGGTTTCGGGATGTACCCACGGTTGGTATCTCTCGTACCAACCAATGGTACGACGTGTACCTAAGGTTGGTACGGCAAGTACCACGGCTTGGTACAAACCTGGTACACGTATCTTATTGATTGTAAGCGCTATGAGAGATTACTTATATTCCTGTACCGGAAGCTCTCCCCTCAATGCTCCAAGCGCGTTCAGCGCCAATGCTTCCATTTCATCCTCACCCGGGTAGACGTGCACCGGAGCAAGGAACGAGATGCGCTCCTTCAGACGGGAAATGATATAATCGGAATGTGCCATGCCGCCTGTCAGCAGAATGGCATCTATCCGGCCGTACAGCACAACGGAAGCCGCACCGATGCTCTTGGCAATCTGGTAAATCATGGCATCCAGCACCGATTCGGCATGTTTGTCCCCTTCCTCTATCCGGCGGACAATGGCGGGAACATCGGTCGTGCCCAGGTGGGCTGTCAGTCCGGCACGGCCGGAGATGCGCTTTTTGAGTTCGTCTTTTGTGTAGCGACCGGAACAGCAGAGGTCTATCAACTGCCCGGCAGGGAGCGTACCGGCACGTTCCGGCGAGAACGGGCCTTCACCGTCGAGCGCGTTGTTTACGTCGACAGCCTTGCCATGATGATGAACGCCGACGGATATGCCGCCGCCCAAATGGCAGACAATCAGGTCGAGTTCTTCGTAGCGCGTATCATGCTCGGCGGCATAGCGGCGGGCAATGGCACGCTGGTTCAGCGCATGCCAGATGGTGATGCGGGGCATAAGGGGAGAACCTGTGATGCGGGCTATCTCGTCCAGCTCGTCCACAACGCCGGGGTCGGCAATGAAGGCACGACAGCCGGGAAGCAGCGCGGCAAGCTCGGAAGCTATGAGGCATCCCAAGTTGCAGGCGTGGGTGCGCATGGCATGAAGAATATCGTCCAGCATGGCATCATTCACCTCGTATACGCCGCCCGGTATGGGTTTCAGCAGTCCGCCGCGCCCCACTATGGCGTCAAACTCAAAAGGGATATTATTGGCTTCCAACTCTTTCAGCACCAAATTCTTGCGGAATTCAAACTGGTCGATGATATGGGAGAACGAAGACAGTTCGTCTACTGTATGACGGATGTTGCGCACCAGGCGGGGCACGTCGTTTTCGTATACGGCAATCTTTGTCGAAGTGGAACCGGGGTTGATGACGAGTAGATTCATCGATGCGGGTATTATTTACGATTTACTATTTGACAGTCGCGAGGTATCATTTGCCGTTTCCGAGCCACAACTGGTCAGGCATGCCATGGCGATACTGTAATATTTGGACAAGCCGGAGTCGCTGCGCGAAGGTAACACAACGGGGCAGACGGGGCCTTGAAGCAATCCCGCCATATCGGCATGGGAGAAGAGGGAGACGGCTTTATAAAAGGCATTGCCCGATTCGATGTTCGGGAAAATCAAGACATCGGCCTCACCGTTGATGGGGGATACGATACCTTTGATGTCGCCGCTCGTCTTTTCGCAGGAAGTCTTTACATCCAGCGGGCCGTCGATAATGACGTTTCCGAACTCGCCCGCCTCGGCAAGTTCTACGATATTGACGTAATCCAACGAATGGGGAAACTTGGCGCTCACCTTTTCCGTGCAATGGATAAGCGCGATGCGCGGCTGCCCGATACCGAAATGGCGGCAGGTATGGATGGCATACCAAATCATCTCTATGCGCTGTTGCAGGGTAGGCCGGGGGATGACAGCGGCATCCGAGAAGAACAGCAGTTTATCATAGGTGGGAATCTGCATGACGGCCAGATGCGTCAGTATCCTGCCTTTGGGCAGCAGCCCTTTCTCCTTGTCGAGAATGGCACGGAGCAGATTATCCGTATTGATGATACCTTTCATCAGAATATCCGCACCGCCCTCGCGCACGATGCGGACAGCCTCGCGCGCCGCCTCGTCTTTATCTTCGATATGCAGTGTCTGCACGTATTCGGGATATTTCTTCAAAGTAGGGTATTTCTCCAAGATGGCCGAATCGCCAATCATCAGAAACTCCGCAATGCCTTCATCCAAAGCGCGGGCGATAGCATATTCAGTATTGGGGTCATTGGCACAAACTACGGCAATGCGCTTCCTTTTATTTAGGGTTTTCAGATGAGAAGTCAACTGATCAAAGTTCCGAATCGGTTCCATAACGTTAGTTTTTTAGCAAATATCTAAAAAAATGCCGAGAAAATAAACGTTACACCTTATTTTATTTTCTATGTTTTATATCATTTTGACAGATTCACCACAGAGGGCAGCCTGAAAAAGCATGCTATGTTACAAGCCGAAACAGGCCGTGATTTACCGCAACACCCCTAAAGAAATAAAAAAAACTCCGTGAAACGCTGTGCCCTCTGTGGTGAATTATGTACTTTTGTCACAAATACAGAGAGATATACAATATGAACAGCCTTATTTTTCCGCCATACGTGCACGAGGGCGACCGGGTGATTATTCTCTCCCCTTCCAGCAAGATTGACAAGTCCTTCCTGAAAGGAGCCAAAAAGCGGCTGAAGTCGTGGGGACTGGACGTGGTCGTCGCCAAACATGCAGGCAGCGCGCACGGCACTTACGCAGGAAGCATACAGCAACGCTTGAAAGACCTGCAAGAAGCCATGGACGACGAGAAAGCCAAAGTTATCCTTTGCAGTCGCGGCGGATACGGCGCTGTGCATCTGGTGGGACAGCTTGACTTTACCAAGTTCCGCCAACATCCCAAATGGCTTATCGGTTTCAGTGATATCACCGCCCTGCACAATGTGCTCCAGCAAAACGGCTTCGCTTCGCTGCACGCTCCCATGGCGCGGCATCTCACCGTGGAGCCGGAAGACGACTTTTGTACCCAGGCCTTGAAAGACATCCTGTTCGGCAATAAACTGCAAGAAGAAGCCTCGTTCGGCTATACCTGCCCGGCACATAAGTTCAATCACAAAGGCGAGGGTACGGGCATCCTCCGGGGCGGCAACATATCCGTGTTCTACGGACTGCGCGGAACGCCCTACGATATTCCGGCAGAAGGTACGGTGCTCTTCATTGAGGACATAGGCGAGCGTCCCCATGCGGTGGAACGCATGATGTACAATCTAAAGCTGGGCGGCGTACTCGAAAAGCTGTCCGGGCTCGTCATCGGGCAATTCACCGAATACGAGGAGAACATGTCTTTAGGCAAAGACCTGTACGGCGCGTTGGCCGATTTGGTCAAAGAATACGATTACCCCATATGCTTCGGCTTTCCAGTGGGGCACGTCACGATGAACGTACCGATGATTAACGGTGCGCGGGTCACGCTGGAAGTCGGAAAGAAAGAAGTGAAACTAAGTTTTAATACCCACAAAGAATGAAACGGAATTATACAATCATCCCCCTATCCCTACTGCTGCTCATAGCAATGGTAGCGTGCAGCAATAAAAGCAAAGGTACTACGGACAGTGAGGAAAAACAACCCGGGAGTACGGTCAGCGTGCCCCAATTCGATGCGGACAGCGCTTACCGGTATGTCAAGGCGCAAGTGGGCTTTGGGCCTCGCGTACCCAATACCGCGGCGCATAAAGCCTGCGGGGAGTATCTCGCAAAGAAGCTGGAACAATTCGGCGCCACGGTATACAACCAGCAAGCGGATTTAATCGCCTACGACGGCACTCTGCTGAAAGCACGCAATATCATCGGCAGCTACAAGCCCGAAACAAAGAAACGCATCGTGCTTCTCTCTCATTGGGACAGCCGTCCCTGGGCGGATGCCGACCCTGATGAAACGAAACGGCATACACCCATTCTCGGTGCCAACGACGGGGCAAGCGGTGTAGGCGTACTGCTCGAAATTGCCCGCCAACTCCATAAGCAACTGCCGGAACTGGGTATCGACATCGTATTGGTGGACGCCGAAGACTACGGGCCTCACCAATCCTATACGGGTAATCATAAAGAGGAATACTGGGGGCTCGGCTCGCAATACTGGGCGCAGAACCCTCATGTGCAGGGATACAACGCACGTTTCGGCATTCTTCTGGACATGGTGGGCGCCAAAGACGCCACTTTCTTCTACGAAAGATATTCCGAGGAATTTGCCAAAGACATCAACCGGAAAGTATGGAACGCCGCCAACAACTTAGGCTACGGCCGTTATTTCGTAAAAGAAAAAGGGAGTACCGTAACGGACGACCACCTTTTTGTATACCGGAATGCACGGATTCCTACCATCGACATCATTCAATACAGCGAGGAAACCGGATTCTACGAGAACTGGCATACCCTGAAGGATGATATGGACGGCATCGACCGCAACACCCTGAAGGCAGTAGGCCAAACGGTGATGGAAGTTATCTACAAAGAGAAATAAATACTAAAGATAAATTATTATGAGTATCAACGAAGTACAAGATGAAGTAATCGCCGAATTCAACGATTTCGACGATTGGATGGATCGCTACCAACTCCTCATCGACTTAGGAAACGAACAGGAACCGCTGGACGACAAATATAAGACGGAACAAAATCTAATTGAAGGTTGCCAAAGCCGTGTGTGGCTGCAAGCGGACGAGGAAAACGGTAAAATCGTTTTCCAGGCGGAAAGCGACGCTTTAATCGTGAAAGGGATTATTTCACTGCTCATCAAAGTGCTCTCCGGACATACACCGGACGAGATTCTGAATGCCGACCTTTACTTTATAGATAAGATAGGACTGAAGGAGCACCTTTCTCCTACACGCAGCAACGGATTGCTCTCCATGGTGAAGCAGATGCGGATGTATGCGTTGGCATTCAAGGCAAAAGGAACGAATGCCTGAGTAGCGTGTAGTTCCGGACGGAAGAACAAAAGAACGTTTACTGTTTGTTTTTCAGGGAAGGATTACACGGATTTCACGGAAAAAGGATAAAGTAAATCTGTGAAATCCGTGTAATCCTTCCCTGAAAGAAATCATCAAGTGCATTTTGACACAACCTCTATATAAATACCGCTTTACTTTACTTTTCTTCTCCCTCCACATATTCCAGTATATCTCCCGGCTGGCAATCCAATACCTTACAGATAGCCTCTAACGTAGAAAAGCGAATAGCCTTCGCCTTACCGGTTTTCAGAATAGAAAGATTTGCCGGCGTAATGTCAATCTTCTCCGCCAACTCCCCCAAAGATATTTTCCTTCGGGCCATCATTATGTCAAGGTTTACTATAATCATTATCTTTTTCTCAATATTCCGTTAAATCGTCAAGTCCTGTTCCTCTTTCATCTTCAACCCGATAGCGAATACCTCGGCTACAATCAGAGTGGAGATTCCCAATACCAGGGTAGTGGTATTCACCATATCCGAAAGGTCCAGTTCATAACCGCGGACGGAGAATACCTTTTCTACGCTTCTGAAAGTAAGATACGCCGGAAGAAGCGCCGTACAAAAACTGATAATCAGTGTCGTCCCCAACAGACGCAGACGGCGGACGTTCTTCCAGTTGAAGATATCGGACTTATTGATGGAAATCACCAAACGGACAAAAAGGACGATGGCCCATATACATATAGCCATGTGAAGCAAATTCAGTAAAGAAAAGGCCGCCTGCTCCATAGTCGCGGACTTCGTATCGACGCTGACCATCATCGAATTGAAAGACACCGGCACATACTCGCCGCTCTTCTCATTATAAACGGAATCCTGGAAAAGACCGTTATTACCTACTTTGGAAAGGTGCTCCGGCAGCAGACTGATATACTTCATATTTATCAGTTCTTTCCTGTTTTCGGCAGAAACAGCGTTTTCGGCGCCGGCTTCTACCCCGGCTTTTACTCCCACAATGAAATAGTAACCGGTTTCAAGAACCGAATAACCCAGTACGAGCACTACAATTATACAAAGAATGTTCAGTCTTCTTTTCATACTTTAAGCGTATTAGAATCCGGAGAACGATAAGCATTCATCACTTTATAAGAAACGGCAAGTAACGCCACCGCTACCGCCAGACATATCCAATACGCCGGTTCTCCCAACAAATCGGACGTATACTCCACATCCGGATAATGCAAACTGAGGAATACCGACAGGCTGTTGTTCAGGATATGTATCAGAATTCCGGGAACGAGGCTGCCCGTTTTATAATAAAGCCAGGCAAACAAGACACCCGACAATACAGCGCCCACCACCTGTGCCGGATTAATATGGAAAATTCCGAAAATAAGGGCGGAAAGGATAATAGCCTTCACCGGACTGTACTTTTGCAACAGCACTTTGGTAATCGCCCCGCGAAACAGCATCTCCTCTAAAACAGGCCCTAACACCGAGATACAGATAATACCCAGCCAACCCGATTGCAGCACATCGAATGTAGCTCCCATCCAATCAGGCAGGAAAGACAGTTTGGACATCACAAAGTCTATCAGGAAAATAGTGGCAAGACCTATAACGACGCTCCATCCCAGATAAGCGACCGACACCGGAGACCATATCCTTTTATCTCCCTTCAGATACCCCTTTCTCCACAGATAAGCTCCCATACCTACAAATCCCAGCAACATGCTCGGAGCCAAAGCCGCGGTACTCGTATCATCTATCGTACCGTTGACCGCGTAAGAATAAAGCATTGTGAAAGGCATCACCAACAATGCGGCCAAAATCTGCATCACAAAATAAATCAAAACCAGTTTTATCGCTGTTTTCATCGTTCTCTTCTTTTTTAAAAGCGTGTAAAGATACACATTTTCCCGTGAACTCGTCAAGCAGTGGTAACAACTCCCATTAATAACATCATCACCATAGACAGTGACAGTACCAGCAACGTAATACTCATAAAGGCTCTTTTCATAACCATGGACTTTTTATAATCAGTACTTATTCTTACCTCAAATTCTGTTTTTCAATAAGAATTTATCGTTTTTCGATATGCAAATAAAGGAGCTTTTTCTGAAAAGACAAAAAGAAACAGTATCTTTTTATCGAAAAACGATAAAAAAGATATGTTTTTCAATAAATATGCAAGAAGAGACCCAATAACGGCAACGCAGAAAGCGGTATTATGAAAGGATAGCGGTGATTTCCGCCTCGTCTTTATGGAGTTGCGCTATCAATTCGTCTATGGAATCGAACTTCAGCTCCGGGCGGGTACGGCGGACGAAAGACAGCCGCATAGGTTGATCGTAAATATCAGCGTCAAAATTGAAGATATGCACCTCGATGCTACGGTCTATGCCATTATTCAACGTCGGGCGGTAACCGATACTCAACATTCCCGTATGCTTCTTCTCACCGAGAAAGACATAAACGGCGTATACTCCGTCAGCCGGAACCAGTTTTTCAGAATCGTTGACACATAGATTGGCGGTCGGAAAGCCTATCTTGCGTCCGACGTGATAACCGTTCACAACCGTACCGTTCAAAAAGAAATGATACCCCAGGCAGTCTGCCGCTTCCGAAACGTTTCCTTCCAGCAAAAGACGGCGGACAGCCGAGGAACTGACCGTCATCGCGTCAGTTGAATAGGCCTGCGCCAATATCACTTCCATTCCCAGTTCCCGCCCGTAACGTACATAATCATCAAATCCCTCACTGCGATTATGCCCGAAACGGTGGTCATAACCGATTACCAAAGCCTGTACCTGATAGTCTTGCTTCAAGGCAGCCATAAATTGCTTGGCCGAAAGACGAGCCAAGTCAAGCGTAAAATCAAGCATGACGCAGTAATCCACACCTGTACCGGCAAGCAGGGCAACTTTCTCATCGCAAGTAGTGAGCAGCTCGGGATGAAAACCGGGTTGCATGACCTTGCGGGGATGTACGGGAAAGGTAATGACCGACGAAGCAAGTCCACGTGCAGCCGCAGCCTTGCACACCTGTTCTATCAGAAACCGATGTCCCCGATGCACTCCGTCAAAAAAGCCGATGGTGGCTACACTGGGCAGGAGTTCTTTGCCGGATATTCCGGAACATAGCTGCATACTCACCTTATACGATTGGTTTATTTAAATAAATGCCCCCAGTCCTCACCGGCTTTCGGGGTGTAGGTGGAAATTCCCAATGACCGGGCAGTCAGACAATTAGTTTCCGAATCATCGATAAAGAAAGTTTCTTTCGGGTCTAAGCCTGCATCATCCAGCACTTTCCGGAAGATTTCCTCGTCGGGCTTTGCCATCTTCATCTCATAAGACAGGAAAATATGCTCGAAATAATCTTCTACGCGGAATGCCTTATAGGGAAAGGCGTGCTCACAAGACCACTCCCAATGGATTTCATTGGTATTGCTCAACAGGTATACCACATAATCCTTACGCAAAGCCAATAACAAGTCCAGTTTATAGGTCGGTATGCTCACCAGAAAACTGTTCCATGCGGCATCAATACGGGCATCGGCAACGTCTCTTCCTATCTTTTCCCGTATCACATTCCGAAAATCGGCACTGGAGATAAGGCCTTTCTCATATTGCTGGAAGAAATCCTGTTGATGATATATGTCGAGGGTATGCTCTACATCCTGCAATCCCAACTCTCTGAAGTTTTCCAAACAGCGTTGGCGGTCTAAATCAATCAGTACGCCGCCAAAGTCCACTATAAGGTTTTTAATTCCTTTTCTTTTCATCCTCTCATTTTTGCATTAGACGTCGGACAAGACGAATCCCTTCGCCCACCCATAATACCAAAGAAGTAGAAGCAATGATTATCGCCCATGTCGTGAAATCAAGCGGCTCCGTACGGAATACCGCCCCGCCGAACTGTACGATGACAAACTGACCGCCCAAAATGGCAAGTACCACCAGCTCCATACCGTAAGATTTGGACATTCCCTTAAAAGCGGAGTCCGATGTACCGAATACTCTCGCATTGAACAGGTTCCAGAATTGCAGCATAACAAAGAAGGTAAAAAAGACAGTCAAGCGCTGTACAGTCATACCTCCCTCTTCGTTATTAAACCAGAACAACATGCCCATAAGCAATACAAGGAAAGTAGTGCCCATACCGAGAATGTAATTTCTCATGGACCCGGTTATAATGAAATCGGTACTTTTGCGGGGTTTCTCTTTCATCACGCTTTCACTGGGCGGAATAGACGCCAAAGCCAAAGCTGCAAAGGTATCCATAATCAGGTTCACCCACAACATCTGCGTTACGGTCAACGGCAATTCTGTACCCACCAACGAGCCAAGCAATACGATGAACAATGCCACGAAGTTAATCGTCAGTTGGAATACGATGAAACGCTGTATATTCTTATATAAAGAACGTCCCCACATTACGGCCGTACCGATACTGTTGAAAGAGTCGTCCAACAATGTGATATCGCTTGCTTCTTTGGCGACAGACGTTCCCGTTCCCATAGACAATCCCACCTGCGCATGGTTCAAGGCCGGAGCGTCATTGGTTCCGTCACCTGTCACGGCTACCACCGCACCTTTCTGTTGCAATAGCTGAACGAGACGTTGCTTATCGGTAGGACGGGCGCGCGACATAATCTTCAAATCCAACACCCGGTCGAGCGCTTCCTCGTCCGTCAGGTCTGCAAAGGCAGCACCCGTAATACGGTTGCGCTCCGTATCTTCCGGTTGCCATAAACCGATTTGCCGTGCGATTTCGGTTGCCGTACCCGGCGTATCTCCCGTTACTATCTTGACGCCGATACCTGCCGACTGGCATTTTGCGACCGCCGCAGGCACATCCGGACGTATAGGGTCGCTGATAGCTACAACGCCGAGGAAAGACAAATCATTCTCTGCGACCAATGCCACACAGTCGGCCGGTTCCGTGTCGTCTACTATCTTATAGGCAAAACCGAGCGTACGCATCGCCATGTTCTGGTAGTTCAGCAACTGAGCCTCTACCGTAGAACGATATTCTGCCGCATCCACCCGCTTACCGTCCAAAAGAACGTCCTTACATTTTCCCAATACGATTTCGGGAGCGCCCTTTACATAAAGTACCTTCTTCCCAATCAGAGGAGAGTGTACCAGTGTTGCCATAAACTTCCGTTCGGTAGAGAAAGTCAACTGGTCAAGTACCTTGACAGCCTCTCTCAACTCCAGATAATTACGTTTTTGGCTATCGAGCCACAGAAGTAAAGCCACCTCGGTAGGATTCCCTACCCCCTTGGGCTTCTCTCCCGGAGTTATCTCTTCCAGAAAAGCAGTGGAATTGGCGCTGATACCCTCTATTACCAGTTTGCTTAAATCATCTTCTCCTATTTCCCGCCCGTTCTTCAATCCGTAGAAATTCGGTTCGTACACCTGCATCAGGTTTTGTGTCAGCGTCCCCGTCTTGTCCGTGCAGATAACGGTTATCGCCCCCATCGTTTCGCAAGCGTGCATCTTCCGCACCAGGTTATTGGTGGAAAGCATACGGCGCATATTCAGCGCCAGACTGAGCGTCACACTCATGGGCAGACCTTCGGGAACGGCAACAACAATCAACGTTACCGCCATCATAAAGTACTGCAAAGTGGCCTTCAGTGCGGGCAGCCATTGCTCAAAGGTATGGAATGAGGCAAAATCATACACCAGAACCACATCCTTTATAAAGAAGATGGCGAATGCAAGACCGGCTACCGAGAAACCGATTTTTCCTATGAGGTTGGCAAGTTTTGTAAGTTGGATATTCAACGGAGTAGGCTCGGTACTTTGTTCCGTACTCTGGCGAGCCACTTTTCCAATCTCCGTAGCATCGCCTACGGACTCCACGCGCATAACTCCATGCCCGTCGACTACCGTTGTACCGCGCAGCACACGATTGGAAGCATAAGTGGCTTCTTCATCGAAATCGGCTTCCACGGTAGTTTTGGTTATCACAGGCTCACCTGTAAGATTGGATTCGTTTACTTGCAGGGAAATGGCTTCCAGCAATTCACCGTCAGCAGGGATTTCCTCGCCGGTTTCCAGAATAATAACATCGCCGACCACCACATCCTTACGGGGAATTTCCTGTACGCGCCCGTTACGGATAACCTTTACCAGTGTTTCCTCGTTCACCGCATTCAGCAAATCGAACTTTTTATTGGCATCGTATTCAAAAAAGAAACCGATACCCGTAGCCAGCAAGATAGCAGCTATGATACCGATTGTTTCGGCATACTCGTTCTCTACTACGGAGATAATCAAAGAGAAGAAAGCGGCCACCAACAGTACTCTTACTACCGGGTCTTCAAACTTTTCCAGATAGAGTTTCCACAAAGACGGGCGCTTCGGGGGTGTCAACAGGTTTACACCATGCTCGGTACGGCTCTTCCGTACTTCATCGTCGGTAAGTCCGACGTGATAAAAATCATCCTTTGTTGCAGTCATGCAAATCGTTAGGTTTAAATTGAATTGCAAAAATACAACAATAATTTGTATAGAGAATGTTATTAAATCTTTTTATAGGTTTTACAAATCCGGTGCTCCTTTTTTAATTATTCCGGCTTCCGCTCCCACCGGTCATCTCCATAAAGATGCGTTTTGGAGGTTGGGATAACAAATGCACTTTTTTTACCTGAACGGTAAACAAAAAGGAGACTTCAATTGTTATTAAAGAAGAATTTTAAATAAAAGAAAGTTATGGAAAAGTACATCTGCACTATTTGCGAATACGTTTATGACCCGGAACTGGGAGATCCTGAAAACGGAATAGAACCGGGAACATCCTTTGAAGACCTTCCCGATGATTGGGTTTGCCCCTTGTGTGGAGTAGGCAAAGATGAATTTGAGAAAGCGTCCTAAGACGCTTTCTTTTCTTTTATATCACTGCTGGCTTCCACCACGTTGACAACGTAATCGCCCAGCTTTTCACATTCCGCAATGATATCCATATAATAGACACCCATCTGATAATCATATTCCTTGTTGTTGACGTCAAGGATATTCTGATTCTTCAACTGGTTGCGGTAATTGTTGATTTCATTTTCAAGGTTAAACGACTTGTTCACATCGATACCTTGATGTTCCGTACGTTCTACCACCACAATCATTTGTCCGAGAGCATCATCGGTCAGCTTCATCATAAAATGGATATGCTCGTATTGCTTCTCCGTAAATTCCAGATTCGCCTGACGCTTGCGATTGATAGTACGCGCCAAGTTGTAACAACTGTCACCGATACTCTCTATCTCCGTCACCTCGCGTAGCATAGCCCGGATTTGCAACTTACTCTCAGAACTTAAACGGCCTTCCGACACCTGGTTCAGATAGTTGGCAATCTCCAGTTCCATACTGTCGCTGATATTCTCGTACTTCTCTATCCGGCTGAACAGTTTATTGAAATCATCATCTTTATCGGTATGCAGCAAGTCGCGCACCATGCCGAACATACGATGCGTACGTTCCGCAAACAGATGAATCTCCTTGCTCGCCTGCAAAATGGAAAGCTCGGCCGTAGAAAGCATACCACCCGTGATAAAGCGCAGGCGATATTCCTCGTCCTGCTCCTTCTGCGGGATAATGGCACAAACCGTACGCTCTATAAACTTCACGAACCATATCAATATCAACACATTGCAGATATTAAAACAAGTATGGAAAGCCGACAGCTTGAATGAAACGGCAACGGCGGGATCGTTAGTACCCATTACATTTTCCACAAACCAAGATACTCCTTGCGTAAAAGGCACAAACAAGCACAATACCCATATAACACCGAAGACATTGAACGCCAGATGCGCCAACGCAGCCCTCCTTGCCTGCGTATTGGCGGTAAGCGCCGCAAGATTGGCCGTTATGGTCGTACCGATATTCTCACCGAGCACAAGCGCCGCTCCCAATTCAAAACTAATCCAGCCATTGGCACACATAATAAGAGTTATCGCCATTGTCGCCGCGGAAGCCTGCACAATCATGGTCAATACCGTTCCTATCAAGACAAATAACAGAATGGACAGATATCCCATGTCCGTATAGTCCTGCACAAAAGCCAGCATATCCGGGTTATGGCTCAAGTCGGGGGCATTGGATTGCAGCAAAGAAAGCCCCATGAAAAGGAAAGAGAAGCCAAAGATAAACTCACCTATGGACTTGCGGGCGCTTTTTTGAGAAAACATAAGAGGAATGCCAAAGGCTAAAAGAGGAAGGGCAAAAGCAGCGATGTCGACCTTAAATCCCAATGCGGAGATAATCCAGGCCGTAACGGTAGTACCGATATTGGCACCCATGATAACACCGATAGATTGTGACAAGGTCAGCAGCCCGGCATTGACAAAACTCACTACCATGACGGTAGTTGCCGAGGAAGACTGGATGAGCGCCGTGATAAGCACACCTGTCAGAACGCCGGTCACCCGGTTGGTCGTCATAGCGGTTAAAATCTTCCGCAAGCGGTCGCCGGCGAATTTTTGAAGTCCCTCACTCATAATTTTCATTCCGTAGAGGAACAATGCCAATGAGCCAAGCAGCTTTAAAAAATCATAAAAAGAATATTCCATCTTTAATTAGTTAAAGTGTTTCGTTGTGCCATTTGTTATTATGTCTTATATTTAACGTATTAATCACCCCAAAAAAAGACATCATGAAACACATGTTACAAATTTGTTGCAAAAATAATAATATTTCTAAAGAATTCCCTATAGGAAGCTCACTTTTGGATATTTATTACGGTTTTAATCTTAATTTTCCTTATCCGGTAGTCAGCGCCAAAGTAAATAACCGTTCCGAAGGACTGAATTTCCGGGTATATAATAATAAAGACGTGGAATTTCTGGATGTACGGGATTCTTCCGGCATGCGTACGTATGTCCGCTCACTCTGCTTTATCCTATATAAGGCTGTCAGTGAATTATTTCCGGAAGGAAAGCTGTTTGTGGAACACCCCGTATCCAAAGGCTATTTCTGCAATCTCCGCATCGGACGGCCTATCGAGCTGGAAGACGTGTCGGCCATAAAGAAACGGATGCAGGAAATCATAGCCGAAGACATCCCTTTCCGCCGTACCGAATGCCATACCACCGAAGCCGTGCGGGTATTCAGCGAACGGGGAATGAACGACAAAGTAAAGCTGCTGGAAACATCCGGTTCCCTATATACCTATTATTATACGCTGGGAGATACGGTGGATTACTATTACGGTAACCTGTTACCCAGCACAGGCTTTATCAAACTGTTCGACATCGTAAAATATTACGACGGCCTCCTGCTGCGCATCCCGAACAAGGAAAACCCGACCGTACTGGAAGAAGTGGTAAAACAGGAAAAGATGCTCGATGTATTCAAAGAACACCTGCGTTGGAACTATATCATGGGATTAAGCAACGTAGGCGACTTCAACCTTGCCTGCGAAGAAGGGCATGCCACCGATTTGATTAATGTGGCCGAAGCCCTGCAAGAAAAGAAGATAGCCCAGATTGCCGATGAAATCTACCACCGGGGAGAAAACGGCAACCGCGTAAAGCTCGTACTGATCTCCGGTCCTTCCTCGTCCGGGAAAACGACCTTTAGCAAACGGCTCTCGGTACAGTTGATGACCAACGGCCTGCGCCCCTATCCCATCTCATTAGATAATTACTTCGTAGACCGCGAAGACACCCCACGCGATGAAAACGGCGATTACGATTACGAATCCCTTTACGCCCTCGACCTCGAGCTGTTCAACAACCAGTTGCAAGCCTTACTGCGGGGAGAAGAGGTGGAGCTTCCCCGGTTCAACTTTACGCTGGGCAAAAAAGAATATAAAGGAGACAAGCTGCGTATCGACGAGCACACCATTCTTATATTGGAAGGAATTCATGCCCTGAATCCGGAGCTTACCCCGCAAATTCCCGCTGAAAGTAAATACAAGATTTACGTATCCGCACTGACAACCATCTCGCTGGACGACCACAACTGGATTCCCACAACGGACAACCGCTTGTTGCGCCGCATCATCCGCGACTTCAACTATCGGGGATATTCGGCTCAGGAAACCATCTCACGCTGGCCCAGCGTGCGTGCAGGCGAAGACAAATGGATATTCCCTTATCAAGAGAATGCCGATGTCATGTTCAACTCCGCCTTGTTATTCGAGTTTGCCGTACTGCGTTGCCATGCAGAGCCCATACTTACCGGCGTGCCGCGCAATTGTCCCGAATACGCCGAAGCCTACCGGCTCATGAAGTTCATCAAGTACTTCACACCGGTACAGGACAAGGAAATTCCACCGACATCCCTGCTCAGGGAGTTCTTGGGTGGCAGCAGTTTCAAGTACTAAGCCGGCTGCGAAAACAACCTTTTTAAATTTCCGCATACAATATAGCAAAGAAAGTTCTAACTTTGTATGCAAATAAAACAAACTCACCTATAATGAAAAGAATCATTACAATACTTTTGGCGGCATTTTTCTGCCTGTGTACCCAAACCTATGCGCAAAGCCGCGCCGATGAACTGATGAAACAAGCGCAAGAAAGCCTTGCCAAAAAAGAATATATCAAAGCCCGCTATCTCTTTCTTCAAGCCTACAATTCCTTTGCCTCGCAGGAAGAATATACGCAAGCGGTAGAATGCGGTGTCAATGCCAGCGCCCTCTATCATCGGGAAAACTATTATAAAGAAGCGTTCGAGCTTCTGCGCGGCGCCGAGCAGTTGGTGGGAACCGGTGAACAAAAGCTTAAAAAGAAGCTCCCCGACCTGCGTTTCCGTATCAACAAAGAACGGTTACAGATGTACATCAACACCAAAAATCCCGCCCGCGCCAAAGAACAGTTGAACAAGCTGGAAGAGACCGCCAAAGCAGCCGGGAATGATTCTTTAAGCAATGATTTCCTGTACACCCAAGCCGATTATTACTATACTTTCGGCATGAACTCACAGGGGGATGCGGCCTTCAAGAAGCTGATAGAGCAATACAAGCAGCAAAAGAATTACGCCAAAGTAGACGAATGTTACAAGACCCTCATAAGCATTGCCCGCAAAGCGAACAATGCGGGGCTGGTAGCGCGTACCTACGACAAATATATCATCTGGACAGATTCCGTTAAGGCGCTTACCGCACAAGACGAGCTGAATATAGTGAAAAAGAAATATGATGAAAGTCTGGCCACCATTCAGGAGAAAGACGATTCCCTCTCCGCCAAGCAGTATATCATCATCGGCCTCTGCATCCTGGCAGCCATTTTAGCTGCGGCATTAGCGATAGGAGCCGTCATATTATTACGCTTCATCATGCTGACACGCAAACAAAAGAAAGCCATCAGCATCGCCAACGAGCACAATGAGCTAAAGACCGAATTCATTCAGAATATCTCCTCCCAGATGGAGCCTACTTTGGATACCCTCGACCCGAAGCTGCCCGGTGTACAAGCGTTGCGTACTTTCTCCGGTCACATTCAAGAGCTGTCCGAACTGGAGAACAGCCTGTCGGAGCCTTACGAAGTACAGGAGAAAAATATCTCGACTTTCTGCGAAAGCATCATGGACAAAGTAAGGGGCAAGGTACAAGAAGACGTCACCCTCACCGTCAACGCTCCCAAACTGAATGTGAAAATTAACCCGGAACACTTGGAACGCATCTTGCTACATTTATTGGAGAACGCCGCCGAATATACTCCCGCAGGCGGAAAAATATGGTTGGATTTCAAGAAACGCGGCGCCCATACGCATCAGTTCATTATCAGCGATACGGGTTGCGGCATCCCCGAAGAGCAACGGGAAGACATATTCAAACCCTTTACCGAAGTAAAAGACCTGACAAAGGGCGATGGCTTGGGATTGCCCATCTGTTCATTGATTGCCGCCAAAATGAATGGCAGCCTGACACTGGACGGCAGCTACACAAAAGGGGCACGGTTTGTATTGGAACTACACGCTTAGGCAGTTGAAAGTTGGGAGTTGAGAGTTACCATGCAGCATAATAGCGCAGCCAACTCTCAACTCCCAACTTTCAATTATCTCAACGCTTCCACCTCTTCCGGTGTCAACGGAATTTTTTTGCCTAAGCGACGTGCACCGGTTTCCGTTATCAGATAATCTTCTTCATTGCGGATACCGCCGAAGTTGCGGTATTCTTCCACTTTATCATAGTTGATGAAGTCCTTAAACTTCTTCTCACCTTTCCACAGGTCTATCAGTTCGGGAATAAAGTAAATGCCCGGTTCAACGGTATGTACAAAGCCCGGTTCCAGAGGAATGGCAAGACGCTGGCTCTTACGGCCGAACTGCGTACTCTTGGGCTGACCGTTGTAACCCACCCAAATCTCTCCGAGGTTTTCCATATCATGCACATCCAGCCCCATCATATGTCCCAATCCATGAGGATAGAACAAGGCATGCGCGCCTTCGCGCACGGCATCTTCGGCATTACCTTTCATCAGGCCGAGGCTTTTCATGCCCTCTACCATAACACGGGCGGAAAGGTCATAAACATCCATATAAGAAATACCCGGACGAAGCGCCTTGACAGACTCCAGATGCATCGCATTCTGAATCTCGTAAACGGCTCGCTGGCGAGGGGTAAATGTTTTATCGGCAGGAATCGTGGAAGACATATCACCCGCATAACCCGACTCAACTTCCGCACCGGCATCAATCAGGAATAAATCTCCCGGCTTCACTCTATTGCCATGGTAATGATTGTGCAAAGTCTGTCCGTTGACCGTAGCAATCGTCGCAAAAGAAAGCTCGCAATTATTGGACTCGGCCACCCGGTTCATCTCCGCTACGACTTCGTATTCGCACATGCCCGGACGGAGTACTTTCATTGCCGTAATATGCATATCGGCCGTCACATTACACGCCTTTTCTATTTCTTCTATTTCTTCGGCGGACTTATAGCTGCGCTGCGCCACAATCGCACGGATAAAAGGGACAGAACCTTCCTGGCGTGCAGGCGGAATGCCCAGCCAGTCCATCAGTTTCAACTTATGTTCCGCCCGGTAAGGGGGGAGATAATGCACGGTCTGTCCTTTGCGCACCGCTTTGTGAAGATAGTCCGCGATGTCGGAAGAAGGCATCACATCCGTAATGCCCACACGCTCACTTTTCTCTTTCAGGGTAGGCTGGGTGCCCATCCAGACGATATGGTCAATCGTGAGCTCATCTCCAAATATAATCTCCTTGTCCCCGTCAAGGTCGATAATCGCCGACAAACCGGCAAACGACAAGCCGAAATAATATAAAAATGTAGAATCCTGGCGATAACGGAAGGTATTATCTTCATAATGCAGTCCTTGCTCGTCATTACCTAAGAACAGCAACACTCCTGAGCCTATGTTTTTCTTCAGCAGGGCCCGACGCTGTATATACGTTTCTTTAGCAAACATGATATTCCGTAATTTTAATAGTTATACCACAAAGATAAGAAGAAAATTTGAAAGGATAAGATAAAACCCGAACATGTATGAAGAAGAACCATTCAGTAGCCGAACCCGTGTCCAATGCCCTACCCCTGTCTTCCCTATGGTAAGATAGTATTAAAAGGCTTATAATATAGTATTGAAAGGCTTTTAATATCATATTATAAGCCTTTTAATACTATCTCACCCGTGAAGCGACCTCTACTCATACAGTGCAAAACACAACCAAGCTGCGTCTTTCTTGTTAAATATAATAAGAGAAGATTTCTCGTTCCCGAACTATTCACTATTTTTGCAAAAAGTGCGAAGATAAAACTTATCTTTGCAGCGAGTAAATAAAGTAAAGTATGGCACAAGGTTCCCGACAGATACAGACCCAAGCGCAACAGCAGATACAGACGCTATCACCACAACAGATTCTGGTGGTAAAGCTGTTGGAGCTTCCGGCAATAGAGCTGGAAGACCGTGTACGTGCCGAACTTCTGGAAAACCCTGCACTGGAAGAGGGGAAGGATGATGCCGCCAGTGATGAATATTCCGATACTTCCGACGCAGACTCCAACGCAGAAGACGGCGGAGACACCGATTATGATTCTTTAAGCGACTATCTCAACGAAGACGACATACCCGACTATAAATTGCAGGAAAACAACCGAAGCAAAGGAGAGCAAGCCGAAGAGATTCCTTTCTCCGACGCTACTTCTTTCTATGAAACCCTGAAAGAGCAGCTGGGTGAACGTAACCTCACCGAGCACCAGCGTGAATTGGCCGAATATCTTATCGGCTCATTGGACGACGACGGCCTGTTGCGCAAGTCTTTGGAAAGTATCAGCGACGAGCTTGCCATTTATGCAGGCATCGAAGCTACCACCGAAGAACTGGAAGAAGTATTAAAAATCATTCAGGACTTCGACCCCGCCGGATTGGGAGCCCGCGATTTGCAGGAGTGTCTCCTCATCCAGATACGGCGCAAGATAGAGCAGCAACATTTCACACCCAATCCGCTGCTTTATATCGAAGAAGCCATTATCGCCGAATGTTACGAAGAGTTCACCCGCAAGCACTGGGACAAAATACAACAGAAACTCGGATTGGAAGAAGAAGCCTTTCAGCAAGCCATCAAAGAAATCTGCAAACTGAACCCGCGTCCGGGCGCATCATTAGGTGAAGCCATCGGCAAAAACCTGCAACAAATCGTGCCGGACTTTATTGTAGATACCTATGACGACGGCACAATCAACCTGTCGCTCAACAACCGGAATGTTCCCGAACTGCGTATGAGCCGCGATTTCACCGAAATGGTAGAGGAACATACCAAAAACAAGGCGAACCAGTCTAAAGAATCCAAAGAGGCCATGATGTTTCTGAAACAGAAAATGGATGCGGCACAGGGGTTTATCGATGCCGTCAAACAACGTCAGAACACCTTGATGACTACCATGCAGGCCATCATCGACCTGCAACGTCCTTTCTTTCTGGACGGTGACGAGTCACTGCTTCGCCCCATGATACTGAAAGATGTGGCCGAACGTACGGGACTCGATATTTCAACGATCTCCCGCGTCAGCAACAGTAAATATGTACAGACCAACTACGGCATCTATCCGCTGAAGTTCTTCTTCAACGACGGATATGTTACGGAAGACGGCGAAGAGATGTCCGTACGGGAAATACGGAAAATCCTTAAGGAATGCATTGACAACGAGAATAAGAAGAAGCCTTATACCGATGACGAACTGACCGAAATCCTGAAAGAAAAAGGATACCCGATTGCCCGCCGTACCGTAGCCAAATACCGCCAGCAATTGAATATTCCGGTAGCAAGACTGAGAAAGTAGAAACAAAAGATGATAAAGTGACGGAGTGATAATGCAAAAATAAAGAAATGGCCGTAGAACAACATATTATAACTGACAAGACCCTTATCAGGACAGCCAAGGTAATTTCGGTGATGTTCACACCGTTTTCCATACCTTTCATGGCGTTCCTGATTCTATTCGTATTCTCGTACCTGCGAATCATGCCCCTGCAATACAAACTGATTGTACTGGGAGTGGTGTATTGCTTTACAATCCTTATGCCTACTCTTACCATCTTCCTCTTTCGTAAAATCAACGGGTTCAGTCCCGAAGACCTGACGGAGCGGAAACGAAGATACATACCTTTCATTCTGACCATTACCTCCTATGTATTCTGCCTGCTCATGATGCACCGGTTGAATATCCCCTGGTACATGACGGGAATTATCCTTGCCGCCCTCATCATGATGATTATCTGCGTGATTGTCAATTTGAAATGGAAACTCAGCGAACACATGGCCGGCGCCGGCGCCATAATAGGCGGCCTGGTTGCTTTCAGCGCCCTATTCGGGTATAATCCGATAAGCTGGCTATGCATATTCATTCTTATTGCAGGCGTATTGGGTACGGCACGAATTATCTTGCAGCACCATACGCTTGGCGAGGTAATGGGTGGGTTTGCCGTAGGATTGATTTGCTCCTTGTTGGTGCTGCACCCGCTCAGCAAACTAGTATTTCGCCTGTTCAGCATATTCTTATTTTAAATATTAACGCTTAAAACTAACGATTATGAATTTTCCTAATGATGTAAAGTACACGAAAGAACATGAATGGATTCGCCTGGAAGGCGATGTAGCTTATGTAGGAATTACCGATTACGCCCAAGAACAATTGGGAGACATCGTATTTGTCGATATTCAAACGCTAGGCGAAACATTGGCCGCCGACGAAGTATTCGGTACCATCGAAGTAGTGAAAACCATTTCCGACCTTTTCTTGCCTGTTGCAGGAGAAGTACTGGAACAAAATGAGACTTTGGAAGAACAGCCCGAACTGGTTAATAAAGACCCTTACGGCGAAGGCTGGCTCATTAAAATCAAACCTGCCGCCGATGCGGATTTCGACAGTCTGCTGGACGCAGAAGCATACAAAGCATTAATTAACGATTAGGAATTAGGGATTAGCGTTTAGTGATTAGTGATTAGCGATTAGCGATTAGCGATTGATGAGGAAAGGCTTCAAAACAAATCATCAACGCCCATCATTCCCCCTAATCACCAAACGCTAACCCCTAATCACTAACCCCTAATCACTAATCACTTATAACTTATAACTAAATAATATGTCTCCAATTGTAAGTATCATCATGGGCAGTACCTCCGACCTTCCTGTCATGGAAAAGGCCGCGCAACTGCTCAATGATTTACATGTACCGTTCGAAATGAACGCTCTCTCCGCTCACCGTACTCCGGAAGCCGTAGAAGAATTTGCCAAAGGCGCCCGTAAACGCGGTATCAAAGTAATCATCGCCGCAGCCGGTATGGCTGCCGCCCTGCCCGGTGTCATTGCAGCCAATACAACGCTGCCTGTAATCGGCGTACCCGTAAAGGGTTCCGTGCTTGATGGCGTAGATGCGCTTTATTCCATCATTCAGATGCCTCCGGGTATCCCCGTAGCCACCGTAGCCATCAATGGAGCAATGAATGCCGCCATTCTCGCCGTACAAATGCTCGCATTAAGCGATACCGGACTGGCAGAAGCCTTTACCGCTTACAAAGAAGGTCTGAAAAAGAAAATCGTGAAAGCGAACGAAGACCTGAAAGAAGTGAAATACGAGTATAAAGTAAACTAATCACTAAACACCAACAACGTGGATATATTCAATTATTCCCGACGAGAAACATCAGAAGTGAATATCGGAGCCACCCCTATGGGCGGCTCCAATCCTATCCGCATACAAAGCATGGCCAACACGTCCACGCAGGATACCGATGCGTGTGTGGCGCAGGCCAAGCGTATTGTGGATGCCGGTGGAGAATACGTACGTCTCACCACCCAGGGCATCAAGGAAGCGGAAAACCTGATGAACATCAATGCCGCCCTGCGCCGGGACGGTTATATGGTGCCGCTCGTAGCCGATGTTCATTTCAATCCGAAAGTGGCAGACGTCGCAGCGCAATATGCGGAGAAAGTCCGTATCAATCCGGGTAACTACGTAGATGCCGCGCGTACCTTCAAACATCTGGAATATACCGATGAAGAATATGCGCAGGAAGTCCGAAAGATACGCGACCGTTTCGTTCCGTTTCTGAACATCTGTAAAGCCAATCATACCGCTATCCGTATCGGCGTAAACCACGGGTCGTTATCCGACCGCATCATGTCACGTTACGGCGACACCCCTGAAGGCATGGTAGAATCGTGCATGGAATTTCTGCGAATTTGTGTCGCGGAAGAATTCACGGATGTCGTTATCTCCATCAAAGCATCCAACACCGTAATCATGGTAAAAACCGTGCGTTTGCTTGCCGACATAATGGAAAAAGAAGGAATGCACTTTCCCTTGCATCTCGGTGTGACGGAAGCCGGAGACGGCGAGGACGGGCGCATCAAGTCCGCCTTAGGCATAGGCGCTTTATTGGCAGACGGATTGGGCGATACCATCCGCGTATCTTTAAGCGAAGCTCCCGAAGCAGAAATCCCTGTCGCCCGAAAACTAGCGGATTATATCGCACAACATCATGACCATCCGTATATACCGGGCGCGGCAGCTCCTGATTTCAATTATCTCTCTCCCGACCGAAGAGCCACGGCAGCCGTGCACAATATAGGCGGAGAGAACCTCCCCGTGGTTATTGCGGCACGCCTGGATGGAAATATGGATTTTAATCCGCAGTTCATGCCCGATTATGTATACGTCGGTCGTCAGCTACCCGAACATCCCGCTGAAGGCGTACAATACATCATCGATGCCGACCTTTGGGAAGGACAAACCAATGTATGGCCTGCCTTCAAAGGAGAACAGCTGCCGTTTATCAGCGGATGCAACGCATCGCTGAAATTTCTGTTTGTCACCTACATGGGACTGAATGACGAAGTGATTGCCGGCCTGAAATACCATCCGGAAGTAGTGTTGGTGGCACAAAGCAACCACCCCAACAGATTGGGTGAATATCGCGGTTTAGCGCACCAGCTGATGAATGAAGGATTAAAGAATCCTCTTGTATTCTTCCAACATTATGCTGAAACGGAAACGGAAGACCTGCAAATCAAATCGGCCGCAGATATGGGAGCGCTTATTATCGACGGATTATGCGACGGTATTTTCCTTTTCAACCAAAGCGGCGAAAAGGGTGATAAAGCGATAAACGATAAAGTGACAGATGCCACAGCTTTCGGTATTCTGCAGGCAGGACGCATCCGTACCAGTAAAACCGAGTACATTTCCTGTCCGGGCTGCGGTCGTACACTCTATGACCTTGAGAGTACCATCGCCCGTATCAAACAAGCGACATCGCATCTGAAGGGACTTAAAATCGGTATTATGGGTTGTATTGTCAATGGTCCCGGTGAAATGGCCGATGCCGACTACGGATACGTAGGCGCAGGACGAGGCAAAATCAGCTTATACAAAAAGAAAGAATGCATCGAGAAAAACATTCCCGAAGAGGAAGCGGTAGAAAAGCTAATCGAGCTAATCAAGAGAAACGGGGATTATATTGAAAAGTAATATTTCCTCTCAGACAGTAAAGGTGCGCCAGAAGTTATGATTCTGACGCACCTTTATTCTTAATATCTAAAGCTAAGGAATATACGGAAAGATTTTGATTTCATTTTCCACTTATCGCTTTGAATCACATCATCAAAAGCAGGATCTTCATAATCTATGCCTTCATCATCAAAGGAAAGTCCGTTATAAGTAGCTTTCTTTGCCCAACGATGCTCTATACCGAATGAGATAGCCTTATACGCGACAGACGCTCCAAACGCGAAATTGGAAACATATCCGTGTCCGAAACTATCGTCAATCACCAACATGGAGTAGGTAGGTACATAATGGAAATATGCGGCAACCTTTAAGTCACCTATCGGATTGACTGTGATAGAAGGACCTACGTGCATAGACGCGTCTATCTGATGAATACCCAGGTCAATATCTTCTTCATCGTCATAGTCATAACCTCCATAATCGCCATAAGCGCGTGTGTAGGCTCCATCATTTGCATACGCATCCGGTTCGGAATACTTGGCATAAGAAATATCAAACCAAGTTGCATCGATACCGAACTTTATCATATTCAGCAGTGGCTTCTTATGCAGGTAATACGTTTTTCCAAAAGCCAGAGAAACGCCGAAATCGCTTTTCCATTCCGCTTCGGCATCTACTTTATCTGTCAAAGTCTGGTTTGTGATATAACCGATATTAAAATACTTGGCTCTTTTTTTCCATATTCTCTCATTACGTGCCGCATCTTCGGTTTTCTTCACTCTGCCGGAGAGTTCGTTTACCACTTGCAGTAAAGAATCCTCTCTTTGAGAAGATTGGGTTTCGGAATTAGTTTCTTGAGCAAAAACGCTTTGTCCTGTCAAAATCACGGTTGACAGCACCAACCAAAATAGTTTTTTCATCATAACTTGTCTGTGTTTTGCTTATGGTTCCTTCGTTCAGCATACCAGTAATCTTAGGAAAGCGCAGGAACACTAAAGGAAACTCCCTTTAACGCTTATTCGTTTTATTTTTACAAAAATAAAGGATTGCACACATACGCACAACGGGACAAAAACGAGATAGAAACTAAAAAACCGAAATAGCGAACTATTTCGGTTAAAATAAGGATTATGATGATGTTTTTTATTTTCCCTTTTTGCTCTCATCCGGCTTAACCGGCGGGACACTGAGCATTTCTTTATATTTTTCCGGAGCGGTCAATATTCCGACGGCCTCCTTCAAGTCTTTATCATCTTTCAACTGTTGGATGATACTTCCCCGCTGATAGTAATAACGTTTGATAATTTCCACCGCAATCATCTCCTTTATATCCTTTGAGAAATGATCAAGATCACGGTCCAAGTTATGAGACAGTTTCTTCTCCAAAGCCTTGAATTCATCCGACGCATCCGTCAGGTATCCCTCAAACTCCGCCATTTCTTTCAAGTTCTTCAAAATCTTCTCGGTCTGCTGGTCGTACTTGAAATCAGCTTTCTGTACCATCGCCTTGAAGTCGGCATAGTCGGCATCCGTTATCTTAAAATCTTTAGGAGCCGGAATTGTCGGATGCTTCAAACAGTATTCCGTAGCATAATTAAATATCAAGTTGTCATTCACCAAATAAAACAAGATATTAGGCAATTTATCCTGCTTGACGGTAATATCGGGAGTAACCCCGCCGCCGTCACGCACCTCACGTCCGGCAGCAGTGTGGAATACGGTAGTCAGGCTATCCGGAATACGCCCCACACTGCCGTCCTCATTACGGTGTTTATAGTCGATAGCCTGCACACAACGCCCGCTCGGAATATAGTATTTGGAAGTCGTCAGCTTCATTGTACCTCCATAAGGCAGCGGACGAGTGGTCTGCACAAGCCCTTTTCCAAACGTACGGTTACCCACCACCACTGCACGGTCGTAATCCTGCAATGCGCCTGCCAAGATTTCCGACGCGGACGCCGTAGCGCTATTCACCAGCACAGCCAGCGGGATTTCCAAATCCAGCGGCTCGCGCAACGTCTTGTACGTATTGCTTGCCTGCTTGGTCTTTCCTTTCGTCGTCACCAGCGTTTTGCCGCGCGGCAGAAAGAAGTTGGCTATTTCCACAGCTTCGTCCAACAAGCCGCCGCCGTTATTACGCAGGTCGATAACCAAAGAAGTTATTCCCTGTTTTTTCAAATCGAGAAATGCCTGTTTGAACTCTTTGGAAGGATTACCGGAGAAAGTGCTCAAATTGATATAACCGATATTGTTATCCAGCATTGCATAATACGGAATAAAAGGCAACTGAATAGAACGGCGAACAATATCGAATTCCAACGGCTGCTCCGTTCCGGGGCGTTGTACCTTCAATTTGAAACTTGTACCTACCTGCCCGCGAAGCATTTCGCTTACTTCCTGATTATTCTTTCCCGCAAGGTCTTTACCGTCTATTTCCAGAAGAATATCACCGGCTTTCAAACCCACGGTAGCCGCCGGCATATTTTCATAAGGCTCGGCTATCATGGAACGTTTCAGCTTGGTATTCCAAGTTATGATAGAGCCGATACCGCCATACGTATTCTTCAACATTTGTTCCAGTTCGCTCTGGTCGTCTTCCGGAAAATATTGCGTATAAGGGTCGAGTGAATACAACATGGACTCGATACCGGTACGAATAGTCTTGTTCGGGTCTATCGTATCCACATAGAACATATCCAACTCTTTCACAATAGAATTGAATATATCCAGATTTTTTGCCACCTGGAAACTACGGCTGTCTCCACTCTTAAATCCGAAAAAGAAGCTTGTACCTACTACCGACAATAGGACGGCTATCCAACGTATCTTTAAATATTTCATAATATCCTAATTTATCATTATTATATCTTCCTTTATCTTCTCCCACTTTGAATCCGGCAGTTCCGTTCCAATCACCTGTATTACCTCACCCGACAGAATAGACCCTATCTTTCCGCACTTCTCCAAAGAATATCCGCAGGTCAGTCCGTAAAGAAAACCAGCTGCAAAAAAATCTCCGGCACCGGTAGTGTCAACCACCTTTGCCACCGGTACAGCCTCAACACGTACTTCCTCCGTTCCTTTACGAATCAGCGAGCCGCGTGCTCCCACTTTTACAATGGCAATACTACACATTTTAGCGATAACATCCAACGCTTCCTCGGGTTCTTTACCGGTAAACACTTTCGCCTCTTCTTCATTGGCAAAGACAATATCCACATATTTATTTACCAACAGAGAGAAAAATTCATGATCACCCGCCACAATATTATAGCTTGCCATATCCAGGCAAACCTGCAGACCGGCCTCTTTGGCCAGTTCGATGGCACGAAGAATCATATCGTGTTCCTGTACCAAATAGCCTTCTATAAACAGGTAAGTATATCCTTTGAACATCTCCAGCGACAAATCTTCCGCTTTCAATGTAGACGCCGCCCCCAGATATGTACCGAAAGTACGCTCCCCGTCGGGAGATATAAAAGTAGAAGCTACCCCCGAAGGCAGGGTATCGGAAAGTAACAAATTAGCTTCCGTTCCGCGTTTTAACAAACTTTCCCGATAAAAGTTACCATAAGAATCATTATTTACCTTTCCGATAAATCCGGTACCCGCTCCAAGCTGCGCCATACCTCGAATGGCATTCCCCGCAGAGCCACCGGTCGCCAAATGAGTCTTCACCCGGCTAAAGTATTTATTGATTTTCAGCAATTTATCTTCATCAATCAGAGTCATACTACCCTTAGGCAACTCCATTTCCGCTAAGATTTCATCACTGTCAAGGGTTGCTAACACATCGACCAATGCGTTTCCCAATCCAATTATTTTGTCCATTCCTGATATTTTTTTTGCAAAGATATTGCATATTTCAAAATATCCTATTACTTTTGCAGCGCATTTGAGAAAAAACAACATTCTTCCTTAGCTCAGTCGGTTAGAGCATCTGACTGTTAATCAGAGGGTCCTTGGTTCAAGTCCAAGAGGAAGAGCGAAAGAAAAACTTGAATGCAACATTCTTCCTTAGCTCAGTCGGTTAGAGCATCTGACTGTTAATCAGAGGGTCCTTGGTTCAAGTCCAAGAGGAAGAGCGAAAAGGTTCGTCATTGCGGCGAACCTTTTTTGTTTTCATAAAAAAAGTATCCCATTCTTCACCTCACCAGGCACAAGAATGGGATGCTACAAACAAAACAAACAACAAAGCTATCTGTCACAGACGACCATTGTATATGATTACTTAGTCAAAGTGATTTTAGTATTATTCCTATTTCTTTTTCAATATTACATCCGGATCAGCCACAATTTGCGCCAGAGTCAATTCATCGCTGCAATATTCTCCATCTGTAGCATTCCAGCGCATAATCATTTTGGTCCCAGTCCATGAATAACTATATTCACCCCGAAGACGTAGAGTATAGTTACCGTTCGGCCCCATGGTTATCGTTCCGATACGAGTACCATCATCCTTATTTTCAAAGATGACGAAAGCATCTGTCGGTATATTAGACCCATTATCCGTTCGCAATATACCTGCAATATGTTTATTTCTGACAAGTACCGTTTCACTGTTAAAACGTACATTGTCGTCCGATGAAATCATTATTTCTCCTTCCGTCACAATAGCCGACGTTACAAAATTCAGTGTCACCATTCCCAATTCTTGGTCTTTCTTCACCGTATAAACAAAACGTTCCCCTTCTTTCCGTAATTGCGGATTATTGTAATTTTCCGGTAAGTCCAGCATCGGTGCATTGATATAACATTGAAATTCTCTGCCGACAGGAGACACTATCTCACTATCACTCGCTTCAAACGACTGAAGGTCAAAACTCAACTTCACTACCGTACCCACACGGTTATACTCCAATTCAGCCAGACTTTTCTGTCCTTCTATTTTCAAATCAAATGCAAAAGGTGCATATGGAGCCAAATTGAACGTTGTTCCACGGTAATTATACGGTTCACCGCCTACATCCTGTCCATTGGCAGTAGCCAACCGAATCGTCTCGTCAAAACGTGACGTATTTGTCTTCATATAAGCTTTCAATGTCAGCGAACCGTCCGGATTTTGTGTTCCCCTATCTTTAATCGGCTCATAAAGTAACACACGTCCGCTCGAACCCGTTTCACCAGTATATTCCGAAATCTTCCCGTCAGGTTGTATACCCAATTCGGTCAACTCATCATTTGTATAGGGGTCCAGGTACTCTGTAAATATCAAAAAACGGTTGTATTCATTGATTCCTCCCTCTAACGTAAATTCAATAAAGAACTGTTCATTTTTCTTTGCAGGCACAAGCACATAATCCACATTATACTCGTCATGATGCAATACATTCTCCACCTTAATCGTACCCTTCGGATTCTCCGCAAAAGTAAAAGTCTTCGTTAATGGCTTAAAATACTGGTTTTCAATCATTATTTCTCCTATTTTCGCTTCCGGTGTCAACATGGTACGTAAGTAGAGACGCTGCATTCGGGCCTGCTCCACCGCTTCTTTCGTAACCTTATAAACATATTTGTATCCCAATCCATTATCTTCTCCCCACGCCGCCATGGGATAACCGTTTTCGTCCACATAGTCTTGCTGATAGATTACACGCAAGCCCTGAGTAGAATTGGCATCCAGATGATCGGCGGAAATCAATACATCGAGCGGTAGTAATTCTTCTGGAAAATCTTCCGGAATACTGAACATCAGGATCACCTCTTCACCCTCGTCAGTACCGGCATGTCCGGCATCCACATTCGTTGATGCCCAGCAAGGGTCAAAATTAAAATCCGTCACCGTCAAAAGCTTGATCGTCCGCTGCAACTTGCCGTACTTAATCATCAGCTCACCCGAACGTTGGGTCCTACCGCTTCCCAATGGTAGCAGCTGCATGGTAACTTTTCCATTCCCTGCTGTATCCAATGTAAAAGTTCCTATCGCGGTTCCCCCGTCAGCATAAGTAAAATTCTGTGTAGAAGACACATTATTCGTCACCCACGACACCACAGGATGCTCGCCCGTAGGAATGCCTGTACAAGTAAAATTCACTGTCGCCATCCGTCCCGGCGCGCCTTCGGAGAACTTGTTGACAACAAACGTCTTCTCTACCGAAAGCGTCACCTTACCGTCGTACACAGAAGGAATCTTCTGGTCGATGGAAATCCATACATTGTTCACAAACGACGCATCCTGCACTTCCTCAAAGGTAGAAACACCGCCACGCAACTCACCCGTAATAATTATACGATAGTTATAATTGCGTACGATAGGATAGGGATCCTGCGTTTTCGGATCCAGCAACAGTATCCGATAATACAAATTGTCCGTTTCCGTAGCACCGTTACCCGTATTCCGTCCCCGTATCACCACATACGCCTGATTGGCCTCTGGGTTTTCATTCTCAAAAACGTACTCCACATTTTGGTTACTGTAAATCCCGTCTACCGAAGCCCGGCGCAAATCGGACGGCAGCGTAACCGTAAAATTATCGGGCGTCCAATCGAAAGTTCTGGTGTCCCGATTGTAAGGAGCCACCGTACCGTAAGCATAACCGTTGCAGAACGCCATACCTGTCACCTCAAAAGGCACCACAAAACCATTAATATCTTCCGTACCGTTATTATAATTCACCGTACCTTGCTCCACCGTAATTTTCGCCATGTTCCGACATAAAGTCACCGTCTGATTGTTCAATTTTACCGAAAGGTCACCATCACTCACCGTACCGTCTTCCTTCTTCACCACGCTACTCACACGTCCCCAATAAACCACTTTGGCCGAAGTAGAAAGTAAGCCCTGCAAAATGGTACTTTCATGACGTGAAATATTTTCACCATCGCTGAAACTGCTGAAATTCTGGTTTACCACAAAATGAACGATTTGCGTCTGTCCCGGAACAACGCTTTTCTTTAAAGTTCCGGAAAGCATGTCTCCTTCTATCTTCAATTCCTCCGGTTTCACTTCCACGCGCGAAAGATAACTACCGTCACGGTCGAAGCAGAGCAACGTCAGAGACTGTATCCCGTAGCCGTCCGAATCCACATTACGGGTGGAGACTTCACGCATATCAGGGACTTCCAATCTGAATACCAACTCCCTTTCTCCAATATTCCTCTCCGGAGAAGCAAAATCATCTTGCCTACATCCGCCCAACAAACAAAAAACGGTAAATAAACAATATAATAAAATACTCTTCTTCATAATCCTGAATAATAAAGGTTATTACTTGTCCTTGAAATGGTCACGCACGCAACGGATACCGATACCAGACCTGCTATTGGCAGGATTATTTGTTATCGTGACAGCACCATTTGCCGACCAATATTGCTTACGATCTAACAACCAGTCCATCGCATACGTACCAGAATTTGACAATGAGCCTCCCAATTCATGAGCATCTATATTCGCTTGAAAACCATCAATAATCTCCAATTCTGCTCTTGTAGGCAAACGCCAATCGTCATACACGATAAAACCGTCATCCTCCAACTGCTTTTTCACACTGGCATAAGTACCGGGATTAGAAATCTGTGCCAATGTATTACTCCAAGTAACAGGACGGTTTCTGAAAACCACCTCTACATACTTGTCACAATGGCTGGCTGCCTGATATTCATTTTTAAGAATATCCGCTTCTCCTTTTAATATACTTAAATGAGAACTAACCATGAAAGAAGGAGAAACTACTTTTGCATTATCATCTGCAGGATCGGTCATGTCTTCATCAAAAGTAACATTACTACCTGTATAAGGTATTCTGCGAGGAATACCTATATGATTTTCATCCGAAGTAGCTGCAATACGAATATGATAGACATTAGAATTTTCACGTCCAGAGTTCAGATAATAACATCCCCACCTACTAGACAGAGAAAGGCTCCAGCCATAACTGAAAATTTTTCCTAATCCTGTCTCGACTGAATAATCTTGCAATACTTTAGATATAAATACTGTATTCTCTCCGCTCACCCAATCTGATTCACTATAAGAAGACATATTCCATCGGTCAAAATTCCACTTCCATTTATTCTCGTCAGTACCATTATTTAATTGAACATTAACTCTGTCATTAGTTTCTCTAGGAACCACGAAATCTAAGTTAAATCCATAATGGCTCACCCACGTCGTTACATTATCCTCTCTATTATTAGCTGTAAAATCCGTCCTATACGAAAAATACCCCAACTGCGAAGTTACATACTCCAGAGGATACTGTTCAAACGTTAATTCCTCTGCTTTTCCTTCTTCATTCGTCACTTTCACTACAATATACCGTACGGCAAGGTTGGTCGGTACAGGGCTACTAATATCAATCACCCCTTCTCCGCTTTCTGTGGAAGCCGAAACCGTAATTGGTAATCCCAAAATTTGAGAATCCTCCAATGTCTGTTTTAAGCCAAATTTATCATAATAATATACCTCTACCACTTCTACCTTCTCAATTGGGGAAGATGAAGAATAACTTACCGAGTGATTTTCTCTCGCATTATCCATACGTACCTTTTTATCGCTCAAAAAGAGGAATTCCGGACTATCTTCACCGCCTACAACAATATCCTTGCTCCGCCAAGGTTCCACCTCGAGTAGCACATCAGTCAGTTCCACCGGCACCGCTTCGTTTTCTCCTCCTCGTCCATTGATGGTCACCGTTATATTATATATATGATTACGCTTCAACTGTCCTTTCTCATCCTTCTTCGGACTGAGGTTCACCGGAATCTTATAATAATTCTCATCTACTGTCTCCTCATTTTCTACCAACGGTACGCGCATCAACACACTCGGCTCATTATCGGCAAGTGCATCCTCTCTCCAATCATTCGGATAGGCATAAAGCGTCATAGTCATAGTCGCATTGCTCGTACCCATTCCGGAAACATCCGTACCAAAAATAGTAGTAGACGCGCCACTGTACAATACAGGTCTGAAAGCTTTCATCTCCCCTTCTGAAGGTTCCACCACGAAAGTCGACATCGGGAAGTTCACCGGCTTACGTGACGTCCTGTTCTTCAAGGGTTCAGGGCTGGTTTCATCATGAATGAATTTCACCTTCTCTCCTTGTTTCAACGTAATGACAATCTTCGCCGCCGCGCGCTTCAACGATACAGGTACCTCTATTGCATCCTGCGACGTTCCCTCCGGATTCAAAACCATCGATGTGTGGCCGTCCATCAGGAAACTCCCCGGTACATTCGCATTGGCATCATCCAGCCCCGTTGCGTGTACATTCGCCGTGCGAAGCTTCAAATCTTGCAGCCCTGTCTGTTTTTCAATAGCTGACAGACTATTCTCATTATCCACTGGATAATTGGCAATCAGAAAAACAGTATATTCTTCATCTATCTTAAAAGCAGATTTACGTTTACTCAGAAGTAATGTATTGTCATCCGACAGATTCTGAAAAAGTTCATGATGTACCTTATTTCCCTCTTTATCGAAAATCAGCACATCCAAATGAGTTACTTTGCTCTCCGTATCCGCATTTGCAGCACGCGTAAGCATACCATCGTCCTTTCCTACAACCAACAGGATATTATCCTTTCCTCCGATAGCACAAGGTACTTCCAAAGAATCCCTGATGCAGCCCGCCAACACCAATAGCATCAACGCCGCAAACAACATATGTATTCGTTTCATCATCCCTGTTTTTAAATTATAAGTCTAATCCCTGAGTTATTTTAATGTGAGAATCCTTCTTCGTTTCCGTCATCCAAGGCCAGTCTCCATTCCTGTTGATAGGCAATGCAATATTTTCCAGCCCCCACAATCTTGTACGTATGCAGAATTCCACTTCCGGATGTTCAACACCCGCTTGCGACAAGGATTGTTTTGCCCGTATCTCGATCACGTATTCCGTATCTCCCGTTGGTACCGGGTAACTTACTTCTTCCTGTTGGGGCGTATTATAGTTTTTATAAACCTTTACTTCAAACTGGTTTGAATCTCCATTACCCAAAGAAGGAGTCCATGACATAGTACCGCTCGGCATCCTGAATTTAAACCGAGTGGTAATCTCTTTTGAGGAATCATCAGAAAAACAAACTTCCGTACTGAATCTGCCCGGATCATCTCCTGCAAAGAAAGAGGTAAAAGAATATCCCTCCGGGTACACAAAGTCCACCACCGCATCTCCTGCCGAATCATCCCAATCGACTACCGTGTACACCACCGATACCACTCCATCTCTTGGTACCCAGTTCAATACACGGTAAATGGTATTTCGCTTCGTTGGAGGCAGGTAAATATCTTTTGTACCGGGTGCTCCGTCCAGCGTATAACTGACAGTCAGTTTGTAACCATTCGCATCTCCCGGGGTATTAGTATCATCCGCCCCGTAGTAATTCTCAAACAAATAGAAGGGTGTAGTCTCCAGCACATTTACATACCTGTCCAATTCTGCTCCCGACATCTCGCCTTCCAAAAGAATCTTCTCTATCACCGCAGGTTCCTCCAGCAACGTCAATTCGTTCGTAAAAGTATGGGGAATGTTTTTCAACATCTCTTCCGTAGGTTCTGTTACATAGGCCCAGTCACAAATACCCTCTTTCTGCAAAGCAATGCTGTTCACCGTCAACCCGCACTCTGCTCCTTTGGCAAAATACATTTCCAATTTGCTCACACAACGTATCAATTCGAACTTCAATGCATTTTCTTGTAACTGATGATGCCCGTCGTGAGTACCGGTTCCCGCCGCAAAATTCACATTATCGGTGTTCAAATTCCTTGTCACTTTCACAGACATGGGTAACAGTAGTGTTGTTCCTCCCGTTGCAGCAAGGCGGCGTTCCGCAAAATGGAAATCTTCCAGTTCTTTTTTAGTCATTTTTTCCCTAAAGTAAGCAGACCCGCTTGCCATTTCACCACCTGGGCTGTTCCAGCAAACATGCTCATTGGCAATCACATAAAAGTCAACATCCACATTACCCGTACCAGCGGGTATTTCCAAATCCATCCAAAAGTTGGATATAGCGGATGAGTTTGAGCTATAATAATATCCTACCTGTTTCTCACTCCGGTAAGCATATACCCGCAGACGCTCAATGGCATTCTCGCTATCGGTACCGGACTGTATGCCGTCATTCGCTTCCGTTTCAATGCTCATATTGACGGCAATGCCGGACGACACGGGAGAGATGTCCGTATCTTCATGCGTACAACTTCCACAAAGCACTGCCATGCCTGCAACGACAGTGAAAAATATGTTATATAAATGTCTCTTCATAATTAATCCGTCTCCATTATAACCAATTATATCTCTTTTATGCCCTATTATATTTCCGGGTCAATTTCTTCAATAAACCATTCCGGTACGGTTATCGTCACGCCCACTTCCTTAAAGCGAATGGAGATCGGTATTAGAACCTCATTCATTGTGAGGTCTATATCCGGATGGTCCGCCAAAAATTCAGCTAGATTTATTTGTACAACAATTTCGTTGTCTCGATTGAAAAGAGTCAGCACCACCGAACTGTCGATATGGCGCATAATGTTAAAACGTGCCTCGCACGATTTCGTTGCGGGGTCGTAATTCCCCAATTCAGGATAATAAGTAACGGGCTCACCACCAACCTGGTTCTCAAAGTTTGTTTCGGGTAACAAGCCGCACAGCTCCAGCCTAAATCCACCGTTGCTGCGTGTAAGGAGAGCAGGATCCATGCCCACCACTTCTGTATAAATCTTATAATGCGAACTGGCAAAATTTACCATTGCATCTTCCGCCAGCTTATCACTCACCTCGATCCACGTCGAAGCATAATAGAGTGAATCGTTTGATGTTGTCCGGCCACCTGCCAGATGACGAGAACAGGCAAAACTGATTTCATCGCAGTCGCCTACTGTCGGATCGGTTATACCCGTATTGTCCGTGTTTGCAACGCTGACGATGCGATAGCTCCCTTTCGACAACTCCGGAAGTACAACTTCCCGTGCTTTCAATTCTTCTTCCGGTACTAAAAAAGAAGTGACGTGGCTGTCGTCGGGGCGGAAAACATACATCCGGATGTTACGGATCTTATCTCCGATAATTTCAAGCGAACTATCCCCCGTATAACTCAGCTTAAGCGTGAAATTCTTACGGCATCCATCTAAATTCTCCTTGACACAACCGACAAGGAAAAAAATGCCCGATAAGAGCAAAACATATTTCATCAGTCTGTTCATCGTGAATGTATGTTAATATAATGTTTACTATTAAAAGGGAGCCGGGCTCTGTACCCGGTTCCCCTAAAATTAGAATGGTGATTATTTCCCGTATTCCGGAGTGGTGATTGTTTCAACCCCCCAGTTTCCAACTGTAACTGTGGCTTCCACACAAATAACCGTATTGTCCAAGTTGGTCAACTCGCCGTTTTTGATACTCAAACTTTCGATTCTATAAATTTTACCAGCTGCAAGTACTTTTTTATTAGCGCTTGTTGCTTGATCCGTGAAATTTATAATTTTGAGGTATGCGCGCGGAACCGGAGGAATAGTCACAGCATTATCAGCTTTTTTACTGTCAAAAGCAAGCATAACTATCGGTTGGCTACCGGCAGCCAAGTTATAGCCATGTACCGGCAATGTAAAAGACTTAGCCGTAGTTTCATCAGTAATCATCTCCTCAGGAGTTAATTCATCAAACATCCAACTTCCAGTCGTGGCAAGATCTCCGGGATAACCTGTTGCATTGTCACCTGCTTCAAGTGGAGTCCCTGAAGGAGCACCTGCCAAAGTGAAAGAAGGTGCTACATTATTCAAACCAACATGAGTCGGTTTCAAAGAAGAGAAAGTGAATGTATCCGCACCATCACTCATGGTTAGTGTTACGGTTCCACCTATTTCAATACGAGACAAAATCGGATTCACAGTAAAGGCAACAGTGTACATCTTATCGTTTGTATGATCTGTAGCATTTGCGTCATGGGTTCCTCCTGCAGTCAGCTCAGTGGCAGTAGCGCCGCTGGTCACCGGTACACTTGCCAAAGTCGTATACCCCGACAAGTCAGCTGGCAAGTTTAGTAAGTCTGCCAACGTATTGAAATGTTTTCCCGACAAATTAATATTACCCACTACATAGGCAGCCTTGGCTGCAGGATTTACATTATGTAACTGTTGGGGGCTCTCCGTTACAGTCAACTCTCTATAATCGCAAACGGTTCCAGTAGTAGCAGCATCCGTCAAAAAGAAGATGGTGGCAGTAGTTAATGTTGCTTGTGTGCTGTTGTCAGTAAAAGCGTCCCCTTCATTTGCCGCTCTTGAATCAACCTTGTTTCCCTTGATAGTCACCGTTACCGTTTTTCCCTTGCCTTCCGGAAGCGTACTTTCCGGAGCATCATCGTTGTTACAAGCAACAAGACCCATTGTCATTGCCGCCATCAAAATCCAATTGTTTAATTTCATAACACTAATTTAAAAAAGATGAATAATTAATTTATTAACACTCTATTCTGTTTTTGCAAAATTCCATTATTTCAGTTGCTCCAGGTTCTTTCGCGCTTCTTCGTGTCCCGTCAGCAAAGCACGTTCAAACCACCCGATGGCTTCCTCCTCATTTTCCAACATCATGTGACATACACCGATACTGTTGAACGCGCGATCGTCTTTCTGATATTCCAACAATATTTGCAAAGCCTCCGCATACTTACCTTCCCGAATCAACCCGTTCGCCGTGTTCACCGCATCGGCCGCCTTGTCGCCCAGCATGTCATAGTAAACAGACACATAGCAGGCATTACGTAATTGCGGATAGAAGTTATCCAACATATAACGGTAGGGCTTGCCGCCTGCCAGTTTCATCAGAATTGTTTTCCAATTTGCCTTCCCCCTCTCATTATCCAGAATTGCCAGTACTTCTTCCCTAAATTCCATATCGGATGCCCCTACCAAAGCACGCAGGCCTTCCCAATTCTCCACACCGTTTATCAGATGGAAATCATCATCTTTCAAAGAAGGTTCCGCTTCTTGTATATAGCCTTTCAAAGACTCCGCACGTTTGGCACCCAGGCGGGTATTCAATTCCAACCCGCCTTCGGGGGAGGCAAATCCTGTTATCTCCACACCTTGGAGCCGCAGTTTATCCATATCATTGATTTTGCGTATAGTAGTTACTATCTCATCCAAAGTTCTCCGGTTATTGTATCTATCCAAGTGTAATACCGTGACCGACAATGGAAAATATATTCTCATTTCATCCCGGAAGCTCCATTGTTTCTTGGCTTCAACAACCTCGAATTTCCTTGATTGCGGAGTCACTTCCGTCACCGAAATCACCGGTGGCGTATATACCTCTGCATTATTCAGCAGGCTTTGATTACCGTTGCAACAATCGCAACCGCATCCTTCCAGATAGTAAGCCACTCCCAACGAAGCACGTTTCATCCAACGTTCGTAGACGGCAGTCGATGCGTAGCAAAGTGTGTCTTTCTTCCATAATGCCTCATTCTCTTTCAGCATCCAATGACGTTCACCATTCAATGCCGCTTCCTGGCGTTCACGTTTGTATCTTATTTTACCATATATCCGGGCAGGTGCTAACCACAACGTGTCCCTGCCACCGTACAAATAAGGAAGCAACACCATTTTCTGCCGGCTATGCATTCCTTCGGGGCGTTCGTGCACCTCGAAACGTACTTCCACATTACGCTTCACCTTTTTCACACTTGCATTTTCCACCACTATCTGGGCAGATGCAGAGCACCCAAACAGAAAGAGGATTCCGATTGACAGTATATTTTTCATTATTCTTCGTTTTTTAGTTGCAAAGCCTTAGTCTATCATATAAATAATGGATATGCCTGCCTTGGTAGGACTGAAATAGTGTTTCTTGTCACTATTCTTAAAGTCACCACAGGTAGCGCACTCATATTTGTCATAGCTCGAATAAATATAACCGAAACCGAGTGTAGCTTCCAGATTCCAACGTTTACCTAAAATCCACGAATATCCATAAGAGAACCCCACACCTGTAGCCCAACCCTGATAACGATAATCACGGGTGGACTTATCTTGAAACGGAAACCTTACACCACCGGCATTATAAAAGGCATATCCGCTATGAAGACCCAAGAAGTGACCGTTAAACGCCTCACACAGCCAATATCGTGCTTCAGGTTGTACCATCCAGTGCTTCCACTTCTTATTGTCTGAAAATGTAAAAGGATTATAGTTGGCAGAAAGATCCAGCGTCCATTTTGGAGCCAGACGGAATTCGGCACCTAGATTAAAGGTCGTTGTAGCATCATACAGCAGGTTCGTTTTGACAGCCATATCCTGTGCTGACAAAGAGATGCCGACAAATAGGAAAATAATGCAAAAGCTCTTTTTCATACTCTCCGTTTTTATATGATATAAGTTATCTGTTTATATGCTTTGTCGTTTTAACATTCCCGTTACTTTGTAGGTAACGGAAAGCAAGGAGAAACACGCTGCAAGAGGCATTCTTGTACCGACATAACCAACTGTTACGGATTATCGGATGAATCGAGAGAGTACGAGCAGATCTTCCCGTGTTAATTTTACATAACACGGCTATGGGAGTATTATGCATTTCCCGTTAAGGGAAAATACTGTTATTCAAAGTAATGCACCTTATAAGTATATAGAAAGGCGGTTTTTACTTATTTTTCAAAAAAAATCCTTTTTTTTCTTGTTTGATACAAATGTATTGTTGATATTTGCGATAAACAAATAATTCCCGTTACCTACAAAGTAACGGAGAATGCTTGTAGTATTATCAGAAAGTCAACACTATAAATCGCACACGCCTAAACATTTATAAATCACTTTTTACTAAATACATAAGACACTATTTCTTTATTCATATCCCATATTTTATCATCCGAGTGTCTCTTAAAGTAAGTTTCTGTTACCTTAACAGAAGAATGTCCCATTGCATTACTGATAAGCTCTTGTTGATAATTCCGATAATTGGCAATAGTAGCCCAGCTATGCCTTGCCGTATAGCTCGTCAATCCCGTAATGCCGTTTATATATTCCCCTAATTTCTTTAAGCGGTAATTAAAACCGCGCAGGGCGTTTTGGTATTGCCGGTACTCATCCTTTCCCGGATGATGAATAAGAGGAAATAAATAGGGAGAAGCCCCGTCGGCATTCTTGAGAATGCGGATAATCTCCATTGCTTTAGCCTCAACGCGTACAGTAAGCCATGCGCCCGTCTTTTTACGACGATATACTATCACATTATCATGTAAATCACAATGCCGCAGATAAGCAATATCCACAAACGGCATTCCACGAAGCATAAAAAGCAATAGAAAAAGCAAGCGTGCGGACTCCAGACTTTCATCCGCCACAGGTGTATCGAGCCGGCGGAACACATCTTCATCCACAGCACGTTTCACGGTAACCTTTGTTCCCGTATACACCCCTTTGAAAAGTCTGGGTTGATAAGGCGCCATCCCTTCATCCACAGCGCGAAAATAAGTGGCACGCAACATTCTCATATAAGTGGAAATCGTATTCCAATGGAGCTGACGTCCCAGCAGATACTCTTGAAACGCTTTCAGCCACACGGGAGTGACTTCTTCAAAACTTATGGAATCCCGCTCCATAAAGTCCTTGATGCGATTCAATGTACTTTGATACACGTGCGCCGTACCCATGCGCCGTTCTCCTCTCAACTGAGAGATAGTCATGGCCATATAGGCCGACAGATTTGTTTTACTCATATAGCTTCTACTTTAAAAGTGAGCCATATAAATGCCTAAAAAACAGATTAGTTCAAGTGACGATTCTGTTAAAAAAGTACACAGATTACAAACTTTAATACACATCCGGAAGTTTGTCTTTCTTCCGAAATACCGGTATTTATCAAAAATTCGCTACGGCAAGTGTCAGCACACTGATACGCACGCCCTCTACGTCCCGAAATACATCGGCGCACGCAGTGGTGGTAGCTCCGGTAGTAAGTACATCATCTACCAGCAGGATATGTTTTCCGACGAAACGTTCGGGATGGCGGAGATGAAAGATGCCGTCCACATTCTCCCACCGCTCATAGGCAGACTTACTTGTCTGCGTCTCCGTATGCTTCCTGCGCATCACGGAAGCAGCATCCAAAGGAATACCCGTAACCGCAGCCACACCTTTGGCGATACATTCACTCTGATTGTATCCCCGCATCCGTTGCTTGCGGGGATGTAAAGGGATGGGCACAATGACGTCCACACTATGAAAGAACCCCGAAACAGTCAGTTCCGCCGCCATAAAACGCCCCATTGTCTCTCCCAAGTCCTTACGGCCGCCATATTTCAATTGATGCAGTATCCGGCGGAAATCACTGCCCTTATGGTAAAAGAAATAGGAGGTAGCACGTTCCAAAGGAAGTTTTCCCCAGAACATACGTTCCACCGGATTGTCCGTACGAAGATGATAATCCGTACGGGGCAGATTCATATTACATTTCAGACAAATAGCCTCCTCTCCTTCCTGCAAGGGTGTGCCACACACAGCACACTGACGGGAAAAGAACAAATGAAGAAAAGATAAAAACCAGGTTTTAAGCGTGTTTTCCATAATACTGCCAATTCAAAAAATCAGCGCAACGTCCATAACCGCATGCCGGAGCGCTACATGCCCGAAGGCATGGCTTCCTCTACCAGCTGCAACAGGAACGGATGCAACCGTCCGTTGGTAGCAACCACATGATGCCCGTCGATAAAACAGGCGTTACCATAAAAATCAGTCACCTGCCCGCCGGCTTCCTGTACAATCAAGGCTGCCGCCGAAAAATCCCATTTTCCAAGAAAAGCCTCCAGCCAGGCATCGAAACGTCCGGCAGCCACATAACAGATGGCCATTGCAGCGGAACCATTCATACGAATACCTGCCACCTTGCCATACAGTTCATGTATCAGATACTCTCCCGTACGGGCATACTGCTCCGAATTATAAGGAAGCTCCGTTACTACAAAAGCGTCCTCCAACCTGCGGACGGAAGACACCTGTATGGGCTGTTCGTTAAGATACGCGCCACCGCCTTTCCAAGCATAGAAGCACTCGTCCAGACAAGGGTCATAAACCACTCCCAGCAGCAACTCGCGCTTATTGCGCAAAGCGATGCTGACACAGTAAGGCGCATTGTCATGAATATAGTTGGTAGTGCCGTCCAGCGGATCCGCCACCCAGCAATAAGGTTCATCCCGGTAGACTGCCGAACCTTCCTCCACAATGAAACCGGCTTCGGGCAAAAGAGCTTTCAATGCGGCGACAACACGCTTTTCAGACTCTTTATCCACATAGGAAACATAGTCATGGGCATGCTTTTCCTCTACCGCTTCCCTGCGGAAACTTTTCCGTTCTTCCTTTAGGAAATGTCCTGCCGCACGGGCTATGTCACAGACCTTACCAGTCAGAGTTTTCAAATCATCCATCATTCAAGAAATTATTTGTCCGCCACCTGTTTATAAATGAGCTTTCCACGTTGGCCTACGGTCCACTTGCCATTCTCCAAGCGCACGTTCTTCGTATCGTCATCTTCCATATTCCAGGCATATCCCCCGGCAGGCAAGCTACGACGGTCAAGAATTTCGTTCGGAGCGTCCTCTTCCGAGAAAAACAGTTCTACTTGAGTGGAGTCGGGACTGAACACAATAAACAGTGTATTCTCCGCATCGTCAACAGAAGCCAGGCGAACCCCTTTCTCCCACAGACGGATACAATCTTTCTGCACCTCGCTCCATGTATACCCTGCCGAAGCGATACATCCATGCTCATCCTTATCGTCCCCTACTATTTCCGTTTTCTCCGTTTCAGCGGCAGCGGCAGCATTTTTTTCACGACTATTTCCACAGCCCGCCAGAAGCGCTCCGGCGCATGCCAGGCAAACAGACATCATTGTTACATTCATAGTTATCGGCTTTTAAAATTTTATACGCATGCCAAAGGTAGAAACAAATCACTAATAAAAAAAGTTTCTCTCCCGATATCACGGTTTCAAATAGACCACCGTCTTACCGCTGCCATACTTACGTATCACGCCCTCCTCAAGATACCGGTTCAAGTCCGTCATTGCCCGATGCTTCACCAATCCCGTTGCCGATTCATAATCCGTACGCGTGATACATCCATATTTATCCAGATGCCGCAACAACTTTTCTTTCCGTTCCTCCTCACTCATCGAGGAGCGGGACACATACGGAGAAGCCTTACGCTCCAACTCCATCGTATCGAAACGGCTGCGGAACTTACTGCCCAGCCGCAGATTCACGTTCTGAAAGTGTACGGACGGGGAACGGATTTCTTTTTTGTCGGTAACCGGACGGGCACATTTCAACGAAACGGAAAAATAGCCCAGCTCTCCCACTTCCACAGTCCAACCCTCGGACAACCAACTGTGCAGCTCGTCCGTAACAGCCTGCAAAGCTCCGTCAAGTATGGCGGGACTGAAGCCGGTAGCCTTAGCCACCAGTTCACGGAATTTGTCGGCGGAGATAGTTCCCCTCGGCAGGATACGGGCGTGCAGGCGGACATCATCGCGGTTCTCACTCGAAGGATTGGGGGTTTGATACAAATCATAATAAGCGCTCATATATAATAAGGTGTTAGATTGGCATTATCAGCCAATACGTTTATAAACAGCAAGAAACCGCATCGCCAACCATAATTCGTCAGACAGATGTCATCCTTGCGTTAAACAGCCGTTGCCCGTTCGTTAGACAGTTGTCTAACGAACGGGCAACGGCTGTTTAACGAATTAGCATTCGGTGTCAAAGATACTAATAAATCCGATAGGAATGCATAAATCCCGCGAATCCGAGATTTAATTTATTCAACATGATGTCCAAACCGGAAAGCACGTGATATCAATAATGTTCCATCCTATATCACTTATGTCTAAAAATGAAAGACCAAAGGCGTTTTGTTCATTCAAAGGCTATATAAATAATTATTTTTGCTTTACATTTACAGAGGATTAAGTGCAGTCTGCCCCACTGAAACGGATAGACAAACAACTACTTATTAATATACCAAACGAAAAAACATGAAAAAAAGTATTCTATTTATCACGAGTCTTTTCCTCTGCATTTTCTGTCTGAAAAGCAATGCCCAACAAAGCCGGACAGAAGTCACCTGGGAGAAGATGGAAGATGTCACAGTGCCCGTTCCACCGCAAGTACATCCCCGGCTTTATGTACGTTCCGCCGATTTGCCGGATTTAAAGAAACGGATGAACCATCCGCACGTAAAGGAAGTTCTGGCTACCCTGACAAAATTAGGCAAAGACCGTACGCCCGAAGAAGAAGCGAAAGTTAAGGACAGAGGTTTCCGTTACTATTTCGAAATGCGTGGCGTAACCAGCCGCGTACAGGTGCAAGCGCTCGACTACCTGGTATACGGTGATAAGAAACAAGCCAGAAGCGCCATTACCGCCATGCTGGACACACTTCAGAACGTCAATTATGGAACAAAGGGAGACCTGTCACGCGCCAGCGGTGTGATGCTGACCTGCGGCGCAATGGTATACGACTGGTGCTACGACCAAATGAAAGAGTCTGAGAAAAAAGCTTATATCGAATCGTTCATCCGCATAGCCAAAACAATGGAATGCGGTTATCCGCCCCGCAATAACGAACCGATTGCCGGACATTCCAGCGAATGGATGATACTGCGGGATATGCTTTCCGCCGGCATAGCCATCTACGACGAATATCCGGATATGTACAACTACGTAATAAAGATGATGTTCAAGGATTATCTGCCGGTAAGAAACTACATCTACTCCGGACACAACTATCATCAGGGAACAAGCTACGTAAACGTACGTTTCAGCAATGACCTCTTCTCTCTCTGGATTCTGCAGCGTATGGGTGCAGGGGCCATATACAGCCCGGCACAGCAGTTCGTTCTGTATGACTTCCTCTATCGCCGCCGTCCCGACGGACAAGTAATGCCGGCCGGCGACACCAATCCCATCAGGAAAAACACACCGTCCTATTCGCTGCCCGCCATGCTGGCGTCCAGTTTCTACAAAGACAGCTATCTGGCATACGAATACGAACGCAAGCCCAACATCGAACGCCACTGTCTCATCTTCGACATCCTGTGGAGAGACTTCGATTTGAAAGCCAAAGCACCCGATGACTTACCGCTGACACGCTACTCGGGAAGTCCGTTCGGCTGGATGATAGCCCGTACGGCATGGGACAAGAACAGTGTGATTGCCGAAATGAAAATAAACGAACAGTTTGTCGGTAACCACCAGCATATGGACGGCGGTTCTTTCCAATTGTATTACAGAGGCCCTCTGGCTATCGATGCGGGAGCCTATCAGGGAAGCTCCGGCGGATATAACAGCCCGCACAACAAGAATTTCTTCAAACGTACCATCGCGCATAATTCTCTGCTGGTATATAATCCCGACGAGAAATTCGCCTGCTGGAACTATGGCGGAGGCGGCAAGACCGAATTTGCAGCCAATGACGGCGGACAACGTATGCCCGGCGACCGTTGGGAAACCTGCCGCTCATTCAAGCAACTGTTAAGCAAGGAATATACTACCGGTAAAGTCCTGGGACACGGATTCGGACCCGACGCCTATAAGCCCGACTATTCCTATCTGAAAGGCGACATCACTCAAGCCTATACAGAGAAAGTAAAAGAGGCCAAACGCTCTTTCGTTTTCCTGAATCTGCACGCTGCCGAGGTCCCCGGCGCGCTGATCGTATTTGACAAGGTAGTATCTTCCGACCCGCAATTCAAGAAGTTCTGGCTATTGCACAGTATTGAAGAACCTGTAATAGAAGGAAACCGCTTCACTGTTCGGCGCACGAAGAACGGCGATACGGGAATGTTGCAAAACCACGTATTGTTGCCCGAAACGGGAAATGCCCAAATAGAAAAAGTCGGCGGCAAAGGAAAAGAGTTCTGGGTATTCGGGACCAACTATCCGAATGACGCACTGCCCAACCGCCCCGATGACGCCAACGAACGAGGAGCATGGCGTGTGGAAGTATCTCCGGCCGCTCCCGCCACCGAAAACTACTTCTTGAACGTAATACAGGTTGCGGACAACACTTGCAAACAGATGAATAACGTGAAACGCATTGACGCGGAGAAAGTGGTAGGCGTACAGATAGCCGACCGGGTCGTTACCTTCAGCAAAGACAGCCGGCCTTTGTCCGGCAAAGTCGATATGACAGTGGACGGAAACGCTACCATGAAATTCGTCATCACCGACCTCATTCCGGGAACATGGCAAATAAAGAAAGACGGGAAAGTGTATATCCCCGCCATGGAGGTTCGTTCGGACGACGGTATTCTTTCTTTTGAAGGTACCGCCGGTCATTACGAGTTTCTGCGCTAAACAGATATTACCTGCCTGGCTATCCAGGCACAGGCTTCCGCATCGGCCAGCGCATGGTGGTGTTGCTCTAACCGGTAACCGCACCATGCCGCTACCGTATGCAGTTGATAATCGGGAAGTCCTTTAATGGCACGGCGTGACGCCTGTAAAGTGCAACGGAAATCATAGTCGGGATAATCCATGCCATAAGTACGAAATACCGCTTTCAGGCAACTTTCATCGAACGCTTTGTTATGTGCCACTAATGTCAGTCCCTCGATACGAGGCGCGATTTCCTGCCATACTGTCGGGAAAATAGGTGCACAGGCCGTATCTGCCAGAGTCAGACCATGTACACGCGTATTCCAATAAGTATAATATTCCGGTTCGGGACGAATCAGACTGTAATAGTTGTCTACAATTTCTCCATCCCGCACAATGACGACACCGACACTGCATACACTGGTACGTTGCTCATTGGCCGTTTCAAAATCTATAGCGGCAAAATTCTCCATGAAGCGATTTATTTATGCTATCTCCTAAATTATTTTTCAGAAAGTTATAATCAGTTGGTAATTAAAGTGCTATACAGACTTTTATAAGACTTTATGAATACAAATGCGACTATCTAAGTACATTTAAAGCACCTGTCCGTTTTGGCATGTTGTAACTTCGCACTGTGATCACAAAGATATAGAATTTCGAAGTAACAACCATTAAAAACAAAAAAGATTATGGCATTCCGTTATGTAATTAAAAAAAGAGTTTTCGGTTTTGATGAAACCAAGTCTGAAAAGTATGTAGCCGCTTCGTTCTCTGTGGGAGAAATCAGCTACGATAAATTGTGCGACCAAGTTACGAAAGAAGGTATGGCTCCGCGCGGCGTAGTAAAAATGGTTATGGACGGACTGATTGATGCGCTCAGCACTTACGTCAGTCTTGGAGCAACCGTAAAATTAGGAGATTTCGGCACTATCCGTCCGGGACTGAACTGTAAAAGCCAGACTGAAGCCAAAAACGTAACCGCCGACAGCATTTACCGACAGAAACTTATTCTCACTCCGGGGAAAAGACTGAAAGATATGATAAAGGGTTCCGGCGTGACACGTATCTCAACTAACGGCGAGGACATTACGGCGGGCAACGGCAACAATGGCGGCGGTGGCAATAGCGGAGAAGAAGAAAATCCGTTGGGATAAAAATCCGTGAAATTACAGATGTACATAAATTAAGATTTCTGTAAAAAAGCCTGTATCCGATGTATAAAATCACATTGGGTGCAGGCTCTATTATCCAATCGCCATTTTAACATACCTCAACATCCCCAATCGCTACTATATGTTTTACAACACAAAAAAAATATGAGTATTTTTTTGTTCAACCGCCTCTTTAAATAATATAACGAGATTACTTTAAAACCTTAGTTAAACAATTAAAATTCTATGTGTATGAAAAGAGCACGAAAGGAGCGGCTTATATCAACAAGTCTGATACGAAGACTATGTTTAAGCCTATTGCTTCTATTTGGTGGATGGGCATCCTTACCTATGTATGCCCAAAAAGCAGTTACTCTCAATCTAACGAATCAGCCTTTCTCTACCTTTATCAAACAGGTAGAACAACAAACAGACTACAAATTCTTCTTCGAAGAACAAAGCGTAGACGTAGATCGGCTTGTCAATGTGAAAGCGCAGAATCAAGATATAAAAGTAGTGCTGGATAGAGTCTTGGGCGGTACAAACCTTACCTACACAATCGCTAACAAGAAAATCCTTCTGAAAAAGCATGAAAGCCAAAAGCCTCAAAAAGGGAAAGCGCTTCCTCATGAAATCAGCGGAAACGTGATAGGAGAAGACGGGAGTCCTATGATAGGAGTCAGCATTCAGGTTAAAGGAAAAGCCGTAGGTACCGTAACCAATATAGACGGTAACTACCGTTTAGTGCTTCCCAATAATAGCGATGCTATTGTTGTTACCTATGTAGGCTACGTGCCACAAGAAATTTCATTGAAAAATAATAACTGGCAAAGAATAGTCCTTAAAGAGGATGCCAATATGCTTGACGCTGTTGTGGTGGTTGGTTATGGTACCGTAAAGAAGAGAGACTTAACAGGAGCCATTTCAACTGTAAAAGCAGACGAAATGGGTCTTACCGGCGTATCTTCTATCGGTCATGCCTTGGAGGGAAAAGCAGCAGGTTTATATGTTCGTCAAAACAGCGCTCAGCCTGGTGGCGGTCTTGATATTCTTGTACGTGGTGCCGGTTCCATCAATGCCAATAACGACCCGCTATATATTGTAGACGGATTTCCAATAGCCAAATTAGACCAAATAGCTTCTTCGGACCGCAAAATGGATCCGGGTACGCAAGGTGTACTCAACTTTCTGAACCCTAATGACGTAGAGTCCATCGAAGTCCTGAAAGACGCCAGTGCGACATCTATCTATGGAGCACGTGCGGCCAACGGTGTAGTAATCATTACTACCAAACGAGGAAAGGAAGGAAAAGCAAAGGTCAGCTACTCTTATAACTATTCTTACCAGAAGTATTCAGATACCTATGATTTGCTTTCACTGCCGGAATGGATGGAAGAAAAAAACAGAACGACTTGGGAACTATGGGTGTGGAATAACAAAGTAGCTCCCTGGGGTAGTAAATCTTTGGAAGAAGCATTAGCGTCGCCTGTCAACGGTATCAAATACAGCCGCCCATATACGGAACAGGAAATAGCCAATGCCGGAGCTGGTACAGATTGGTTAGGATTAGTCACCCGCAACGGGCACATCCAAGAACATAACATCAATCTGCAAGGTGGAAGTCAGGGTACCCAATATATGTTGTCATTCAACTATTTCAACCATGAAGGTATCATACGTAACTCGGGAATGACCCGCTACACAATGAAAGCCAATATTGACCAAGAGTTCCTGAACATATTTAAAGCCGGATTAAATCTTACCATGACCCGAATTATCAATGACAATACGCAGCTTGGTTCGGACAAATGGGAAAACTCAGGTCTGATTCGTTCTGCAGTCGAAATGGGTCCTCAAATCCAAGCCTATGACCCTGCAACCGGTAAATATCCGACCAACCCGCTGGTTGGTACACGTCCTAATCCTTATTCATTATTGAATAATGTCGACCGGGGTAATACAGATCGCTTATTAGGGAATATCTTCATTGAAGCCCGCCCGTTGGACGGACTGACATTACGCGTTAATGCGGGTATAGACCGTGCAGCACAAAGCAGAAAAACGTATCAACCCAAAAGTACATTAAACGGATATAACCTGCAAGGAGTAGCCAGCGTATACAGCATGGACAACAATCAGTATTTGCTTGAAGCCACAGCAACTTATCTGAAAACTTTCGCAAAAATCCATAAAGTCAATTTACTGGCAGGAACTTCTTATGAGCAGTTCAATTATGAAGGAGTGAATGCCGGCAACAATAACTTTCTGACAGACGGATTTATTTACAATAATCTCGGCGCCGGTGCAGGAAACAAAATTGTAGGCTCAGGCAGCTCGGAAAATAAGATGCTTTCTTACTTCTTCCGTGCCAATTACATTTTAAAAGACCGCTATTTGTTAACAGCCACTTTGCGCTCTGACGGCGCCAGTGTATTCGCAAAAAACCACAAATGGGGATATTTTCCTTCTGTTGCTTTAGGATGGACTATCAGTGAAGAAAACTTCATGAAGAAAACTACCGATTGGTTGAGTATGCTGAAACTGAGACTCAGTTGGGGACAAACCGGTAATGCAGACATCAGCACTAATGCTTTTGCAAGCTATTATGCTCAAGAGGCTTATAACAAGGAAGATAAGTCCAAGCAAATAGGTGTATTCCAAGGCCGTCTTGAAAATCCTGACCTAAAATGGGAAACTACCACCGAATGGAACGTAGGACTTGATTTCGGTTTCTTCAACAGCCGTATCAGTGGTTCGGTAGAATATTATTATAAGGTTATCTCAGACCTTCTGAACTATAAACCTTTGAATTCCTATCAAACCATAACCCAAGTTATTGCAAATATCGGAAAAACACAAAGCACCGGTGTAGAAGTAACATTGAATACTAAAAATATTGTTACGAAAGACTTCTTCTGGTCTACCGACCTTACTTTTACAAAATACAAAGACCGCTGGAAAGAACGTACTCCGGATTGGAAACCAGCCGTATACGAACAATATGATGCGCCCATCAGAGCCATCTACTCTCGCCGCGCCGACCACATTCTGCAAATAGGCGAAAAAGTACCTGATGCACAACCTCTGTTGGTTCCGGGACAATTGGTAATCAAAGATATCAATGGTTATGTACGTGATGCAAACGGTGACCCGGTAGTGGATGAAAACGGCCGTTTCCAACTATTAGGGCACCCCGATAATATCATTGATGATGCCGATATGGAATTAATCGGTACCAGTGACCCCGGCTGGTTAGCAGGTATGACAAATACTTTTAAATATAAAGATTTCGACCTCAGCTTCCATCTAAATGGAATGTTCGACCGTATAATGGAAGACCCTACCGCCATGGAATATGGAATATCCGGTGACGGTATTGCACGATATGGCTTGAATGCTCTCCGCTCTGTTAAAGACCGCTGGACTTGGGACAATCCATCCACAACCAATCCTAGTACGTTCCAAGGCTGGGAAAACACTTATAGTTCCGGTGACTTCTACTACCAAAAAGCATGGTTTATTCGTATGCAAAACATCACTTTAGGGTATACACTGCCAAAACATTTACTGGCAAAAACCAAAGTTATCTCCAACCTCCGCATACATGCCAGTGTCAACAATGCTTTTACCATCACTCCATATGATGGTTTAGATCCTGAAACGGATTATTACACCGCTTCATATCCTAATGCGAGAACATTCAGCTTTGGAGTTGATATCTCATTCTGATATTCCTAACGTCAAAACACAATATTATGAAACGATACATTAAAACATATCTTGCAGCCATTGTATTTATATGTACATGTCTGAGCAGTTGTGTTGATCTCGATCCTGTAGATTATTCCGAGATCAATCCTTCTAACTTCCCCCAAAGCGAGGAAGATCTAAAAGCCTTAGTACTGTCCTGTTACTATCCGCTCCGTGGTAACTGGTGGGATGGTATACATTCTCCTTCAGAACGCGGAGTCATGTTCGTTAATGATGCGACTACAGAAATCCTGACCCAGACATGGGGAACAGCCTATGATTGTTCGTTGCTAAACTTCTTTCCGGAAACCGAAGGAGTAACATTCTTTTATTACGAGAACAAAGAACCCTACGGATTTGCCAACAAAATCAGCCGTTGTACACTTGTTCTTGACCAAATTGAAAAAAGCGCATTGTCTGACGAGCTAAAAGCCAGATATGGAGCAGAAGTAAGATGTGCACGCGGTATGCTTTCTTACATTCTATTCGATATGTACGGCCCTTTGGTAATTGCACCGATTGAGGTCTTACTAAATCCGCTGGAAGAAGCTCCTCTGCCACGTCTGTCTCATGACGAAATGATTAAATTCATTGAAGATGACTTGCTATTTGCAGCAGACTATCTTCCTTATCCCGGAGCTACGGAGTACGGTAAGTTCAGTAAAGGATTAGCGAAAATGTTGCTTATTCGCCTTTACCTGCATGAAACAGTGAATAATAAAGAATATTATACTAAAGTAGAGACCTTGGCTCGTGAATTAATGGATTCCAAATATGGCTATCAATTAATGAGCGACTATCCTGCCATGTTTGAGCTTGGCGGACAAGGCAGTGCCAATAAAGAAATTATATGGGCAATTCCTTCTTCCGGCGAAGGCCCTAATATGAATCAATGGCATATGGGAGCCCTTCCCACAGATTTCAATCAAAATGGTATGGGAGCCGGTTGGGGTATTTGCACCAGTACATGGTGGTTTTATGATACATTTGAACCAAGTGACACCCGGAAAACTTACCTATTAGACCATTACACCAATGCAGCCGGAGAAGTGATAGACAGAAATACACCTAACTCTCCTCTTGCAACCGGTCCTATTCCGTTGAAGATAGGATATGACCCGGCTGTTCTAGGTTCTGGCGGCTACTCTGATATTGATGTTATCATTTATCGCTATGCAGACGTTTATCTTTCATTGGCAGAAGCTCTTGTTATGAAACCTGGGGCAAGTGCAAGTGATTATACTGAAGCGCTGAGCTACGTTAATAAAGTGCGTGCACGTGCCAAACTTAAAGACTTAAAAATGGATGATGTCAATACTCAAGAAAAGTTTATAGACTGTATTCTTACGGAAAGAAGCCATGAATTCTGGTGTGAGAACGGTCAATACCGTGCCGATCTGATTCGTCACGACAAGTTTGTACAACGCGCCATTGACGTTACTCAAACTCCTTATGCTAACAAATATAAAGAACTATACCCATTGCCTCTTTCCGTAATAACAGACGGTAAAGGACAAGTTAAACAAAACCCCGGCTATGACAAATAGAATCCTGAAAAAAAGCAGTTTAATAGCCTTATTGCCTTTTCTATTTATTTTAGGCATGACGGCATGCGGTGGTGATAACCATTCGAACACCGATGACAACGGTTCCGACAGTGACGGTAATGAAACCGTGATTGGTCCTGTAAAAACAGTAAGTTACATATCTGCGAATGATTTGTTTCCGAATCCGGAACGTGGTTTTTATAAATACACTGACAGTAAAGGTACGCCTGCTCTTTCCGAACAGGCATTACGTGAATACAGACAGAATAATGCCTCACTTATTTATCGTCTTTACTATTTGAAAGATTTTAAGAATGTACCGATCAGCGACGCATTCCTCTCGCAAATTAAGCAAGACATGGGAGTAGCCCGTAAAGCAGGAATAAAGATAATTCTTCGTTTTGCCTATTCAATAGCCATGGATGAACCGGATGCACCGCTTTCTGTCATTTTGCAACATCTTGACCAACTTAAACCCATTCTCCAAGAGAATAAAGATGTGATAGCTGTACTGCAAGCCGGTTTTATCGGTTCATGGGGAGAATGGTACTATACAACCAATAATTTGAATAACGATGCCGCCCGCAAAACCATTATAGACAAAATATTGGAAGTATTACCGGCAGAACGTACCGTACAAGTAAGAACTCCTAATTACAAACGCAACTATGTAGGAGTAAAAACAGCCATCCAAGCAGAAGACGCATTCAGCAACAAAGCTGTGGCCCGCATCGGACACCATAATGATTGTTTTATGGCAAGCGCAGATGATTACGGAACTTATACAGACGCAGCCGTTGACAAAAGCTATTTAAATACAGAAGGACTGTATGTACCTATAGGTGGAGAAACTTGTCCGCCTGACGGTGTAGATCCCGCCGACTGTGAAAAAGCACAAGCTGAAATGCGTAACCTCCGCTGGTCTTATCTTAATGAAGATTATTATAAAGGAGTTAATGATACCTGGATTACAGGTGGATGTATGGACGGAATCATCCGTGAAATGGGCTATCGGCTTGTTCTGCAAAAAGGGGAATTCTCCGAAAAACATGCTCCGGGTAGTGAACTATATGCAAACATCACACTACAAAACTTAGGTTATGCTCCTCCGTTCAATCCAAGAAAAGTTGAATTAATCTTACGCTCTAAAGACGGAAAGACCACTTATGTAGCTTCTTTACCGGATGATCCCCGCAAATGGCAACCTTACAAAAGTGCAACTATAAATGCAAAAGTCGCATTACCGACAGATTTGGCAGTCGGTGATTACAAACTGTATCTATATCTTCCGGATCCGGAGGACAGCATACATGACCGCCCGGAATACGCAATCAGATTAGGAAACAAGGATTGTTGGGAAGCAGAAACCGGATATAATGACTTGAATATAGATATTCAGGTAAGCGCATCTTCCGATCTGCCGGCAAGCCAATCATCCATTAAATTTACTTTAAAGAAATAACCTTATGGCAACTGCTAATAAACGTCTGGCTTCCCTAGACCTTCTAAGAGGCTTCGACCTATTTTGCCTCTTGATGTTTCAACCCATCCTCATAACTTGGTTAGAAATAGAAAATAGTCCGGCATTGGCTCCTATTACTAATCAATTCACTCATGTAGAATGGCAAGGTGTTGCATTTTGGGATTTGATTATGCCTCTGTTCATGTTTATGTCCGGCATTACTATTCCATTTGCCATGTCAAGATACAAACAAGGAGATATAGTAGACCATCATTTCTATTTACGACTCCTCAAACGTTTCTTTATTTTGTTTTTATTAGGCTGGGTGGTGCAAGGTAATTTATTAGCATTAGACATCAGGCAGTTTCATATTTTTGCAAATACACTTCAGGCCATTGCCGTAGGTTACGTAGTGGCAGCCTTGCTCTATATCTGGTGTTCTTTCCGTACACAAATTGGTATTACGATTCTGTGTTTCGTCACTTACCTGCTGATTTTTGCCACAGCAGGTAAGATGAATTATGAACCGGGAACCAATATTGCAGAAGAAATAGACCGATATGTATTAGGAGCACTACGTGATGGAGTTATCTGGACAGACGACACATGGAGTTTTACTGCATCTTATCACTACACATGGATATTAAGTAGCTTAAACTTCATTGTGACTGTAATGCTCGGAAGCTTTGCCGGTCATATACTAAGACTTCAGAAAGAGCCTATCCAACGTCTGAAAATACTACTCATAACAGGTACAGCACTTGTAATCACAGCTCTGCTGATGGATCCTATATTCCCAATTATCAAACATATATGGAGTAGTTCCATGACACTCTTTTATGGTGGTGTTTGCTTCTTGCTTATGGGTATCTTTTATTATTTAATAGACATCAAAGGCTGGAAGTACGGAATAGGCTGGCTCAAATATTATGGAATGAATTCCATAGCTGCATACTGCTTATTTGAAGTTGTAAATTTCCGCTGTATATCCGATTCTCTGTTTTTCGGACTGGAACAGTGGCTCGGAGTGTATTATCCGTTGGTTGGCATTTGTTTTCAATCAGCCATTGTACTATTGATTGTCAAATGGATGTACGACCATAAAATATTCCTTAAAGCTTAACCTTTAAAAAATTATGACTATGTCTTTAAAAAGATTTTTTATATTATCATTAGGTATTCTACCGCTATTCTTTTACGGTTGTGATGACGACAATCCGGCTAATGCAGACAATGCACCCAAACCGGAAATGGATATTATGATTTCTCCGCAAAGCGGACTCTCATACGGAGATAAAGTATCTCTTACAGGTACATTAACAGATGAAAAGAATCTCAAAATGTACACTATCCTTTTAAAAGATGGAAATGAAACAGAACTTTATCGTAAAGAGCAAATGTTACTTGGACAAAGTTTTCAGATGAACGAAACATTTTCCATTCCTCTTCCGAAAAACGCTGAAATAGGAGACTTCAAAGTGGAAATGATTTTGGAAAACAGCCGGGACGGAAAGGCCATACAAAGTTTTGATTTAACCTCATTACAAGTTCCGACTTTCAACAAATTGTATCTCTTATTGGGCAATAAGTCAGTTGTCGAGTTATTGCCTAACGGAGATGTATTTGAGGTTGAAGAAACTTTTCCTGCCAACGTAAAGGGTATTATCTCTCCTACCCCTGCCAACACAGGGCTATACTGGGGTACAAGCAACGGAGAAATTCAAACAATGGCAAAAGACTCCATTCTAATAGGCGGCGACATTGAAGCCTCTTGCAAAATTACATTTAACCCCAAGACATTTGAACTAACTTTCGGTGACAGACATGGTTGGACAGCTCTCCCTGCTACAGATAGTTATTATATCCTCGGTACAATTTCCGGCCATTGGCAAGATGGAGAAATCAAAGAGGAAAAAGCCAAAATGCGTATGCAAGGATATGAAAGCGGAAATTTACGCTACTACACTTGGTTCCCGCCTGAAGGTGAAGAGGTAGAAACCGGAATGTGGGGTTCCACAGCTGCAGGAACTTTCCAGCTGAAGAAAGCCGGAGAAGACAGATTTGTATTATGGGACGGAAATCAAATTGCAAGCGGTTCTGCATACGATGCCAGTAAAAGTTTCCCGGTTACTGCAGGTGGTGCCTTTGAGATTCGTGTTTATTTCGAAGAAGATGAATGCACTAAAGTTACTGTTATGAGTAACGAACGGACTCTTGAGTTCACCAATGAGCAAGTAAAAGCAAACGGTGTAGTCATGAGTAACGGAATAGACTTTGTCGGGGCACAATTACAATTAAAGAGTGGAACAAATTATATCTATGAAGGTGAAGTGGAATTAACCAAAGGAGAATCTATAACATCTAACACTGTAGATTTATCACTTTGTACTCCGAATAAAGATCTATTTGCAGGTGGCGGTAATACAAATTGGACTCTAACAGCCACTACCGGAAAATATTTTATCCAAATCGATGCTTTTAGTGGTAGTTCTTATGCCCGTCCGGCAAATGGATACCCCGATGCAATCTATATGTACGGTTGGAGTTGGGCACACTCAGCAAGTGGAACCGCTCAAAGCTGGCAACCAGAAAGTGCACTTCCTTTAGTACGCATAGGAGATAGTTTCGTTTATGAAGGAACCTGTTATGTGTTCAGCTGGGCGGGAGATATAGCATTTATTCTAACCAATCCTACCGGTAATACGAAAGTGGAATTACCCAATGAAAACTTCGATGCCAATTCAAGCGTCTTAAGTGGAAACCCAACCCACTTCAGTTTACCGACCACTGAAGGCTATTACAAAATAAGTGTCGATTTAAAAGAGGGAATCACCATTTCAGAAGGTGAGCCAAGCATAGTGACTCCCAACGGTAGCAGTAAATTTACTCTAAGATATACCCTTCAATAGGTATTTTAATGATAAGCAATGCTTTAAATAGCACCATTAAAAAGGTCTGTCAGTGATGACAGACCTTTTTAAGTTAATGAGTTAGTACACAAGACTTCCAGGCTCTTACTAAAAGAAAATCGTTTGATTCTCAGCAATTGATTTCTTTGACCAAGGAGATACCGAAGTCCAAAAAGCGAGATCATTCAGTGTAGCCGGATATACAAGATTCCCCAGTAAGTCTTCTGCCAACACTCTCAACATGATATAATCCATACCCTGATGATGAGCGTCGTGCAGCAGAGCGTCTTTACCCCATTGTTGCCAATAGAGGCTTTCATAATGTTCAATATAAGTACAATCAGATTCCCAAGTTTCATCCGGACTGACATTTTCCACATAAATCCTGCAATTATCCCCCTGCCATATAGCCTTCGTCCCTTGTATTTCAAAATCCAAACTACGAGGACGAGGTAAAGTCGTATCATGAATCAGTGAAATAAGAATACCCTTTTCTGTTTTTATCTGGGTAGAAATAATATCTCCCATCGTAATTCGCACACTCGTATCCCCATGTAAATCTTTGATCCGCTGCAATAAACCGGCCGGCTTGGAAGCAAAAGAAATCAGTGATTGAAAATAATCCGTTCGATTAATGCCTGCAATCATACACAGAGGCGCCAACCCATGTGTAGGATAAAGATCTCCATTTTCACACTGATAAAACTTACTTCTCCAAACACTCTCCGTTTTCCCACGGTGCCCGATATTTCCAGCATCATCTAACAGCAAAGCACGTAAGTCATGCCGATAGCCGCCACGCATATATATAATTTCTCCGAACAGACCGGCATTTACCATATTACAGATAGCCAATATATCTCTCCGAAAAAGTGTATTCTCCAAAGGATAAACACGACATTTTCCTTGCTCTGCCAACTCAACCAGAGGTTGGTATTCGCCTAAATACAGTCCGCCTTTTATTTCCAAGGCAACATGGCACTGTCTTTTCACACACTGTACCGCATGGCGGACATGAAATTGCCAAGGAGAGGTAACAAACACTAACTCCGGCTTATGCCGATCAAGCATATTCAGATAATCATCGTCTCCATCATTATAGCAGGTAGCTCCTGATATATCAACACCTTCAATACCCGGATCAGCAACTGCCACAACTTCAAAAACGGGAAAAGTTTGTAGAAGTTGTAACAACTGTTTACCTCTATATCCAACACCAATAAAAGCTGTCTTAATCTTCTCCATAATTCAACTTCTTTACTTTTACAATCTTTCGATTTACATCAATACAGTAAGACATTTGTGGAGTGATGCTGTCTAACGCGGCAAGAAATTCATTCAAACTTTCATCACGTAATGTAGCCTTATAACTCATTTTTTGTAATTCAGGAGCTATCTCAAATTTATATCCGAAATGCCTTGAAAGTTCTTCTTTCTTTTCTTCCAATGTATGTCCTTCGAAAATAATCTCTTTATGCTCCCAGGCATAAACATGTTTCAATGAACGTTGTTCCACTTGATATGTTCCGGTCTGATTATCGTACACAAAACTCTCTCCCGGCTGAAGAAACGTATTCTTATTACTTCCGGCGACACCTATTTCTACTTTACCATGTTTCAATGTAACAACTCCCTCCGGATCGTTTCCATACGCCATTACATTAAAATTCGTACCTAATACACGAACATTATAATTACGGGTATGCACATAAAAGGGTTGATCTTTTTTATGCACTACATCAAAAATCGCTTCACCTTCCAACCGTACATCACGCGTATCATTCCAACCTTCTAAAGAATAAGTCAGTTTGGAACAAGCATTCAAAAGCACCGCGGTACCATCCGGTAAGATTGTTTTTGCTTGTTGTCCGATCTCTGTTTCCAAAGTAACTAATCCTCGTGGTACATCCAGTCCCGCATATATCATCCCTGCCGTCCAACCACCGACAATACACAAAAGAATAACAGCAGCAGAAGTCCATATATATTTCAATGAGAAATGTTTACCTGAGGATACAGTTTTTTTAGAGAGGCCTACTCTTTCCGAAAACAGCTTCCACTCATGTTCTGTATCAGCCTCTTTCTTATCTTTTTCGTAATTTAAGTATAGATAAGAGTCTTTCAATGAAAAAAGAAACTCCTGATTCTCTTTATTCTCACGCAACCAGGCAACCAACTGGCGTGTTTCATCATCAGTAAGTTCATTCTTCAAGTATTTCATAAAATAATCTTTATTGATACTGTTCATCATAGCATTATTTTAAAAAGTTCTTTACTAACAAGAGGAGTAATACTGGAAGATAATCCCGCATAGACTTCTTGATTTGTTTTAATCCTCTATATAACTGATTTTCAACAGTACGAACAGACAAGTTCAAAGCTATGGCAATTTCTTCACTTCTCATACCTTCATTACGGTTCATTCTGAAAATATTCTGACATTGTCTAGGCAATTTATCAAGTGCCTCTTGATACTTTTCACTTAGATCTTTGAAATACAGGTCATTCAAGATGTTACATTCCGGCGTATAATGAGAGAGTTCCAGTTCTCTCAATGCCACCTCATTCATATTAGAAAAATTATTGAGTAGTGAATCCCGTCGAATTTGTTTTAAACAGAGGTGTTTCATAATACGGAATAGATAAACACTTATTGCTTCCGGAGCGTTAATTTGAGTACGATGCTCCCAAAAAGCGATAAAGCATTCCTGAACAAGATCCTTCGCCTTATCCTCATCATGCAAAATTCCTTTGCAGAACATATACATTCTAGGGTGATACCTTTTGTACAACCATTCAAAAGAAGCCGTGTCTCCTTGTTGTATCTTAGAGAAAAACATGTGTTCTTCCATACTTTCCTCCTTCCTGAAATAGCTGCTTTATAATAGACATAGTGAGTTGTGTAAATTTAATAACAGGGGATATAGAACCGGAGCATTAGAAAAAGAAGTTTTCAAATATAGATAATTCTACATTATCTACCAAGCAAAAAAGCCTTTTTATCTCCTAATCTATATCTTTTTGGATTCTCTTAAACAACGAATATAAACCAAATTGTTAATTATTACTTTATTTTCATATATATGTGAGTATTCCAACAGCCAACAGGCTCTTTTAAAAAAGAACCTTAGAGCATATTAAAGAAGAAAAAACAAAATTTATTAACCATTAATCCTCAAATTCTATTATCATGAAAAAAAACATTCCGCTAATTATATTAGCTATCGCTTGTATAGTGGCAGGTCTGTTCCTCGCAATGGATACGCATAATGAGGACACATATACACAATGTGTCACTGTATCTACTCCCGAACGTCCTGCAGGCCAACGAGATGTTATCGGGTTGAGTTGTCCACCTATTGAAACTGTACGTATTGGGTTTATCGGATTAGGTTCACGAGGTAGTGAAGCCATTCGACGCTTCACCTATCAAAAAGGGATCGAAGTAAAAGCATTATGTGATTTACACCAAGCGAACGTAGACACCTGCCAGCAAATGTTACTACGCGCTAATATGCCCAAAGCGACAGAATATTATGGAAGCGAAGACGCTTGGAAACAAGTATGTGAACAACCGGATATCGACCTTATTTATATAGCTACAGATTGGCTGCACCATACCCCCATGATGGTCTATGCCATGGAACACGGAAAACATGTAGCATGCGAAGTACCTGCAGCCATGAACATGGAAGAGATATGGAAAACTATAGATACAGCTGAACGTACTCGCAAACATTGTATGATGCTTGAGAACTGTGTATACGACTTTTTCGAGATCACAACTTTAAATATGGCACAACAAGGCTTATTTGGAGAAATCACTCACGTAAAAGGAGCTTATAATCACTGTCTACAAGAATATTGGGATGATTACAATGCAGATTGGCGTATGCAATACAACATCAACAACAGAGGAGATGTATACCCGACCCACGGCATGGGACCAGCTTGTCAGTTATTAAATATTCACCGTGGTGACCGGATGAAATACTTAGTGGCAATGGACAGTGATCCTATTTCGCTACCCGAATATCTAAAAGAACATGGAAAAGGAACAGAAGCTCAAAAACTACAAAATGGAGAAATCACCCTGACATTAATACGTACAGAGAAAGGAAAAACAATCCAAATAGAACATAATGTAGCCTCTCCACGCCCTTATAGCCGTCTATATCAACTTACAGGAACCAAAGGATTTGCCGACAAATATCCGGTAGAGGGTTATGCGCTGAACAGTAAAGATCTTCCTCAAGAAATTACAAAAGAACAAGTATTTACAGCCCATGAATATATGCCTGAAGAAATAAAAAGCCAGTTAATGAATCAATATAAAGATCCTATTATTAAAACAATGGAAGAACAGGCTAAAGAAGTAGGTGGACACGGCGGTATGGACTTCATTATGGACTCAAGATTAATTTATTGCCTACATCACGGATTACCGTTAGACATGGACGTTTATGACCTTGCCGAATGGTGTTCACTTATCCCTTTAACCAAACTTTCTATAGAAAATGGTTCAGTTCCTGTAGAAATCCCCGATTTTACACGAGGTAACTGGAATAAGGTGCAGGGTTATCGGCATGCATTTGTCAAGGCTGAAAGAAATTAAAAACAGACTCTCTTTACAAATTCCTCTAACCTTTTATAAATCTATTTAGTTGCACAGTTTGTACCATCAAAATAGTACAAACTGTGCTTGTTTTATAGCTCTATCCGTTTTACAAAAACACCTTATTTGATCCTCTCAAAATATGGCAAACGTTCCAATGGAACTTCTATTTCAATAGTTTTCGGGCCTCTAAACTTTTTACCCATATCATCCCGCCATTCACCTTTGGGTAATTTCACCTTTCGATAAGTTCCTTTTGTTACCATCGGGGCCACCAAATATTTATCTCCTACCATAAACTGGTCATGACAATCTGTAAATCCCTGATGAGGAAATGCATATTCCAAATGTCTTACAATAGGTTCACCCGTTTGAGAGGCATGAACAGCCATTTGCAAAAGATAATTTCCCATTTGCTCGTGAAACCGGGCAAACTTGCAACAAATATCTAAATGCTCTCTGTCCAGTATGCGCCAAGGAGCAACAGAAAATTGCATCATAGGCATAAAAGCATGAATCTGACACGAGCGAACTATTAACTCTTGATCGAAATTGTCAGTATCAATATCTAAGAATGAACCAAACTCACCGCCGCCAATCATGTCGGGACAAGTGTACGCATGTCCTAATAGACCCGCTGCCACCATATCAGGTATTAATAATGCAGAAGCACTCCACGAATAAGATTTATCTCCCAAACGTTGTACAAGAGGTTGCCCACCAAGTTTATATGACGTTCTAAATTCATTATATGAGAATTTCAATCCTAATTCCGCCCATTTTTGAGAAAATGTACACGCATTAGCATTCGAATCATAAAAAGTATATTCATCTGTAAAATGAGCGACATCACCTGCATCAAATTTATAGCCATCAATCCCATATTTCTTTTGAGCATTGCATAACTGTGTTTCCAAATAAGCCGATGCTTCCGGATTTGTCATATCATAACAGGCGCTTACACCATTCCACCAATATATCATAGCCGGAGTAACTCCATCTTTTTCTTTCACCAGATACCCTTTTTGAGCCAAAAATCTGTATTCAGGACTATCAGCAGAAACAAAAGGAGAAATCCATACCATAACTTTAAAACCTTGCTTATGCAGACGTTCAATCATACCAGCCGGATCTGGAAACTTTTCCTGCTTAAAATCAAAATTTCCATAATATTTTTGCCAATTATCATCTATCATAAAGATACCTGTCGGAAAATTATTTGCTAATATATCCTGAGCATATCTCTCTATATCAACTTGATTTTGATTGTACATCAGTTCAATCCATGTGTTATACTGTGGTTTAGAAAAAAATATTTCTTCAGGTAGCTTCCCCGAAGGCGGAAAATAATTGGCAGAAGCATTGAGATAAGCATCCTTTAATGTTTTTCCTGCTGAAATGACATTCAATTTTTCATAATCAGAATGAAGAAGCAATGTATCATTCTGCAATCGAAAACGAAAAGGTTGTTCGCTCCAGATATAACGTCCTTCAGAAGATAATAGCAACGGAACAACCTGATTATTCAAGTTCTTCCTTCCCAAATCATACCACTCTGTTGTTGAACTAAAAGGCATTTGGCTACCCAACGCAACCAAACCACCCCACCATTTTTCACCTTTCAAAGGTGATACAGCTGTGTCATACTGTTGCGCTACGACAGAAAAAGTCGAGCATAAGACTAAAATAATTAAAAAAACTTTCTTCATAATATTAAAATTTATTTGAGTTTAGAAAAAGATAAGTACAATAAGCAGAAAATATATTCTCATAGTAACAGAACATTAAGCAGCAATAGAAACCTAAGAGCCACATTTTATAACATCTCTTATTGTAAAAAGAGATGAATAATAAATAAGATACTCACCATGCTATTAAAAATAAAATAATAATTAACAATAGAAAGTGACCAATTTTATTTCCTATCTTTGCTTACTGCAACCACTAAAACTATAAATAATATGGAACATCCTCTTTCTCAATTCAAATATTGTCCGAAATGCGGTTCGGAACATTTCGAAATTCATAATGAAAAATCAAAATTCTGCAAGGATTGCGGCTTTGTCTATTATTTCAATTCCTCTTCCGCTACCGTTGCCCTGATACTGAATGAGCGGAACGAACTGTTAGTGTGCCGCCGCGCTAAAGAACCGGCCAAAGGAACACTGGACTTGCCGGGCGGTTTCATTGACATGGCGGAAACCGGCGAAGAAGGAGTAGCGCGTGAGGTGAAAGAAGAGACTGGTATGACAGTGACACAAGCCGAATATCTGTTTTCATTGCCGAACATCTATATTTATTCAGGATTTCCCGTACATACGCTGGATATGTTTTTCCGCTGTACGGTAGCCGATACTCTGCATTTCGAAGCAATGGACGATGCGGAGGAGGTTTTCTTTCTTCCTTTACAAGACGTGCATCCGGATGATTTCGGACTGGCCTCCATTCGTAAAGGTCTGCAAATGTTCCTGTCCGGCATATCCTAAAAAAGCCAAATAACCGGAACATTTTCAAACCAAAACCCGTATTTTTGTAAAAGCATCCATTCTATAACCGAAGATGAAACATAAAATTTACCGCATAGTATACACTGCGCTTTGCTGCGCACCATTGCTCGCGACAGCACAGACGAGCGAGAAAATCACTTCTCCGCAACGACTGTATGAAGAAGGACGGAATCTGTTCCAACAAAAGGCATTTGCCGCAGCCATGTCTCCTTTACATACTTTTGTAAAACAAATCAATGCGGAAGGCAACCCGTTGTCTGCCGCCGGAGACAAAGAAGAAGCCGAATATATGCTGGTATGTGCCGAATACGAACTGAGAAGTCCCAATAGTATAGAACTGTTGCGGAGTTACCTCGATGTGTATCCCGACACTCCCCATGCCAATCGTATTTACGCCCTTATAGCATCTGCCTATTTCTTCGAGGGAAAATATGATGAAGCACTCGCCATGTTCAATTCCGCCCGGCTCGACCTCCTAAGTAATGAAGAGCGGGATGACATGACCTATCGTTTGGCAACCTGTTTTCTGAAAACGGGCAATGTGAAAGAAGCCGCTATCTGGTTTGAGACATTACGCAGTACCGGCTCCAAATATGCAGCGGATTGCACGTATTACCTTTCGTATATCCGCTACTCACAACAACGGTATGAAGACGCTCTCAGCGGTTTTCTCAGTCTGCAGGACAATACGAAATACAAGACGCTCGTCCCCTATTACATTGCGGAAATATATCTGATTAAAAAGAATTATGACAAAGCGGAAATAGTCGCGCAAAACTATCTCTCTGCCTATCCCAACCAAAAATATACGGGAGAGATGTACCGCATACAAGGTACGGCCGACTATCATTCCGGCAAATACCACGAAGCCGCAGAAGCTTTCAACCGATACCTGAAAGACAATGTGGAATCCACCCGAAGAAGAGACGCGCTCTATATGTTGGGAATGTCCTATTATCAGACGGGAGTCTATTCGCAGGTTCCTGTCATTCTGGGTGAAGTGACTACCGATAACGACGCGCTTACGCAAAACGCTTACCTGCATATGGGATTGGCCTACCTGCAGCTTGCCGACAGGAATAAAGCCCGTATGGCATTTGAACAGGCCGCCGCATCCGACGCTGACCAGAAAATAAAGGAACAGGCATCCTACAACTATGCCCTCTGCATTCACGAAACGTCTTATTCCGCATTCGGCGAGTCAGTGACAGTCTTTGAGCATTTCCTGAATGAGTTTCCCAACTCCGTATATGCCGATAAAGTAAGTAACTATCTGGTAGAGGTCTATATGAACACCCGCAGTTATGATGCCGCCCTCAAATCCATTGAACGCATTGCACGTCCCGGAAAGGCTATCTTGGAAGCCAAGCAGAAAATCCTGTTCCAATTGGGAACCCAATCCTTTGCCAATACGCAGTTCGAACAGGCCATCAATTACTTCAACCAAAGTATTGCCTTAGGCCAATATAATCTGCAGACAAAAGCCGACGCCCTTTACTGGCGGGGCGAATCGTATTATCGGCTGAACCGTATGCAGGAAGCTGCCCGTAACTTCAACGAGTATCTGTCACTTGCCCTGCAGAAAAATACGGAAATGTATGCCCTTGCCTACTACAACTTGGCATACATAGCTTTCCACAAAAAAGATTATGCAACGGCACAAGACCGTTTCTTGAAATTCATCCAACTGCAAAAAAACGGAAACGCCACTGTCCTTGCCGATGCGTATAACCGTATCGGCGACTGCTACATGCATGTCCGCCGTTTCGACGAAGCCAGACAATACTACACCCGGGCGGAAAACCTGGGTACGCCTGCCGGTGATTACTCCTACTACCAACTGGCTTTGGTGTCGGGCCTGCAAAAGAACTATGACGGAAAAATTACGTTGCTCAACCAATTGGCCAGCAAGTACCCGAATTCACCCTATGCCGTCAATGCGCTTTATGAGAAAGGCCGTTCGTACGTGCAAAGCCGTAACAGTAACCAAGCCATCGCTACTTTCCGGGAGCTGCTGAACAAATATCCCGAAAGCCCCGTCAGTCGTAAGGCTGCCACGGAAATCGGACTGTTATATTATCAGAACGATGATTACAACCACGCTATCGAAGCTTACAAATACGTCATCTCCAAATATCCGGGCAGCGAAGAAGCACGGCTTGCCATGCGCGATTTGAAATCCATCTATGTGGAAGCCAACCGTGTGGATGAATTCGCAGCGCTTGCCGCCCAAATGCCGGGCGTCATCCGCTTTGAACCCAGCGAGCAAGATTCGCTGACTTATATCGCCGCAGAAAAAGTGTATATGAAAGGGGAAATCTCCCCTGCAAGAGAAAGTTTCATCCGCTATCTGCAAAGCTATCCAAACGGAGCGTTCAGCTTGAATGCACACTATTATCTGAGTCTTATCGGAAAAGAGCAGAAAGACGAAACCGCCGTACTGGAGCATACAAGCAAACTGCTGGAGTATCCGGACAGTCCGTATTCGGAAGAAGCCTTGTTGATGCGAGGGGAAATCCTGTTCAACCACAAAGAGTACGAACGGGCCCTGGCAGACTACAAACAGCTGCAAGCCCGTGCCACAACCGCCGAGCGCCGACAACTGGGCCTCACAGGCGTACTGCGCTGTGGTGTGTTATTGAAGGATGATATTGAAGTGATACAGGCTGCGACCGCCTTACTGGCCGAAGCCAAGCTGTCCCCCGAATTGCAGCATGAGGCTTTATACTATCGAGCCAAAGCCTATCTGAACCAAAAAGCGGTGAAGAAAGCGGCGGATGACTTGAAAATCCTGGCACAAGATACCCGTACATTATACGGTGCGGAAGCCAAGTATCTGGCAGCACAACTGATGTACAACGCCGGCGACTACGCTGCCGCCGAAAAGGAAATATTGAACTTCATCGACCAAAGCACACCGCACGCCTACTGGCTGGCACGCAGCTTCATCCTTCTGTCCGACGTATATGTTGCCATGGACAAGAAACTGGATGCACGCCAATATCTGCTAAGCCTGCAACAAAATTATCATGCTGACGATGATATTGAAGGAATGATTCAAGAAAGACTGGAAAAGCTGAAATAAAAGAACACAATGAATATGAGAAAGATACAATATATTCTCAGCGGAATAACGCTGATGACGCTACCTTTGGGTACCCATGCCCAACAACAGCCTCAAGACTCCACTGTGAACCGGACAGTTGTTGTGGAACAGGAGTATAATCCCGATATTCTGGACGCGTCCAAAATAAACGTGCTTCCTAAAGTAGAGCCGCCGACCGCCAATAAGAGGACAGTGGAGTATGATGTAACCCTTATGCCCGCCAATACAATTCCTGCAACTGTCATGCAGGCATATACCGGAAAAGAGACGCAAGCCAAGACACAGCCCGGATATATCAGACTGGGCTATGGTAATTACGGGAATCTGGACGCACGTGCCAGCTATCTGTTCACGCTATCCAACAGTGATCGTATCAACCTGAATTTCCATATGAACGGTATGGATGGCAAACTCGAATTACCTGACAATGACGGCAAATGGAATTCTTATTACTATCGTACTCATGCCAACATCGGTTATTTACATCGCTTCAAGAAAGTAGACTTGGATGTTGCGGGTAACTTTGGATTAAGCAATTTTAATTTCCTGCCTGATGCAGCCGTCAGAAAACAGAAATTCACTTCAGGCGACATTCATTTCGGAGTGAAATCCACGGATGAGGAACTGCCTCTCCAATTCAGCGCAGAAACCAACCTAATGCTCTATGAACGCCAATACGATTTCGGTTCACTGAATAATCAAGAGAATATTATCCGTACCAAAGCACTGGTTGCAGGCGGCATATCCGAGGAACAGATTGTCGGTATCGGTTTAGCAATGGACAATGTACTGTACAAGAATAATAATTTTGAGAACTACACCTCACTCAACCTGAACCCGCATTACCGTTTGGAAAACGATGATTGGAAAATACGTATCGGCGCACAGGTTGACATGGCTTTCGGTTTCGGAAAGAAATTCCGGGCAGCTCCTGATGTGGCGGTAGAGTATAACTTCGCGGATAGCTACATCCTATATGCGCAGGCCAAAGGAGGAAGAGTGCAAAATGATTTTCGCCGTTTAGAGGCATTCTGCCCATACGGGCTGGTAACTTCGCAACCGGATGCCACATACGAGCAAGTGAACGCCGCCCTCGGCTTCAAGGCCAGCCCGGCAACCGGTTTATGGTTGAACCTGTATGCCGGATACCAGAACTTGAAAGATGATTTGTTTTTCCATCCGGCAGGTTTCGATGAAACTACAGAGGGACACTACCGGACGCTCGCCATCAGCCAATGGAACACCAGCAACATCTATGCCGGTGCAGAGGTACGCTACGACTATAAAAACATATTCTCATTCGTCGCTACCGGAACTTACCGCAGTTGGGATACAAAGGATAACAGTCAATTCGGTGTCAAAGACTATGTGCTCACTTACAAGCCGGCCTTTGAAGCCAATCTGCATATAGACGTACATCCTATATCCGCTTTACTCCTTAATCTTGGCTATCGGCATATTTTGCGCGAGAAGGTAGAGGAAGGCAAGGTTAATGCAGTCAATAACCTTTATTTAGGCGGTAGTTACGAGTTTTTTAAAGGAATATCCGTTTATGCCCGCATAAACAATTTATTAAACCGGAATTATCAATATTACTGGGGATACCCGACCGAAGGCACCAACTTTATCGGAGGTGTAAGTCTCAAATTCTAATCTCCGGATTAAAAACATTACGAGCAAAAAAGGACATTTTTGCTAAATTCTCCTTATATTATAAGGTGGAAAGTTTGTTTTTTCCTACTTTTGCGGGTAAATTAGTGGTTGGAACCACTATAAAACAGAAATTTATGCAGAAAAACCTTGTCATTGTCGAGTCTCCGGCAAAAGCAAAAACCATTGAAAAGTTCCTAGGAAAAGACTATAAAGTCCTTTCCAGCTATGGTCATATACGCGATTTGAAGAAAAAAGAGTTCAGTATTGATATTGATAAAGATTTCAAACCGCATTATGAAATTCCGGAAGATAAGAAAAAGGTTGTGGAAGAATTGAAAGCCGAAGCCAAAGAAGCGGAAACCGTATGGTTGGCATCCGATGAGGACCGTGAGGGAGAAGCGATTGCATGGCATTTATACGAAGTGCTGAAACTGCAACCGGAACATACCAAGCGCATCGTCTTCCATGAAATCACAAAAAGCGCTATCTTAAAGGCCATCGAGCAACCACGTAATATTGACATCAATCTCGTAGATGCACAACAAGCACGCCGTATTTTAGACCGTATCGTAGGGTTTGAACTTTCGCCCGTGCTATGGAAAAAAGTGAAACCGGCACTTTCCGCCGGTCGTGTACAATCAGTATCCGTTCGCCTCATCGTAGAACGTGAGCGGGAGATACAAGCTTTTCAATCGGAAGCATCTTATCGGGTTACCGCCATATTCCTCGTACCCGATGCCGATGGCAAGCTGGTTGAAATGAAAGCCGAATTGGCACGCCGTATCAAAACAAAAGCCGAAGCTCAAAAACTCCTGGAAAGTTGCCGATCAGCCACTTTCACCATCAATGATATTTCCACCCGCCCGCTGAAGAAAAGCCCTGCGGCTCCTTTTACGACATCTACCTTGCAACAAGAGGCCGCCCGTAAATTAGGATTTACAGTTGCACAAACCATGATGGTTGCCCAACGGTTGTACGAGTCGGGAAAGATTACCTATATGCGTACCGACTCCGTCAATCTGTCCGAGCTGGCTGTAAACAGCAGCAAATCAGTCATTGCCAGCATGATGGGAGAACGTTACGTATATCCGCGTCATTTCGCCACGAAGACCAAAGGCGCTCAAGAGGCTCACGAAGCCATTCGTCCTACCGACATGGAAAATGCTAAAATAGAAGGTAGTCCACAGGAACGAAAACTGTATGACTTGATATGGAAACGTACCATAGCCTCCCAAATGGCGGATGCGGAAGTTGAGAAGACTACCGTAAATATCAGCATCAGTAACGAGTCGGATACGTTCAATGCCACAGGAGAAGTTGTGAAATTTGACGGTTTTCTCCATGTATATCGCGAATCCATTGACGACGATGCGGAACAAGAAGATGAAACACACTTGTTGCCACCTTTGAAGAAAGGACAGATTTTACAGAGCCAAAGCATTACTGCTACGGAACGCTTCACGCAGCATCCTCCCCGCTACACAGAAGCCAGTCTTGTACGCAAATTAGAGGAGTTGGGCATCGGCCGTCCTTCCACATACGCTCCTACCATTTCTACCATACAGCAACGCGGCTATGTGGAGAAAGGCGAAAAAACCGGAGAAGAACGTTCTTATAATATACTTTCATTACAAGACAGCAAGATTACAGACGTTACCCAAACAGAAATAACAGGAGCCGAGAAAGCTAAATTGATGCCTACCGATACGGGTACCGTAGTCAATGACTTCCTGATGGAATATTTTCCCAATATCCTTGACTATAACTTTACCGCCAGTGTTGAAAAACAATTTGACGAGATAGCCGAGGGAGAAAAGAAGTGGACAACTATTTTGGGCGACTTCTATAAGGGCTTCCACCCGTCCGTAGAAAATACGCTCGCCACCAAGAATGCCCATAAAGCCGGTGAACGCATCTTAGGCGAAGAACCGGGCAGCGGTAAGCAGGTATCTGTAAAAATCGGCCGCTTCGGTCCTGTTGTACAGATTGGCACTGCCGGTGACAATGAGAAGCCGCGTTTCGCACAACTCAAGAAAGAAATGTCCATTGAAACAATCACGCTGGAAGAAGCGCTAGACCTGTTTAAACTGCCTCGTACTTTAGGTGAGTATGAAGGTAAGGCGGTTACCATAGGAACCGGTCGCTTCGGACCTTATGTGTACAATAACGGAATGTACACTTCACTTCCGAAGACCATAGACCCTATGGAAATTACACTGGACGAAGCAATCCAACTTATCCAGAACAAAAAAGACGCCGAAGCTCAAAAACATCTCAAGAAATTTGATGAAGAACCGGAGTTGGAGATTCTAAATGGCCGCTATGGACCCTATATATCCTATAAAGGAAACAATTATAAAATTCCGAAAGATATTATTCCGCAGGATTTAAGCCTGGACGCATGCAGAGAAATCATCAAACTGCAAAGTGACCCGGACGCGCCGAAAGCCAAACGAGGTAAATATGCCAAGAAGAAAAAATAATGAGGTTATATTAAAAAAAGAAAAGCCCTCTCTACGGATTCGTAGAGAGGGCTTTTCATATAGAGTACTTTCAACTACATTCTGTCGGGTACTTCAATGCCAAGCAATCCCATTCCCAAACGTACCACCTTGGCTACGTTCTCGGATAAGGCAAGACGGAATATCTTCACCGCTTCATTCTCCTCACGCAAGATGCTGAAATCATGATAGAACTGATTATATTCTTTCACAAGATCATAAGTATAGTTCGCAATCAGAGATGGACTGTAATCCTCGCCTGCTTGTTTCACAACAGTTGCAAAATCTGCAACCATCTGTATCAGACCTTCCTCTTTCTCACTCAATTCAATACCCGCGGGAAGTTGTGCAGGAACGGTGATGCCTGCCTCTTTCGCCTTGCGAAGAACGGATTGTATACGTGCATATGTATACTGGATGAACGGTCCTGTATTACCGTTGAAGTCAATGGATTCCTTAGGATTGAACGTCATGTTCTTGCGGGCGTCCACTTTCAATATAAAATATTTCAAAGCGCCCAAACCGACAATACGGGCAATATTATCAGCCTCTTCCTTGGTCAGGCCGTCCAGCTTACCCAATTCTCCGGAAGTCTCCTTAGCGGTATTAATCATTTCAGCCATTAAATCGTCAGCATCCACAACCGTACCCTCACGGCTCTTCATCTTACCTTCAGGCAGTTCCACCATACCGTAGGAGAAGTGAACCAGCCCCTTACCCCACTCAAAGCCCAACTTATCGAGCAAAATAGAGAGTACCTGAAAATGATAATTTTGTTCATTACCTACCACGTAAACCATCTTGTCAATGGGAAAATCGGCAAAACGCAATTTGGCCGTACCAATATCCTGTGTCATATAAACAGAAGTTCCGTCGGCACGGAGAAGCAATTTATGGTCAAGTCCTTCTCCGGTCAGGTCGGCCCATACGGAACCGTCCTCTTTGCGATAGAAGAAACCTTTCTCCAAGCCCTCCATAACTTTCTCCTTACCTTCCAGGTAGGTTTCCGACTCATAGTAAATCTTGTCGAAAGTAACTCCCATCATGCGGTAAGTCTCATCAAATCCTGCGTATACCCAGTCATTCATCTTTTTCCACAAAGCACGTACTTCAGGATCATTGGCTTCCCACTTCACCAGCATTTCACGCGCCTCTTTCATCAAAGGTGATTCAGCTTCCGCTCTGGTCTTGGCCTCTTCTTCGCTCAGACCTTCACTTTGGAACTTCGCCATCAACTCTTTGACTTCAGCCTTGTAATGCTTATCAAAAGCCACATAATAATCACCAATCAGATGATCACCTTTCTTTCCGGAAGACTCGGGAGTTTCACCGTTGCCATACTTCTGCCACGCCAACATCGACTTACAGATATGAATACCACGGTCATTCACAATATTTGTCTTTACCACTCTGTTGCCATTGGCCAAAATGATATTTGCCAATGCATTACCCAACAGGTTATTGCGGACATGGCCTAAATGGAGCGGCTTATTCGTATTGGGCGAAGAATATTCAATCATCACCAACGGGGACTTGTCGGTAACAGTGGCAATGCCATACTGTACATCCGCATGGATGCCATTCAGCAATTCAATCCATGCCGAAGAAGCGATAGTCAGGTTCAGGAACCCTTTGATAACATTGAATGCCGAAACCGAAGGCTCGTTTGCCTGCAGATATTCGCCAATCTCTTGTGCCGTCTGCTCCGGTCCTTTCTTAGACATGCGGAGAAAAGGGAAAACAACCAACGTAAGGTGTCCCTCAAATTCTTTCTTGGTTTTCTGCAACTGCACCTGTGCAGCAGGAACATCCTGTCCGTACAACGCTTTCAATCCGCTAATTACGGACGTTACCAATTTCTGTTCTATATTCATGATTCAAATGTATTTTCTGTGTGCAAAGATACGAACTATTTTTAATTCCATAAAAAAGGAGACGTTGTATGCGTCTCCTTTTCTCAAGTTTTATTTATGATCTATTTATTCGATAGTCAATTCCGAACCTGCTTTAAATTTAGCAACTTTCTTCGCCGCAATCTGAATAGGCTTCTTTGTTGCCGGATTGATACCAACGCGTCCGGCTCTCTCCATTACAGAAAAAGTACCAAAGCCAACCAATGCTACTTTATCACCTGCCTTTAATGCTTTTGTTACTGATGCGATGAATGCATCCAATGCTCTTTTTGAATCGGCCTTTGACAAACCGGCTTCAGCTGCCATTGCGCTAATAAGTTCTGACTTATTCATAATACAAATGATTAATTAATTGTTACACAAAAGAAAAATTCCAATGCTACTTCCTACAGAAATAGAGCAAAAATTCTGAATATCAAATAAAAACATTAAAAAAGGCCGGAAAAATAGAGAAAAAAAAGGAATAGGAGTTCCTTTTTCTGTTATAGAACAGAATTAATTCGTATTTTTGCCAAATAAAGCGAAAAAAACAGATTATGAATACTATACCGACAGTAACCAAAAACCTTTTAATTATCAATGTGCTGATGTTTCTCGGCACGCTTGTAGCCCAAAGTTACGGCATCGATTTAAATAAGTACTTAGGCCTGCATTTCTTCCTTGCCGGAGATTTTAACGCAGCGCAACTGATTACTTACATGTTCATGCACGGCGGATTTACCCATTTGTTCTTCAATATGTTTGCAGTATGGATGTTCGGCCGTATACTCGAACAGGTATGGGGACCGAAGCGTTTCCTGTTCTATTACCTCGCATGCGGTATCGGCGCAGGAATTATTCAAGAGCTCGTACAGTACATTCATTACGAAACGGTACTTTCCGCATACGACAGTGTCAACACCGGATATTCCGTCATTCCCATGGAAGAATATCTCAATATGATGACTACCGTCGGAGCTTCCGGAGCCGTCTATGCCATCTTGCTGGGATTCGGTATGCTGTTCCCCAACCAGCCCTTATTCATCTTTCCGTTACCGTTCCCCATCAAAGCCAAATATTTCGTTATCGGATACGCCTTGATAGAACTGTTCTCGGGACTTGCCAACAATCCGGGCGATAATGTGGCGCACTTTGCACACTTGGGCGGTATGATATTCGGCTTCATACTAATAATGTATTGGAGAAAAAAGAACAGAGGAAATGGCTACTATTATAACTGATTTAAAAGATTCATTCCGTAGAGGAACCATCTACATACAGCTGATTTATATCAATGTGGGAGTATTCATCCTTACTACATTGACAGAAGTTATATTGCAACTTTTCAACCGGAGCCTCGGCGGAGCGTTTGAATGGCTGGAACTGCCTGCTTCACTACCCCGCTTCATAACCCAGCCTTGGTCTATCCTGACGTATATGTTTATGCACGCGGGAGTAATGCATATCCTTTTCAATATGCTTTGGCTGTACTGGTTCGGTGCTTTGTTCCTAAGTTTCTTCTCCGCGAAACATTTACGGGGCGTATATATCTTGGGCGGAATCTGTGGCGGACTGCTTTATATGGCAGCCTACAATATCTTCCCCTACTTCCGTCCGATGACGGAATACTCCTTCATGCTGGGAGCATCGGCATCCGTACTCGCTGTCGTGGCAGCTACCGCCTATCGGGAACCTAACTATCCGATACGTCTTTTCCTTTTTGGAACAATACGCTTGAAATATCTGGCATTGATTGTTATCGGAACGGACTTATTATTCATCACATCCAGTAACGCCGGCGGACACATCGCTCATTTAGGCGGAGCGTTGGCGGGGCTGTGGTTTGCAGCCAGCCTTAGCAAAGGCGCAGATATCACCGCATGGATTAACAAGTCTCTGGATGCCATCAGTTCTTTGTTCAGCTCCAAACCCCGCAAACCTAAGATGAAAGTTCACTATGGAACTGACAAACAGAAAGATTATAACTATAATGCCCGAAAAAAAGCTCAATCCGATGAAATAGACCGGATCCTCGACAAACTGAAAAAGTCCGGATATGAAAGTCTGACAACAGAAGAAAAGAAGAGCTTGTTCGATGCAAGTAAACGATAATGTACGTATGAAGCATTTCGGTAATTTTATCGCTCTCCTGATTTTAGCGATCAATGCTTTATTCACAGGCCTTTTGCTATTAGTAGCATACAGTCCTTACATCCAACCGGTAGCTCATCCGGTACAATCTTGTTTGGGGCTGACTTTTCCCATTTTTGCACTTATCAACGGCGCTTTCCTGATTTTTTGGTTGGTTATACAACGATACAAAACGGCTTTATTGCCGTTAATCGGTTTTTTATTGTGTTATTCGCAACTACGGACATATCTTCCCCTCAATTTTCATACCGCCAATCCACCCGAAGAAAGTATAAAATTCCTCTCTTACAACATCATGGGGTTCAACGGCGCCGTTAAAAAAGACGGAAAGAATCCGATACTGACATATCTGAAAGAGAGCAACGCCGACATCCTCTGCCTGCAGGAGTATGCATCCGATGAATCTCCCCGTCGCCTCACACAGAAGGATATAGAACGAGAATTAAAAGATTACCCTTACCATCGCATCAGTGTTGTAGGCAGCGGCAGCGGTTATACCAACAAGATAGCCTGCTATTCCAAATTCCCTATTCTATCCGCACGTGTTTTAAACTACCCGAGCGGTTATAATGGTTCCGTACTGTACGAACTCAAACTGAATGAAGACACGATTACCCTTATCAACAATCACTTGGAGTCCAACAAACTGACAAAAGCCGACAAAGACATTTATGAAGACATATTGAAAGCTCCCGAAAAGGAGAAAGTGAAAAGCGGCGCGCGATTGTTGGTGCATAAACTGGCAGAAGCCTCTGCTATCCGCGCTCCACAGGCAGATACCATCGCACGGGAAATTGCATCTTCCCGGTATCCGTCCGTCATCGTCTGCGGAGATTTCAATGATACCCCCATTTCGTACGCTCACCGTGTCATAGCGCAAAATCTGGATGATGTTTTCACCCAATCAGGGCGCGGACTGGGAATTTCCTACAACCAGAATAAGTTCTATTTTCGGATAGACAATATATTAATCAGCAAAAACCTACAGTCCTATAACTGTACCGTAGACCGTTCCATAAAGGAATCCGATCACTATCCGATATGGTGTTATATAGCCAAACGGCAATGAGTTTCTTTACAAAATGAAATTATTAATAAACTACTCAATATCTAATACTCTGACTTTATGTTTAAAAGAAGTATTCTAATTTTAGCTGCAAGTTGTATGATGTACTCCTGTGCTACCCAAACGGAAAGTAATCCGTTCCTCACCGAGTTTCAAACCCCGAACGGTGTTCCACCCTTTGATAAAATCAAACTGGAGCACTACGAGCCTGCATTCCTTAAAGGAATAGAAGAACAAAATACCAATATCCAGGCTATTATCGACAATACCGAAGTACCGAACTTTGAAAATGTAATCGTTGCTTTGGACAACAGTTCTCCCATACTCAACCGGGTAAGCGCCATTTTCTTCAACATGACGGATGCCGAAACCAGTGATGCCCTGAACGAACTTTCTATAAAGCTCGCTCCGGTACTGTCCGAGCATGGAGACAATATTTCGCTTAACCAAGAGTTATTCAATAAAGTAAAAGCTGTTTATCAGAAGAAAGATTCTTTAAGCCTGACAAGCGAGCAACAAAGACTTTTGGACAAAACGTATAAAGGCTTTGTACGCTCCGGTGCCAATCTTTCTGCCGAAAAGCAAGCCCGCCTACGCGAAGTAAATAAACTACTTTCTACACTGGGTATCACTTTCAGCAACAATATTCTGAATGAAAACAACGAGTTTATGCTCTTTGTAGACAAGCAAGAAGACCTTGCCGGACTTCCCGAATGGTTCTGCCAAAGCGCCGCCGAAGAAGCAAAAGCTGCCGGTCAGGAGGGTAAATGGTTGTTCACATTGCATAACGCCAGCCGTATCCCGTTCCTGCAATATTCCGCTAACCGCCCGTTACGCGAGAAGATATATAAAGCTTACATCAACCGAGGCAATAATAACGACAAAAACGACAATAAAAAAATCATTACCGACATCGTCAGCCTGCGTTTGGAAAAAGCCCGTCTGTTAGGTTTCGACTGTTACTCCAACTTCGTATTGGACAATACCATGGCTAAAAACTCGACCACAGTAATGGAATTCCTGAACAACCTGTGGGGGTATGCCCTGCCTAAAGCCAAAGCCGAAGCTGCCGAACTCCAGAAATTAATGGATAAAGAGGGTAAGGGCGAAAAACTGGAAGCCTGGGACTGGTGGTATTACACCGAAAAACTACGTAAAGAAAAATACGACCTTGAAGAAGACCAAATCAAGCCTTATTTTAAATTAGAGAACGTACGCGAGGGAGCCTTTGCCGTTGCCAACAAACTATACGGAATCACACTGACGAAACTCAACGATATCCCTGTCTATCACCCCGATGTAGAAGTATTTGAAGTAAAAGATGCAGACGGATCGCAGCTGGGTATCTTCTATGTAGACTACTTCCCGCGTCCCGGCAAAAGTGGCGGAGCATGGATGAGCAACTATCGTGAGCAAAAAGGCGGCATCCGTCCGTTAGTATGCAACGTAGCCAGCTTCACCAAACCCGTTGGTGACACCCCTTCTCTGCTCACAATGGATGAAGTGGAAACCCTTTTTCATGAATTCGGCCATGGGCTGCACGGACTGTTGACCAAATGTAACTATCTGGGCGTTTCCGGTACAAATGTAGTGCGCGACTTTGTAGAACTTCCGTCACAAATCAACGAACACTGGGCTACCGAACCCGAAGTTCTGAAAATGTACGCCAAACATTACCAAACCGGTGAAGTCATTCCCGACAATCTCATCGAAAAGATTCTGAAACAAAAAACTTTCAACCAAGGTTTCATGACCACCGAGTTGCTGGCTGCCGCCATTCTCGATATGAATCTGCATAACCTGACAGACACGAAAGACATAGATGTTGTGGCCTATGAAAAAGAAGCCATGGATAAACTCGGATTAATTTCCGAAATAGCTCCCCGCTACCGTACCACCTACTTCAATCATATCATAGGCGGTTATGCAGCAGGCTATTACAGCTATCTGTGGGCGAACGTACTGGATAATGACGCTTTTGAAGCATTCAAAGAACATGGTATTTTTGACAAGACGACCGCCAACCTTTTCCGCCATAATGTTTTGGAAAAAGGAGACAGCGAAGATCCGATGACGCTCTACAAGAATTTCAGAGGGGCAGAGCCTCAATTAGAGCCGATGTTAAAAAATCGCGGTATGAAGTAAGAATTGTGAAAAAAAAGCTATATTTGCAGCCTTATATACGATAGAAATCAATTAAAAAGTAATCATAATAAACTAAAAGTAACATGCAAAACAAAGGATTTGTAAGGGTTTTTGCGATATTGCTCACATTGGTATGTGTGTTCTATCTCTCCTTCTCTTTTGTGACTCGCCACTATACAAATAAGGCAAAAGAGTTCGCAAAAGGCGATGTGAAAGTGGAACAAGACTACCTCGATTCTCTGTCAAACGAGAAGGTGTGGTTCGGCAATTGGACGCTGAAACAATGTCGTGAAATGGAGATCAGTTTAGGTTTGGACTTGAAGGGCGGTATGAACGTCATTCTTGAAGTGTCAGTACCCGATGTTATCAAAGCATTGGCGGACAACAAGTCTGACGAAGCATTCAACCAAGCGTTGGCAACTGCCGCCAAACAGGCTACTACCAGCCAGGACGACGTTATCACGCTGTTCATCAGAGAGTATCACAAAATAGCTCCGGGCGCTTCACTCTCACAACTGTTCGCTACCCAGCAATTAAAGGACAAGGTAAACCAGAAATCTTCCGACGCAGAAGTCGAGAAAGTATTGCGCGAAGAAGTAAAGGCAGCCGTTGACAACTCATTCAACGTACTCCGTACCCGTATCGACCGTTTCGGTGTGGTTCAGCCCAACATCCAGAGTCTGGAAGACAAAATGGGACGTATCATGGTGGAGCTTCCGGGTATCAAAGAGCCGGAACGTGTAAGAAAATTGTTACAAGGTTCCGCCAATCTGGAATTCTGGGAAACATACAATGCAAAAGACGTTGCTCCGTATTTGCAATCAGCCGACGCCAAGTTGCGTGCAATTTTGGCAACTACAGAAGACGCTGAAGAAGTTACAGACAGCGTAGCAGCCGAAGCTCCTGCCGTAGCGCAAGCTACCAGTACAGCCGACAGCCTTGCCGCAGCACTGAAAGGTGAAAGCAAAGCACAAGCTGCCGATCTGGAGCAAATTAAGAAAGAACATCCGTTGCTGGCAGTTCTTCAGGTAAATCCCAGCGGCCAAGGCCCTGTTGTAGGTTATGCAAACTACAAGGATACAGCTGACATCAACAAATACCTCTCCATGCCGGAGGTTCAGGCTGAAATGCCGAAAGACCTGCGCTTGAAGTGGGGTGTTTCTCCTTATGAATACGACCCGAAAGCCCAGACTTTTGAATTGTATGCAATCAAGTCTACCGAACGTAGCGGACGCGCCCCGTTGGAAGGCGATGTAGTTGTAAACGCCAAAGACGAATACGACCACTATGGCAAACCTGCCGTAAGTATGTCCATGAATACGGATGGTGCACGACGTTGGGCGCAACTTACCAAACAAAATGTAGGTAAAGCCATCGCTATTGTATTGGACGGTTATGTGTACTCCGCACCGAACGTAAACCAGGAAATTACCGGCGGTAATTCACAAATCACCGGCCACTTCACTCCCGAACAGGCGAAAGACTTGGCGAACGTATTGAAATCAGGTAAGATGCCGGCTCCCGCCCACATCGTACAGGAAGACATCGTAGGCCCGTCTTTGGGACAAGCATCTATCAACGCCGGTATCATGTCATTCGTTGTGGCATTGATTCTGTTGATGGTTTACATGTGCATTATGTACGGTTTCATTCCGGGTATGGTCGCCAACGGCGCTCTGGTATTGAACATGTTCTTCACATTAGGTATCCTTTCATCTTTCCAAGCCGCACTGACAATGTCCGGTATTGCCGGTATGGTATTGACGCTCGGTATGGCTGTGGATGCCAACGTACTGATTTACGAACGTACCAAAGAAGAATTGCGTGCAGGTAAAGGGGTTAAAAAGGCGCTTGCCGACGGTTACTCCAACGCTTTCTCCGCAATCTTCGACTCCAACTTGACATCTATTATCACAGGTATCATCCTGTTTAACTTCGGTACCGGTCCTATCCGCGGTTTCGCCACCACATTGATTATCGGTATCTTGATTTCATTCTTTACCGCCGTGTTCATGACACGTTTGTTCTACGAACACTTCATGAGTAAAGACAAGTTACTGAACCTGACATTCTCTACAAGTATCTCTAAGAACTTGATGACCAATGTACACTTCGACTTCATGGGTAGAAACAAAATCTGGATGACACTGACAGGTGCGGCAATTGTAATCTGCATCGGTTTCCTCAGCATCCGTGGTTTGAGCCAGAGTATCGACTTCACCGGTGGACGTAACTTCAAGGTACAATTTGAAAATAAGGTAGAGCCCGAACAAGTGCGTGAACTCATCGCAAGCAAGTTTGGTGACGCTAACGTAAGCGTTATCGCTATCGGTGCAGACGGCAAAACTGTACGTATCAGTACCAACTACCGTATTGAAGAAGAAGGCAACAACATCGATTCTGAAATCGAAGCATACCTGTATGAAACGCTGAAGCCGTTGCTGACTCAGAATATCACACTGGAAACATTCATCGACCGTGAGAACCATACGGGCGGTAGTATCATCAGTTCACAGAAAGTAGGTCCGAGTATTGCGGACGATATCAAGGTATCGGCCATCTGGTCTGTCGTACTGGCATTGATTGCTATCGGCCTGTACATCTTGCTTCGTTTCCGTAATATTGCCTACTCTATCGGTTCCGTATGCGCATTGGCTTGCGACACGATTATCATTTTGGGTGCATATTCCATGTTCTGGGGTATTCTTCCGTTCTCTCTGGAAATCGACCAGACATTTATCGGCGCTATCCTGACGGCTATCGGTTACTCAATCAATGATAAGGTGGTAATCTTCGACCGTGTACGCGAATTCTTCGGTCTGTATCCGAAACGCAACAAGAAAGTACTGTTCAACGACTCACTGAACACAACTTTGGCACGTACCATCAATACTTCATTGAGTACATTGATCGTATTGCTGTGTATCTTCATCCTCGGTGGTGATTCTATTCGCAGCTTCGCATTCGCAATGATTCTGGGTGTTGTATTCGGTACATTGTCTTCTCTGTTCGTTGCATCTCCTATCGCTTACATGCTGATGAAGAACAAAAAGGGAACAGAACAAGCCGTAGCGGCCGTTGAAGAAGTAAAATGATCCTGAACTTATTCAGATTAAACATAGAAAAAGGGGCTAAGTCAATGACTTAGCCCCTTTTTCTATATACAGGCTACGCACGCCTTACATTATTATTTATTCCACTGTTATAATTTCTATCGTCTGCGACTTTACTACATCCAGCGGCTTTGCCCGGTATTGTACCTTTGAGAAATCTATTGCATGCAAGTCTATACTCCGAATAACACTGTTGTACATCGTGCGGTAGTACAGTATTCTATGCGTCATATCCGTAGCAGCCGTCCATTGGGTAGCACTCGGTATATCGGCAGGAATCTCCCCCTCCGAAAATTGTGCTCCAATCGGAATATCGAAATTATTCAGAATATGAAAGCACTGCAAGATACTTTCGAAAGCAGTAGTACGCTGAGGAGCTGTAACCTGTAAGAAAGCGGCACGGACAAAACGTGACGGTGGTGTAAAATCTCCAGGTAATCCCAGAAATCCGTTTCCTCCACCCAAAGGAGCTAATTCTATATTGCCGAATAAATGCTCGGAAGCACTACCAGGAAATAGGTTGACGTAATTATTAAGATTTGTCAGATGCCATTCAAAGCCGGGAGAATTGGTAAGCACACCCAACTTATTTTCATAGAAGCGAGGCACTCCTCCTACTATCTCAAGCACCAGCTGTCGCCCCGAAGTATCCGCAAAACGCCAATGAACAGTAGAAGCCCGAGGGTCTATGTTCGTAATGCGCACTTCGTTTACTTTCGCTTTCGCTTCATCCACAGTGCCGCACTCACCCAGTATAAAAGACACAAGCTGCAGGTCTGCAATACTTCTATTCTTTTCAGCAGAGTCATACTTTTGATATCCGCCGGAATTAGGGAAATAAAACAGTCCGGCTGAAAGTCCGGTTTCATTCAGCCCCTCGGCTATAAATTCCTTCTGTTCTACGGCAAAGCCGACATAACCGTGACGAGCCGTAAAGCGCATGCCGTTCATACCACCGTCGGGTGTATAGGACTGTTGAGTATATCCGCGCGGCACAACTACATACTGGCTATTCAAATTACTGCCCGCCCACTCTATGGTACGTGCCACAACCGTAGTTCCATCCTTACTCCTCAAAGTAATGCCCGTACAAGCATCCGCAGAAAGCGGAACCGCCAATACACCGACAAGCGCCAATAAAGTTATCGATAAAATAGTTTTTCTCATAATTTCTTTTTATAAAGAAACAATAAGGGCACGGAATATGTTCAATATCATCCCCTTAAGGAAAGTATGGAATGAAAGAAGAGTAACAAAGATAATCGGTAGTAAGAAAGATATTTTTAAAACAAAAAAGGAATATCGATCGTAACCGATATTCCTTTCGTAGCTCCGAGGGGAATCGAACCCCTATCTAAAGTTTAGGAATACCATGTTTCGCTCTGAAAAACAAAGCTTTACAAACACAGTATTTCAAATTGGTAACTATTGTCGTTTTAACTTGGAAACAAAGATACTCAATAAATCGGAAAAAGCAACTATCATGTAGATAGTTACTTTTCAGTTCTAGGTTATATCTTCTCACTTAAACCATATTCTCGCGTTTTTCTTTATCTCCACCTTTGTGAATTTTTCCAGTTCCTTCACAAGTGCTTTCACTTCATCTGCTGTTGGTTCTGGTAACTCTACTTTTCTGTTGGTATTCCGTCCTATATTGACTTGCTTCGGATTACATCGCCTTATGTACTCTACCATTTTATCCAAATCAAACTGCATCAACGGTTCTGCCGTAACATAGGTATCTATACCCGAATCCGCAATCTTTTTCATTGCCCGTACCCTTTCCTCTATCTCTGGTGAATTGCACATCACATCTGGATAAGACCTATTAGTTTCTATGGTCGTACAAACCACTGAATGGTGAAATACAGGGTGAGTTATAAAATCCAATATTCTGGAAGGATTCTTACTCTGAAACAGATATTTGTTGGCAGACTTATCGCAATAGTCCAAAACGATTTTTATCCAGTGGCTTGGTATGTCTTTTGCCCACATATCAATACTGCTTCCTACAAAAATAAAGTTCGAGCATTCAAGATAGCTGGTTAATTCAGCCGCATCCAGTCTGGGAGCTTTCAAACGGGTACACATCTTTTTCATATAACAATAGGTGCAACCATGAAAACATTTACCTTTAATAGGATTCCATGTGTGTGTCACGAACTCATACATATTGCCTTTACTCTCTTTAATCATAATATATATCATTTAATAGTTATTACTCTTGTTAGGGAAGCCAGCAGGTAATACCCACTGGCTTTTTCTCAAAGGGTTATCCTTCAAAATTACCCCATAATTCAGTCAATTTCTGATTGATAAGATTTTCCTTTGTATCTCCGCCTGTTTTACCCTTAGCTTTTTTGATATAATCTGCATCCTCTTTGCTGATACTTCTAAGGAAACGTTCCATTTTGTCAGTGAAATCGGGTTTTCCATCATCGCCAGTAGTGTTATACTTGGATATTATCCAGTCAATTAAATATCTACTTTTTATGTTTTTCTCTGTGAAATGTTCTTTTGCCGCTTCTATTAATCTTTGCCCTCTTTCCAAACCTACGGTATTCTCTAACTGTGGGAGAATAATATTGTCCATAGCGCAATTCATAACCTTTTTATCAATATTTGCAGTAAAGGTCAGCCACTTCGATGCTACGGACAAATTATATCCTTCATTTACTAAATCATTTATAGCATCCAACAAAGGCAGTTCTTTTTTCAGATTACTCATTTTTGCTCCTTTTGCATAATCTCCACCCCTCCACGGATTGGTAGAGATATTGATTTCTGATAACATCTTAGCTATTTCCAATTCTGTATTCAAAGCGTACATCAAATAGAACTCACCCCTGTATTTCGGTTCGTCCAATTTTTCATTCTCTTTTAAAAGTCTGCAATGTGCTTCATAGCGGTGGTTAGCGTCAACTAACACCAAATAATTCACTGCTTCTTCCTTTCCTACAACATTGCCTGTGACAAAATCAACGACTTCCAGCCCTTGATTTATAGCATCAGTAGCGTCTACCACTACGGCAGGCATTAGCTGTCCGTATTGTTCCAGTGACTTCATCTTAGCCTTCACAATCTTTTCATTCAAATCACGATTACCGCTTAAACGTGCAATCTTCTTACTTTCATTTTTCAATAAATCCAATGTCATAATTACATTATTTCTCATGTTCTCTGCCGCTGCCCTGCGGACTTATTTGGGTATCTGGCTCACCGATTTTTTTTATACTGCAAAGATTACCCTTTAATCGGAGAGATAACAGGAACAAAAAAACACACAAATACTGTTCCCCTACAAGAAACATCTATCAATCAATGTTTTCCATGTCGTAAAATCAGAAAACCAGACAAGAAAAAATCCTGTTTATCTGTTTATGGACTAAAATCCGATAAAAACAGACAAACAGGATTGTTCCTAATGTGGGAAATTATTCCTTAAAGATAGAATGAGTTCAGCTTCTTTATCTCTGTATCCTTATATCTCTTTAAGATAGCCTTTAGATATTCATCGCTTTCCCTCACGCTTTCATTGTTTATAATGCCAGTAAGGTACAGGGAATGGGAGATAACTATTTTTTCCTTATCCGAAAGGTTTGCCCCTTTCTTCCTTTTATCTTTCAAATGCTCCTGATGGTTAAAGGCGGAAATTATCATCTTAGAAAAATAGTAAGCCAATACGGAAACGGAATCAGAACTTTGACGGGTTAAATCCACGAAGTGCCCGCTGGATAAATCAGTCAAATCGTTATTTTCCAATCCGTCGTCACAGAATTTGGCAATACAGGCTATGGCATTATTGTTATCAATCACGATATTTTTCCTGCCTATTTTCAAAGTTAGGCTTATTGGCTCATTGAAAATAGCCCCAAGCATGCCACTGCCTGCATAATTGCTATAGATTGTGTCTACAAAGTCTCTTATGTGCTCAACTGGAAATTTGTTTATTTCAATCCCTTTCATGCAAATCCCCCAACTATAGTCATAGCAAAAGAGCAACAGATACCAGAACTTCTCACTATCCAATTCCAATGCTTGCAGATAGCCTTGCAGTTCTTTATCCTGCATATATTCCTCTACTGTGAATTTATGCCGTAATTTACGTGTATTATACCTTCCTTTAAAAATATCCGGAGCTTGCGAAACTGCCATGTAGGATTCACCTGTATCTTCATTATAGTCAAAGTCTGGTGCATACTCTTGCGCCACTGGATAGATATAATCAAGAAGGCTATATTCTTCCTCGTTATATTGAAATGAGAAATTTTCTATTGGCTTTACCATTGCTTTTTATTTGCAATGATAATAAAAAAACAGCAAATGAATTGCTTCAAATGCTGTCTTATTTGTGTAGATACTATTATTCTTTCATTCTCGTATATGTCTCTGTATAATCTCCACTCGTGTAATGTTGAGCATTAGTTGGTAAATCGGGATTAACCAATATATGGTATTTATTATGAAGTACCAATTTGTCAGCGGTCAAAGTTTCTATTATAGCATAATCATATTGACCGTCTTGTTCTTTATATACGATAGTATTTTCATTTAAAGTACCAGTTTGACCACGATATTCCTGCCAATTTGAATTATGTTCGCATTCATAATAAACTATTGAATAAGTATTATCTGTAAGTTTTTTTATAACAAGTTTTTCTCTATAAGTATTAGGATTATATGGGTCGTAAGTTTTGTCCCAAGTATCTTTTTCTCCAGCAATATTACTTGTAGAAAATTCCCAACCTGCACTACGTACAAGTCCCCAAGTTCCCTCTAAAGAACTTGTATCTATTGTATTGCTATCTTCATCATCATCATCACAAGCTACAAAGTTAACACTCATAATTATGGCAATCATTGCCATTCCGATTAATCTTAAAGTTTTCATTGTCTTTCTTTTAAGTAGTTAATTCATTTTTTATTCTATAAAATTCCAAACTTCGGCAAGTATTTCGTCAAACTCTTCAATCAAGTGCCCTGTACTAAATACTTGCTTATTTGTAGGTTTCCCAATCTCCCTAATATGTAGTTCGGGAAAGTAGTGGTTTGTTCCATCATAATAGCGATGCGAGAACGTTAGTTTGTAAAGTTCCCAGCCACCGAATATGATTTCACAAGGTTCATACTCATTGTTGAAGAAGCCAATAGTATTAAGAGAGGTGTTTTCACTTGCCTTGAACATATAACGATATGCCCCTACGGAAATAATATATCGTATACCTATCAATGGCTTTGTACCTAAAGTCCTTTCTACATAGGAACTCCTCAAATTTCCTTTGATATAAATGAAATAGTTCTCATCTATATATGAGTGTGCTTCATTATTCCACTCATGCTTTAATTCAGCAATGGTTAGTTTAAATTCATTCAAGGTCATAATGTTATGCCTTTTTGTATTCGGTAACTTTTTCTTTCACGTTCCTATAGAAAGCAGTTAGTAAATAGCTATACAGTGCGAGGAACACAGCAATAGCTGCACACCGTTTTAATAAATGGCTACATTAGAGGATAATACTGTCTGTTTCTTGGCGATATGTATTGTAGTCAGTGTTCCCTACTGGCTGTTATACAAAAAAGAAGCGTGGGAACTATCGAATATTACTATCGTGAGGCTCTCGACTGCCCAGCATAAGTAATAAACAATAGCCCACGCCAAACGATATATAGACTATCCTTGCGGGATAGGTATATAACATTGACGTGAGCGTCCTTGCTTATTATCCTTATGCCTTTGAAATTGTCGAGATTTCACGATAGGATAATATGTCAAACGCTCTTTGTTAACTATGTCCTTTCAGCCTTAACTCATTAAGTATCTGAAATTGCTGCAAAGTTACTATTTTACGTCTGATTAACAAGAACTATTGTTTATTAAAAGCGGATTACTATTGATATTTACATTCTTATAAACTGATTTTTAACCCTTTGAACCGTTGAAACGCCTATACCCTGTAATTTGGCGATATTCCTCACTGAATAGCCTTTCTTTAGTAAAGCTATCGTTTCCCTGTATTCTTCCTTTTTCCTTTCCTCTGTCTTGATACTTCCAGCCTTACGACCTAATTTCCCACCTTTGGCAATGTAGTTTGCCCTGCCACTGTTCAAACGGTATTGTATGTTTGCCCGTTCTATGTTAGCCATTTCAGCAAGTACAGTAACCATAATCGAAGCAATCGGATTTGCCTCTCCGTTTGGCTGCAATGTGTATAACCCTAAATTCTGTATATAAACGGATACCTTTGCATCATGCAGTATATCCAAAGAGCGAAGCACCTGTAACGTACTTCTTCCCAATCTTGAAAGTTCTGATAATAACAGATAGTCAACACCCTTTTCCGTACAGTATTCCAAACATTCCGCAAGAACCTGCCTTTCCTCAATCTTCTTTGCTCCGCTTATGTGTTCTTGAAATATCCGTACTATTTCTATATCCTGCAAAACGGCATACTTCTTTAAATCCTCTATCTGCCTTGTAGTGTCCTGCCTGTCATTCACAGACGAAACACGTGCATAAATTACTGCTTTTGTCTTCATATTATTCTTTGAATTAATTGATAACGGAAAGGGTCGTGTTCAAACCACCTTTTCAGATTTATTTGAACACAACTCCCTTTTGATTACATTTTGGAATACTTACTGTCTATCCATTCCCTGCGGTGGCTCTTTTCAAGGGCATCAGGGTGTCTTCCCTTTACAGGTCTGCTGTAATCTTTCATTTTTACCTTTGGCTCTCTTTCCGTCAATATCATTTTTGGAATAGAAGCTATAAGAAGAATAAGAGGCACACAGCCCGTAAAAATCGAGACAATCAAACAGAACAGCCATACAAATAATTGTTTATAAGACATAATTTTCAATATTAAACAGTCATACAAAAAGGAGAATACCCTTTAAAGAATATTCTCCCGTTCACTCAATCAATAAACCACCTGTAACGTTCGTCACCATGCAAGGCGGCATTTATTCCCGTTGCAAGTTCCGTAGCGTTATAAGCCCTATCCAAAAAGCTGTCTATATAACTGCTTTTGTTACTTCCCGTCAACAGATTATAGAATTTCCACATGGAGAGTTCACCGCCAAAACCGCCAAAATCATTATCGCTGATATATGCCTTAGCCACTGCATTAATCTGCGTATCCGTAAGTAGCATACGTGGCAACCGCTTTTGATAGCCTTGCGGCAGGCACTGGTACAAACGCATCTTACCCAATAATGTGGCGAACTGGTGTTCATTCATAAAGGTATCGCCCAAACCCTGCATCAGATGTATGTGCTTTGCGGGATTGTAGCCATGAAGCATTTCCAATACACCCCTATACAGGTCTTTGGTATTGGTTACTTCCAAATTGCTTAAATAGCCATCAGTGGAGACACACAGGTTAGTGCAGACCTTACAGGTAAAGCCTACAAACACCTTAAACCGCTCCATACCTTTTTTGCTGTACAGGTTGGTGTGATTGTAGGCACGGACACCGCCAACAGTCAAAGTAAGTTTGTTACCGTTTACCGTCTCATAAACGGTTGGTATCTCTATCACAAAGGCGCATCTTTCGTAATAAATGGTCTTGTCTGTTTCTAATAACTGATTAGCGGGCTTGTGTATTGCTTCGGGAATACGCCCTTTGATAACATGGGACACCCTTATATCGGGTATCTCAATCCTTTCACCTTGAAAGAATGTGCTTGCGGCATCCTGTACCGTCTCTATAAATGCAGGGTGTGACAAGGTGGCTTCATTGTCCTTTGCAAATACGGGAATGATACAGTCATTCTTTAAATGCTCCATGGTAACGTCAACCGTATTGGCTTCAATGAATAACGGTCTTTTCTGTTTTGCTGGTTGTTCTTCCGTTATTAAAACGGCTTCTTCCGCATATTCACCCAAATTTAACGTTCTTCTTTCCTGTGGCAGACTGCCAATTACTAAATTGTTCATAATGAATTACTTTTAAATGGTTTATAAATTGATAGAATGAAGTGGTAAACATTTCGTTTATCTTCAAATACTCTCGGGGGGCGTTAGAGATGTACTCTACTTTCGCATTCGTAGTTACCAATCGGTAAACCTGTGGATAGTCAGTCTGATATATATTCCAGCTTCAAGAAAAGAGGGCGGGGGGTGATTTATATAAGTACCTGTACTTTAGTATACGTATTTCCCTGTATTTTCAAGACTGTGGAAGAAACGGATATATTGTGTAAATCCCGTTTTTGTGTATATGCGGATTTCAAAGGATAGCCGACGTTTGTTTTTTTACCTTGTTAAAGATGTGTACCTTTGTGTATCCCCATGAAACGGACGATATTTTTCTATTCATAGTATAATCTTCCTATTTATTATTGATAGTTTTATTTGTAGTCTGACCTGTCCGTTTCACTGCTGATAAAAAATCTGCCAACTGTGTAAAAATCAATGGTGCTATATGCAATGTATTGATAGGCATTATGGACTTTACACGAAAAAAGCCGCATTTGAGTATGATTAGGCGTCTACTCCTGTGCGGCTTTTTATTATCTCTCCAAAAACTGTATCCAAATAAAAATCAGATAATCTTATCTTTTAATCACTAAATCATAACCAACTATGGACGAAACAAACATTTCCACACCCGATGCCAATATAACCATTACAGACAATACGGTGGAGCATATCATCTACAATACCCGTACTATAAAGATAGATAGGAGTAAACTCATGAAATTATATGAGAAAATAGCCAAATTGGAATTACCCTTCTACTATAAGTACAAATACAATAAAAGAAAAGCTCCTGAAAGAAGGAGCTTTTAACCGTACATTCTCATAAAGGGAAAATAGTATATCCAGCTATCTTGCAGTAGTATATAATAAGAATAAGGATATTAACAGCAAAATCCTCTGGCTATATCCTCATCCGTTAAAATTTCCGGATATACGTTTTTCAGAACAGCTATTTGCGTCTCACTCGTTATCAAGAATATATCTTTGTCAAGTAAATGAATACCTTTCTTATCTTTCTTTACATATCTGAGTTCTGTCGCTTGTCTTATGTATCTTGATATAGTGGATGTACTTAAACCTAATTCTTTCGCTAACATATTCTGGGAATACTTGCATGTATTCGTACCATTCAGACATTTGCATTTCAACAAAACGAGAAAACCTTTCAATTCTCTGGAAATAGGCTCGTCATATAGTGTATTTCCTATTAGTACATAATGTTCCGTATCTAACTCGTATTCATATCTGGAAAAAGTACCGTATTTTCCCTTAACAAGGTTACTATGTATCTTTATCAATCCCATATCTTCAAATTTGTGCAGCCACTTGCCTATCTGTTCCTCTTTGGTTATACCGTAGAAAGCTGCCAGTTTCTCCTGTCTTATATGGGATATAGCAGTATAGCAATCAGAGCATAAGGCTAAACAATAAAACAAGTAGGCTTCAAGTAAATCCAATTTTCCCGCAATTCTTTCAGTTATTCTGCGATAGGATAGTTTTGCTTCTGTCATTAGCAACAGGACTTTGATAATTGGTGAAATGAATATCTCCTTTTCTTACTAATCTCCTGTATCTGTGATTGCCAAAGAATATTTTGGCTTCTTTTTGTGTGTTGAACTGCAATCCTGTGGAAAGATGAACAATCATAAGAGTGTAGTTTTAATAACGGAATGATAAATCTGCTGTAAAATATAGCCACTGAATTTTTGCGATAGCAAAAATGAAGCAGGTAGTGTATTTATTTTCCATAGGTATTTATAAGTAGCCCACCTGGATGAAACACCCATACACCACCTGGATGAAACACTGGTGAAATTCGACTTTATAAACGGATAGTCTTCATTTTTTATGGAAGCTGTATACCTGTTCAACAGTCCATACAGTTTGGATGATAATAAACTGTGTGCACTTTCTTCCTTATCTGTTTTCTGGTTTTAATGTACCCGTTCAGACTTGCCCACATGCCAATGCTGACCTTATTGTCTGAAACGCCCTGTGATAACGCTTTTTCTCTGATTTCTTCGTAAGTGAGTAGCCGCATGATGAATTTATGGATAAAAAGGTGTAAAAAAAGAGGAATCTTTGAAGTGGGTATATCTGTCGGTCTATTCGTAAGTAGCTGATACAAAGATACAGAACTTCCGACAACCCACCAAAAGATAGTACCACAAACTGGAAAAATCGACTGGAAGTGCAGATTAACTCATAAAAGCATTTGCCAATGCTATAGAATTATAGAAGAATAGTAATATTACTCTACTTCATCAGTCTTTTCAAATTTCACTTGCCTTTTCTTAGTATCTTTCCTCATGATAATGCTACCCATACTACCATTATCAATAGAAACCCTAAAATCAGCCTTCTCTATAGCTTTAGCTATCGAATGAGTATCTACATCATCTTCCATTAAACTTGCCACTATATTTAGAGTATCGTCTAATCTCTGTTCTTTCACTTTCTCTACATCTTGCTTATATGTTTTCTGTAGTGTAGAAATGGTAGTAGCAAATACATCAGCTTCTTGAATCGTCAATTCATGTTCCTTCAACAGCAAAGAACTTTCAACATTCTTTTTTTGTGCTTTCAACATTACTTGAGCTGCATCTTCACTTGAAACCTTATCATATCGTTTAAAAGCCTCTTCCGTTCTATGCCCTGTTACACCTTTGATAATATGAGAATCCAAACCTGCCTTTAGCCAATTAGTAACAAAGCTACGTCTAGCTAAATGCGATGAAACATGTTTCCACAAAGGTTCACGATTAGTTACAGGTCGTCCCTTTTCTTCTTTTGTAATCAAAACCTCCCTATTTAAACCAGCTTCTTTTGCTATCTTCTTCAACTCTTTATCTGTTATATCAAGCAAATAAACAGGTATACTATAATTATAGCTAGACAATATTTGTTTAGCAACATCAGATAAAGGTATGGTTACTTGCTGCATTGTCTTTTGCTGAACAATAGTATATGTGTTACCGTCCTCACTTAGTTTTCCATTATTCAAATTGCACATATCAGAAAAGCGTTGCCCCATTTCGCATTGCAATATAAATACATCCCTTATCTCCTTTTGCCTACCCGTTAACTTCGCTTTATATAACTGTGTTATTTCCTCATCAGTAAGAACAACCTTTGTTTTTTCTTGCCTAACTTTGGTTGGCTTAAATTCCTTTATCTCACGACACACTTCTTTACCAATTTTTTCATCAGCCCAACAAAGAATTGTTTTAATTGCCACGATTGTATTATGAATAGTTCTTGTTGACCTTATATTGCCTTTATCATCATAAGGTATAAACAGCCAATCTTGAAATTCTTTCAGAAACCTTGCAGTAATCATATCAAAAGTTAGATAATCTACATTCAATGTTTTAACATAACCTTCCAATATTTTCAACTTTGCAATGTAGTTTTGCTTTGTAGCATTGGCTATATTGCAACTAGGAGCATCCATAGCTTTTCTATACCAAATAAGTGCATTTTCTTTTTTCTTCATAATCTCATCCCTATATAAGTATTCTTTCATTATTATATGTGCTTTATCGAGCAATTTAGGATTATTACAAATATAGTATTTAAAATCCAGGAAACGAAGTCTTAACTCATCTAGTCTATTATTCACTATTACATTATTATATAAGTCCAGTGCTGTTAGTCGATGATTTAAGATAGCTTCTTGTTTAATCGTATTCCATTGGGTAGGATATACCTTTACCCCTGTTGCATATTTTTTCTGCACGTTGCCAATGCGTATAACTAAATAAATATTAGTTGGCTTGTTCCCTTTTGGCTTTCTCAAATTGAAATAGGCTCTAACTTCGCTAAAGAATACCTGTCCGTTATTCATTTCGGTTCTTTTTTACGGTTCTTTATTTTGGTTCTTTGGTGCGTTATCACAGACGAATAGTTGATAATGGATTATTCACAAAGAAATAACACTCAAAGCTAACGAAGAAGTCCTACTAGTATATATATCTAAAAATCAGATATTTATAAAGAATAAAAAAAGGAATACCAGTTAAAACTGATATTCCCTTCTTCGTAGCTCCGAGGGGAATCGAACCCCTATCTAAAGTTTAGGAAACTTCTAATCCAACTTTGAGTATCAGTCACTTGCGAGACTATTTCAATTTTTCGTAGAACTATAGTAGAACTTTTGCATTTTTGTTGAATACCCCTGCCTCTCCAAAAGAAGAATACAGGGGTACAATGCAACACCGATTTTCAGAATCGGTACTGCAAAGATATGACTTTTATTTCAAAGGACAAAGAAAAACCGGGCGCACTTCACAGCGAACCCGGCTCAGAACAAAAGTTCTACTCTATTACTAACACCTAATCATTTCTTTTTCCGTTTCTTCAATTCTATATATTCCGAATACACTATTTTGGTATGGGGATTGCTACTTACAACTTCTTGCCTAATAGCCTTTGTTCCCCATCGGAAAAACAACCATTGCTTAGGCACTCTATGCACTACTTGAAATAGGGTATCTACAGATTGTATGCGTAAATCCAGTTTCTTATCGGGCATGATTAAGCCATCAACATTTATCCACGGGTCTTTCCATCGTATTGCTTGGACTTTAAGATAGGATGTATCACGGTATATAATGCTATCCTTAACTATGGTTTGTACCTCCACCTCCGTTTTTGTTGCATTCGTGGAAGCCGCTTGTAACCTCTTTACTTTCAAGTCAAGTTCCTTAACGGTATTCGTCAAGTCGGCACAATGCTTTTCCACCTCAGACTTGGATAAAGTCAATGCCTGTACAGAAGCAGCGGATTTTCCGGATTCTGTTTGGTAAAATTTTATTTTCTCCAACAAGGCGGTTTGGTTGCCATCCAATCTTTCCTTTTCTGATTTCAACTTGGAACAATAAGCCCATAGCCCAAAGGTAGCCGCCATCAAAAGCCCACAGAGGGCGATTAATATCAAAAACGCTTTATTTCTCATATTCCTTGATGTATTGGATTATACCCTCTACGTGGGTGTTCACAATGTTTTGTTTCCCCTCCATAGATGTAAGGTAAGCAATATCTTCCTTGTTATCCATGAAGAAATTTTCCGTCAATACAGCCGGGCATTTCGTCTTGGAAAGGATGTAAAAATTTTCCTCCCAATCCGGGTCGCCATCCGAATAGTCACGCCTAATCTTTTGCCCGGTAATAAAGCAAGCGGCAGCATCATACATTCGGTTTGCCAGTTCGTCAGCTTTCGTTTTGCCCTTAGTGGTATAGGCAGACCATCCACGGGCATTCATCCATTCGCCATTCCCGGCAGCATTGCAGTGGATGGAAACAAGCAACACGTTATTAGCTCCATATCGGGCGCAAATCTCGTTCACACGCCTTGCACGTTCAGCCAAAGGCACGTCCAAGTTCTCCTTAACAATGCGTTCCGCTACATAGCCACGTTTAGCCAGTTCACGCACGACTTCATCCGCAATTTCTCTTGTATAGGCATACTCCCTGAAAGTTCCATCCGGGCTGCGTTTACCCGGTGTATTTTCTCCATGCCCATTGTCTATAAGTATCTTCATTCTTGATTCAATTTATGGTAAAAATCTATTTTAATTCTGTCATATACCATTTGTACATTGGTATAAGCTCTGCCATTGTTCACCGTTTCCGCATAAACCTCTGACAACACACATTGCTCTACCCATTCAATCCATTCGGGCGAAGTGTAGCTTGACAATCGTTTCCCTCGATACGAATATGCATCAAATCGGCTGTTTCTGTCCTCGTGCATATTCATAATCAAGGTGTGTACTTTCGCTTTCGTGGCTTCACGGTCTGCGATGTGGTTTTCTTCACGCACTTTCTTTATTATACGGCAAACCCTCTCAACGGCAAGGTCAAAGTAAATGCTTGATATGTTTTTTATCCGCAACTGCGTTTCGGGTCTTAACCCCTCTGCAATGTCAGTGAGCATATCATTTTGGGTTTTGGTTTCCGTCAGAAGTTCGGCTACCATAGACTGATTGCTTTTAATCATGTCGTTAATGATAGACTTGAACCACTTGAAACAAGCTACCATAAGTGCAGCCGCCAAACAGAGAAACACAGCGCACACTATCACCATAAAGCCAAAATCGCTTATGCCTTGTGCTACTTTCAAACTTTCTTCCATCATCGGTTTTTCTTATACTTGTTTCGCTTGTAATACTCAAAGTTATCCCTATCCTCCTGCGTGATTGGAGTATTCGGTGGAAAGAACTTAAACCCGTACATCGTTCCATAGCGTACCACTTTGATTACGGCACGAAATGGATATTTGCGCTTCGGGTCTAAAACAACATCTTTCAACTTCTTACTATCAGTATAGAAAGCGGATGCACCGATACCCTCGCCATAGGCGATTAGTGTTCTCGTTCCGTTCTCTGTCTGTCTTTCCTTACATCCCGTAAACACCGTGACCTCATTAATCACGGCATCTACTGAGGTGTATTCACAATCGAAAATATCTTCATTCAAGGATTCGGTTTCCTCAAAGTCCATTACCTCGTTCATAAGTCCATCGGTATATTATAGGTTTCACAATCGGCATCCACCATTTCACGGATAGCCAAACGGTCTTTCAAAAAGTTCTCATAGGGGGATTTCGCACTTTCGGCAAGCAAGCCCAGCATGGCAGACTGATATTCGTTTACCAGCTTACTTTCTGTCTTAGCCGGGTATCTTGCAGTAAGCAACGTGCTGAAAATATTATCAGCCGTTTTTGGATATTCCACCCTCACGCTGTCATATTGGAACATCGTGCCTGTGGCACGTTCCGCATCAGTCGTAATCTCAATGCCACCCTCTTTGTCTGCAATAACCTTAACCTCTTTGATGTTATGGTTATAAAGGAACGTTCCCTGCCCGTTATTAAGAGAATCTATCACCTCCGGCTTAGTCTTAGCCAGCAGCCCTGTAGTCAAAACATTTGCTTCCATCGTTCAAACAATTATTAAAAATGAATTTACTGTGTTCCTCCGAGCATCTGATTATCCAGCCATATTCAGATGGGAAGAAGTGTTTAATATCCGTTTCATCTTTGATTTCGTATTTATTGATGGTGCGGTGGAATTTCTTATAAAACCTTTTCAGAATACCGCTTCTTAGCAATATGCCGTAATGGTTTTGTTTGAATCCCACATAATCAATGCTACGAGCATCAACCGGGAATATCTGCCAGTTGCTTTTAATCTCTACTTTCAATTCGCCACCCAAGTAAAGCCCCATCATGTCGAGTACGAAATGCAGTGCCTCTTTGTCAGCGCATAGTATCACCATATCATCCATATAGCGATAGTAGTAGATTTTCACCCCAAAACGCTTCATCACTATCTTAGCCAGTTCTTCTTTAACCCAATGGTCGAAATATGCTAAATAGAGATTAGCCAAATATTGACTTGTGAAATTGCCTATTGGCAGCCCCTTGTCTTTACCGTTACTATCTATTATCTTATCCAACAGCCTTAACAGTTGTTCATCCGCTATAGTGTAGCGGATTATCCTTTTCAATGCTGCGTGGTCTATGTTATCATAGAACTTCTTGATGTCAATCTTCAAACAGAACCTTGTACCTTTTCTGTCTATGATTAAAGCCGTATGCACATCCTCCATACATTTATGAATACCACGCCCTTTGATACAAGCGTATGTATTCGCAATGAAGAAGTTAGTCCAGTAACGCCCCAACACATTGATAATGCAATGGTGTACTATCCTGTCCGGGAAGAACGGGGCAATCATAATCACCCTTTCTTTCGGCTCATATATAACCTTAATCCGATATTCACCGGGGGTATAAGTTTCATTGCGCAAGTCCCAGTACAAGCTATCCAAATTCTCCAAAATGTTCTCATTGAACTTGGATATTTCGGTACGCTCTCCTTTGCCTTGCTGTGCCTTATATTGCGCCCGTATGAGGTTGGAGCATTCATATATCAAGTGATAAACATTCTTAATTTTCTTAGCTTGGGAAATGAATATCTTTCCTGTATCACCGACATATAAACCGCAATCCTCAAAATCCGAGTATTGATTAAAGCAGGTATCAGCCGTATAACATAACCCGTATTCAGTCTTTACTACACCCATTTGTGCCGTTGTTCTAAAACAGAGCTTTCAATTACTTACTTGCACCGTCCTAATCCATATTATTTTACCAACTATCAGACGTGCCGATAGTCCCTGTGAGGTAAGGGCGTGGCAGCAACAGTTATAAGTTGAAACCACGGTAAAAGCGGAACCCAATGTTCGCATTCGCATTCGAGGAACGATTATTCGCATTCAGATAACCGAAACCCGCATTCGCACCATTATTCGCATTAGCAGACAAAAGGGCACCAGCCGCCACAACCCTGTTATGTTTTTATTTTTTTCAATCCAACGCCATTTTCGTTGCTCCGTTCACCGAGTTTTGCAGTCCGTCAAAAACGGCACAAGCGGAACCCAATGTGCGCACGCGCATACGAGGAACGATTATACGCATGCAGACAACCGAAACCCGCAGCCGCACCACCAAGCGCATCAGCAGACAAAAGGGCACCATACCAGCCTACAGCAGACCACGTACTACCACCTGTGGGAGTCCAATAGTAATCGCAATAGCCTTTATTACTTGAACCTCCTACTTTTTCGGCAAAGGAATAGCCTTTAGTGGAATGAGCCATAGAAAGCACATAGCCCTCAGTTCGTGGAAGCTCCGTAATGGCTTCATATCCGATAGGTACGGTAGTAGCACTATCTGAATGAGAGGTGAATTTTGTCGGGTCTTCGCATACATAGGCAATAGATACATCCGCTTTATGCCAAATTAGTACATCATCAGCAAGCATCCACAAGTATTCATAAGGAGTTTCCAAGCCACGGTAAGAGGTTACTTGTACCACCTTATCGCCACCAGTCCATCCCTTGATGGTGTAGGACACCTTACCCGTGTTGTTTCCCAGCGTTGCAGTAACACCGCAAGGCACAAAGGGTTTGTAACCTCCCCATGTATTCCACTCCGTACCATTAACAACCGGACCACTCCCTAAGCCTCCTTGATGGAATCCGTCAGCAGTCAGCGTTTCGGTGTAAGCATCTTGGCAGTGCAATGAGGCATATTCCACACGTTGCAACCAAGCAATTTCATTGTACACCCTGTACGCCCCGTGGTGTGTTCCGTTCTTGCAAAGAGGACGAACACCAGCCTTTGAAATGGAAGTACGAGGCATACCCAACATGGAGTTGTAAGTACCATCCTTAGCGGCATCACCAGCACCCGAACCACCTCTGAATTGTGCGGCATTCGCTTTGAGTATAACAAATCCGTCTGAATCCCTTGCAATTTCATCGCCATTCCAAGTGAGCCAACATCCCGAAACGGCTACAGAGTTGGTAATATCCACCGTTGCATACCACGGGCTTACCGTCTTTCGTTCCATCTTGATAAAGCCGGGCAACGGATATTCGGAATAGGCACGAATCCATTTCGTCCCCTCTATCTCCAACTTGAAGTAATATTCCGGCTTTTCAAGCATTACATTACCGTCCGTGCTGTCAATCACAGCCGTTGCACCCGAATCCTTTTTACGGCTGTCATTTTGGTTAAGGTAATACTTAACCGAGCCGTCAGGGTTTTCCACAAAGCGTTTCAGCTTCGCTTGAATGGGTAATGTACGGTGCAAATCCAAATTACCCACACGCTTTAGTTTGTAGTCCTGTGAGTTGAAATCACCTTGCACCCCATACCATTGGTCGTAAGGATATTGCGGTTTCGTGTTTCCGCTTCCCAATAATAATCCCATAGCTATAAGTTATTTAATAGTTTCACCAGCACCCCAATACACATCATATACCGAAAGGTCGATACCGTTTGGGGATATTACGGTTATCGCTCCGGGCGTCCAATCCCCGATAGGTACGGGGAACATACCAAATTCCTTATCACAAATGAGCTTGCATTTAAGCAGCGTACTTGTTTCCATCGTAACCTCTTTAGGTCGTACAAAGACGGTAAACGGAACACCACCCAAAGCAAAACCATTGGAAAGGTCTGTAACCTTACCTTTGGAAAGAATCCGTAGGCTGTACATCGTTGTTTCCATAATTCACTGAGTAAATCAAGTTTATTTAACTGCAAATATAATCATAAATGTGTTCAATAAACACATTTATGATTATAATTAAAGTATATCATCAGATAATGAGGTATAACGTGCTTCAAGTTCATTGATTTTATCTCTTAGCAACTGCCTTTCATTATGCAATTCCTTTATTTCATACGGCATTGCAGACCCCATTAGGGCGGCTTCGTAGCATTTGATTATCTTATAATCGCTACTTGCCAACACCTCCTTTGAGCGTTCAATCTCATGTGCCACCTTTTGAAAGTCGGGGACTTCTATGTATCTGAATGAAATCCTGTCCCCGGCATCGTATGGCACAATGCGCACAACATAGCCCTCCTTATCTGTGTTTTGTTTACTTTCATCTATTGCATCCACTGGCTTATATATGGTTGGCAGTTCAGCCACCTGTTCAATAACCGATACCATGCGTGTTGTTATTTCCCCCGTTTTCTCATTTCTGATTTTTTGAGGAATAGGGGCTATTTCTATACATTGTAGATAGTCGCCATCCATATATCCGTATAATACTCTTTCTTCCATATTTTTAGTATTTCCATCTACTTACTAACCATGCTTGTTTTTTAACTCCATCTACATATCCTACGGTATATACAAACATACCACCTTGACCCTCTACAAAATCGTAGTAGTCATTTACCGAAGTATCATCATAGATTAGGTAGCCGCTTCTTGGTCTGAATCTCATATAGCCTCTCCACCACTGCTTTACAAATATAACCTGCCCTTCTTTAGGAGAAGCCGGAAGATACACTACTGATGCGGCAGACGTGTACCCTATTACCACGGTATCTTCTCTATTCAAATACCATGTGTTATTCGACGTTCCTGTAATACACTTTCGACCAAAAATCAAGCCTCCGGCAAATAAATCATAGAAGAAACCGCCAAAGGCTGGTGCAGTCCCCGAATTAGAAGCCCGACCATAAACACCTGCCACGATTGTATCTACCGCATTTATATCCCATGTTCTTGCCGGAACATTTGCAAAACCAAGCCCAACAATAGCCCCACGGTGCGTATATCCGCTACTTGCTGGCATACCGTCCGTACCTGCCATATTTGAGAATATTCCCGTTGGTGACATATAGGAAACCGCATTAGAATAGTTAGGAGCATTTTTAGCCCTTGTTTCAAAAATTCCACGGTTGGCATCTATTGTCATTTTTGCACCAAAATCAACAAGCGCATAATCACCACCACCACTTGAAGATTCAATATAAATACGAGCCATTGAAGCATCCAACTCTATCCTATTGCCATCACCCATAGTGGAAACAATCTTACCACCCTTAATAAACCAATCTCCAATATTTGCCCCCTCAGCCAATAATAAGTTTGTGGCAATAGTTTCAAATTGCGCTCCAAAAGTATTCCATTTGCCTGTATTAGTCGGTACGAACCCAGTGAAAGTTCCAGCATCTATACGGGCTATATAGTATTGATTGTTGTATTTTACAGCATCCAACCGCTTGCTATTCCCGTAATAAGTCTTGGATGAATCATAAATACCCCTGTAAACAAGTACGGGGCTATCACCTTTCTCCCCCTTATCACCCGGCTTTCCATCTTCACCTTTATCACCTTTCGACCCCGTTACACATATTGCAGCCGTAGTGTCGCTCGTTCCATTCGTATAAGTGATAACCGAGCGTGTCCATATATACCATTTGTCTTTCCAAGTTGGGCGTGTTGTACTCCATGAGCCATTAAGTAATGAGGTTGCCGAACTGGATAGGTAGTATTGTTCAATAATAGAACTTACGCCAACACCGCTATCACCCGTAGAGCCTTTGCCGCCTGTAATACAAACCGCCTTAGTGTAGGTAGTCGTGTTGTCTGAATAAGATACTTTCGTTCTACTCCATATATACCTCCCATTTATCCATGTCGGGGCGGTTGTCTGCCACCCCGTAGTAGGCGCAACTGAATTTGACGTGCTTTGTGCATATTCCACATCTGCCAATGTCACACTAACACCCGGCTTTCCATCTTCACCATCATAAGGATTTACACGAATAGGGGTACTCCATTTCTGTATCATCAGGTCTGCTTTGCCATTCATTACGGAAGCAATGTCATTCACAGGTAAAGCCCCCATCAACAAACGTATATCATCGAAATACACGGCAGAGCCGAATACATCATCATCGTAAATAGCAAAGCCTACAGCCATGATATTAACGCTACCACTATGTAATTGCTCTCCGTTTTTGAATACCGTAACGGTACGGTCATTAAAACGGAATGCAAGGTGAAACCACGTATTAGGCGTGATTGCAATACTCTTTTCCACATAGTGCCTACCGTTATATCCGTTCAACATCCACTTGACTTGATTTTGGTCTGACTTCATCCAAAAACAGAGTGTAAAACTTTCCCCAAAGGGTAAATCATAAGGAATACGGCTCTCCATTCCACCACTCAGATTGAGGGCATATCTCGTTCCGTCTTTTACTACCGTCCCACCGCCCAGCACACCATTATAACCGTTACCCGAAATATCGGCAATGCTTGAAGTGTCGTTAGCTTCAATGGGCAAATGAAATTTGGTACGGTCTGCAAGCCCGGACTTCTTAGCCATTGTACACCAAATATATTCCAACGCTCCTACTTTCGGCATTTCCGTACTCCACCCTGTAGGGTTGGAAGAATTAACATCCAAATCGGGCGGTACTAAAGTCGAGCCATTTTTAGCGTAACGATACTCGTAATATTCGCCAGCTCCGGCATCCGTTCCACCTGTACCCGATTCACCTTTAATCAAAGCCCAAGTGTAATCCATCGGATTATCACTGTCTTTCTGCACGTAGTCGGTGTATTGCCCTATGTAGTCGCCCGGCTCTTCACCATTGTTTGCAGTGAACGACATTCCCCCGTTGTCCGAATACTTGATATGGAAGTATGGAGTACGCCCATCTTCACCGGGTAAACCGGGCGTTCCGTCTTGTCCTTTCGTGTCGCTCCACTTGTAAGCACTTGGTTTGTCGCTATCGGTAGGTATCATATCCACGTACAAACCCAACCATCTTCCGGGTGTTTCACCGTTCCCAGCTGTGAACGTTTTGCCGCCATCATCGGAATACTTCTTGTGAAGATAGCTACTCTTTCCATCTTCCCCCTTAATAACTCCAACATCTTTCCAGTTCGTACCATCCCAAATATAGAGGTTGCCCCCGATTAGATAAGCATCGCCCTCTGAATTTCCAACGGTAGGCAGTTGTGAAACATTATCCTTAGAACCTTTGATATTGATTGAAGTACCATCAGCACCACGCACACGGAAAGGAATACCCCACGCACCCTCCGTATCGGTCTTGGCGTTCTTTATACTCATCCAAACCACGTTTTCGGACGAAGTTCTGTGCCAACCTCCCGTAGAGCCATCCCCCGTAGGGGTGGCAGGCTTGGTTTCACTGTCATTATAGGTATAGAATACGGATAAACCGCTTTCTCCCTTATCCCCAGTAGAACCTTTCGCCACAACCGACCAATATACGGAATTGGTAGGCAAGTTGCCCATGCTTGGCGTGGGGTTGGTGTATCGGTAGGTACACGTTTCACCATTCGCCGTGTAAGTCACCTCATCCCCAGCATAGTACACGTACTTCGGATTATATGTGCCACGGAACACCCCGATATGTGAGGTGTCCCCACTATCAGAAAGCAAACGGACGTTGTGCAACGTTAATTGGCGTTTTGCCGTTACGTTCCAATCAATAGAACTTGAAGAATCACCGATACGGAACTTGTTGCCGTCCAAATCCAAATAGCACTCCTTATCGCTTGTTATAATCTTACCCGTAGTGATAGTGTTTCCGTTGATACGGGTAAATCCGTAGGTAGTGGTAAAGTCCCTGAAATCATCATCCGAATGCACCGACCCCAATATACCCACTTGGAAATAATAGTTGTTCGGGTCTTCGGTTGGTTCAACCTTTAGTTGTTCCTGTGTCACATACCAAATGCCATCCGTGCTTTTCTTGGAGCACTTGGCAAACACATAGTACCCCTTTGGGCTTGATAGAGTGAATGAGCCAGCCGCCATGTTCCAATGCTTGATTATCTCATCATCAATAGTCAAGTGAGCCAATACCCCGGCAGAAGCATCAAAACGATTGGATATTCCGTTTACGTTGGCTTGCAGTATCACATCTATCAAAACAAATTGTTGGCTCTTAGACCCCACCGTAAGCATATTGGTGTCAATGGAATTGGGCTTGATGTTTTCGGGGTCAAAATAACCATCCGTATCATACACCATTGTACGCAGTTCCTCTGTTGTACGCCATCCCCTCCGTGCCTTAGTCAAGTCCCGAAGCCGATTGTTTTCTATGATTGTTTCGTGCCGTCCAACATCCACAACCGTTTGAGTGATTGGGGAAATGGCTGTAATGTCCGAAAGGGTCAGTGTATAGTCATGCTCCACAAGCAGGTTCTTTGTCACCTTTTGGATGCGGATATTCTTTTCAATACCGAAACGCTCATCTTTCACGGGTACATAGTTACCCACATGAAAGACGGTTGTTTCGCTATCGCTTGGCAAAGCGTTCAAAAAATAGGAACGTTCAAAGGTAAGCTGATATTGCGCCCGTGCCTGTGTGCGTGGCTTGAACTCGTTATATCCGGCATACCATAAATCTTCCTCTGCATCATCTTCATAAGATTTAGGCAGGTGAATATCCGTAATCTTATACGTGTCACCCTCCGTTATTCGGTAAGCCTCGCTTTCAGTGGTAGGAATAGTTAGCCCCCTGTTGTCCGTAAATGGAATGAGCGTAAACCTTTTTGTTGCATGGTCGTATCCTCCCTTTTGCGCCAATTCAAATTGTTGTCCGGCTAATTTACCCGAAATGAAAGTAATCTTTGCCGATACCTCGTTAATCAGATACTTTGTACCTTTATCGTCTTTCTCGTTCAGGTCAAAGTCCATTGTATCATCAATGAAGCTGTTTATATCATCAACCACCAAAGCAGTAACCGTACCCGTCCGTTTCGGGAAAATATTATCATACGTCACAGCATCCTCATCACTACCCAGTGCATCCCTCAAATCGCCATCCTCCAAATAACGCTTGTTATCATCGGATATGCCTATATATTCGCTCTGAGGCGGTACTATTGTACCGTCCCATAGTTTGTGTTCCTTTTTGTTCAAACGCACTGGAAACGGAAGCTGTAGGCGTTCTGAATAGTCCCTGTAATCACTCCGAATGTTGGTCGTGCCACCCTCCACCCAAAGTCTTGTGATAATGGTCTTATCATCTACCTTTTGCTCTTTGAGCTTGTACAAGCCGTTGCCTTTGCCCCACTCAAAGAAAGCGTTGCCACCCGGGGGCACAACTTTTGCACCGAACTTTCCTATGTGGATGGTACGCACCCCGTCCTTTTGGGTAATGAGAAACTCCAAATCAAATTCACGGTCACTGCAAAGCATTTGCAAAACCTGTAGGCAATTGTTACGGGCAAAGGAAATGGTACGGGGTTCTGTGTCCGGGCAATTAGCTTCATCGAAAGCCCATAAGCCCGGATAGTCACGGCTCACGTTGTAGATAAGCACCTTTACAAAGTCCCGGATATTATAAGTGAGGTCAAACGTGCTTTTGCTGGATTTCCCGTTTGCATCGGTGTTTCGGTACAGGCTTTTCATCAGCTCGTACATCACTCCGTAGAAAGTGGCATCATGCACATAATGGTTGTCCGAAAGCATTTCACGGTTCACCTTAGTACGGATGGTGTATTCTTCACCCTCCACTATGATTTTATCTCCCTTGCCTAAATTAAGCAACTCAGAGGAAACAATGGAAAGCTGTACGTTATCATCCCCCATTAAGGAACTGTTTTGAGCGGCTGATTTCAGCGTACAAAACGGCTCTTTGGAAAACAAGCGTACCTTTTCACCGTTGCGCCTGATTATTTCAAGAGTTCCCATATCACAATAGCATTGGTTTCAAATTTTTCAATGTCTTCAATCACGCCCGAAACGATTATCTCGTATTCACCGGGTGTAACGTAAGTGTGTTCTATCGTTTGTTCGCTGCCGGACACATCGTAAGTGTGCGTGCCGTCACCCCAATAGATATTAAGCAGCTTGGACGAAGTGACGGTAATCGTAGCCTTGCCGTTTGCAGTTCCACCTATATATCTAAGCACCTTTTTCACAGGTTCATCTTCCACCATCTTTAAACGGAATGTTCCCACCATCAAATCGTTGCTATATTGTCCCCAGCTCTTTTCCGGGTCTGCCTCATCCAGCAATTCCACTTCATATACCAAAGGCTTTGCCTTTCCGTCATAGTCCACACGCAAACGGTGGTTCCCCTCCGCATCGAATTGGGAAAAGAAAAGGTTTACCCATTCCACATAGGCGGCACGTCCCGAAGCCTCAATAAAGCAATCCAGTGTAATGTTGCGTTCCTTGTAGCGTGGTCGCTTCTTATCCCTTACAATACCGTGGTAATTGTCCCAGTTCACTTGCAAGGCTTCTTTGCGCTCCAACCGTCCAACCAATCCGGCACTTTTGGAAACGAATACCCCAAACTCCTTGAAGTTCTTTCCGTCTATGAAATATTCCACATCCGTATCTTTCTGCAACTCGAATATTTCACGGGGTTCTTTCGCCACGTCAAACAGTTTCACTTCGTCCAGCAAGGCTTTCGTCCCAAAAAGTGATTGGTCGTTGATGGAAAGCCCCGTTGGTGTCTTTGGTAATATTTCGCTGAATATCCGGGTCGTGTTCTCATAGACGGTAAACATATTGCCGGACTTAACGAAAGCAAAGAAAATCCAGCCATCGGGCATTACATCAAGCCATTGCTCTTTATAATTGTCTATACCGGGCATATTCAGCACCCAGCCTAACTTTTGAGAAACAGGCAGCACCCAAAAACAAAGTGTAAAATTACCGCTAAAGGGTATGGAACGAGCTGTTTCGCATTCGCCCGTACCATTCAAAGCAAGTGATTTACCCACTTTAGATTTCTTAGAAAAATCCGCACCATCCGATAAGGTGGCATCGTTGCGATACTGTGAAAAGTCGTAAGCTATACTACCGTCCGGGTCATCGAAAGGCAGGTGTAAAATCATGTTCTTATCCATATCAGTAAGTATTTTTATTCATTTGTCTAACTTCTATCCCCACTCCCTCTATATCCGCTTTGGCATTGCCATACAGATTCACAAGCACCTTTGCATCCGTTCCGGCTACCGCCACATACAGATACGAGTTATCGAAAGCGTCTATGGTAACAATCGCATTGTCCGACACGTTTACGGCACTATGGGAATCATGCCGTGCATATACCCGTGAAACAGAATAGCCGTCATACTCCAACATAGCTTTGCAGTCACCATTCAGCACCACATCGGGTAAATTCACCTTATCCGTAACCTCATCATCCACAAACACCCCGTAAACCTCGCATTTGCCTTTGAAGTGTTCCCGTATAAAGTCAAGCGTGGGGTAATTCTCCGATATACAGAAATCTATGCCCTTAATGTAAAGCTGTATCAGTTGCTCATAGTCAAGCCCCGTTCTTAGCTTCATTTGCCACATCCGGCAAAGCCCCTTTGCCTTGCCATCCTCTTTAAGTTGTTGTACCAGTTCCATAACTATGCTATTCCTTGTGATAAAAGTGAACTATCTTTATTTTCAATGCGCTTCAAAGTAGTTTTAATCTCCGTCAGCTCTGATGCACTCAACTTCGTGTTGGCGGCTATTTCGGCTTGGTAAACAAGTGCCTGCCTCATAATAGAGGTTTGGTCGCTTTGGTTTATGACAAAGGCATTCAACCGCCCGGCTATCACACCGCCCGTTTCCTCACTCATGGAAGTAACCGCACCCGTAAGGGGGTCTTGCTGTACGGTTTCTTCCTCCACATCCTTAATCCAATCACCAATACCCTCCAATGCGGAATTGAACAAATCCCCGGCAGCGTTCACCATCCTTTCAAATTCTCGCTTCTCTACATCGGTTAGTTTCCCGTCTTTCATGGATTCTCCCAAATAGAGAACGGCATCATTGATTCCCTTTGCCAAAAACTCACGTTTCAACGCTTCCACAACCGCTTTTTTAAGGACTTCTTTTGTCTTTTCGCCCAATGCTTCCGCTGCATCCTCACCTTTGCAATAAGCATCTACCAACGCATCGGCAAATTCATCAATGGCGGTTTTTACATCCGTTCCGGCAAGCGTTTCCATCATTGACCTATCCAAATCCTCTATCTGTTGGGTAATGGATTCTATTTGCTCGTTCCACTGTTGGATTTTTCCGTTATCGGTTTTCTTCTTATCCTTTTCAGCTTGAATTTGCTTTCTCAAATCCTCTTGTTGCTGTTTGAGGTTCTTTTTCTGAGCCTCATAGATGGAAAACATATCTCCGTTTTCTTCCGCATTCTTCAACTGCTTGTTGAGTTCCTTAATCTCCTTGTTGAGTTGAGCGTAACGGGCAAAATCCCAATTCTTCTTTGCTACGTTGGCTTCTTGTTCCAAAGCCCGTATTTGGTCGTTAATCAGTTGGATATTCTTTTCGTAGGCTTCACGTTGGCTATCATTGAACACCCAATAAGTATTATTGTAGGCTCGTTCCAAACGGCTGTAGGATTGTTCCAGCGCATCTATTTCCTTTTGCAGATTTTGAATTTTCTTCTCATACTTGGAATCATGCAATTTGGCAAATATGCCCACTACAGAAGTAACGGCACTTACCATACCCGTAACGCCTCCCAATATGTCACCGCTCATCATTTTACCTACAGAGGCGGCGGCATTTCCCAACTGCCCGAACAACTCCATTGCAGTACCTAAGCCGTTTGCCAAATCATCCTGTCCCAAATCAGAAAACATGGATGCAATGGCATTGCCGCACGTGGTAGCCGTATCGGTAATCGTTTCAATGGACTTGGTTACGCCTTTGGCGGCTTTCTTCATGTCAGCCTCTGCCTTTTTCACATCCTCATCCGTACCCTTCCCAGCAGCAACATTCGCTTTGGCTTCTGCCAGCTTCTTTTTGGCTTCAATGTAATCATCATAGAACGTGCCTAAAGCCTTAAAGGGATTCTTTGAAATAAGCGTTTCCTTTGCTTGATTCAAACTATCAATCAAAGCACGGTAATCTACGGGATTCAGTTTCAAATCCGCATCTTTTAGCTTTGTTTCAATATCAGCCACCAACTTATCTATTTCAGCTACAGAAAGGCTATCCAAATCGCCAAATAACTTCTTCCAACTATCCGATTGCTTTAACATATTGGCGGTAAGGGTGCTTAACGCTTCTGCCTCCGACTTGTTTACTTGGTTAATCCGTTCTTGGTCGCCCGTCTTTTGAGCGGCAGCACGCAGCAAGGCGTATTCCTTTTGGATGTCATTTCTTTGTTCCTCAAAGGTTCTGTAAGAGGAAAGTATCTTTTGCTGTACTTCTTCCTGTAACTTTTCATCTTCTTCTGAAACAAACAAAGTGGCTTCCGCTTTTTCATCAGCACCCACAAGCCCGGAACTTCCATTAGCCAGCTTCTCTTTTGCATCGGCTATGGCTTCCAACTTCTCGGCAAGTGTTTGGGCTTGCTGAATGGTCTTAGATACAGATTCCTTGAAAGAATCCATAGCGGACTTTGCCCCCGTGATTTCATTGTATTGCATATTAAGGGAAATAAGTTGGTTACTTTCTCCCTCTGTGAGTGTTCCGGCTTGTTGTTTATCCTTTAGAGCCTTGATTTCATTTTCCACATACTCCTTGTACGATTTACCGCCTTTTAAAAGCGTGGCAAATTGGGTATTGGCTACATCTTCGCCCATGTTACGCACCCAACGGAAATACAAGGCATATTGCTGTTTCTTGTACTCTATTTCACCGTCAAAGAGTTTGTTTTGGGCTTTGTCATATTTCTTGTTTTCAAGTGTTCGCCTTTCATCGAAGCCGTCCTTTTCAGACTTAGATAAGCCACCTTTTCCGGCATCCTTACGAGCTTTAGCCAAAGCCTTTTCCTCTTTGTCTATATTATCCAATGCCTCCTTGTGTTGGAGCGAAAGGGTGCGCTTGCGTTTTTCGTAGCCCTCTTCCAAGACTGCAATACGGTCAGCCTCCAATTTGCGGTCAGCTTCAAGTTGCCTTTCACGTAGTTGCTTGGCGGCACTATCCGCTTTATCCCCCGTGGTATGCTTGGGTAAACGGGCTTCCAACTTCTTTATTTGCGTATCATAACTCTTATAGTCAGAACTACCGATAATGGCAGCTTCACGCAATTCTTTAAGCTGCTTGATACGGTCTGATATTCCCTTTTCCGTGTTAAGGTTTGTAGTCTTGGTGTTTACAGCACCATTCAATTTATCCAACAAGTCTTTCAGCTCTTTCAGTTGGGTATTATCGGCTTCCACCTTTACCTTTTTGGCATTGAGGGTATCAATACTTTTCTGAGTTTCACCTATTTTCTTATCCATCTCGTTAAACGACATAGCCACATAGTCGGTACTCTCTGTTACAGAAGTCGTATCTTTTTTACCATAGAATTTTTCAAGTTGCCTATCTACCTTGCCTATGGTTTCATCTGCCTTTTTTGCTGATTGTGCGACACTTTCAAGATAAGTTTTTATATTTTCCTTGAAAGCATCCATTTCTTTACCTGTAGCCCCGGTGGACTTTTGTACGGCAAAAACAATGCTATCCAATGAGTTGTTGAACGCATCGGTATAGGCTTGACCTGTTAGCCCTTTCAATTGGTTTGCGGATTCTACCGCCATAGATTCTACCGCATCCCATACAGCCCCCGAAGCTCCACGAATAGAACTTGAAGCCACATCAACAACCTTATTCATCATAACGGTTACACCCTCCGTGGTGGTTTCCATAACTTCTTGAATTTCTTTGTAGGTTGCATCTTCGGCATTCTCTTTCAGCTTATCAAGTGCATCCGTTTGGCTTTGTACCAGTTCTTGCATAGCTTGTTCGGTATATTTAGCCTTGATTTTTTCGGCTGTAGTTTGCTGAATGGCTGTAGTCAATTCCTCATATTTAAGACGCTGTAAATCAAGTGTAGCGTTTTCATCAAGCAATGTCTTATTATATTGTTTACATACGGCATTGATTTTTTCAATCGTATTTTTATGTGTTTGAGTTCCTTTCTCCGTATTTTGCAATACGGCAAAAAGTAAATTCAAATCGTCAATCTCTTTTTTCGTGGTATCTTGAAATTCACCCGTTGCCGTGGTCGCTTCTTTTTGTTTGCCCGTAAAAAGAGTAATTATACTGACTAATGCACCTATCAATCCCATTACCCAGCCGATAGGATTGCTCATCATGGAAGCCCAAAGAGCTTTCACCGCTACCGTTGCTTTTGTCGTGATTGCAGTCAGTACGGAAGTTACAGCCCCTTGTGTTGTCTTTGCCGTAGTATCTGCCACGGAAGCGGCTGTGGATTGCTTGGTGGCTGTAGCTTCAAGTAGTTTTTTCTTTGCGTAAAAATCGGATTGGGTGGCTAAAGCCGTCTTTCGTGCGATAGCTGCGTTATCCTCCGCTGCCTCCATCTTCTTAGTGGCAATGGCTATCTTTTCAGCGTTCCCAGTCTGTTGTGCCCTGTACACTTCCAAATAGGCACGTTCTACAGCCGCCTTTGCCGCCAGTGCATCAGCCCGTGCCGATTCCATCTTTACGGCTGCTGCCTTGACATCGGTACGCATGGCATTTAAGGTAGCCGCACTGTTTTGTGTCTTAACGGCAACCTCATTTTCTAAAGCGGCACGATACACGGCACTTTTAGCCGACAAGTCTAACTTGCTTAGAGCTTGCTTTTGTTCAACGGTAAGAACACTCAGAGCCACCGCCTCATAATTGGCAGAAGAAGCCGTTAGATTCAAATTGGAAAGGTATTCTGCTTGTTGGATGGTAAGCATTTGTTGAATGGTGGCAATGCGTAACTGCTTTACCATGTTGGCGTGTTCCTCTACCGTCAGTTGCGCTTGCAATGCTGCGACATGGCTGTTTTGGGCTGCAACCATCGCTTTTGTCTGAGCTACCATCTGCCCAGTAGCAACGGCTTCCAACTTCATTAAGGAAATCTTAGCCTGCCTTGCCGTGTTATCCAAAAGAGCAACGCCCGTATATCCCTTTGTGGCTAATGTATTCAGTACAATAGCGGCTTTCACGCTTCCATAGCCTATAGCAACGGCTTTCAAAATACGCAAAATATCATCCAAATGCTCTGCCATATAGGTAGCACTTTCAATAGCTCCGGCAAAAACATCTTGGTTATCCGCACCCAACTTGTTTAACGATTGTTCCCACGCATCACCCATGTTGGAAATCATACCCGTTAGGGACTTGCTTTGTTCTTGCATGAGGTTGTAGTAAGTCCCGGCTTTACCCGTCATGTTTTGGAAAGCCTTTTCTACTTCCGCAAAGCCAACCTTACCCTCCGTTACAAGGTTGGAAACTTCATCTTTGGTTACGCCAAGCACTTTAGCCAGTTCCTCATAGATGGGAATACCACGCCCGGCAAACTGCCTAATATCCACGGTAAATGCCCTGCCTTGTGTCCGTAGCGTTCCATAGAGGTAGGCAATATCCTGTAGTGGCGCACCCACGCCCGAAGCCACGTTACCAAGCATTACCAGCTCATCCACCACATTATCCACGGTTGAGCCGTAAGCAAGCATCTGTTTGGCACTACTCGCAATGCCCGAAAGGTCAAACGGAGTTTTGGCGGCTGTATCAATAAGCCTATCCATCAAGCCCTTTGCTTGCGTACCACTTTTGAGCATGGTTGTAAAGGCAATTTCCAACTGTTGAAACTGCCCACGTGTTTGCACGATACTTTGAAGCAAAGTCCCCATACCCTGCCCAACGAGGTAGGAAACAATGTATTTCGCCCCATTTTGCGCAAAGCTCTGAATGGAATTATCCATCACAGACGATTCCGATACGGCTGTGGATGAAACCTGTTTGATACTCCTTTCCATCGCTTGTGCCGACACGTTGAAATCATTTATATCAAGGGTGGCTTTGAACGCCAACGCTCCGTTTATATTATCCATTATATTATTCCTTTCAGATAATTCTTAATATCATCCTTTGTCTTTAGCTGTACAGGCGGCTTCCCACCATCTTTGTTTCCGTCCGTTTGCTCCGGCTCTTGTTCCACACGTGCCGCATCTGCCAGCATGATTTGTACGTTTAGCCAACTGATACCCCAAAGCAGATAATCGTAAGTCCAGCCAAAGGACTTGATAATTTCCCCACGATTACCCCACGGGCTATTTAGCCCGATTACTCTACTCGGTTTGCTTTGAGTTTCTTCGGATTGGTCGTTCCTATCTCCCGTATTGACCGAATAGAGGACGTAAAACCCCCGGGATTCATCATTTGGCTTATCACGTCTGCCAGCTTTTCAAGCCGGGTAGATGTAAGGTGTTCCATGAAAAACGCTTTCAAGGCTTTCACCTCTTTGTCTTTAGAGGGGTCTGCTACCACGGGATTGTTAAGCACGGCTACGGCTGCAATCTCAGCCATCAGAGGAATATACTTGAAAAGGCGTTTGCTTTCCTGTATGGGTTCGGCTTGTATCTTTTCCTCATCGTATTCTATATTCAGATACAACCGCCTCAAACAATCCATCGTACCCAAATAAAGAGGCTTCAAATGGAAGTGGCGCATATATACACGCTCCATAGTTTGCAAAGCGGCATTGGGTACTTCTGTTTCGGACACATCCCAGCCTTTGGGAATACGTTTGTCACGCCACATCCTTACATGGTTCGGAAAATGCTTATTCCACCAACGGATGAAGCGTGGCGGTTTTACCGGGTTAATTTTAAGCGGTACATTGAATTTCACTCCCATGTTCACAAGTGCCTGTATCGCCTTTTCTTCGATTTCCAAGCGTTCTTCACGGGTCAATTCACGTTCATTATTCAGTTGTTCCATTTGTCTTAAAAGTTAAAAAGCCCCCCATCCGGGGATAGGAGGCTATCGGTTCTCAGACTTTTTCAGTGTCATGCTACTGTTGGGTCGCTCATTTCCTCGCTTGCTTGCAAGTTTGATTGAAACTTGATAGTCATAGGCACAAGGCAGATACCCTTTGAAGAATAGGTAATCTCGAATGTCGGGATGATACGCACATTGGCACACCCGATAAACAAGCCCTCTTCCGGTTGAATCCATAACGCCCACTCCTTGTATTCCAATTTTCGTGGACGAATCCAAGTGCGCTTGCCCTTTTCTCCAGCAATAGTACCACCGAAATAACGTGCAAGCAATTCCAAATCCGGGTCCATCAAAGAAAGCTCCACATTTGTAGGTGTTTCACCCACCAACGTAATAACCTTGCTTGACGTTTCCGACTTATGTTCCGTGATTTCGGGAGAATCATCTTTCAAGTTGCAAGTGTCTTGATACACATCGCCCAAATCAAGCCATTGGTTGCCTTTTGCGGGCATACTTCCATCGGTCATGACAGGGGCGATATAAATCTTTTTCAACCCCATTGTTGCTAAAATCGGCATAATCTTAATTTTTTATTAGTTGATACTCTTTTCTCTTACTGTAAGCTCCAAAGCAAGGGAAACAAAATGTTCGTTTTGGTCTTTCTCCTTAATCGGTGGGTTAAACCGCCCTATGTTCCAGTTATAGCCTTTCCCACTTTCATAATGGTTTTTCAACACCTCAACCACCTTTGCCCTTATCTCTATGAGCCTCTTAAAATGTGTCCTGTAAACGGCTTGCCCCTTGCCTTTGGCTATCACCTTATCCGGCACATGAATATTCACGTTTATCTGACCGTAGCGCACGGATGCTTCACCGTCTATCGTATGAGGGACAATTATCACATCCTCTTTGGTGTAGTCGTTACGCTCGTAATCAATCACACCCGAAATGAAGTTTTTCACCTCGCTTGCTTGAAGCATGGCGTAAACCTTTGTTGCTATTTCCTCAGTCGTTATCATGCTGCGTTCCCGAATAATTCGATTGCTTTCTTATTAGCTTTCATCACCAACTTGTTAATCTCGGCAGGAAGTTCGCTTTTGGCTTTCAGTTCGGCAGGTAGAATCACGTTGTACCCTTTGGCTTCCACGTAGGCGGCATAATTCATTCCGGCTACTATAATGAGGGAAAAAGTGTTTGGCAGCGTGGCGGCATACTTCATTGCAGCCTCCAACATGGCTTTCGCACCCTCTCCGGGCTGGTCTGACCCACCATAGTAAACGATTTCCTTATTCTGTACCACGGCATAGCCTATAGAGTTGGTTAAATTGCCCGTTTGGTCTTGGTAGTTGTGGCTATCCTTAGCATACTTAGCCAGCTTTTCGCCCATGTATTTTAACAAGGTTACGAAAGCCAATTCAAGTTGCTTTTGGAAAGCAGCCACGGGGTTTAAGATAGCCCCTTTGTCAAACATCGGCATTATCCCCATATCTCTATGTATTTAGGGTTTGTATCATCTATTCCCGAAATGGTGAACTCATCCACACCTCCACGCTCCAAAGTCACTTCCACACGTGCGCCTATACTCAAATCACCCTCAAAGTAGGATGGTAAAAACACATCAAAGGTGTATGAATACATTTGCCCGTCCGTTCCCAATCGTTGCTTGGCAGGTATGAATTTCTCCACTTGACACTCACAGCCTTTCACCCACACGGGCGCATCATCGTCCGTGTAAAATCCCGTTGCTTCATCCCTCGTTGCTTCAAGGGGCAAAGCGGTGTATCTGAAAGTTCCGTTATTCCGTGCCATATCACCACAAATTAGAGCCGTCCGTAATGGAAGAAACTTCGACAAAATCCGAAACGTCCAAACCGTTCTCGTTGCAAAGGTCTTTAATGCGCTTCTCCAATTTCTCCACGCTGTAGCCTTGTGAGGACTTACCTAACGTGTCATTGGTAAGCACAATCATCCGCTTTAGCACCTTTATAGCGGCTATGGCTATCGTGCGTTGGTCTGTGTCGGCATTGTACTCACTATCCCAGTCGCTTATCTTCACATCAGCAAGTGCCTTTTGCAAAGCAAGGCGGCTTGGGGTATAGGGTTCAAGCTCACCCACCAACGCATTGTATTTTGTCAAAGTTCCCATCACTACTATTTTTCAAGGGCTTCTTTCAAAGCCGTTACACTCTCATCTGAAAGGGCTTCAATCGCTTTGGTTACACTCTTAACCCCGGCATTTTTGGCAACGGGGGCATTGATGGATTCCAAAGCATCCTTTACCACATTCAAATCATATTCATTGTCTTGGAAAGTGACCTTTTCAGCCTGTTTACTTTCCAAAGACTTAATCACACAAATGCCCCTTGCAACCAAATCATTAACTCGGTTAAGCTCATCGGTATGCAAGGTTTCACCTACCTTGTAGATTTTGCCTTTGTCGTTTTTGTCTATAAACGCTTTCTTTACTGCCAGTTCCATAAGCAAAAGATTTAGCCTACTTCAAGAGCTGTTGCACTCTCAAATTCGGATTTAGTCCAATAGGTACGTGCCACACCATTTGCATCGGCTGGTACTTCCTTTTCCTCAAAGCCACGCACCTGTAAACAGATGATAGCACCAATTTCAGTGATAAGAGGCAACAAACGTCCAGAGCCTTGTGTATATTCGGCTGCAACTTGACCAGTGGATTCCCCGGTACGCCACTTGGCGATACGAATACCACCGCCAGCGTTCATGTAGTCCACGTTTTCTTCCTCTATCAACTCGCTATCTTCAATGGCGGGCTGAATTTCACCGATAACCCCGGCAGGCTTGATACAGATAAAGTTGTGATTCCACGGTTCAAGCGATTTACGCTTACCGTCCATATCCATACCCATTTTACGGGTAATCACCGTTACAGGGGGGATTTCATTACCAGCAAGCAAATCTGCCATCTGAGCCGTTGTTACGGTCTGAGCCTTTTTATCGTTACCATGTACCAACAAACGGGTCGTTTCGTCCATACGCAACCAAAAATAGAGGTCTTGGCTCATAAGGATTTCGCCCGGCTCAATGCCACGGTTACGCAGGTCACTACAGATAGCCGACAACATCAGGACGGGGGACAACTTGCCAGCTTTGGTATTGGCAGAGTTCCACAAGAAAGCTGATACCAGCTTGTTTGTTTCCGGCATTTGATAATCCACCTCGTACTTACGTCCACCCGGATTGTTGATTTCCGGCACGAACTGAGCCACACCCCAATTAGAGAATGCCATCAAAGCAATAAAGTCCATCACGTCCTTACAGCCCAAATAAGCATCTTTCATGTCGTGGGTAAGGGTCTTTTCAATTTGCTTCACCTTAGCGGATTCACTCAAACGGGGATTTTCGTAAACCTCCATCAGTTTACGGTAATCACGTGCATACATGGGGAACTTGTGACCCACACGGGGGATTTCCTTAGTCCACACATCGAAGCCGTCAGAACGCCTCATAGGTGTAGGTGATTCATCACCAATCAATGTAGCCATGATACGCAAGTTGTACTTACCTACAAGTGCCTCGGCAGTCAATGACATTTGGGGCGTGTTGGTAGTAAACCAACTATCACAGTACATCTTCTGAAAAAGGGTTGTTTCACGTTCGGAAGCCTTATCAAAAGTCTTTTTCCACGTTGCCAAAAAGTCAAGCGGTTTGCCGTCCTTGTGAAGCCCTTTGAATGTTGAAAAAATAGATTTCATGTCGTTACGCTAATTTTAGTTAGTGTGATTTCGTTAATTTCACGTGGGGATTCCCTTTCAAGTAATCGCCCGTAGTGTCCTTTTGCCCGGCAGGGATAGGCGGCACACGTCTTTCGTACATTGCGTATTGCATGGTGTCGGCAGAAACATCTACAGAGGTTTCAAACTCGCCTACTTCCACATCGGCAATCAGTACGGAGTTGGAAGTGCCACGCTCCTTTGATTTTGCGGCAGTTTGTCCGTCCGAAACAACCTCTACCAATACATCATCCTTTACAAGCCCGGCAATGGCTTTGGAGAGAGTGACAATGTAATTGTTTCCGTTTCGCTCAATCTTTTCGATTGTGGGAACATCGGCAATGGCTGTAGCGGCTGTGCCGTCTTTCAGCACCAAATCACCAACGGCAAAGCAAGGCTCGTAGAACTCATCCACGTACAGGCTTACTTTCTTGGTGTTTTCCGCATCCACTTCCACCACTTTTGCAGTCTTGATGACTTGCACCGTCCTTTTCACCTCATCCTTGATAGCAAGCGTTCCGGCAGGCACGGTATCGCCAACAGCGAAATGTTGGTTTTCCACGTCCAGATTGAAGCCGCCTTGCACGATAGAGGGCGAACCCGTGAAAATGGGTCGCATCCCGGTAAATGAAGCAGTCTTTCTTTTCATTTCATCTTTTATTTTACGGTTATTGATTCCAGCAAGCTATCAGCAGCTTCATCAATTTGCTTTTCACTTGCCGCCTTAGAACCCCCTGAGTGTTCATCATCAAGCCCATTTGTAATAAGCTCCTGTTTGTAAGCGGAAACGGCATCCTCAATATCTTCATCATCGGAGATTGATTTTGCCAAACGGTCACGGAGATAAGCCGGGATTTTGTGCTTTTCCATAGCCTTAACTACTTCCTTCGCACGGGCTTCTTTGCTTTCTTTGGCTTCGTAGTTAGCAATCTTTTCCTCCATTTCCTTTAACCTCTTTTCAGTCGCTTCGTCCAAAGCCACCTTGCCCTTACGTTTAGATTCTTCTTCCTTACGCTTTCTTTCTTCCTCTTCCTCATCCTCGGTTTGGGTTGGTTTCTTTTTGTTTGCCCATCGGGTTGCTTCACCTTGACTTTCCTTAGCCACTTCCGCAATCAGATTTGCCGTACTTTCTATTGCCTCATCATCGGTAGAATCATCCTCAATGCTGCCACCCATTTTTTCGGTTATCGCTTTAAGGTACTTCTCCGAAAGACCAGTGTCTTTACACAAGCCTTTGACTTTCTCAAAGAGTTTCTTATTCATTGTTGCTTTTGTTATTTAGTAAGTTGAACTTCTACAGAGCAAAGATATGAAATAAAATCATATATGCGTTCTATAAACACACATATTTTACTCGGTAAATTACTTGCCTATTAGCATCTTACGCTTAAAAACAAGACGTAAAAGCGATTTTTCATTTACTATATTCAATATAACAAATATGTGTTTGATTAACACAATAGGAATAATATTTTTCACTCAACGAAAATATATCCTCATAAAAACGCAAAATATATCCTATTTTGCAGTAAATATATCCATTTAGGCATTTCCGTCCATCTTAAATAAAGGAAATCACCACTAAAAGACTATCAAAACCAACTATCACATAGGTATTTTGAAAATATATCCAAAAATATATCCAAATACTTTGTTATATTAAATATATAGCCTATATTTGCATCGTAATAAGATTGATAACGTTTAAAATATATGTGATATGGATGTGAATTATATTCTAATAAAAGGAAACAAGCATTTTAAGTGCCACAGTTTAGCAGAAATGGCTATCTATTTTAGCTTGTCCGTAACCAGCAATGGAAGCGTAATCTGTGATGGCTACCATGATACAATGTCTTATTCTAAAGAGTGGAGCCACGAAGATATTATTACCGATTTCATACGCAACAGAGTAGAGAAAGTAGTACCTGACGTTGAAATATACAAAGTACAAAAATAATAATGCAACACTAAATTTTCAGATTATGGCAACTAAGAGTATTGATAAAAAGAAAACATTGGAATATGCGGTAGCATTTTACTTCTATGATTCGGGATGTGTAAACTTTATGATGGGTAATATCATGTACCAGCATATCAAAACCATTTATGACGAAAGGGCAGACGGCAGAGGGCAAAACACATTAGAAGTAGTTTACAACTACAAAAAAATGAAATATGAAGTGCTGTGCCTCACAGACAGCAAATTAGCTCAAAAAGAAATATCAATACTATAATACATATCGCCATGACACAGAAAGAATTTGAAGAAAGAACCGAGTTGAAGCTAACAGCGGACAACTATACAGAGGTTGAAACTTGCTACATGAATACAGACCTTGATAAAGATGCGTTTTGCAAATTGTGGATGAAAAACCCGGCAGCTCTGAAAGAAATAGAGCAAAAAACGGTGTTAGTTCGTGAACTTTACGAAGAACGCAAATGTCTTGCAAACTTTCTTATAGAACAAGCCGAAAAGTGGAGTGCATCAGATTTAAGAGAAAAAGCAATCGCTATGATTGGAGAAAAAGAATATATCAGAAGAAAAATTGCCAAAGGGTACAATCTTTGGGATGCTGATAAAAAAATACTTGATGAAATTCTAAGAAAATAAGATATGGCTATCAATTTCAGAAAATTAAAATCGCAAATTAAGTCATTCAAGCCGGAGGTTAAAGATGGCTACATCTTCATCGCAACAGACGAACAGAAGAATAACGGGTTATTCAGTATTGCAAAATGTGGAAGTAAACGTGGGCTATTATCTGCATTGAGTGAATACATTAAAGATGATGAAGACTTCAAACGTGAATTTACTATATAATAATCAGGTAGCCTACTGGCTACCACAATGCAACACCGTATGAAAAAATATTATTTACAAGGCAAAGAGATTAGCGAAAAACAAGCAAAAGCCATTGAAGCCAAAAATCAGAAGTACATAAGCAGCAATGATTTTACGCTTTGGGCAAAGTGCCAATTTGTAACAGTAGTAACCAAGTAAATTTCAGAATTATGAATGAATACACTTACATCATTTTCGACCATAACGGCAGACGTTTGGGAAAGATTGAGTTTGGAGTGCGCAACAGCGTTCCATCCGCAAAAGAGATAAAAGAAGCCATTAAAGATGGTTTTCCCAACGGGACGACTTATAAACTACTCGTTCCAACAAGCGTGTGTATCAACCAATAAAATTTTAGGATATGGGAATATTGAAAGATGCAATTTTAGCGGCAATACAGCAGGAACACCCGGATGCTCATTGGGTGGGAAACGAAAAGCCCCACATGATAGAATCTACAGCGCAAGCAAAATACAATGACGTTAGACGTGTTGAACGCAATTATACTAAAGGCGTTCACAAGGCAAGAAAGAAGGCTCACAATGGCAATAGTAACAGTACAAGACATTTATAGATGTGATTCATGCAAGGCAGCATCAGACGAATTTGGAAGAGGATGTAAGCATGGTATGCTCTTCCCTCTAATGCTTATAATGGGAAACTTTACTGAGTGTATGAACTATGAGTTTGATGCCGAAAAGGTAAAACTTCAACTAAAACGAAAGGAGGCAAAATAAGATGGCAACACTGATAAAGACAGACGGAAGTAAATTGGAAATCCAACCTCAAAACGGGCTGGACTTCCAACTGGATGAACTGCAAAAGTTCGTAGATGGTTACATTGATATTATAAACCTACACAATGGGGATATTCTCGTAATCAATGATAATGGGAAAGACGTTTTAGATTCCAACGAAACAGCCACAGAAATAGCGCATAAACACAATGCTATTTTTGGTTGGGATTATATTTGTGGCGATGTCGTTATGTGTAAAGATGAGGAGGTGCAATAATGGAAATTCATAAATTCCCTTATAACTGGAAGCTGGCAGAAGCCAATTTCACTAAAGACAAAGGCAAGGTGTTTTCTTGTTTTGCGTGTGGTGGCGGTTCAACTATGGGCTACAAGTTGGCAGGGTTTGATGTGATAGGTTGCAATGAAATAGACCCTAAAGTGAATCAGGTGTATGTAACCAACCATGCACCACGGTTCAATTTTTTAGGGGATATAAGAGAATTGAGAGAGAGAGAGAGAGAGAGAGAGAGCTACCGCCCGAACTTTACAACTTGGATATTTTGGACGGCTCACCCCCATGTTCCACTTTCTCCTTATCTGGCAACCGTGAAAAGGATTGGGGCAAAGAAAAGGTGTTCAGAGAGGGGCAAACGGCACAAGTTCTTGATACACTTTTCTTCGACTTCATAGCTTTGGCAAAGGCACTGCAACCAAAGGTTGTGATAGCGGAAAATGTGAAAGGCTTGCTTATGGGTAATGCCATAGATTATGTAAGGCGCATTTACAAGGACTTTGAAGATGCCGGATATTATTGCCAACATTTCTTGCTGGATGCGTCAAAGATGGGTGTTCCACAAATGCGAAACCGGGTGTTCTTTGTATGTATTAGGCATGATTTGGGCGTGAATTTCTTGAAAGTGTCTGACCTCTTCAATGTTGAGCCACATATTAGCATGGACTTCAACGAGCCGGGGATTTGCTACGGAGAATTTGCGGATTACATGGGCAAACCATACGGCAAGCGCATGAAAGAAATGTTTGATAATAGAACACATGGGGATATTGATATGTCAAATGCTTATCGGAAGCTGACAGGCAAAAGAGGATTTTTCAATCAATGTTATTTGTATGAGGATGAAATTTGCAACACGCTTACGGCTCATTCTGATAGTGCAATTCCATTTAAGAAGCCTGTTTATCTATCAACTGCCGAAGTGTGCAATATTTCCACGTTTCCACAAGACTATGATTTTTGCGGCTTTTCACCGCATTACATTTGTGGTATGAGTGTGCCGCCTGTTATGATGGCGCAAGTGGCTACACGGGTTTATGAACAATGGCTATCAAAACTATAAAGAAGAAAGTGAAATGACAAAAATAAAATTGAATTGGCAGTATGCCAAAGGTGAATTAGAAACTGGTACATTGAAAATGCTTTGCATTCCAGCAAGGGGCAAACGAATATTCGGAGAGGATGAAATGGATGCCGAATTGTGCATTAAAGACCAATGGAACTTATCAATAGCCAAAATACATTTGGGCGATGTGGAAAGTTCAAATATCCTTTGTGAAGAAATAGCAAGGCGTTGGAACGAATTTGAGGAATGGCATGAGTGTAAAGAAAATACGAATGATGTACCGAAACGAAATACCCCATGCTTGCTAAGAGTTGAGTACAAGGAAATAGCTACTGGCATTGTAGAAATAGGGTATCTTACATCTGTTTGGAATGAATATGGATGGACGGAAGATTATCTCGACAATTTCGATAAGTCCGAATTTGAAGTTACTATCACTCACTGGAAACCCATAAACAAGCCGAAAGGAGTTGAAGAATGAAACTTGAAAATTGTCATGGTTGCAAATGGTTTTATATCAGGACTATCAAAGGATATACGGAATATATGTGTTCCTATGTAAGAAATCATCAAACAGGCATGAAATGGGGGCGTTTGATAAACATCAAGAGAAAAAAGACTTGTAACAGAAAGGAGATACAATAGTTTCTGCATATAGTGAGGCTTATTTGTAAGAACACAATAACCTTGTATAATGAAATAAACTGGGTAAATATTTGTTTTATTAAATATAATATAGTAATTTTGCGTTTATAGAACACATATAGTAATGAAACAGCAAAGAAAGGTCATTCATGTAGAATTGAAAGAGCCATACAAGGGCAAACGTCACTACTACTTTGGCAGCATTACCGCTATATATGAGCTGTTGCCCACCGAAGTAGTAGGATGCTCGAAAGAAACCCTTTGGAATGTTCTAAGGAATGACGAACATAAGGGTAGAAAAGCCATTATACGATATGGCACACTCCATACAAAACAATCAAATAGGGGTATCAGAAAAGAAAAGGAGGTATAATATGTTAGGAGCAATTATAGGCGATATTGTAGGCTCACGCTTTGAGTTCAACAATACAGATAACTACAACTTTGAACTATTCACAAAGGATAGCACGTTTACAGACGATACCATTTGTACTATAGCGGTAGCGGATGCAATCAATACGGGCGCAAATTACAAAGATAAGTTTCTCCAATGGTGTAGAGCATACCCCAATCCGAAAGGGGCATACGGTGGCAGCTTTGCCCGCTGGATAGCCTCAGACAACCCACAACCATATAACAGCTTCGGCAATGGCTCTGCAATGCGTGTTTCCCCGGTTGCATGGGCTTATGACAACTTGGATAAGGTTTTGATGGAGGCAGAGAAAACGGCTATAGTAACCCATAATCACCCGGAGGGAATTAAAGGAGCCGTAGCAGTCGCACACGCTATTTATTATCTGAGGACAACCCACAATCAGAAAGCATTTGAGAATATAATGCAATCGTACTATCCTCAATTCATGGTAAACGATTATTATGCCGGAGTATTTGATGAAACGTGTCAAGGCACTGTGCCGCTTTGTTTGAAAATTATTCGTGTAAGCACCTCTTTTGAGGATGCAATCAGACGGGCTATTTCATGGGGTGGAGATAGCGACACGATAGGGGCAATAGTCGGCTCAATGGCAGAAGCCCTTTGGGGTGTCCCCAAAGAAATTTCAGACAAGGCATTTGACTTGTTGCCTACTGATATGCTCAATGTAGTTGGTGATTTTTTCGGAAACTTAAATAGAAAACAATATGTATAAAAACGATTTACAATCATTTTGCCGCTTCTACAAAGGCGAAACGGTATGCCCGTTCAAAGATGGCGATAAGCAAATGTTTTGGCTTTGTGAAAAATGGTGGACTGAACAAACTATACCTGCCACCGATGCCGGGTGTAAACTCATTGCCCCTATTCTAAAGGAGTACACCGATGCCGGACTATCCAGCTTTGAATTGTACGATGGTGTGCCTATCACATTGAAAGCGGTGCTTTTCAATCGGTACTGCAAATATGCTGAAAGGGTGGATATAGAGGATTTTAGAAAGCTGTATCGGACTACATACATAAAAGATTAAAGTAAAGGCGCACCGTAATTGATGCGCCTTTCTTTTGTTGTCAATACTTGCAATAGAATCCCATTGGAGTAGAAACCATATCCTTTATCACTTTCGGGCTTTGTTCCAAAACTTCCATATCTATATACCATTTGCCATTTGTGTATTCGGCTTTAGTGATTCTGAATTTAGTGCCACGCTGTAGGATGATTTCATTTTCCCCCGTTGTTGTAGGCTTAGAAGTTCCGTTCCACTTCTTACCCGGACAATAGTCCCCATTGTCATGGCTTGAACCAAATGCAGAAAAAGGCTCTGCGTAGGTCATTTGTGTACCTTTCGGACAATAGATATTCAGACAAACGGGCTTACTTCCAAAGTTCGTATTCCGGCAATTACCACACGACATAAAGGAATCATCCGTACCAACCTTGCCAACAAGCTTAGACGGGTCAGATATGTAAGCATCCAAATCAGACAGCCCAAACCGATAGTTTACAAAAGCACTGATTTCGTCACGCTTTACCCAAACATCATCTTTAAGTGTGCTTCGGGCTATATATTGGGTCATATCGGCAATATGCTTTTCAGCTTCGGACAATCTACTACCATAGTAGTGATAATATCCCTTGATAGCACGCAAAGGCTCTGTTATGTAACTACTACCAGCCGTATATTGATACATAGCCGCCTTTTCATTGGTGCTTGCAAGTTTCCACATATCCACGGCATTATCAAAGAAATAATCGTTTGCATCCGAACTATGAATAAACCATTTCGCCTCATCCTTTCTTTCCTGCGTAAAATCGGAATCCTTAAACTTAACATCCTTGACTTTTGATTTACGCTTGGCAGCGGCTTTTTCAATGCTTTCTTTCCTTGCATTAAGTTCCGTAATGGTTTGTTGTGCCATTGCTTTATCATTGCCGTTGATTGCATTTTCAAGCTGTGCAATGAGCGATTGGTAAGGCTTGGACTTGGTAGAGAACTTAGATAGGTCGGCATAGCTATCCTTAATGGCTTTCCAATCTATCTTATCTTGAACAATGCCAATCTGTTTAACATAGGCTTGTTGTGACACCTGCCACGTTGGGTACTTCTGTTGTACATTGTGATAGTTACCACCTAAGAAGTCGTATGCTTCAAAATTCAGTTTCTTTAATTGTTGTTCCAAAGAAAGGCTATCCCATTGTGCCAGCTTATCAGCAACCGCCTTGTTTACGGCTTTTGCATCGGCTAAAGAGAACTTTTTAGCCACCTCCATAGGGCTATCTATGTAACCCAGTGAATAAATCTCCTTGCCTATAACTTTCAGTTTACGGGCTTCCAACATGATAGCGGACAAATCAGGGTGTTTTAGAGCCTCAGCTAAAGCCGTAGTATCAACGTCAGAAATACCACCCATAACACGGAGTATATTATTACCATAGTGATAGGTCGCTTTTCTCACATTCCACCGTTGCCGGATGGCATTTGCTTCCGCTTCCGTCCGGGCTTCGTGCCGGGCTTTCGCTATCTCTTTTGCAGTCGGTGGATAGATAACCTTTTCATTGTCCCGTAGGAAGTAGGGCAAAGTCCCTTTCTCCGTTGCATCCTTGATGCGTTGCTCATTGTCTTGCATCCACCCGGTAAATTGAGATGGCAGCTCTTTTACCTTTTTCTCACATTCCACCGTTGCCGGATGGCATTTGCTTCCGCTTCCGTCCGGGCTTCGTGCCGGGCTTTCGCTATCTCTTTTGCAGTCGGTGGATAGATAACCTTTTCATTGTCCCGTAGGAAGTAGGGCAAAGTCCCTTTCTCCGTTGCATCCTTGATGCGTTGCTCATTGTCTTGCATCCACCCGGTAAATTGAGATGGCAGCTCTTTTACCTTTTCCTCACATTCCACCGTTGCCGGATTATCCCCGTCCAAAATCTTATCCAGCATTTCGTCCAATTCTTCTTGTTTTGCCAGTACGGGTACTTGATAGCAACGGCAATTCGGGTGCCACCCTTTCCAACAGAATGTTTTAGGGTACACACCTTTCAAATCATCGCAAATGTCAGATACGGGATGATTGTTGGATAACTTGATTTCAATTCCTACCACAAAGTCGAGTTGCGCCCAACGCTCAAAATCGGCTGTACGATACGCAATGTTGGTTTCAGTCCGTGCAAGCCTTTGGGCGTTACGTGCGGATGAACGGTACACGCCCCGCCCCGGATGAAAATGTTTCGGGCTATCATCCACCCATTTGTAGGAGTTGGCTTCTTTGTCCCAAACCCTGCGTTTCCACTTTCTACCATAGATAGGTTGCCCGTTCTCATCTTCCCCTACCTTGATACGGAAACGCCTGTAAAACTTATCGGGGTCTTGTAGATACTTCTTTATCTGAGCCGCCAAACGATTAGCCGGAACACCCTCACCAATCGCCAAATCCAAAGTATTTTCCAGCTCATCACGGAACATACCCGTATATCGCCAAACCTTTTGAGAGAGATTCAAACCACCGTCACCACTCTTACGGGCAAAGAAAGCATCCATAGCCTCTTTGTTGCGCTTGAAGAAACGGGCAAAGTGATTATCTTTTATTGATTGTTCACCGAACACACTTTTAACCAAAGCATCGTTATTCTCGTTAGATGCAAGCCATTCCTTTTCTACACCGCCCCGGATAATTTGGTAAACACGGCTGTACATATCCCTAAGAATGGGCGTAACTTCCTCACTATACCCATAGTCGGCAAAAGAGAAAGGCTTCCCATCCTCCAACTCCGTACCCTTTACCAAGTTAATTATTCGCTCAAATACTTGTTGGTAGATGATACGGACATTGGCAGCGTAACCCTCCGTTCTCTTGAAAAGCTCCGCTTGCATCTTCTTATAGTCTATGTACTTCTTCTTTGCCATGCCACTACTTTAGTTTAAAGTTGGTGCAATAGTCCTTATCTAAAAACTTGCTGTATTTATGGAAAGGGCATTTGCATAAGAACGGCTCACCTTTCCAGTTCAATTCGTGGAAGTCGAAAGCGTGTTTACAGTCCCTACAATGGTAGTTCTGCGTTGATGTCTGTTTCTTCTTTGCCATAGTCGCTATCATCTAAGAAACTGTATAACAAATCTTTTTTAGTATTGAAGCAATTACATTCATTATGCTTACAAATTGGGTCTTTATCACCAAAACTTCTATATTCACTTCTTTGCACCTCTACATATATAATTTTGGTATAATACTCCCCCGAAAGGGAACAAGTACCTACAGGTACATCACCTATTACCTCCACTTCAATATTGCTAATTTGGATTTTCTCCGGCTTATTATTGCGCATAATCCAAACCTTATCGCCAACATTGTATTTTGTCTTTATTTCCATTATTCAGCCCCTCCGAAAACGTCCATTTTGTTTAACTCCATTTGTTGCTCCATCCGTTCCGCTTCTTCTTGTTTTAGCCGCTCTATTTCTTGTTTCGCATCTTTTACAAGGTAGGACAATTCTACATAGGTTTCACGGCTCAATGCCCCATCATTGTATTGCTTAGATAGGTCGGCAAGCAATTCGCTCACATCTTCCCCGAAAGGCTCTTGGAACTCATGCCTTAACAGCAAGGCATCATATTCAGCCTTATGCCGATAGTCAAGCACATTACCTAAAATAGCTATCATAAGATTAGCGTGGCGTTTCATATAATCATCGTGCTTTTCCTTGTGGCGTTCTGCCTTGATAACGGCAAGCAACATCACTTTGCGTATAGCCTTTGCCGAAAGGTTGCCTAATGATTTCATATTGTCAAAATCAATGTTGGGCGTGAAAGACTTTGAAAGAATGTGTTTATCCAATCTTTCAAACTCATTCTTTTTGCTTTCGCTCGCCTCATTCCATGTAAGGTAGCGTACATCACCGCCATTTTTGAGAATAAACAGTTTGGCTTCTTCTTCCGACTTTGGCAAGCTATTGAGGATTTCAGAAGTAGCCACCATTGCCGGGTTAGAAAAGCGGTCATTAGTATCTGCATCGGTGCTTTCCATTATTTCAGAGCGTTCAATCATGGGTTGCACCTCCTTATGTTCGGGCGTTTGCTCAAATATCAGCACGGGAATTTTCCCTATTGGATTATCCTTTATCTCAACCTCCCAACCCATTTTGCCACGTTTGGCACGATATACAGTCTCTTTAGTGTATATATCCACATGGTAAACGGTATTGTTGCCTGCCTCTGTCAGATAGTAACCCCACGCAAAAGCGGTAATCCGTTTGTATTGGTCACGAATGGTATAAATATCATCGTTGTTTTCCCGGCTCAACACATTCAGCAAAAGGGATGGTTTATTATCACTATCCCGGTACACATGGTAAAGAATGGCAGAAATGCCCTCCGCACCAGCCAAACGTTTAGCCTCTCTAACTTTGGCATTGAAATGTATTTCATTCAGCCAATCTTTGTAGTTCTGAAAAGCATAATCCGTACCCGTTGAAAGCTGTTGCCATTTTACGGGTCTGCCATAGAGAAACACCAAAGAAATTTCATTGATGAATTGAGGGTAAGGAATGGGGATTTTCCACCGTTTACTCCAACGTAGAAAGTTGCCTTTCTTATCGTAAACGGCTCTATCCTTACGCTCCATCACTTTGTGAGTGTCAATCTTATACTCACGTAAATTATTGGCGGCTTCTTCCGCATGGGCTTTCATCATGGAAAGAGCACGGGTCACATCCTTAGCCGTCAAAAGGTCGGCAAAGTTTTGTTGGTAGCCAATAGCCGCCTTTACCTCGTTAGAAATAATGTTTAATAATCCCATTTTGCTTTATTGTTTTTAAGCGGTTATACCTAATCTGCGTTCTATATCATCGGGTATATCATACTCGTTATAGTCAAACCATGCTCGCATCAGAAACATATCCCTCCAGTCCGGGGAACAACCAATATCCATCTTGATTTCTTCTTTGGGTTTCAATTTTAGTTTCCCGTCCGAATCAGCTTTCCATGTTTGCAGTTGTTCCAGTTCCCTTATGATTTCTTCCTTATCGGCAGTGCTTATCAAATCCTCATCTATCCCCACTTCCGTAGCGTTTATGTGGTCTGCCAGCTTGTAGCCGCATTGGGTCTGTAGGTTTTGGTAGTTTTCACCATTGAAAGGGGTAGAGTTGTTCACGAATCCCTGAATGTCGCAATTATCCACCACTCCACCGCCTACACCGTCCTCATCAACGATACATTTATGGTTGGGTATTCTATACTTCTTTTGCTTGTTGATTATCCACGTCTGAATATCGGTAGTCTTAGACACGGGAAAACATTGTAGCTCTATGATATGCCAACCGTCCCAAACGGCAAGACGGGCATAGTCAGCTCCGAAGCGTGCAATATCACCTGTAATATAGTTTGTACCTGTCTTGATTGAAATCTTATTCCCGAATATCTCACAGATTGCATCATGTGAACAAAGGGCGTTGGGGTTATCGTCATATTCCCAATTACCTTTCAAAAGACGTTCACGCTTTACTTTATCCTTTGTGGTTTTCAAGCCCTCTATATAATCGGGGTCTATGAATGGATTTTCTTGTACAAGGCAAGCAAGGTAGTACATATATTCGGGCAATTCCCCTTTCTTATCCGGCTTGTAGAATGTATCATACATCCAATTCTTTTTAGGGTTGCACGTAATGAATAACTTTCGCCTCAACCCCAGTTCATTGTTAAGGTGTCGCCCGATACGTGTTTTCAATGTATCATAAGCTCCAAAATTCACCTCGCCACCCTCTTCAATCCAGCCGCCTGTATATTCGATTGAGCCGTAACGCTCATACAGAGGGTCGCCCGGCTTATATTGCAAGTCCAACAAGTCAATGCGTGAACCGTTGAAAAATTCGATATAATTGTATTGCCCGTTATACTTGTACAAGGTATCATCAACCCCGTATTGATTGCAAACCTTGTAAAATGTGATAAGTGTAGATTGTGTGATACGCTTTAACTCGGCACGTCCGATAAACCACTTTGAACCGAGATAACAGAGGCACATAAACAGAAGCCACACCGCACCCGTCCATGATTTTGCACCCCCGGCAGCACCTCCGTACAAAAGTTCAACGTGTTCATTGTCGGTAAGTATCTTCAAAGCGTGTTCTTGCTTCTCATGCTTCAAACCATCCTTTACGGTGATGAAGTCGAAACAACCACGCTTGAAAAGCTCAATCTTCACTGCAAGTGCCATCGGCACGTCTGTAACCTTACTTCGTGCCATTGCCTGCCTTTATTTTTTCCAGCAAGGAATTGTATTGTAGCAACTCATCCGTAGTAAGAGCCGACAAATCCATGCTGTTGTTGGTTACTTGTGCGTTTACTTCGCTCTCTATCTGTTGGGTGGGCTTACCGAAAACCCTATCAAACAGACTATCTACCGTATAAGTCCTACCATAGCGAATATCTGCGTTAATGGCAGACACCACATTTAGCACCCACACGGGCGTTTTCTTGTTGGGCGTTCCGTCTTTGTTCTTAACCAACCCCTCCAAAGTTTCGGGCGTACTCTCCATCAAGAAACGGATAACCTTATAGTAGTCCTCTTTGCTCATTTCCGGAGCTACCTTTTTGCCCGTAATATCTTTGATGTATTTATACACGGACGGCTTCCTACCCGAATTTTGGGGTTGGTTATCAGATGAAAATCTATTCCCTATTTTATTTCCTTTCTCAAAAAGTGCCATCCGTTGATTTATCGTTGGTTTATGTGTTCTGCAAACACATTTATGAAGTAAAGAAAATCGGATAGCGTGATACCGTCCGATTCCCTTTACCCGGTTAATTATTCTATGATACTCTCTTGTGCCTTGTACTTATCCCAAAACCAAAGGATGGTATCACCGCCCTTTTCGTCTATCATTTCATCGTAGGCATCCAATTCCTCCAAAAGGGCGTTCGCCTTGTCAATTACCGAAGTGAGATGCTTTTGCTGATAATCATCAGCATTCCAAACCTCGATTTCACCATTTAATTGCTGCTTGATTACCTTAATCTCATCAGCGGTTAATTCTATCTTCTCCATGTTGCATTGAATTAATTTAAGCAAAAATACCTCTATAGTTTGTATTTCTTGCAGATTTCCTTTACTTTCTTGGTATATTTATCACTTTTACCATGTATCGCTTTAGTAACGGTTTCAGCCCAGAACTCCGACACATTGGTTTCCGCATACTTTCCATACCCGGATTTCTTATTGTCTTTCTTCCAAGACTTAAATAATTTATTCACTTCCTTTCCAGCCGCTTTTTGGTTTGCCCCTGTCATATTTGCATTCCATGTAGCGTGCGCCAGCTCATGCGTTACGGTATGGGCTACCGCTTTGTTGGTTTTCGTACTCCACCCACTCGCATAGCCTCTCTTGTGTGAGGCTTCCACAGCTTTTTTCGTTTGCATGAAATGCTTTTTGTTAAGGTAAACACCCTCTGACTTCCCATTAGCCGTAACGTGTACGCCATAAGTGCCAGCCGATAGTTCTGCCAACTTTACATTCTTTTGCCTTACACCAAGTACGGAATGATAGCGTGAAATAGCTTCTTTGGTTGCCTTATACAGAGCCGGGTCTTTCATGTTTACCAAAGGCTCAGGCTTACCAACAGAGCCTTTATATGTTGCATCACCCGGTTGCAGTCCTCCACGTGTTCCACTTGAATTTCGTCCCATAATACTTTACTTCTTTTTTGCGTTAATAAAATCTGTGACGTACAACAGCCCATGTTCACGGCAGAACTTCTGAATTTCCGTACCCCCACCATAAACGATAAGGTTTGGTTTTTCAAGCCCGCTTATTTCTTGGGCTACTTGCAAATCAGATTTAAGGCTTTCCATCCAACCGTCCAGCCCACGGGTAAAGAAAGCATTATATCCTTTGGGAATACCCATTTTGTTGTACTCAATAAACTTGTGAGAAACATTCAAGTCAGCATAAACTTTGATTCCGCATTCCTGGAAGTAACGAGAAAGCCAACGTTTCTTGTAAATAAGCTGAATGCCCCACGCTACAGGCGTTTGGTCGTGGCAACTACAATTCGGCTCTACCACCGCCTTGCATCCGCTTGTGAGTAAATTTATCGGGTCTTTGAAAAGAGCCTCAAAGCGATAATCGTCCACATAGAAATGATATGTCGCCACATCTTTACGCAAACGGCTGTTAGCACCCCACGGAGATAAAGGCAATTCTACCTTTCCAGCTTGCATATCCAATAAGAGATTGGGAATTTCAAAGACGTTATCGCTTTCATAAAGAACGTCCTTAAACATGGAACGGTAGAAAGATTCCTTTTCGGCTTCTTCCTCGCTTTGTTCCTCATCGTCCATTTCTTCCTCTGCGCTTTGGTCGGCTTCCGTTTCCTCTGCCTCTTTAGCCGCTTTCTTCTTACTCTTTCCGGGCTTCTCATCATCGGATGGAAAATCAAGCCCAATAAAGCCGAAATCTACATCTTTCCAAAACTCATCCATTTGTAAGGCATTGTAAGCCCAATCGCCATTGTTGATATTATCCCTCAGAATAATATCCTTTTCCTCATCCGGGGTCAGTTCCGAATAAAGAATAACGGGCACATCGGCAAGTTTCAGCTTTCTTGCAGCCTTCAAGCGTTGGTTTCCTGCCAATACCACCAGTTTACCGTCACGCTCCATAACCGCCAAAGGTCGGTGTTTCCAAAAGCCGTTTATCTTTATGGAATCCACCAGCCTTTCAAAGTCATTCTTCGTAATGGTACGTGGATTTTCAGGCAACAAAACCAGCTCCGAAACTTTCTTGTATGTAATCTCACTACATTTCATTCTCAACCTCCGTTTCGTCTTTGGTTTCGTCATTCTCCGAAGAATGGGAATCCGGCATTAATTGTTCCTCATCATCTTCTACACAGAAGCCCTTTCTAAAAAGTTCACAGAACTTCACAAAGCGGTAACGCCTGCGGTACTTCACATATACCAGCTTTGCACCTACGGAATCTTTGCCAATGGCATAGAAAGAACCCCGGTAATCAACGGGCAATGACACCGCACCATAGATACTAACCGAATCATCGGACACGCTCGTAATGGTTGCGTGCCTATCGTATTTGCCATTGATATAAACGTGTATCTTTTCCCCTTGCTTCAAATGCTCTTTTGGGGCAAACCTCCAAAAGTTCCTACCTATATACTCGGTCATGAGCAACAAGGCTAAAAAAAACAGCGTTAATCCGATAAGAATATACATACCCATAGCTTATTTGTTTACTTGGTGAATCATATTGCAAATATACTAAATATGCGTTTACTAAACACATATTTAACCGTAAAAAGAATACTAAAAGCCATAAACCAACATTGCACCATCACGTCCATGCTCATTTGTCTGTTTTTGCCATCCAGTCAAAGCCTTAAACCGTTCTTGTGTCAGCTTGGTTACATTGCGTTTCGGGGCAACCATTTCATACTCCACGCCCAACTCTTTTAGATAATCATCCCATATAGAGGCATCCCGTTTCACAGAGCCTACACCTTGCAACTTCTTACGTTCCATTTCACGGCTCATACGCTCCGTTCCGAACCACGTTCTTTGCCGGGGGTCTTCCACCCTTACAATCACTTTGTCACCTATACCAGCCTTATACTCATCATACAAGGAACGTACACGCTCCATCGCTTTATGTATAGGCAAAGAGCATACTTGAAGTAGGGAACGCTGCTTGCTATCCCAAACAGCGAACCCGGTATTTACACCCGTATCAATCCCTACATAAATCATTATTCAGCCTCCATTTCTCCGTTGGGAATCTGATACAGAATAACGCCCTTAATCTCGTTTGCTTCGGCTCTATCTCCGAAAATCTGAGCCATCATAAGGTTATTAGGCAGATACTTGTACCTCACCTCTTTAATGAGCGGCAAACCTATCGGGGCTTCACTTATCACGTGCAACGTCCATAGCCCATCCTCTTTAGATATGGTTACAAAGGCATTCCTATAGAGGAAAGAACCAACTTTATACACTCCGTAATCATCCACATCGGTAAAATCCGCTTTTGCAGTTTCTTCCAGCTTCTTTATGAAGTCGGGGCGCATACGCTTCTTTTTCTTCTTGAAGTATTCAGGGTAAACCACCATACCTTTGTTCTCTGCGTTGGCTTTCGCCAATTTTGCTTGCAATTCTTCTTTGCTCATAGGTCAAATAAATTTTTATAAAACTCAAAATTTTTGTTTTCTATCTTTATATCTTCCGGGTAATGAGTGGCGCATACGTACCATTCATTGTAGCATTTAGGACAAAACCAGCAATTTAGCACGGCTACATAATAGCCAGTATTAGAAGTACCGTTACATCTATCGCAAATACCAATACCGCCAATTTTAGCCAACTCGTTTCGGCTCAACTCAATCACCTTAAACCTTTTGGGGTTATCTACTATTTTAGCCATATCAGTATATTGTTTCTTGGTAACTTGAAGTAGGAACTTTCCCGGATAGGATAGCGTTTCCACACGTGATAAGCCCGTTATCTTCATCATAAGAGGGGACAAACACAATAACATCGAATCCGTTGCCTTTCAAATCTTCCTCCACGGCTTTATATGGGGTAAACAGCTCATAGCCTCCACTTGTGTGCAAATCGTTCTCATCACAGCTATTTGTTCGGTGCAATGGGGTAATCTTACACATAAATTTATCGGGGTTGAAAAGCTCTCTCAAACGCTTACCGTCTATATGTGTATCATCTGCCAAAGCAAAGTTTAAGGCATATTTCCTGCCAACAGGCATAGGCAGCGATTTTCCAATTTCTGATATTTCACCAAGTGAAAGCGAACTACCCGAAAACAGATAATTTCTTTCTTCATCATTCGTTGTATTGATGGAGAATTGAAGTCCGGCATCACCCTTATAAAGCTCGTTCTTTATGTAGTAACACCACTTATGTAAGAACTCAACCAGCTTCTTATTTCTCTTTGGCAGCATTGTACTTATAACCGGGTGTACCAAAGAATCGCCTATAAACGGCTCTATGTCCTTCTTTACACTGATTGCATGAAGTAACACATTTGCGTTCCATGTAGGCTTTCCCATACGTGCATAATGTATGTTTAGACGTTTCGTGTGCTTCACTTCCGGGTGTTGCTTGATAGCCGTTAGCACTTCTCCTTTCAAATCATTAAAAGTGGCATTTCTCCCAATACCCACTTTTGGAACATCGCAGAACTTGCAGCCCATAGAGCAACCGTACTGTGTGGAAATGGTAATCACCCATTTTTCAGTAAGAGGCATCGGCTCGCCATTGGGTACACCGTTCAAATCACGGGTAATCCCCAAAAAGTCCGCTTTGATATTAGCGTTCTTACCATAATCTCCAACCGTAAGGAACTCCAACATTCCCTTTTCACCTATAGCGGTATATATTTCGCCCGTAGGCACTACTATCTTCTTTTTAATTTCCATATCTTCAAATCATTAAAATGCAAATACTACTTTTTCGCCATTCATAGCCCTTTTTCGCAGGGTGGGGTATCGCTCATAAACCTTGTTAGTCATATCCTCAATGTCGAATTTGAAAGCTGGGCAATACTTATATCTGAAAGCCGCATAAAAGCGGTCATTCAGCATTATATCAATCATCAGCGTTTTCATGCCATCTATTTACCACAACAAGGTAATTTAGTGTTAAACACGTCTTTCAGCCATTGCTTGTACGGGAGAATTGGTTTACCGTATAAAGTCATATTGGCTTTGTAGTTCTCATACATTTGTTTGCGGAAATCCGCAGGTATTTGTTCCTTTTCTTTTCTCAGTTTCATTTTATGCCCCCTTTCTTGTATTCTCTCATCGCTTGGCTAAGGCTTTCCGTCTTATCCAATAGCCTTGCCAGCTTATCCACGTCCACGATAACCTCACCATCCAAATAAGCCCAAACCTTTCTCAGAGCTTCCGCAATGGCTTTTGCTTCTTTAGAATCTTTCAGAGAATTAAGAACCTCCTTATTGGTAGCTGTAACCCTACCGTTTTCTTTGGCGTTATCCACAGCCGACTTTGCAGCCTTTACTTGTTCTTTCTCACTTCCATAATTGGCGGCAATCTCCTTAGCCGCCTTAACCGACAATTCCCCTTTCATAATCCTTTCTTGAATGTACGGGGGCAAATCCAACAAGGAAAGGCATTTGCTTATGAAAGCCGGGCTTTTCTTGAACTTATCCGCTATCTCAACTTGGCTATATCCAAATTCTTCTTTGAAACGTCTGAACATGATAGCGCACTCGTATTCGGTAAATTTCTTACCCTCGTTACGCATCATCTGTTGAATATACAATTCTTCAGTAGAAGCGTCCTTTCGGGCTTTCATGGCACGAACATAAGGAATATCCGCACCCTCGGATATAGCCAACATGGTAGCCCTATACCTGCGTTCACCATCCACCAATTTATATTTCTCGTTGCCCTCATCATCCTTAAAGGCTATAACCGTCAGAGGATTTAAGACACCCTTTGCCTTTATTTGCTCTTTCAGTTCGTCAAGGTCAAAATCACGTCTTACATTGAAACCGTCCACAACCACGATATTACGGGGGTCAATCAAAAATAGGTCTGTATTCTTCGTTTTATTCGTTTCCATACTACTGTCATTTATTTAGTTCATAGTGCTTACAAAACTTCTTTCTTGCCGTTATCCGCTTCGCCAGTTTATAGCAATACATCTGCATTGACTTAGGCTCGCACCAGTAATATTTGCACTCACTACAATGCTTTATATCATCTTTTCCCATATCAGTACCTAAATGAAGTGAAGTGTAACACAACGCCCTCAAACACGTTACTTTTTGATTCACCAAAGAACCATTCCACAAATTGCTCAACTGTCAGACCATCATTCTTTGCCACTATTTCAATGGGAATTTGTTTACCATCAATCCATATCTGAGGAACGGCATCATCAACACCATAGGTCATAGTAATGTGCTGTAGACCTATTTTATCATACTGGGCAAACTCTCTCTGCTCAGAGTTGTACGGTCTGCCCGTCCATTCACGCACTGAAAGATATTTTTTGCCGGATGCAATATCTTTATATCTCTTATCCCACACGCCATTCTTATTGTAGCGTATAGTATGTATCTTCTTATGCTCTTTTAGTTTGCCCTCAAACTCTGTAGGCTTTCCAGCCAAAGAATGTGTAACTGGGAATACACGGCATAAGGTCACAACCACTTTTTTCTTTTCTGATTTTTGGTGTTGCATAGCTTTATTATTTACTTGGTGTATTACTTTCTGAATAATAAGCAAGCGTTATCACATCCCACATTTCGCTCACAATGGCAAACGAAAATGTCTTATCCGGGTGGGTACTACTTGGCATATCCAGCATTTCTTTTTGTATCGCCTCGTTCCAATAATGGCAATCGGGCGTGTAGTTAGATTGAAAGCTATTAATGCTTGCAATAAGTTCGTTGTAATACGCTTCACCGAAAGCATTAATGAGCTTTGTTTTGTTTCTGAGCGCAAATCTCATTTTCGATAGCTTTTTTGGCTGTAGTGCAGCCGTTCAAACATTTCTTCCATTCTATCAGCAATACGCTCTCCGTACCTGTCGCCAAATTCCTCATCTGCCAAATTGGAAGTGGCTATAGTGAATAGCTGCCTGTCATATCGGGCATAGATTAATTCAGTAACCGGGGAAAACTCGTTGCCCCAACTTTTCACGCTTGCTGGTTCAGTGCCCACATCATCAATAAACAAAAGTTCTTGATTCTTTAGCTTGTTGAAATAAGTCGGGTCATCGGCTATTGACTTGGCAAGGTTCAAAGCTGATATGCGGTACACTCCCTTTCTTTCGGAAGATAAATCACTATTGTACAAGATACCTATAATGTTGCATATCGCCTTTGCAAGCGTGGTTTTACCACTTCCTACCGTACCATACAGAAGCAAGCCGAACTTTCCGTTTCCGCAAAGGAACTTAGCCGCTTTGCCTATCTTTTCCAACGTGGCTTCATCCGAAACATACTTCATGTTTCTGCGCTCAACTTCTGACTGATAACACATCCTTAGCATTTCCGCTATGTCCTGTTCGGGAAACTTCTCAATCTTAAAGCGTGTCCCTAAAAGTCCTCTTTGCGCTTGGTTTGCCAATATCTGTTGCAGCCGTTGTACCAGTTTGTTGTCCATATCTATTCATATTTTCGTAATACTTATCTTTTACCCAGCCCCTAATAGTCAGGTAATCGGATTTATACTTCTTACCCTTAGAACCTTTGTAATTGTTGAGAATATCAATCATCGCTTTAGCGGCTTCTTCGCCATATTCGGTACATAATTTTGCGTATTCATCACGTGTCAAAGTAACGTAATCAGCATAATTGTACTTCTTGGCTTTTGCAATCTTCCGCTGTTGTTCATCAGTCAGTGGCGGTGGATTCTCCGGCAAATCATCGGGAAATAGGTCTGCTTGCGCCCCGTGTTGCGTTTCAGCCGTTGGGGAAGGTGTATGTGGCATTTCTGTCGGTGGCGTTTCCACAAGCGCATCAACTTTGGCTAATATCCGTTTACCCATAGTTACACCACCTTTTTTCCCAGCCTCAGACCGTTTTACCCGTATTGATTCCATCTTAACCATATCAGTGTTGTACAAAGCCCCATCATTCCTTACAGACAATAATTCAGCGTTAATCAATGATTCTATCAGCTCCTTTGTTCCACTTCCGTAGAGGGCTTCTAATTCATCAACCGTGTACGCACCGCCAATAGGTTTCATCATAACCCCACGCTCTATACTCACCCACATACAGCAAAGCATATCCAGCCACAAGCCCTTACAAGCAAATGACAACCTCATAGCCGCATTGTTGGATAACCAAGCGGTGGCATCGAAAGGCATAGGCGGTATGATTTTTTTATTAGCCATATTATGAGCTGTTATAAGTGGGGGATTTCTCCCCCACGATATAGTATTTAGATTTCAAGAATAGCAATGTCCGGGGCAATGGCACGAATGCCGTCTAACACCTCGTCAATACACTTATCTCTATAGTCCTCTGCCAGTTCGTTAGCACCGGGCGAAACAAGTTGCAACAACACATCACCATTAGAAAGATAGTGGTCGAACTCAACTTCAATAGGTGTTTTTGCAGTTCCCTTGAAAATGGCGATGTTAATCGTGAAACTCTTGGGCAAATTACTTTCTACTTGTGAACGGTACACCTCAGCCATAGAGCCGGACGGGTCACGCTGTTTCTGAATTTCAGTCTTGGCGTTAGCCGTGAAGTTCTTTAATACCGAAACGAGCTTCATACAATCCTCTTTTTGCATGAATACGCCACGATTCAAACGCAGGAACTGCCCCAGTTTAGCCGGAATCCAGCCACATTCTCCGTCATTGATACCGAACTTTGAAAAGACTTCCGATAATTCCACCGTACCTACAAAGGTGTTTTTGGTGTAATAATCATCCTCATTCACGGTAAGCGTGATACTCATTTTCTCACGGTTTACCTTAATATTCGCACGCTTTTGGTCGATGGTGTCAATACGCTTTTCCAACCAATCTAACGGAGTTCTGATAACACCTGATACAGAAATACTTTCCGGTTGCTTAATGGGCAATTCGTCCAATGCTTTAGGAGCATTACCAATTCTGTACACTACTTCGATAGGTTTTTCACCCTTGTACTCACCGATGTTCACGGTTAATCCTTTTTCTTGATTTTCCATTTTACTAATGTTTTTGATGTTAATACTTAATCGTCCGTACCTGTCTTATCCATAGCATTGCCACGGATAGCACGGAATACGTTACGCTGTCTTTCTTCTTGTGTCATGGTTCTTTGTTCCAGCAAGTAACCCTCCGGGGAATAGAAGCCTACCATCTTCTCTTCCTCATCAACGAACTTGTAACATTCGCCCTTAATCCAATCGCCCCCGGCTTTCAGTTCATCACGAAGTTTAACTATGCGTTCCTCCAAAGGCTTGATTTTGCCTTTGTAATCGGCTCTGATTTCCGCTAATGATTGTTCCAAATCTGCCTTTTGAATCGCCACGTTAGCGAGGTCTGCCCTCCTTTCGTTGATTTCTTCTTGGTCGAATTTGCGTGTATAGCTACGCTCTACAATTTGGTCGCAGCTATCACGTAGAATCTGTGCCCTTTGTTCCACCGGGGTGTCGGCTAACATGATGTCTTTCATTTCACCTTGTTTTTAGTTAATAATATGTTTAATAAACACACTTTTATTTCAAACGATTTCCAACGGTAAAGTTGAATTTCAAATATTCAGCCCAAAGTTCAATGAATTGCTGCCCGAAATACTTTGCCTTTTCTTCCGTTTCTTGGCACAAGCGGAACCCAAAGTGCGCAAGCGCACCCGAGGAACGACCAATCGCACCCAGACAACCGAAACCCGCACCCGCACCACCAACCGCATAAGCAGACAAAAGGGCACCTCTTTGTTCGGGATTCATATCCTCAACCTCTTTTTTAGTCCATAAGGCAAACCACGGATACCAATACACTTTGCTTCCCTCTCCATCCGGCTTTGGTTGGAAATTTCTACCCCACAAAGCCCGGCTAATAGTTTCCAACTTCATAAGGGCTATGATATGATTGGGCAAATTATTAGGGTCTTCAAAAATAGGCTCACCAAGTGCCTTACAAGCATCCTCATACGTGCGGATAGTCTTGTAATCGTCCAACGTGGGCTTTGCAGCCTCAAACACCTTCTTTCCAAACAGGCTTTCCATAAAATCCTTAACTCCATCACAAGCATTTGCATAAGCTGTTTGCAACTTGCTTTCTTCAATTTCTACTTTCATCTTTCAATGTTTTTAATTTGTTGATAATCTTCTTTGTTAATCTTATTGCGTTATCCACTCTCGTACTTTGTCCGGGTGGAATATTTGCTATCAAAATGGGCACTAAGCGTATCAGCTCAGATACCACGCTGTTAGGTATTCTTTTCATGGCTTCTCCAATATTTATCCGGGTCGGGAATATCCACATTCAGAAACTCTTTGGCGTACTCCCTCAGTTTTTCGCAATAGGTGGAAAATGTCACCGTGTCCATAGTGGCTGTAGAACATGGGAACTCTACAATCTCCCCCGTGTGCTTGTTTACCACTTTGTCAGCCGTCATTTGAGCCTTAAAAAACTCATGCACTTGTTCCACTGAAACGAACTCCCAACCAGCTTCCAAAAGAGCATCTAAAAGGATAGGGTAAATACACCCGAACAACCACCCGTTTTGGTCTAAAGAACGTGGTTTTCTGACTTTCTTAACCTCTATCCTATAGATACCATCCAAAGCGTTACGCATCCATTCGTACAGAGGCTTCAAATCAAATAACCCGTTTCTCTTTTCTACTTGGAGTTTAGCCATATCCTTATGTTCTATCTAAATCAATCGTTAAACCCGGCTTTGCCGCATAAACCACTTTCCCCGTATGCCTTTCCACTTCCGATATGAAATAAGGCTCATCGCTATTATTCTCGGAAAGGTGTAAAAGCACGATTTCCGAAACATGGGATAAGTCGTTTGCTTCCAAAAAACCCTTGCACGTAGTAAGCTCCATGTGTGAGGTAAGCAGACGTTCACGCTGTGAGGGCAACGTGCGCCCGGCTGTAATCGCCTCGATGAGCTTCTTATCAGAGTAATTGCACTCTATCAGCACATGGTTAAGCCCCTTGAACTGATATTCGCACATACAGCTATCGGTAAGAAATACCATCTTTCCCATATCGGGATGGTCTATCAGATAGCCGACACATGGCACATCATGGCAAGCAGGAAAAGGAAGTACCTTAAAATTACCCATCTTATAGCCTTTGCCCTCTTTAACCACCAAAGAACGGGAATCCCAAACGCCCTTTGCAGTCCATACCTCCCGTAATGCCAACGTGTGAAATCCACTATCCACCATTGCCTTAATATATTTGGCGTGGTCGTTGTGGGCGTGCGTTACCACACACCCTACAACCTTTCTCAGATTGAAATCCAACGCTTTCTTGACTTCTTGGAAACGGATTCCAGCCTCTATAATCAGAGCTTCATTACCGTTATCCAAAATGTAACAGTTGCCACTACTACTTGAACCAAGAACTATCAGTTTCATACGCTATCAATATCCGGGGTCAATAGTTTCCGCTTGTTGCTCGCTTGACACGCTTTCAAAGCTCACATCTTCCGCATCAATCAACTGTTTGTTTGCGTAATTGTCGGTCAATATTTCACGCTGTGAAGTTTCGTCACCCTCGTAGTCATTGGTGATGGCATTTTGCATTTCTACGGACAAATAGCCGTATTTACTCAGTAAATTACGGATAACGGTTTTTTGTGCCATTCCGTGAAAGTTACCCATCCAACCAACCTTGTTGCTATCGGGAGAAACGGGCAAATTAGCCAAATTCAGCAACTTTTCAACCGTTACATCCTTATCGCTTGTGATGGCTTTACTGTATCGCTTTGCATGGTTTGCCATTTGCTCCACTGTCATGTACAAAGTCTTGCTAAAGCCGTTCATAAGTTCAAAGTAACAGAAATAGCCTATCACCTTATCGCTTTTCCTTTCACCGTCAAAGGCTATTTCCCCGGTCAGTTTGTTTACCTTGCGCAACTCACCATCATACACCACATCCGCATTGATGGTACGGTATTGTCCCGTGCGCATGGCAAGCTGAATATAACCCTTATAGCCCATTTGAAAAGTCGGCTCATACACTTTAATCCAGTTGCCCTTTTCATCCTTTTTGGAGTTTTTGAACGGGATAATGAAAGCATAGCCCAAAGCCTTGTTTATTGGCAAATGTAACGTGGCAGCTTTGAGTGCTTCCATTACCACCTGTTTAGGATTACAGAGTTGCAGATTGCTATCTCCGTTGTATAGGTCAATTACAGAGGCTACGAATGTTGCCGAATTTTTACCAAGCGCATTTTTGAATTGTTCTTGTACGCTTTCGGCATTCATCATGCTTTTAAGAATATCTACAGGCTTTCTTTGAGTAGCTACCTGCCCACCATTTGCAGCCTGTTGTATGGTTGTAGTCGCTTGCTGTGTCATAATCGCAATTATTTAATGGTTAGTTCTTTGTCCGTAGTTACCACCAGCCGGATAATCTGACTGAGTGATGGGATTATTTGATTCACGCTTTCCGCATTATCAACGAAAATCGGTGCAGATACCCCCTTTGCCGTGCAAATGGCATTGATTATATCTATTCCGGCATTGATTTGTCCGGCATTGTTCACGTCAAGGAAAGGTGTACCGTTCACGGTGCATACACACGTCAGTTTTTCGCCTCCGTTCAGTTGTTCGTTCACAAAGGAGAATGATACATATCTGAACATTCCGTTAATGCGTTTCAACAGCTCCGCATCCTTATCCTTTTGGAATTGGAGTGCCGTAAACTCCCATTTTTCAAGGTCTGCCAACTTTTGATTGTTGGCAATGCGCTTTTCTTCCAAAGAAGCGATTTCCTTTTCAGCCCTGCCGATTTGTTCACGGTTTGCCAAACGCTTGTATAAGCCTTGCACGGCTTCATTCAAAGTTCTTTTCTCCGATTGCAGTTCCGACACGTCCACAATCTTTGCATCCACTTTGAGCTGATTTTCAAGTTCGACAATCTCGTTCTTGATGTCAATGCAAGTTCGGTCGGATGCTATCATTGCTTCCACGTTTTGCGCCTCGGGGATAGAAGCCTTTGCTTGTTGAATATCGGCATTGATACTCTCTATCTTTTGTTCCAGCTCCTCGATTTCGGCATTGGTACGGTCTTTAAGCCCTTGCATTTCTTCAAGCCGTTGCTTTTTAGCCATGCCAGCCTCTTTATTCGCTTTCAGACGTGCCGCCTTATTAGCGTTAAAGTTGGCTTGCATTTCACGCTGCTTGGCTTCTATATCCTCAATTTCCAAAGGACGTTTGCAAGTGGGGCAAATAAATTCACCCTCATTATAGGTAAGTTCCTCCTTGCTGATAAATGAAAATTCACCACGCAATGCGGACAATTTGGTATTAAGCTTTTCTATCTCAATATCCATATCCGCAACCGATTGCCTTTTTCTGTCTAAAGAGGCTTTTTCAGTACGCAACGAATATTCCAATTCGTTCAGCTTCAAAGATGCCTCATTGCGCCCTTTGTTAGCTTCTGTAGCGATTTCATTCATTCTACTATTGAGTTGTAGGCGTTTTTCACCTATTTGCTTTTGGATAAAAGCCTTACGTTGATATTCCTGCTCATTCAGCTTTGATTTGTCGGCAATTTGTTCCTCTATCTGCTGAATACGGGCATTTTTATCCTCAATCTCACTATCAATGGCTACCCAATCCTCTTCCTCCGGCATAAGTTTACGAGCCGTTTCTATCTGAGAGGGAATAACTGACAATTCATCTTTGCAAGCCTTTTTCTTGGCGGCTACCTCTTTGGCGTATTGGGCGATGCTCCTGCCGGACAACTGAGCCAGCAACTCCAAATATTCGGGCTTGGTCTGCGCTACGTCTTGGTCGGTAAGCGTTCCTACCATATCCAAAAGGATTTCTTTTTGCGCTTCCGGCTTCATTGATGTAAAGTAGAAAGGGTTGGTTATCATTCGGAAAACATCTTCCGGGATGATGGCAGCTACTTCACTATCATACTCCTTTTTGGTAGCCAACTTAACACCGTTCAAATAGAACTCTGTTGCATGATTCTTTAGGCTTTCTTCCGTAGTTCCACGTGGCTTGACCCAGTTTTCCACATAGCAGCGTTGCAGTGTTACCGTCTTGCCATCCACTGATAGTACACCAGTAACGGAGTGTTCAAGGTGCAAAATAGGCTTGCCGTCCGAATCCAACGTTTTAATGTTGAAATTACTATCCGACCGTCCCGTACTGTCTTTTCCAAAAAGAAGCCAAAGGAATGAATCGAACACAGTTGTTTTGCCCGTACCATTTTCTCCAGCAACCAGCGTTTCCGCATCGGAGAAACCGATATTTAGGCTTCTGATTCCCTTAAAATTCACAAGGGATAATGATTTTAATTTGATTGTTCGCATATCACTTATTAATTATAGAGTTGATTTTCTCTGATTTATCCACTGCCATAAGTTCGGCACGTGAATACAATACTTTGGAATGTATAGAGCTACCGCCACGGATAGTAGAAACTCTGCCGTCTTTTTGCCAGCGTTTCACCCGGCACTCTTGAAACAATCTGTATGCTTCACGTTGTGAAATGAGGTCTTTTGCCGGGATAGTCTGTTTTACATAGTTGGCAGCACCCAAAGAAGCCATTTCCATACAGAGATTCTTTAACTCGTATAGTTCCATCTGAATTGCCATAAGTCAGTCCTTTTTGTAGCGGTTCTTAAAATATTCTCTAACACTTACTATCCCATACTCATTGTCGGTATAGAAAACCCATGCCAGCCAAAAACAAGCCATAGCGGTAAAGAAGTGAAATGAGGCATTACAGAACAATGCCCCAGCAAGGGCAATAATGCCAAGAAGTAGCGTAACGCCACATTGGATAAGGTTTGCTAAAGTTTCTCCTTTCATCGGTGTTGCATTTGTTATTTGAAAAGATTGTTAGTCATAGCATACCGCATAAATTCAGCCATTGAATGTACTCCAACCTTTCGGAAACTGTTTTTTCTATGGTTGTTCACGGTATTTAAAGAGATAAACAGCTTTTCGGCTATTTCTGAATCGTTTTTCCCATCATAGAGCATTCGCATAACTTCTATTTGCCTATCGGACAACTTAGAGTTGAATTTAGGAGCGCAAATAACTTTATCATGTTTGCATTCTCCACGTAATGGACAACCTACAAACTCAAAATTAAAGTTCCAATTCTCATCTACATCAATCATGTTGTCATACAGACCGAAGTTGCATTTAATGAATCTACGCACCGCTATGAAATCCCGATACCTCTTGTTGTTTGAATTTTTAGAGTATATATCCATAAGCGCATCGTATGCTTCGGGATAAAACTCCCTCAGTATAGCCAAGAAAGCTTGGATAAAGTCGGTATCAGTTTCTTTCAACTGCCTTTCGGCTTCTCCGATAGGGCGCATAGTAACTTCACCCTCCGGGGTTGTGTAGAACTCTATAGCTTTCATTCTGTAACAGGAAATAAAATATCGGCTGGAACGCCCAGTTTATCACTAATCATCTTTTGTTTGAGGGCATCCGGCTTTTGTACGCCATGAATCCACATTCGTACCGTCTTGGTACTACACATACACAGAGCCGCTATTTCCTCCACGAACTCAGTTTTTGGAGCTTTTACAGCACTCCTTTCAGGCAATCCTTTGTAAATCTGAATAAAAGACTGATAGTCTTTTTGGGTTACTTTTTTCATTTTCTCTAATTTATATGTTCTACAAACACGCTTTTTGGCTATATTTGTAATGTCATTTATTTAATTACGCAACAAATATAGGCTATATATCCGAATATAACAAAACTTTTTGGATATATTTTCTATTAAAAATATTCTATTTATATGCAACGATTTGATTTAAAGAGGTTTAGGCTTGATAGAAAACTTACTCAAAAGGAGTTGGCAGAGATATTAATGTGTAAACAAAACTATATTTCAAATATAGAAAACGGAATAAAACCTATTTCAAAAGAGAAATTGGATATATTGCAGTCTAAATTCGGTGATATTTCAAAATATTATTCGGATATATCACCAAAACAAAATACGGTATTAAAAGAAGTCACTCCCGAAGATTTCATGTTTGCTGGTGCTGACGCTTTTTCAAGACAAGTCGTAAAGATGATGAATGACAAGCTGATTGCACCTTATGGAATGTTAGTAGAAAAAGATAAGGAAATAGAACGGTTGAATAGATTGATAGGCAGATTGCAAAACGAAATAGAGGAACTTAAAAAGGGAAGTGCCCAAACGGAGAATCCTGTCGAATGTGCCAATGCCGTATAGTGTTTGGTTTAAAGCAAAGGAAGTATTGATATGGAAAAGTATTATAGAATGGTTATAGACCTCTACAAAGAAGTCCTTTTAATTAACCGGGTAAACCCTGATAGGGTATTAGATGCGCAAAGGGAAATATCCAACGCTATTACTACGGCTATAATAACCAATGAGCCTACAGGTGAATTGGAGTTGCTAAAATCCGATATAGAGAACTTGAAGAGCCATATATCGCAATGAATACCGTTATAAGCAAGCAAATAATGGAAAGGTTCTATAGTGCGCTGGATGCCATTATAGCCATGAAGAAAATAAGAGGAGTAAATACATACTGTAGGCTCAACAACATAGATAGAAGAAATTTTATTGCGCAAAGAAAAGACTTGGAGCGTGGATGGTTTCAATTATCTTGGTTGTATCCTATGGTTAAGGAGTATGGGGTAAGTGCCAAATGGCTGCTTACTGGATTTGGAAGAATGTTTGAAGAACAAAAATAGCCCCATGCAAACATTATTAGTCTGCATGGGGCTATTTCTTACAAATATTCCATATCACAAATTAGCAAGCCATTTCTTGCCAGATTTTGTTCTTAGCCAAATCATAAATGCACCCGTCACAACTATTCCAACGGTAAAGATAGCTCCTAACATTTCCATATCTATTATTTTAAAATTGTATTTCCTACTTTAGCAAGCATTATAGTCCAAACACTCCCTGCTGTCAAAACATACCAGTTTATACCAGCTTCCACATTGGCATATATCGGAGTTATTCCACCAAGAACCAAACCCGCAAATGTGAGTTGCGCCAAGTTAAAAAAGAATCCAGCAAGTTTTTCACGCCTCACTTTATCTTTCTCCTTGACTTCTTTCTTAGCTTCTTGTTGTACGCTCCAATTACCCATATAAACTACTATTTTCTACAAAGGTACAAAATCCCCGCTTATTTGGAAACAAAAACCTATATATTTTTGATACGTCATTATAAATATAACACTGCAAGACTATTTTTATAACAAATAATACACTATATTTGCTGCTGAATTAAAATATCACTAAATAGCATTGGCTATTGTTGTAGGGATTAAGAAAACGACCAAATTTCAGAAACAGCCCTCAGACAATTTGCTAATGCCTGCGCTTTGCGTGGGCATTACTCTTGTATGGGCTGTTAGGTGCTTGGTCGTACCTCTTAATCCTCGGAGTAATCCCACGCTTTCGTGTGTATTACAGTAGCTTGCTAAGTACAACTGTTAAATACACACTTATGAAAACTTTGCTAATGCTTTGCCTGATAGCTTTGATAACAGGATGTAATAGCGACACTCCGCAACGTAAAGCTGAGAAACTAATAAATAGGTATTTGGAGAATAATTTAAAAGACCCTGATAGTTATGAGTGTATGGATATGGGGAAAATAGGAATAGTCACACCTATGTCTAAAGCATTAGTGGAAACCGTTAAAAGAGCAACGGATGGAGAGTTCCCAACAGATAGCATTAACTCAAAATTAGAACAAATCAAAGCTATGTTTGAAAACAAGGGTATAAATCCATACGATACTTTAGCTTGGGAGATTTCCCATAGATATAGAGCCAAAAACTCCTATGGGGGATATGCAATTACTAATTGCACTTATCATTTCAACAAAGATATATCGGACATAATTAGCGTAGAAACAAAATAGAATCTACCAAAGTAAAATTACGGCACTTCCATAAGTGCCTTTTTTTGTTCTTCCCCCACACCCCTATTTCATATATTTACTCTTAATTAACTATATAATATTATATATAGTATATATATTATCCTTTGTAACTTGCGTAAAATTTTGCCTAAGCAAAAATAGGCTTGTAAATTACTGAACTATAACGGCTTACAAATTTTGCTTAGGCAAACGCAAAAAGGCTATATTTTTGCTTAGGCAAAATAACGCTTGTAATACTCTGTATTTCAATTATTTGCAAATTTTGCTTAGGCAAAACGCTATTTTTAGGCTTAAAAACAACTATTTTACTGACTATCAGTGTATTATAATTTTTGCTTAGGCAAAATCATTTTGCTTAGGCAATTTGCTTAGGCAAAATTTGTAACTATCTGATTATCAAAGACAATACAGATTTAGAGGATAGATAAACACCTATTAAAATTTTGCCTAAGCAAAAATAGGCTTGTAAATTGCTGAACTATAACGGCTTACAAATTTTGCTTAGGCAAAACACGCTTATTTTTGGGTATATACTTCTTTTCTGTTACATCATCCAAAGATAGCTTGACATAATCCAATACCTTACGATTGGCAGCATCTATGCTGTCCCATGATTTCGCAATATAAATATCCGTCACCCTCATATTTTCGTCCACGTGGTTAAGGGCTGTGTGAACGGTGTACTTATCTACTCCGGCTTCATTGCTTGCAATGGTTGCCCATGTATGGCGTGCTGCGTAAAATTCCAAATCATCTATCCCCAAATCATCACCAATCTTTTTCAAGCCCTTGTTAATTGCAGCCGTAAAGCTATCCACGCTTGAATACAACTTGTAGAAATTAAAGACCCTTTGCCCGGTCTGGTCTTTATATTTTTTCATAAGGGCTTTTAGCTCCGGCTCTATCCTCACAGACATTTCCGCTTTGTCGGCTCTCCGATTCTTGGTTTTTGTCCGTTGGTATATAATCCGTCCTTTCTTCAAATCCGTACAAGTGTACAAATCTACCGCATTCATTCCAATTAGGCAGAAGCTCAAAAGAAAGACATCCTTTGCGAGATTGTACCTGTTTGTCCCCGGTTGCATAATCAAAGAATAAGGCAACTCCGAAAATTTACGAAGTAAATCCGTAGAAATAGCCCTTTTCCTTGTAACTGGAACTTTGGGAATTTCCACCCTCTTAAAAGGAGAATAGGGAATGCGTATCAGCCCGGCATCCTCATCGTTAAACTCTTTCTTTGCCCGGTTGTGTATGGCTCTTAGCTGGGATATATATAGGCTCTGTGCCCTTTCTCCGTGATTGGCTTCGGGGTTGGAACGTGCCGGATTCTCCTTTATCCACTTTATCCAATCATTGATAAACTTAACCGTGATTTCTTTTATGCTCACGCTATCCCTGCCAACAAAGCGTACAAGGTTATTAATGGCTACTTGGTAAGAAAGCGCATTGCCTGTATGCCCGGTTTCCTTTAAGTGCAATATGTATTGACGGGCATAAGCCACTATATCCAAATCGAAGTGTTCCCCATTGTCGTTAGTGATTGCATCTACCACCTGCTCAACGGTCATGGATTTAAGCCGTTCCCCCATGCGGTCACAAATGGAACGGTATTTCTTTATCATATCATCGGTGGCATCTATGTACTTTTGGTTTTTCAGCTTGAAAGTCGTGCGTGTCAAATCATCCTTTGTCACGTAGTAAGTGGTCGGGATGTACTTTTTCCTCTTTTGGTGTATAACCCTTATCTTTATATTATATGTGCCGTCAGCCCTCTTTTGGTGAGCGTACACCTCTGCTTTGAATGTAGCCATAATCTTTGTAGAACTATAGTAGAACTTTTGTCCGCAAATATACCTCTTTTTTGCTGTAAATGCTGTAAAAAAGAAGTCCACCCCGTAATGGAATGGACTTGAAAAGTAGCTCCGAGGGGAATCGAACCCCTATCTAAAATTTAGGAAATTCTTGTTCTATCCGTTGAACTACAGAGCCTTATGTAATAGTTATCGTTATAACTTCCTTTTCTTATTTACTATAAATCTAAATTTTACTACCTTTGCCCTTGTTTGGAAGAACATACGTTTAGGAAACTTCTATTCTATCCGTTGAACTACAGAGCCTTTTTGCATACATTCTGCATATAGCAATAGAATGTGGGCACAAAGATAATGTATTCTGCTGATTTTCCGAAAAAAGTTTTGTTAATCCGATTAACTTTACGAAATTTGTCCGTCAACAAAATAACAATGTAACTTTTCTAATATAATATATAGTAATTCGTAAGTTATGGCAAACGACATGATGGTCAAAGAACTGGAGCAGGTGGTAGTCCGCTTCTCCGGAGACTCCGGCGACGGTATGCAGCTCGCCGGCAACATCTTTTCAACAGTTTCGGCTACGGTAGGTAATGACATCAGCACATTCCCTGACTATCCGGCAGACATCCGCGCCCCGCAAGGCTCGCTGACAGGTGTATCCGGTTTTCAAGTACATATCGGTGCGAACAAAGTCTATACCCCCGGTGACAAATGCGATGTACTGGTAGCAATGAATGCCGCTGCATTGAAAACCCAATATAAGTTTGCCAAATCTACCGCATGTATCATTATCGATACGGATGCATTCCAAAAGTCGGATTTGGAAAAAGCGGCTTTCAAGACAGATGATCCCATCGAGGAAATGGGCATCAAACAGGATGTCATTGCCGCTCCTATCTCCAAAATGGTGAAGGACTGCCTTGCCGACACAGGTATGGATAACAAATCCATGCTGAAGTGCCGTAATATGTTTGCAGTGGGACTGGTATGCTGGCTCTTCAACCGCGACCTGACAATAGCCGAAGACTTCATCCGTGAGAAATTCGCCAAGAAGCCCGAAATTGCGGAAGCCAATATCAAGGTTATCCGCGCCGGATACGACTACGGACATAATACCCACGCATCCGTTGCCCACACTTACAAGATAGAAAGTAAGGTAAAGACCCCCGGACGCTATATGGACATTACGGGTAACAAAGCCACAGCCTACGGTTTCATCGCCGCTGCCGAGAAGGCCGGCTTGAAGCTGTATTTGGGTTCTTACCCCATCACTCCCGCCACCGATGTGCTGCACGAACTCTCCAAACACAAGTCACTCGGTGTTATGACCGTACAGTGCGAAGACGAGATTTCCGGTTGCGCCTCTGCTGTCGGAGCATCCTTTGCCGGAGCATTGGCGGTTACTTCCACTTCCGGACCGGGTATCTGTCTGAAATCGGAAGCCATGAACTTGGCTGTTATCATGGAGTTACCGTTGGTAGTACTCGACGTACAGCGTGGCGGTCCTGCAACAGGCCTGCCCACCAAGTCCGAACAAACCGACCTGCTGCAAGTACTCTTCGGACGCAACGGCGAAAGCCCCATGCCTGTACTTGCCGCCACCTCACCGACAGATTGCTTTGAATGTGCCTATATGGCATCCAAAATAGCTTTGGAGCACATGACTCCCGTCGTATTACTTACAGACGCTTTCGTTGCCAACGGATCGGCGGCATGGAAACTGCCCAAACTTGCCGACTACCCCGTTATCGTTCCACCTTATGTACGTTCCGAAATGCAGGGCTCATGGACACCCTACCAACGTGACGAAAAGACCGGCAGCCGCTATTGGGCCATCCCCGGAACAGAGGGTTTCACTCATATCCTCGGCGGACTGGAAAAGGACAATAAGACAGGCGCCATCTCCACCGACCCGGAAAACCACGACTTGATGACGCGCCTGCGTGCCGAGAAGATTGCCAAAATCGAAATACCCGACGTAGATATAGAAGGCGATAAGAACGATGCCAACCTGTTGATTGTCGGTTTCGGCGGTACTTACGGCCACTTGCACGCTGCGATGGACGAACTTCGTGCAACCGGTAAGAAGGTAGCTCTCGCTCACTTCAAGTTCATCAACCCGCTGCCCAAGAATACGGCGGAGGTGATGAAACGTTACAAGAAAGTAGTGGTGGCAGAACAGAACATGGGACAGTTTGCCGGATACCTGCGTATGAAAGTAGACGGATTCGTTCCCTATCAGTTCAACCAAGTGAAAGGCCAGCCTTTCTTGGTAAACGAGTTAGTACAAGCATTTGAGGAGATTATCAAAAACTAAAAACGAAAAGAACTATGTGCGAATATACAGCAAAAGACTTCAAGAAAGGGCAACCCCGCTGGTGTCCGGGTTGCGGTGACCACTTTTTCCTCGCATCTCTGCATAAGGCTATGGCCGAAATCGGCGTACCGCCTCATCAGACAGCGGTAATTTCAGGTATCGGTTGCTCCAGCCGTCTGCCCCACTATATGAATACGTATGGTATGAACACCATCCACGGGCGCGCCGCAGCCATCGCCACCGGTTGTAAGGTAACCAATCCGGAACTCGCCGTATGGCAAGTGAGCGGAGACGGTGACGGACTTGCCATCGGTGGTAACCACTTCATCCATGCCAACCGTCGTAACATCAACCTGAACATGATTCTGCTGAACAACCGCATCTACGGTTTGACGAAAGGGCAATACTCCCCAACGTCTCCCCGCGGCTTCGTCAGCAAGTCATCCCCTTACGGTACGGTAGAAGACCCATTCCAACCGGCAGAACTCTGCTTCGGTGCACGCGGTCACTTTTTTGCACGTGCCGTAGCCACGGATGCAGCCAGAACAATAGAGGTTCTGAAAGCCGCCTACAATCATAAAGGCACAAGTGTCTGCGAAATTCTCCAGAACTGTGTTATCTTCAATAACGGTACGCACGACTCAGTTGCCAAGAAAGAAGACCGTGCCAAGAACGCCATCTATCTGGAACACGGCAAGCCCATGCTCTTCGGCGAGAACAACGAATACGGACTGATGCAGGAAGGTTTCGGACTGAAAGTGGTGAAACTCGGTGAAAACGGTATTACGGAAAAGGACATCCTTATTCACGACGCTCATTGCGAGGACAACACCCTGCAACTGAAACTCGCCCTGATGGAAGGTCCCGACTTCCCGATCGCCCTCGGTGTAATCCGCGATGTGGAAGCCCCGACTTATGACGATGCCGTACATGCGCAAATCGAAGAAGTATCCGCCAAGAAGAAATACCACAACTTCGAAGAGCTGCTTATGACAAATGATACCTGGGAAGTGAAATAACCTTTCACCGAACAAAAAATCTGTTTAGACTTACTCCCCTTCACCCGCCACATCCCTTTATTCAAGAAGGATAGCGGGTGAAGGGGATTTTTTTCGCTCTATTTGAATTTAAAGACCCGGCAATATCACCGTTCTAAAGGCACAGACTGAATATCAATATACTTCATTTCAAATGTAGCGAGCAAGCACCGCAACTGTGGAATTGCAACACACCACTGTGGATTTTTTCCACAACATTCCACACCACGCACACATATATTACAAGTATTTATAAAAAATAAAGAACTGAATATCATATATATAAACTATCATCCGCATCCTACCTACCGTTTTTGGCATACTGATTGCCCCATAATATCTGCAAAAATTCCAACGGATTTAATTATACAAGGCAATAATCATTGTAGAAATATGAAGTTTATTAAGAAAGAATGGGGCGAGGCTTCTTATAGGAAGTTGCATCTTCAAAAGGGATTAGGTATTATGGGTATGGTATTGGCGTTCCTTTTCGCAGAAAATATCTATGCGCAAGACTCCCAGACAATTAAAGGTATGGTAAGAGATGTGACAGGCGAACCGCTTATCGGAGCCAGCGTCATAGAAAAAGGCACTAACAACGGTGTTATTACAGATGTGGACGGAAACTTCACCTTGAAAGTTCCCGCCGATGCAACACTCTCCATTGCCTATATGGGCTATGCCACCCGTGAAATCAAATTGGCAAGACGCAAGAAACAAGGCGATTTACGAGTGACACTGAGAGAGGACTCGCAACAACTGAAAGAAGTGGTCGTTACAGCTATGGGTATCAAAAAAGATACCAAACGGTTGGGCTACGCCGTCAGCACTATCGAATCGGACGAAATAGTAAAGGCGGGAGCGACCAATTTTGCATCTGCCATGTACGGCAAAGCGCCGGGCATCCGCATCACGCAGACACAGGGCGGTTCGGCCGGCGCGGTATCTATCAACGTACGCGGACTGACCTCCATCACAGGAAACAACCAACCGCTTATTATTCTGGACGGCGTGCCCATCCGTAACGGCGGAACAGGTAAAAGCACCGACTTTGCCGAGTTCGGCAACGACGGACAGATACGCTCCAACGGCCTGGTGGATATCAATCCGGAAGATATTGAAAGTATAAGCGTGCTGAAAGGCGCTTCGGCTACGGCGCTTTATGGTTCGGAAGCCGCAAACGGCGCAGTGGTTATCACCAGCAAGCGTGCTAAAAGCGGCAAACTGACGGTGGATTTCACAGCGCAGGTTACCGCCAACCTGCCCGCCTATCTGCCGAAAGTACAGACACTGTACGGCCCGGGACGCTACAACACCGACTATAGCGATTACGAAAAACAGACAGGAGGTTTCTACCAGCGCACCATGAACGGTGAAAATTACAAAAGCTTGTATAACACCACCATGTCCTTCGGCCCGAAATACGATGGAAGCGACGTACTGTACTGGGACGGCAAGGTTCGTCCTTACCTGCCGGCTACGGACAATCCGTGGAAAGAGTTGTTCCGCACGGGATGGAACCAGACGTACAACCTCGCCATTTCACAAGGAACGGAAACAAGCAGCAACCGTTTCTCCTATACCTTTATGGACGAAATACCGAATTCGCTGACAGGCAGCTTCACGAAGCACAACTTCAAACTGACGGGGTCCTACAAACTGGCCAAGCCCTTGACACTGGAATACTCGCTGAACTACATCATACAGGATGTGAAAGACCGCCCTCAAACCTCTTTGAACCTGTACGGCAGCTTCGGCAATATGTTCTCGTCTTTCATGGATATTCCTTATCTGAAGCAGAGTTATGTCACCAGCCTGGGCTATCGCAACACATATGCCATAGGCGGTGACGCCACACTCACTCCGGATGAGTCATGGGCATACGACCCCGGATATCTGAGCGGCGTATCGAATATGCTTTGGAATATGTATCATCACCACAGCGAGGAAACGGAAAACCGTCTCATCGGTATGATACGTCCCACCTGGCAGATAACCAATTGGTTGAGCCTTCGCGCACAACTCTCTACGGACATAACGGATACCAAGCAGACCTTGGAATATGAAACGGAGCGTCCCAACTCTTTATACGACCCCAGCGGCAGTTTCCAAAATATCAACCGCCGCTACGACATCGTGTACGGTGATGTAATGCTGAACTTCAACTACAACATCCGCCGCTTCGACATCGCCGCCACATTGGGTTGGACGGGGCGTTACGAAAACATGAACAACATGCGTGTTTCCACCAACGGCGGTCTGGTTACGGAAAACTGGTTCGACCTTAATGCCAGCCGCTACACCGCCAGCAGCACATTGCAGCGCATGGAACTGTTGAAAACAGGATATATGGGTACGCTAAGCCTGGGTTGGGACAACTACCTGTTCCTCGAACTGACGGGACGGCAGGAACGTTCGTCCACCCTGAAAGACCAAAGCTTCTTCTATCCATCCGCCAACCTCAGCTTCCTGTTCTCAAACGCTTTCCGCATGCCGGCATGGTGGAATCACGGTAAACTCCGTCTCTCATACGGTATCGTAGGTAATGCGCCGGAGACGTATGCCGCCAACATCATCTACGAGCAAGGTTCGGACAATGGCTTCACATGGAACTATGTGCCTTCTTCATGGGGTAACGCCAACATCCGCCCCGAAAAAAAGTATGAGTACGAAATAGGACTCGAAAGCAAGTTCTTCAACAACCGTCTGGGTTTCGACGTATCGTACTACAACAACCGTGTGAAAGACCAGATACTTTCCACTCCCCAACCGTCTTCTTCGGGCGTGAAGTACGTACTGATGAATGTGGGAGAAGTAGCCAATGAGGGCTGGGACATCTCCGTTAGCGCCACTCCGATACTGACCAAAGATTTCCGCTGGGACCTGACAGCCAACTACGGTATCTATCGTAATAAGGTCGTGAAACTCGCCGAAGGCGTGCCGTACCTCGAAATATCCAATATAGGCGGTGGCGGAGCCAAGATACAGGCCGTAGAGGGACGTCCGATGGGCGACATCTACGTGCAAGTGCCGCAGGTGAACGAGAACGGCGATTATCTGATATCGGACAAAGGCCTGTACCTGAACCAGACAGACCTGCAAAGAGTGGGTAACATCAATCCCGACGGTGTAGGCGGCTTGTTCAGTTCATTCTCCTACAAAAACATATTCCTGGATTTCAGCATCGACTTCCGCATAGGCGGCGATGTCATCAACGAGATGTACCAGTACTCCACTGCATCGGGTCTGACACCGGAATCGCTGCAATACCGCGATACGGAACATGGCGGTTTATCTTACTACTATCCGGGTAACAACAATGCCAGCGGCGTACCTGTACAGGTAGACCCTTCATTGGGTGCAGGCCCTAACGGAGAGGTTATTTACCACGACGGTGTTATTCTGCCGGGCGTAGTGGCTTCTACCGGCGAGAAGAACACCCGCATCATCCCTGCCGGATACTACTACAACCAGACATACAACTGGGGTACTCAACCCGAGCAATATACGTACCGTCACTCGGTATTCGACAATACATACGTAAAGCTGCGCGAATTGACCATCGGCTACCAATTCCCGGAGAAACTGATCTCCAAACTGGGCATGACACGACTGAGTGTCTCGGTATTCGGCCGTAACCTGTTCTACTTCTACAAAGCGCTGAAGAATTACGATGCAGAATCTTCCGTAGGGACATCCTGGGCAAGCCAGGCGGTAGTGGGCGGTTCCACTACGGCAACACGTAATTTCGGTATCTCGTTACGGGCAAGTTTTTAGGAAATAGAGAAATGAATATTAAGAATTGAGAGTTAATGACAATGGGTATGAAAAAAATAAATATAGGAGCGTTCATTCTATCGGGAGCTATGCTGCTAGCTACTTCCGGTTGTACGGATGCTGACTTCGACAGCAAATATGAAGATCCTTCCAAGGTCAATCAAGTCACTATCAGCAATCTGATGGTGGGAGTTTTCCAGAAAGTGAAAGATTATGATGTCTATGAGTACGGACGGTTCTTCGGTTTCGACTCGCAGTTTGTAGGCAAGTATGCGCAGACATTCGGTTACAGTAACTCCGGCGGCATGTACAGTCCCGGATATACCCCCGCCATAGACGGGCAATGGGATAATCTGTACTCGGCACTGATGCAATACCGCAAGATGGAATCGCTGTACAATGAAGAGAATGACAACCAGAAAGCACAGGACGAAGCCTTTATGCTGGCAGGCAAAGTGCAACTGTACGACTTTTTTGCCGCAACGGTGGATATTTTCGGAGATATGCCTTTCTCCAAAGCGTGCACCCTGCCGCTGACTAATGATGTAAACGGCTCTTACGCTCCTTATGACAAAGCGGAAGATATTTATAAAACGATACTTGACGAGCTGAAAGAAATAGCCCCGCGTTTCCGTTCGGTAACTACACCGAAGAATTTCAGCACTCAGGACTTCATCAACCTGGGAGATATGAAAAAATGGGAACGCTATGCAAACTCCCTGCGCCTGCGCCTTGCCATGCGCGTAGCGGCACAGGGGGCTTTGCAGGCGGAAGGACGCGCAGCCATCAAAGAGATATTGGAGAATCCCGCCGACTATCCGTTGGTAGAAGAACAGGAAAACAATATCTTCATCATCAACCAAAAGTCCGGACAACTAAACTTCACCGCCGGCAGCGGATTGGGTGACTGGGTTACAAACCGCCTTGCTTCAGGCGCCATCATAGACCGCATGCTCGGTCACGGCAACTATGACATGACCGGCAGTGATCCGCTAAGCGGCGTTTACATCAAAGGCGAAGACGACCCCCGCATCCTGCTGAACTACAACCCCGTCACCATCACCAACCGTGAAACCGGAGAAGTGGACGAGCACCGCTATCTCGGCACAGACCTCACTGTGGCAGACGAACTGACGGAGTATTACAATTCTCAAGCGCAGGATGAAGTGAATACCGCCAACAAAGGCTTCTCACAGATTACCCAAAGGGGATTTTTCTGGGAAAACGATAAATTCGATATGCTGATAATGGCCTCACCCGAAATACACTTTCTGAAAGCGGAAGCTTATGCCATGGGGTATGGCGTGGCACAGGATATGGCAAAAGCGGAAGAAGAATTCAAGATGGCCGTCAGCCAATCCATCGCACTGTATTACTATTACGACTCAATAGGTTCCGGAGAAAATTGCCGCCGTTACGACGCTCCTACCGATGAAGAGATTGCGGACTTTGCCGACGCCAAATGGAACGACACGGCGTATACGGACAAATTAGACGCCATCATAACGCAGAAATGGCTGCACTTCGGTTTCCTTGTCAGCCGCGAAGCGTGGAGCGATATTCGCCGTACAGGCTATCCTTCGGGGCTGGTATTCCCGGAAGTTTCGGGTACTATTCCCAATGTGCCGAACCGCTGGAGATACCCAAGTACGGAAGTGAATTATAATCCGTACTATAAAGATATAGCGGCCAAGGATACCTATACGGAGAAACTGTTCTGGGCTAAATAAGGCGATACGGATTACAGCTTATCTCCGAAAGCCAGGTCTCCGGCATCACCCAATCCCGGAACGATATAAGAGTGTTCGTTCATATCCGGATCGATAGCGCCGCACCACAAAGAAACTTCATCCCCCGGGAATAGTCTTTGCAAATGGTCTACCCCCTGTTGGCTGGCAATCACACAGGCAATCTGCAATTTAGCAGGTGTGCCTTTGGTAAGGAAAGCCTTCCATGCAAGCTCCATGCTTTCTCCCGTAGCAAGCATCGGGTCAACCAGTAACAGCGTCTTGCCGGAAAGGTCGGGAGTGGCGATATACTCGATATGCACATCCACCGTACGGCACTCCTTATCCTTATAATAGCGGTAGGCCGAAACGAAAGCATTGCCCGCGCGGTCGAACACGTTCAAGAAGCCGGTATGCAAAGGAAGCCCCGCACGGAAGACGGTGGCAATCACCACATCATCATCGAAAGTGCTGACAGGAGCTATCCCCAGCGGCGTTTGCACTTGCTTTTCGGAGTAGGTAAGTTCCTTACTCATTTCATACGCCATGATTTCACCGATGCGTTCGATGTTCCGGCGGAAACGCATGCGGTCGGACTGCACTTGCACGTCGCGTATTTCCGCCACGTATTGATTCAAGACCGAGTTAGTCTCGGCAAAGTTGATAACTTTCATTAGTGTATTATCAGATTAATATGTATTGGTTATTCCGTATATTGATAGAATATAAATGCAAAGTAAACGATTTCCACTCAATTTGCAACATTCAGTTTGCAGATATTGTTACGGTTTTATAAAAGATTTCCTATTACAGAAAAATTTCTCTAATTGGATGTTTCTTTTAAAATAAAGTATTACTTTTGTAGTCGCAAAAACAAGGGTCTTACTGAAAAGTGCGGTTTTTCATAGATTCGCCCCCTTGCAATAAGGCTAAAAAGTACGAAAAGAGATTATAAACCAAATACCAATTTTAAAAATCTTAAAAGAAATGGCAAATTTAGATTTAAGCAAGTACGGTATCAAAGACGTGAAGGAAATCATCCACAACCCGTCTTATGATGTATTGTTCGCTGAAGAGACCAAACCGGGTCTGGAAGGCTTCGAAAAAGGTCAAGTAACTGAACTGGGTGCTGTGAACGTAATGACCGGTATCTATACCGGACGTTCTCCTAAAGATAAATTCTTTGTAATGAACGAAGCCAGCAAGGATTCTGTATGGTGGACTTCCGAAGAATACAAAAACGACAACAAGCCTTGCTCCGAAGAAGCATGGGCCGACCTGAAAGCTAAAGCTGTTAAGCAGTTGAGCGGCAAGCGTCTGTTCGTTGTCGATACTTTCTGTGGCGCTAACGAAGCTACCCGCATGAAAGTACGTTTCATCATGGAAGTAGCTTGGCAGGCTCACTTCGTAACTAACATGTTCATCCGCCCCACTGCTGAAGAGCTAGCTAACTACGGAGAACCCGATTTCGTATCATTCAACGCTTCCAAAGCAAAAGTTGACAACTACAAGGAACTGGGTCTGAACTCTGAAACAGCTACTGTATTCAACCTGAAGACTAACGAACAAGTTATCCTGAATACTTGGTACGGCGGTGAAATGAAGAAGGGTATGTTCTCTATCATGAACTACAAGAACCCGCTTCGCGGCATCGCTTCCATGCACTGCTCCGCCAACACCAACATGGAAGGTACCGATTCTGCTATCTTCTTCGGTCTGTCAGGTACAGGTAAGACTACTTTGTCTACCGACCCGAAACGTCTGTTGATTGGTGACGACGAACACGGATGGGATGACGAAGGTGTATTCAACTACGAAGGCGGTTGCTACGCTAAGGTTATCAACCTTGACAAAGAAAGCGAACCCGATATCTACAACGCTATCAAACGTGACGCTCTGTTGGAGAACGTAACTGTTGACGCTAACGGCAAGATTGACTTCGCTGATAAGAGCACAACCGAGAACACTCGTGTTTCTTATCCTATCTATCATATCAACAACATCGTGAAGCCGGTATCCAAAGGTCCTCACGCTCATCAGGTAATCTTCCTGTCAGCTGACGCCTTCGGTGTATTGCCTCCGGTATCTATCCTGAACCCGGAACAGGCTCAGTACTACTTCCTCTCCGGTTTCACTGCTAAGTTGGCCGGTACGGAACGCGGTATCACTGAACCGACTCCGACATTCTCTGCTTGCTTCGGTGCCGCTTTCTTGAGCTTGCATCCTACTAAATACGCAGAAGAGCTGGTTAAGAAGATGAATAAGGTAGGCGCTAAGGCTTACTTGGTTAACACCGGTTGGAACGGTAGCGGCAAGCGTATCTCCATCAAAGATACTCGCGGTATCATCGACGCTATCCTCGACGGTTCTATCGACAAGGCTCCGACAAAGGTTATTCCTTACTTCGACTTCGTTGTTCCGACAGAATTGCCGGGTGTTGATCCGAAGATTCTCGATCCTCGCGACACTTATGAATGTGCTTGCAAGTGGGAAGAAAAAGCAAAAGACTTGGCCGGACGTTTCATCAAGAACTTCGCTAAGTTCACTGGTAACGAAGCCGGTAAAGCTTTGGTTGCTGCTGGTCCGAAACTCTAATAGAACAGGATTACATATTTTTAAGGCGGCTTCCGTTTTCGGGAGCCGCTTTTTTTGTTAGATTTGCGAAGAAGCGAATTACTAATATAGCACAGAATATGAAGAGTTTAAAGTTAATGCTGTTAGGCGCAGGCCTATTGATGCTGTCCGGTTGCGGGCCGCAGGTACAAAGAGAGAGTGAAAGCACGGCTACGGAGAAAAGCGATTCGGAAGCGGTAATCGAAACGATTATGTCGCGCCGCAGCATCCGTAAGTACAAACCGGAAGCGGTGAACCGGGATACGATGAAAGTTATTTTGGATTGCGGCATCAACGCCCCCAACGGGCAGAACAAACAGTCTTGGGCGGTGCGCGTGGTGGACAACCCGGAATTCCTGAACGGAGTTAGCGAAATCTTCAAACAGAAGAACCCGAAAGCGGCTGAAGACCCCGACTTCAAGAATATGTTCCGCAATGCGCCTACGGTGGTATTCATCGGAAACGACACTTCGTACGACTGCTCACAAATAGACTGCGGCCTGCTGGGTGAAAACATGGTATTGGCCGCTTGGTCTATGGGAATAGGTTCCTGCTGTCTGGCAAGCCCCACGCGCTTTATGGCCGATACGCCCGAAGCCGCCGAGTACCTTAAAAGGCTGGAGCTTCCCGAAGGTTACAAATTGCTTTATTGCATCGCTTTCGGCTATCCGGACGAAGCGCCCGCCGCCAAGCCGAGAGATGCGGCTAAAGTGAAATACATAGACTGACCGTACGATAAAAGAGGAAGCTCGTAGGATAACGGATTATCCTATGACGAAAAAAGGAGCGCTCCACCTTACAGTGAAGCGCTCCTTTCTATATACAACAACTAAAATAATCAGTTCTTATTCGCACGTTTACGCTCTGTCTCGTCCAGGATAACCTTACGCATACGCATAGACTTGGGAGTAACTTCCACGTACTCGTCTTCCTTGATGTATTCCAACGCTTCTTCCAAAGAGAACTGTACCGGCGGAATCAGACGCGCCTTTTCGTCAGAACCTGAAGCACGCATATTGGTCAGCTTCTTGGATTTGGTTACGTTCACCACAAGGTCGTTGTCGTGGGAGTGCTCGCCTACAACCTGTCCGGCATACACTTCTTCCTGCGGGAAAATAAAGAACTTACCCCGGTCCTGCAACTTGTCGATGGCATAAGCGAAAGCGGTACCCGACTCCATGGCGATGATAGAACCATTGGTACGGCGTTCGATTTCACCCTTGTAAGGCTGGTATTCTCTAAAGCGGTGCGCCATGATGGCCTCGCCTGCGGAAGCTGTCAACACATTGGTACGCAGACCGATGATACCGCGTGACGGCATATTGAACTCGAGATTCACACGTTCACCGGCGCTTTCCATTTTCACCATCTCACCCTTACGGCGGGTTACCATATCGATAATCTTGCTGGCATATTCTTCGGGAACGTTGACTGTGAGTTCCTCGATAGGCTCATTCTTCACGCCGTCTATTTCCTTGAAGATTACCTGCGGCTGTCCTACCTGCAATTCGTATCCCTCGCGACGCATCGTCTCAATCAATACGGAGAGGTGAAGCACGCCACGGCCGGAAACCACCCATTTTCCATCTTCCTCGCTCTTGCGCACACGGAGCGCAAGGTTCTTATCCAATTCCTTCATCAGGCGGTCGTGGATATGGCGGGAAGTAACGAACTTGCCTTCCTTACCGAAGAACGGAGAGTCGTTGATAGTGAACAACATGCTCATGGTCGGCTCGTCAATGGCGATAGGCGGCAATGCTTCGGGATTTTCGTAATCACAAATCGTATCTCCGATTTCAAATCCTTCGATACCTACCAATGCGCAGATGTCGCCGGAAGAAACTTCCGCAACTTTCACACGGCCCATACCTTCAAAAGTATGCAGTTCTTTAATCTTCGATTTGACGATTGAACCGTCACGCTTAGCCAAAGACACATTCATGCCTTCTCTTAAAGTACCGCGATGTACACGGCCTACGGCGATACGACCGGTATAAGAAGAGTAATCCAATGAAGTAACGAGCATTTGCGGCGTACCTTCCAACTGCGTAGGAGCCGGGATGTTTTCCAGAATACAGTCCAGCAACGGATAGATATTGTCCGTCGGCTGTTGCCAGTCTGTGCTCATCCAGTTGTTTTTTGCGGAGCCGTAGATAACGGGGAAATCCAGTTGGTCTTCCGTGGCTTCCAGACTGAACATCAAATCGAATACCATCTCATAAACTTCTTCGGGACGGCAGTTGGGCTTGTCCACCTTGTTGACAACGACGATAGGCTTCAAACCTATCTGCAAAGCTTTCTGCAGTACAAAACGGGTCTGCGGCATCGGACCTTCAAAAGCGTCCACCAGCAAGATACATCCGTCGGCCATATTCAATACACGTTCCACCTCGCCACCGAAGTCGCTGTGTCCCGGAGTATCGATAATATTAATCTTCGTGTCTTTATAGCTGATGGAAACGTTCTTTGAAAGGATTGTTATCCCTCGTTCACGTTCCAAATCATTGTTATCCAACATTAATTCACCTGTGCTCTGGTTACTGCGGAAGAGATTTCCTGCCAGAAGCATCTTATCGACAAGCGTCGTTTTCCCATGGTCGACATGGGCAATAATTGCAATGTTTCTAATATTTTGCATATAATACCTATTATTTGCGTGCAAAGGTACGAATTTTACAGTATATACCTCATAGGGAAAAGATTTTTTTGCTGGAAATCATTGCAATATAAAAGATAATCCCTATCTTTGCGCCCTCGAAAGAGAAAAGAATTATCAACTTTTTAATTAAACACTATGTATTTAGACGCTGCTAAAAAGCAAGAAATCTTCGGCAAATACGGAAAGTCTAACTCTGATACGGGATCAGCTGAATCTCAGATAGCATTGTTTTCATACCGTATTGCTCGTCTGACTGAGCACATGAAGCTCAACAGAAAAGATTATAGTACAGAAAGAGCCTTGACAATGTTGGTAGGTAAGCGCCGTGCGCTGTTGAACTACCTGAAAGACCGCGACATCAACAGATATCGTGCTATTGTTCAGGAACTCGGCTTGCGTAAGTAATTTACTTGCGGTAAACTTATTAAAGCGGTGGTACTTTCATTGGAGAGTACCACCGCTTTACTTTCATATCATATCCTTGTTCCCCGCTCCCCCATAAACAGGAGAGCGCAGGAAAATGTTACAGTTGTATCTTATAAAGTACGTGCTCTTTCAGCAGATGCCCGTCGGGTACGGCAGGATGCAGAAAATTCTTTTCAAATTCCATTCCTATCTTCCGCATCACCCTTTGCGAACGCTTATTGGGCAACGAGGTGAAAGCCCGAACCGTAGAAAACGGAAGATTCTCTTCGGCATAAGCCAGACATGCCTTCGCCGCTTCAGTGGCATAGCCCTGTCCCCAATATTCCCGCCTCAACCGCCACAGTATCTCAATGCCCGGAGCGAAATCCACATCAAACGCAAAGTTATGGAAGCCCGTAAAACCGACAAAAGCCCCATCCGACTTCCGCTCGAGGGCATATCCCCCATACCCGCACCGGAGGAACTCATTTCTGACAGTATCAAAAAGGCTGCGGGACTCTTCCTCTGACAAAGGATGCAGAAAGAATTCCATGACAGACGGATTCCTGTTCATCTCCGCAAAAGGAACGAAGTCTTCTTCTTTCCAACCGCGCAACAGCAAACGGGGAGTTTCAATATATACCATACTTAATAATCTTTATTCTCGCACAAAAATATTGAATCTGTTTTACTTCTCAAAAACATTATCTTTATCTTTGTCGATATCGAAAACCGGGCAACGATGAAAACAGCTAAACTTATCCTATTATGTTTGTCGGGGATGCTTGCCATGCAACCCGCAACAGCACAGAGCCGGAGCGAAAAGAAAGCGCAAACCGAACGCAGCGTCAGGGAAGCGATAAACGCCGGTCAGTACAAAATCAAGGTAGACTATATGCAACCCATGAGAGGTCGCAGCCGGGCCCTGACCTCCGACTACTCCATAGAAATCAGGAATGACTCCGTCTTTTCCTACCTGCCCTATTTCGGAGTAGCCTACAATGTGCCTTACGGCGGCGGGAAAGGACTGATTTTTAACGCCCCGCTTACCGGATACAAAAAAGAAAGCCTCAAAAAAGGAAAGACCCGGATCGACTTCAAGACCGGCAATGAAGAGGATAAGTATGAGTACAGCCTGACTATCTATTCCGACGGTTCCGCCAACATACATATCCAACCGATGAACAAACAAGCCATCTCATACTCCGGAGAGCTGGATGTAAAAGAGTAAGAAACCCCAATCAAGGCTCCTGCAATCATAAAATACACGCCTGCAAATATCATTTCTTCTTTGAGAAAGATTGATTTGTTTTAAATTTTGTTTATTTTTGCGCCCGGTCAATATTATATAAATCTGAAATTCAGACGGGAAGTGCTTTCACTGACATAAGGAGAACAACAGTTCCAACACTTCCCCTTTTATAAATCGCTATTAGGGAACTGGAGCAAAAAACAAACGGTCTGTGCTATTCAATTCTTTTGAGTTTCTAATATTCCTGCCAATAGTATTCCTGCTCTATTGGTTTGTTTTCAAGCCGCTGCGTTGGCAAAACCTCTTTATAGTGGCGGTAAGCTACATCTTCTACGGCTGGTGGGACTGGCGTTTCCTCATTCTGATTGCGTTTACCACGCTCTGCAGTTTTGCCAGCGGCATAGTTTTGGAGAGACTGGAAGGGCAGCGAACCAAACAAAAATGGGTCAGCGCAGCGAATATCACCCTCAACCTGCTAATTCTCTGCATCTTCAAGTACTTCAACTTCTTCGGAGAGAACCTGGCCGAACTGTTCCAACTCTTCGGCGTAGAAGCGGACTGGGTGACGATAGATATATTGCTGCCGGTGGGCATCAGCTTTTACACCTTCCAAGCGCTCAGCTATACCATCGATGTGTACCAACATAAAATAAAGCCCACGCACGACATAGTCGCTTTCTTCGCTTTCATCAGTTTCTTCCCGCAGCTCGTAGCCGGCCCTATCGAACGGGCTACCAATCTTCTGCCGCAGTTCCTTGTACCGCGCGGCTTCAGTTACGACAAGGCGGTAGACGGCATGAGACAGATTTTATGGGGACTGTTCAAGAAAATGGTGGTGGCCGATAACTGCGCCGCCGCCGTCAATCTGATCTTCGATGAATATCAGACGCTCGGCGGGACGCATCTGTTTTTGGGAGCGCTCTTCTTCACATTCCAGATATACGGTGATTTCTCCGGTTATTCGGACATTGCCATCGGTACGGCACGCCTGTTCGGCGTCAACCTGATGCGCAACTTCAACTTCCCCTACTTCTCAAGGGATATAGCCGAGTTCTGGCGGCGCTGGCACATATCGCTCACAACCTGGTTCCGCGATTATATTTACATTCCTCTGGGCGGAAGCCGATGCGGCAAATGGAAAGCGATGCGCAACACACTGATTATATTCCTGGTCAGCGGCTTTTGGCACGGAGCCAACTGGACTTTCATCTGCTGGGGAGCTTTTCACGCTTTGCTGTTCCTGCCTTTGTTCATCATGGGCAAGAATCGTAAGAACAAAGACGTGGTAGCCCAAGGCCGCCTGTTTCCTGATATAAAAGAGGTATGCCAAATGTTTATCACCTTCCTGCTGGTTGTTATCGGATGGATTATCTTCCGCGCGGAGAACATTCACCAGGCATGGGGTTATATAATGCGCATGGTGACCCGGTTTGATTTCGTACTTCCCGCGCATGGCAAAGACCCGCTTATCTATATCGCGATATTATTGGTGGTAGAGTGGTTCCAACGCGAGAAACAGTTCGGCCTGCAAATAGAGGAAAAAGGCATTTTCCGTTATCAGGCAGTCCGTTGGACGCTCTACTATGTTCTGTTTATAACGACTCTCCTGCTGGCCGGTCAGCAGGAAGAGTTCATTTATTTCCAATTCTGAGGATATGAAGAAATTCCTAACATACATCTGTCTGTTCTCGTCACTCCTGCTCGTATTGGGTATCGGCTTCGAGGTTATGCTCCGCCGTATTCCCAACTCTTATAAGTTCAAGCAGGAAATCATAGAGAAGAACAGTGATAAAGTCAAGAACCTGATTATAGGCAGCTCGGTAACCAATTGCAGCATCAACCCGGCATACCTTGCCGACAGTACATACAACATTTCACTCTCCGGACAATGGTTGCGCTACAATCGGATATTGCTGGAGAGATACATCGGACAACTGCCCCATCTGCAAAACGTCATCTGGGGAATATCCTATCAGACGCTGTGGATTGACGACTGTATCAGCCAGGACAAGATAAGCATAGCCAACCATAAAATCTATATGGGTATCGAGACAGACAAAGACCCGCTTTACAACATCGAGTTGATTGCCACAGGCTCCATCTCCTTCAGAAAATGGTCGAAGTACTACCTTCTCCATAAAAAAACCATGGCATGCGATTCTTTGGGCTTAGACCACGGATTCGATTCGACCGAGAGAAGCCATGCCTGGCTGCAAGACATTCCCCGATTGATAAAAGGGCACTCCGCGTCCCAAGAGCCCGCGGCGGAGCAGACATTCAGAGATAATATCCGGCGGCTGAATGACGTCGCCGGATTGTGCCGGAGCAAAGGCATCAATCTGTACCTCGTCATTCCGCCGGTGCACAAGCTATATTACGAGCTCACCTATCCGGCGCAAGTCGCGCAAATGCATACCGCATTGGAGGAGATAGCCGCCAAATGGGACAACGTCCGCCTATACAGTTATTTCAACGACAACCGCTTCGGCGACGACGATTTCCACAGCGGCAACCACCTGTCCGCCGATATCGGCGCCATAAAGTTTACGCAGATACTGCAACATGACATTTGGAACAACGATAGCGTACAAACGAAATCTCCCGTACACTCGCAAAGACCATAAACAAACTTTTCGTCACAGAATGTTGCACCAAGTAAAAGAATATCTTATTTTTGCAGCTTACAGCTATTAATCATAACCTTTTAGACTGAAAATACTATCAAATTATGGATACAAGTAAGATTGTAGGAGAAAAGATTAAGTCACTCCGCGAAAGCCAGTCCATCAGTATGGAAGAGTTGGCGCAACGTTCGGGGCTCGCCATCGAACAAATCGAACGCATTGAAAACAATATCGACCTGCCTTCATTGGCGCCGCTTATCAAAATAGCCCGTGTACTGGGCGTACGCCTCGGCACGTTCCTCGACGACCAGGACGAAAACGGCCCTGTGGTATGCCGCAAGTCGGAAGCGAAGGACAGCATCAGTTTCTCCAACAATGCCATCCACTCGCGCAAGCACATGGAGTACCATTCCCTTTCCAAGTCCAAGGCCGACCGCCACATGGAGCCGTTTATCATCGACGTAGCCCCTACGGACGACAGCGACTTCGTACTCTCATCACACGAAGGCGAAGAATTCATCATGGTCATGGAAGGAACCATGGAAATCAGCTACGGCAAGAACACCTACCTTCTCGAAGAAGGAGACAGCATCTACTACGATTCCATCGTACCGCACCATGTACATGCCTACGAAGGACAGGCAGCCAAAATACTGGCAGTAATTTATACACCGATTTAAACAGTTGAAAGTTGAAAGTTAAGAGTTGGAGGTTACTATACGGCATGACGGCGAAACCTAACTTCAGACTCATAACTCTCAACTTTCAACTCTCAACTTTCAATTCTACTATGTTATACGAAAGAACGCTTGGCCAATGGCTGGAGCATTGGGCCACAAATACACCTGACAAAGAATATATTGTTTACTCCGACCGTAATTTACGCTTCACATGGAGTCAGTTCAACCGCAGGGTGGACGACATGGCAAAAGGACTTATCGCTATCGGCGTGGAGCGGGGAACGCACGTCGGCATCTGGGCGGCAAACGTACCCGACTGGTTGACGCTGCTGTATGCCTGCGCCAAGATAGGCGCCGTCTACGTAACGGTAAATACCAACTACAAACAGGCAGAGCTGGAATATCTGTGCGAGAACTCGGATATGCACACGCTCTGTATCGTCAACGGCGAAAAAGACAGCGACTTCGTGCAGATGACCTACACCATGCTGCCGGAACTGAAGAACTGCCAGCGCGGACATCTGAAAAGCGAGCGTTTTCCTTATATGAAGAATGTCATCTACGTAGGGCAGGAAAAACACAGAGGAATGTACAACACGTCCGAGATTCTGCTCTTAGGCAATAACGTGGAAGATACCCGTCTGGATGAGCTCAAAAGCCAGGTAAGCTGCCACGATGTGGTAAACATGCAATACACTTCGGGCACAACCGGATTCCCGAAAGGGGTAATGCTTACCCACTACAACATCGCCAACAACGGTTTCCTCACCGGTGAGCACATGAAGTTTACCTCCGATGACAAGCTCTGTTGTTGCGTGCCCCTGTTCCACTGCTTCGGCGTGGTGCTCGCCACGATGAACTGCCTCACTCACGGCTGTACGCAAGTCATGGTAGAGCGCTTCAACCCGCTCGTGGTGCTTGCGTCCGTCCACAAAGAGCGATGTACCGCACTCTACGGCGTACCCACGATGTTCATCGCCGAGCTGCATCATCCGATGTTCGACCTGTTTGATATGTCCAGTCTGCGTACGGGCATCATGGCCGGCTCTCTCTGCCCCGTCGAACTGATGAAGCAGGTAGAGGAAAAGATGTACATGAAAGTAACCAGCGTTTACGGCCTGACGGAAGCCGCTCCCGGCATGACCGCCACACGAATCGACGACTCGTTCGACGTGCGTTGCAACACCGTAGGACGCGACTTTGAGCATACCGAAGTGAAAGTTATCGACCCGGAAACCGGCGAGGAATGTCCGGTAGGCGTGCAAGGCGAAATGTGCAACCGCGGTTACAACACCATGAAAGGTTACTATAAGAATCCGCAAGCCACAGCCGAGGTCATCGACAAGAACGGTTTCCTGCACTCCGGAGACTTGGGCGTAAAAGACGAGGATGGCAACTACCGTATCACCGGACGTATCAAAGATATGATTATCCGCGGCGGCGAGAACATCTACCCGCGTGAAATCGAGGAGTTCCTCTATCAATTGGAAGGTGTCAAAGATGTACAAGTGGCCGGTATCCCTTCCAAGAAGTACGGCGAAGCGGTCGGCGCGTTCATCATCCAGCACGAAGGAGCCGACTTGCACGAATCGGATGTACGCGACTTCTGCATCGGCAAGATTTCCCGCTACAAGATTCCCAAATATATTTTCTTTGTAAAAGAGTTCCCGATGACAGGAAGCGGCAAGATACAGAAATTCAAACTGAAAGACGTAGGGCTGCAACTTTGCAAGGAGCAAGGAATAGAAATTATTTAAGCAGTTAGGAGTAAACTAAGTAAAGAAGTAAATAACCAACTAAATAAGTAAGTAACTAACTAGCTAAATAAATAAATAAGTAACCAACCAAATAAATAAATAAATAAGTAACCAACCAACTAACCAAGCAAGCAACCAACTAAATAAGTAAGTAAATAAGTAAATATTGAAATTTAGTTTATATCAGTAACGGTGCCATAGAGTAACTTAAGGCTGAAAGCCTTCTTATCGTATAGCCCGGGGTAACACCCCGGGAATAAATGTTCCCGGAGCTCTGCGCCCTGTAAGGGCAAAACATTTGCAGATTCATCTTTTGCCCTTTCAGGGCGCAATGTTATTCATATTCGCATTCCCAGGGTGTTACCCCGGGCTATAAGATAAAAGCCTTTCAGGCTTAAAGATAAGAGGCTTTCAGGCGTAAAGATGGAAAGGGCACTGTCCATATTTTTGTGTAAATGTAAACGGGATTCAGTATGAGTTGGCACTATAAAATATTTTGTGTAAATGTAAACTACGGGATTCAGAATGAGTTCCGTAGTTTACATTTACACAAAATTATGGACAGTGCCATGAAAAGGCTTTCGGCCTTACTTCCAGCCTTAGGTTACTCTATGGCACCGTTACTGCTATAAACTAAATTTCAGCATTTATTCAACCAACCACTCACTCCACTTTCTCGGGGTAGTTCATATTGCCTTCCGTCATTTGTTCCAGCACTTCATGCAGATATTTGGCGGACTCCCATTTTGCCATCGGCAAGTCGTGGAGCAGATAATTGCCGCAATCCTGCGGAGCTGCGCCGGGTACTTCGCCCTCATATTCGGCGACAAAGCGGAAAGTGTCCTGCATCAGCTTCACGATGTCCTGCGGCTGCAAGTCGCCTTTCATCAGCAGATAGTTACCGGTAAGGCAGCCCATAGGCCCCCAATAAATAATCTTGTCCTGCCATTGCGGTTCATTACGCAGGTAGGTGGCAGCCAGATGCTCGATAGTGTGCAGGGCGCCTTGTCCCAAAGCCGGTTCGCGGTTGGGCTCCTTCATACGGATATCAAAAGTAGTGATAACTTCTCCGTTCACTTCATCCTTGCGTGATACGTAAATGCCGCGCAGCAAACGGATGTGATCGATGGTAAAGCTGGGAATCTTCTTCATAAGTTATAAGTTGTGAGTTATGAGTTATAATTTGTCGGGCAGGGTGGAAAGGAAAGTCCATGTCGTAAGGAAGGAACGTTCCGCCATCGTACCCCAGAAATCGGCATATTGCGAAGAGTGGTCTTCCACGCCCGGCGTATCGCTGACGATACGGAAGCTGAGGAAAGGAATGCCGTACAGATAGCAGGTCTGCGCAATGGCAGCGGATTCCATATCGACAGCCAGTCCCGCCGGGAAACGGTGTTTGATGACATCCAGTTCGGTACGGTCCGTTATGAAGCGGTCGCCGGTGCAAACCAGTCCGCCGTGAATACGGCTTTCCAATCCGGTATTGTTCAGAGACAAGGCATGCTCCAACAACGGGACGCAACCTTTGTACGCCGCGGGAAATCCCTGCACCTGACCGTATTCGTTACCCTCGCCGCACCACACGTCATGGTACGCCAGCGATTCGCTCACCACCACATCCGTCACCTTGAGACAGGCATCGATGCCACCCGCCACACCGGTACTGACAACGCAATCCGGAGCAAAACGGCGTATCAGCTCCGCGGCTCCCACCGCCGCGCTTACTTTGCCGATGCCGCACTGCGTAAGTACCAAACGGTTACCGCCGAGCATGCCCTCCGCATAGCGGAAATTGCCGTCGCCCGTCACTTTCTTCTCCTGCAAACGCTCCGCCAACTGGCGGTGTTCGCTATCCATTGCGCTGATAACACCTATCGTCATGCCTGCTGATTTATGATTTCAGATTTATGAATTATGATTTTCGGAAAGGCAAAGGTACGATATTTCGGCAGATTTCTCTATCCAACTGGTGCATAAATCAATATTTATGTATAAGTTTGCCGCTGAAATTCAGATTAGGAGTTAAGGGAGTTAGCTCCTCTACCCCTTTAACTCCCCCACATAAACCATAACCCTGCAAGATGATAAAGAAGATTCTTCCCGACTTAATTGCCGTTCTGGCATTCGTCCTGATTTCTTTCGCCTACTTTTTCCCGGCGGATATGGAAGGACGCATCCTGTTCCAGCACGACACCGCTGCCGGAGCCGGCGCCGGACAAGAAGCCAAAGAGTATTACGAACAGACAGGCGAACGCACCCGCTGGACCAATTCCCTTTTCGGCGGAATGCCGACTTACCAGATAGCGCCGTCTTACGACTCTACCGTGCCGTTGCAATGGACACAGAAAATATACCAGCTCTTCCTGCCCACCTACGTCAACCTGACGTTCATCCTGATGCTGGGCTTCTACATCCTGTTGCGGGTATTCGGCATACCGGCATGGCTGGCAGGGTTGGGCGGCATCATGTGGGCCTTCTCGTCCTACTTCTTCATTCTGATTTCGGCGGGACACATCTGGAAGTTCATCACCCTCGCCTATATCCCGCCCACAATAGCGGGTATCGTACTCGCCTACCGGGGCAGGCTGCTGGCGGGCGGTATCCTGACGGCTTTTTTCATCGCCCTGCAAATCATGTCGAACCATGTGCAGATGTCCTACTATTTCCTGTTCGTCATTCTGTTCATCGCAGGCGCATACTTTGAAGACGCATGGCGCAACAAGACGCTGCCCGGGTTTTTCAAGGCAAGCGCCGTACTGCTCGTCGCCGCCCTTATCGGCGTGGCCGCCAACCTCTCCAACCTCTACCACACCTACACGTACAGCAAGGAAACCATGCGCGGCAAGAGCGAGCTCGTGCAGACCGGCAATGCCGCCAAGCAAACCAGCAGCGGACTGGACCGCGACTACATCACCAACTGGAGCTACGGCATCGGCGAAACCTGGACACTCCTCGTCCCCAACTTCAAAGGCGGCTCTTCCGCCGCCCCCCTCAGCCAGAGCGAAACCGCCATGGAAAAGGCCAATCCGATGTACGGCAGCCTCTACAACTCGTTCCCGCAGTACTTCGGCAGCCAGCCCTGGACGGCCGGCCCCGTCTATGTGGGTGCATTCGTCCTGTTCCTCTTCGTGCTGGGCTGCTTCATCGTCAAAGGCCCTCTGAAGTGGGCGTTGCTGGGAGCAACCTTCTTCTCCATCGTTTTGGCATGGGGTAAGAACTTCATGCCGCTGACGGACTTCTTCATCGACTACATCCCGATGTACAACAAGTTCCGCGCCGTATCGTCCATCCTCGTCATAGCTGAGTTTACCATTCCCCTGCTCGCGATTTTCGCCCTGAAGCGTGTATTGGAAGAGCCCGGCATATGGAAAACGAACAAGAAAGCCTTCGGCATCAGCTTTGCGCTCACCGCCGGCGTAGCCCTGCTGCTTGTCATTGCGCCGGGCAGCCTCGGCTCAGGCTTCGTGCCCGCACAAGAGGCGCAGATGCTGCAAAATGCCGTCGACCAGCAGATGATACCCGCCAACGAGCTGTCCGGCATCCTCGCCAACCTTGCGGAAATGCGGGGCGCGCTTGTCAGCGCCGACGCATTGCGGAGCTTCATCATTATAGGCATCGGATGCGCACTGCTTTGGCTCCACTCGGCCGGCAAGCTGCGCCGGTCACTGACCGTTGCAGGCATTACGGCGCTCTGCCTTGCCGACATGTGGACCGTAAACAAACGTTACCTGCACGACGACCAGTTCGTGCCCCGTTCCATCCGGACGGAAACATTCACCAAAACCAAAACCGACGAGCTCATTCTGCAAGACAAAGCTCCCGACTACCGTGTGCTGAACTTTGCCACCGACGCGTTCAACGAGAACAATACTTCCTACTGGCACAAGAACATAGGCGGGTATCATGCCGCCAAACTGCGCCGCTACCAAGAACTGATAGAGCGTCATATCTCTCCCGAGATGCAGGCCGCCTACCAAGCGATAGCCGCCGCAGGCGGAGAAATGGACAGCGTGGACGCTTCCAAATTCCGCGTACTGAACATGCTGAACACCAAGTACTTCATCTTCCCCGCCGGACAGCAGGGGCAGACCGTTCCCATCCTCAACCCCTATGCCAACGGCAACGCCTGGTTTGTAAAGAACGTGCAATACGTAAACAACGCCAATGAGGAAATCGATGCGCTCAAAACCATTCTTCCCACTGAAACCGCCGTTGTCGACGCCCGTTTCAAAGATGTGCTGAAAGGTACTGCCGAAGCCTACAAAGACAGCCTTTCCTCCATCCGCCTGACAAGCTATGAGCCCAACCGCCTGGTTTACGAAACGGACAATGCGGGCGACGGTATCGCCGTATTCTCCGAGATATACTATCCGGACGGCTGGCAGGTAACCATCGACGGGCAACCGGCCGGACTGGGACGTGCGGATTACGTGCTGCGCACCCTGTATGTGCCTGCCGGCAAACATACCATCGAGATGCGCTTCGACCCCAAGAGCCTGCATGTAACGGAAAGCATCGCCTACGGAGCATTGGCGCTGCTGATTATCGGAGTTGCGGCAGTTGTGCTGATTGCACGCAAGAAAGCCGCGCAAGATTAAGAACAGCAGCAGGAGACACAGACATCGTCTGAATAAGGAAACCGCCTCTGCCCCTCACGGGTAAAGGCGGTTCTACGTCAATAATACATGAAAAAACGCTATTTAGAGAGAGTCTCTGCAAACTTCTATCCACATCAAAAGTAGAACGTAGCGCAAGCAACCGCAAATAAAATCTACGAACCGGCCGATTTCATCGACGGAACGGGGCGATATAGCTGTCTCCCTATGGTAAAACTTCGTTTTCCCCTGTGCTTCTTCTTTATAAGCTGCCGGGAAAAGGCTGTTTTGCCATAGGGAGAATTGTTTTTTCTCACGACGAAAACAGGGTGTTGACTACTGTCAACAGCCCGGTTGACAACAGCCGCTCGAACCGTTGACAACAGTAAACAGACCTGTTGACAATAGTCAATACCCTGTTTTCCTCGCAGCCAAAGCGAATGCCGCATAGATGAAAACACAGCCATACAGCGTCATAAATCAGATTACACTATAAGGAAAAGAATGAAAAAAATGGTATAAATCACCGGCAGAACGATATATTTCAGTAACTTTGCTCTTCAAATCAAAAAAACGATATAGTATGGAAACTACCAGACAGAACAAAATAGCCCGCCTGCTCCAAAAGGAGTTGAGCGACATCTTCTTGTTGCAGACCAAATCCATGCCCGGCATACTGATTTCGGTCAGCGCCGTACGCATCAGTCCCGATATGAGCGTGGCACGCGCCTACCTCAGTGTTTTCCCCTCGGAAAAGAGCGAGGAAATCATCAAGAACGTCAATGCGAACATGAAGTCCATCCGCTTTGAGTTGGGAACCCGTGTACGTCACCAGCTTCGCATCATTCCCGAACTGAAGTTCTTCGTGGACGACTCACTGGATTATCTGGAAAGAATCGACGAATTGCTTGGGAACCAGTAGATAGCGATTAGTGGTTAGTGATTAGTGATTAATGTAAATGAGTGGCTTTTATCACTAACCACTAACCGCTAACCACTAACCACTAACCGCTAACCACTAATCACTAACCGCTAATCACTCCCCATGAACCTTCCTTTTTTTATAGCCCGCCGCTATCTCTTCTCCAAGAAGAAGCACAATGCTATCAACATCATATCCGGCATATCGGTATGCGGGGTGGCGTTAGCTACATTGGCGCTGGTGTGCACGCTGTCCGTATTCAACGGGTTTCAGGATATGGTGGCGGGATTCTTCACGGCTTTCGACCCGGAACTGAAAATCACCGTTCGGGAGGGAAAGGTGTTCGACCCGCTCGAATCGCGCGTGCAGCAAGTACGCGCCCTGCCCGAAATAGATATCTGGACGGAAACGCTGGAAGAAAACGCGATGGTACAGTACAAAGACCGTCAGGCAATGGCGGTTATCAAAGGCGTAGAGGACAACTTCGAGCAACTGACGTCCATAGACAGCCTGCTGTACGGTACGGGGGAGTTTATACTGAACGATTCCGTCGTGGACTACGGGTTTATGGGGGTGGAACTGGTGTCCGAACTGGGTACGGGGATTCAGTTTGTCGACCCGCTGCGGGTGTACGCGCCCAAAAGGAACGTACGCGTCAACATCGCCAATCCGTCGGCGGCTTTCAATCAGGACTATCTGTTTTCACCGGGAGCGGTGTTTGTCGTCAACCAGCAGAAGTACGACGCGCGTTATATCCTTACATCGCTGAGCTTTGCGCGACGCCTGTTCAACTATGATACGGAAGTTTCCGCCATCGAACTGAAACTGAAACCGGGCAGCAACACCAATGCCGTACAAAAGAAAATGGAACGCATGCTGGGCGACCGTTTCACTGTGCAGAACCGCTACGAGCAGCAAGCCGATGTATTCCGCATCATGGAGATTGAGAAACTCATCTCGTACCTGTTCCTTACCTTTATCCTTACGATTGCCTGTTTCAATGTCATCGGCTCGCTGTCCATGCTGATACTGGACAAGCGCGAGGATGCGGAAACACTGCGTAATCTGGGCGCCGACGACCGGCTGATTGCCCGTATCTTCCTTTTTGAAGGGCGGTTGATTTCAGTATTCGGAGCCATTGCCGGAATTGCGCTGGGACTGCTGCTGTGCTTCCTGCAACAGCGTTTCGGACTGATATCCCTGGGCGGCGGTAACGGAAGTTTTGTTGTGGACGCCTATCCGGTGAGCGTGCATGCGACGGACATCATACTGGTATTTATAACGGTTATCACCGTCGGATTCCTTTCGGTATGGTATCCGGTGCGGTACCTGAGCAAGCGGCTGCTTAAAAAATAAAAGCATCATCCCCCTTCACCCGCGAATCCCCATGAACAGTATGATACAAAGGGATTGTGAAAGTGAAGGGGGATGATGCAAACTTATTATTTCTTACGTATAATCGTCAGTCCGTCCCGCAACGGGAGTATAACTTTCTCCACACGATTGTCTGCGGCCACCAAATCATTGAAAGCTTTTATGCCGATAGTCTGCAAGTCTGTGCGGTGCGGTTGTTCTTCGAGTACGTGTCCGTCCCACAAGGTATTGTCGGCTATGATATAGCCTCCTTCCGAAAGACGCGCCAGCACCATTTCATAATAATCGATGTAACGGCGCTTATCGCCGTCGATAAAAGTAAGGTCGAAAGTGATTCCCAACCGGGGCACAAGCTCCAAGGCGTCGCCTATATAGAACTTTATCTTACCGGCATAGGGCGAGTTCTCCAACCAGGGACGGGTGAAGTCTTCCTGCTCGTCATTGATTTCGAACGTGTGCAACATCCCATCGTCCGGCAGTCCCTCCGCCATGCAAAGCGCGGAATATCCGCTATATGTCCCGATTTCCAATATTTGGCGGGGACGTATCATCCTGACAAACATCTTGAGCATACGCCCCTGCAAATGTCCCGAAGCCATACGGGGATAAAGCAATTTAAGGTGCGTATCGCGATAAAGAGCCTTCAGATAGTCGCCCTCGTCGTCAATGTGGCGCAGGATGTATTCGTCTAATGTCATATAAATTGAGAATTGAGAATTGAGAATTAAAAAATAAATGCCTGTCAGCGGGCTATCATTTTTTAATTCTCAATTCTCAATTTATAATTTTACAAGTATCTGTTACTGTTCGGCAGCACACTGTCTTGAGCGTGTTTCAGAGCGTCTTCCACTACGTTGATTTCGAGGAAGGAAGTTTGCGTGCCGGCTTTACCGCTACTCAGGTAACCTACCATATCGGTGGGTTGCAGACGGCCTTCCTGAAGCAGGCGGCGGAGAGCGGCGAAGTAGTATTCCTGTCCGTTGGCAAGTTCGGGCATGTAGATGGCTTCCACGCCGTATGAAAGCGCCAGGTGACGCATGGTCTTTTCCTTATAACAGATGGCGAGCACCGGGTATTTGCCACGGAACGCGGCAAGGTTACGGGCGGTACGGCCGCTGTAACTGTCGGTGATGATGGCGCGGATCTTTAATTTCGTAGTGGCTTTTACCGCTTGCTTGGCGAGGAAGGCTGTTACGTCATTGCTGTTTTCGTCCAAAGGAATACGGATGTCGTTATCCGCCAGCTTGTCCTTTTCGGCTTGGGCGGCAACTTTCGTCATGGTCTTGACGGCTTCAACGGGATATTTGCCATAAGCGGTCTCGCCGCTCAGCATCAAGGCATCCGTGCGGTAGTAGATGGCGTTGGCGATGTCCGTAACTTCCGCACGGGTAGGACGCGGATTGGAAATCATGGTGTGGAGCATCTGCGTAGCGACAATCACCGGCTTCTTGGCCAGGATACACTTGCGGATCAGCAAACGCTGGATGCCCGGAATGCGTTCCTGCGGAACTTCGATACCCAGGTCGCCGCGGGCTATCATAACGCCGTCGGCCACTTCGAGAATCTCGTCGATATTGTCTACACCTTCCTGGTTCTCAATCTTGGCGATGATTCTGATGTCGCTGTTGTGAGCGTCGAGGATGGCTTTTATATCAAGAATATCCTGTCTGTTGCGTACGAAAGAGTGGGCAATGAAGTCGATGTCTTTCTCGATGGCGTAGAGGATATTGTTGCGGTCTTTTTCCGTCAGTGAAGGCAGGTTGATGCGTACTCCCGGCACGTTGACGCTCTTACGGCTGCCTAAGGTAGCCTCATTCTGTACCTCGCACAGGAGATAGTCCGCATTCTTTTCTATAACCACCAGTTCCAGGTCGCCGTCGTCGATGAGGATATGGCCGCCGATATTCAGGTCGTTTACAAAATTAGGGTAGGAAACGGAGATACATTCGCGGGTGGTCTGCAGGTCGGGATTGCCTACTACCTTTACACGGTCGCCTACCTTGAAGGGAACAGGCTCGGCGAGGACAGTCGTACGCACTTCGGGACCTTTCGTATCCATGAGGATGGCGATGCGGTTGGAAACCGTACGTACATTGGCTATCAGCTTCTCGAAGCCTTCGCGGCCCGCATGAGCCGTATTCATACGTACTACGTTCAGACCTGCGTCGAACAACTGTTTTATAAAATCAACATCGCAGCGCTGATCGGAAATCGTCGCAACGATTTTTGTCTGTTTTAATAACATAATCTTGTACCTAATTTTATATTAATGATGGGGTTATGAATGAAGAATTACGGATTGCCTCGCAGAAACGCCGTCCGCCCCGTCATTCATAATTAATAATTCATAATTCCTTTAACGCTTCCAATGCCAGACGGTAGGAGTTCAGCCCGAAGCCGCAAATAACACCCCGGCAGGCACAAGCTATCATGGATACGTGGCGAAACGCCTCTCGGGCATGTACATTAGAGATATGAACCTCAATCACCGGAGCGGTGACCGACCGGATCGCATCTTGCAGAGCAATGGACGTATGGGTGTAGGCACCCGCGTTCAGGATGATACCGTCCGCATCGAAACCCGCCTGCTGTATCTTGTCTATCAACTCTCCTTCGATGTTGGATTGAAAATAGTCTATCTGTACATCCGCATACTTTTTACGGAGTTCGGCAAGGTAGTCTTCAAAAGTAACACTGCCATAAATGGAAGGTTCACGTTTTCCCAACAGATTTATATTGGGGCCGTTAATAATCTGTATTCTCATAACACATTTTTTTATACCTTTGTCCACAGAGAACATTCTTTCAAGGTGCAAAGATAGGAAAAAGTAATGAAAGTAGAAGAGAAATCAGCGAATAAGGAAAAACGAGCGGTGATAATCAGGAAGTATCAGCAATATATCAGGCTGGAGAAGGCGCTTTCATCCAATACGTTCGATGCCTATATGACGGACTTACAGAAACTTCTGCACTTTCTGGACGGGGAGAACATAGACATTCCGGATGTTACGCCGGATGATTTGCAACGCTTCGCCGCAGGACTCCACGACATCGGCATACATCCCCGCTCCCAAGCCCGGATACTCTCCGGAATCAAGTCCTTCTTCCACTTTCTGGTGATTGCCGACTATCTGGAAGCCGACCCGAGCGAACTGCTGGAAGGCCCCAAAATAGGATTCAAGATACCGGAAGTACTCACCATAGAAGAAATCGACAGAATCATCTCCACCGTGGACATGGAGAAGAAAGAGGGACAACGCAACCGTGCCATTCTGGAGACGCTGTACAGCTGCGGGTTACGCGTGTCGGAACTGTGTAACCTGAAAATCTCCGACCTTTACTTCGAGGAAGGATTCATCAAGGTGGAAGGCAAAGGCAGCAAACAACGCCTGGTACCTATCTCCCCCCGCGCCATCAAAGAAATAAAGTATTGGTTTGCAGACCGTAACCTGGGAAAAATCAAGAAAGGATACGAAGATTACGTATTTCTGGCACGATGGGGCAATCGTATCTCCCGCATCATGGTGTTTCACATGATTAAAGAACTGGCGGAAAAGGCCGGCATCACCAAGAATATCAGCCCGCACACGTTCCGCCATTCCTTTGCCACCCATTTGCTGGAAGGCGGCGCCAATCTGCGGGCAATTCAGTGCATGTTGGGACATGAATCCATCGCCACCACGGAAATTTATACGCATATCGACCGGAACATGCTCCGAAGTGAAATTATCGAGCATCATCCCCGCAATATTAAATACCGGAAAGAGCATGGCGTTTATTAAATTATAATAAATGTGATAGTATTATTAACAAATTGCCAAGAGAATTAATATCTTTGCAAAGCTATATATATAGGAGTATAGCAACTAATTGTGAATGGACAAATTTCAATTACAAACAATTAATTTATATCTAAAATGACTAAAAAATTGTATCTGCCTTTGTTAGTGGCACTTGTTGCTGTTTTGACATCATGCAGCAGCAAAATGGGTGAACTGTCTTCTGACTATTTCACAGTGACTCCGCAAGTATTGGAAGCCGTGGGTGGCAAGGTACCTGCTACAATTAACGGTAAGTTCCCTGAAAAGTATTTCAAGAAAAATGCCGTAGTAGAGGTTACTCCGGTTTTGAAATGGGAAGGTGGCGAAGCTAAAGGTCAGCCTGCCGTATTCCAAGGCGAAAAAGTGGAAGGCAACGACCAGACTATCTCTTACAAAGCCGGCGGTAGCTACACAATGAAGACTTCTTTCGACTATGTTCCTGAAATGGCTAAATCCGAGCTGTACCTGGAATTCAAAGCCAAAGTCGGAAAGAAAGAAGTTACCATCCCTGCCGTAAAAGTAGCTGACGGTGTTATCTCTACTTCCGAATTGATCGGCCAGACTTTGGGCAGCGCTAACCCCGCTAACGGCGACGACGCTTTCCAACGTATAATCAAAGAAAAATATGATGCAAACATCATGTTCTTGATTCAACAGGCTAACGTTCGTGCAAGCGAATTGAAAACCGCTAAAGCATTCAACGAAGAAGTTAAGAATGTAAACGATGCAGCTAACAAGAAAATCAGTAACATCGAAATTTCCGCATACGCTTCTCCCGATGGTGGTGTTAAGCTGAATACGGGTCTGGCTGAAAATCGTCAGGACAACACTGCTAAAATCATCAACAGAGACTTGAAGAAAGGCAAAATCGAAGCTGCCGTAGATACTAAATACACTGCGCAAGACTGGGAAGGCTTCCAGGAATTGGTAAGCAAATCCAACATCCAAGACAAAGAGTTGATTCTCCGCGTATTGTCAATGTACTCTGATCCCGAACAAAGAGAACAGGAAATCAAAAACATCTCTTCTGTATACAAGACTTTGGCTGAAGAAATCCTTCCGCAACTGCGTCGTTCTCGTCTGACTTTGAACTACGACGTAATCGGTAAGTCTGACGAAGAAATCGCATCTTTGGCTGATAGCGACGCTAAGCAACTGAACATCGAAGAATTGCTGTATGCAACTACTTTGACTAACGATCCCGCCAAGCAAGAAGCTATCTTCATCAAAGCTACTCAAATCTACCCGAACGACTACCGTGCATACAATAACCTCGGTAAGTTGGCTTACCAAGCCGGCAACCTTGACAAAGCTGAAGGATATTTCAAGAAATCTCTTTCTATCAAGAATTCTGCCGAAGCTAACATGAACATGGGTCTTATCGCTCTGACTAAGGGTGACAAAGCCGCTGCCGAGTCTTACCTGGGTAAAGCTGCAGGCGCTAAAGAACTGAACGAAGCTTTGGGTAACCTGTATGTAGCTCAAGGTCAATATGACAGAGCCGTTAACGCATTTGGCGATACTAAGACTAACAGTGCAGCTTTGGCACAAATCCTCGCTAAGGATTACAACAAGGCTAAGAGCACATTGTCAAGCATTGCTAAACCGGACGCTTACACCGACTACCTGATGGCTGTTGTAGGCGCAAGAACCAACAACACTTCTATGGTAACCGATAACCTGAAGAAAGCTGTTGCTAAAGATTCTTCATTAGCTAAGAAAGCTGCTTCTGACTTGGAATTCTCCAAATACTTCACGAATGCAGACTTTATGAATATCATCAAATAATAAAGGTTATAAGATGAAAAGAAGTGCCCGGCATAGAAATATGTCGGGCATTTTTTTTTATTCACACCAAAAAGAACTACTTTCGCAGCAACGTATCAGAAGAAGAAAGCCGTATGAAGAATATTTATCTTGCATATTTCCTGATTATCATACTATCCGCTTGCGGTGGCAAGAGCTCCGACACTGCCAGTCTGAGCGGAGAAATCAAAGGGTTGGGAAATGACACCTTATATATATATGGTGCAGACGAAATGTACGACCGCATGGATACCCTGCTCGTTGAGAATGATAAATTCTCGGCAACGCTCTCTCCGGATACTTTAGTAGCTGCCTGGCTATTGTTTAACGACGGCAGTCGATACCCTTTCTTTATGGATAAGGGGAATACGATACATGTCAAAGGTTCTGCCGCCGAACTCAACAGCTTGGAGATAAGCGGAAACACGCCCAACGAAGAGTTAAGCGCTTTTCAAAAAGAGTTGAAAGGATTAGGCAAACCCTCTGAAAAGGTATTGGAAGAGAAAGCCGGCAAGTTTATTAATGAGCATCATTCCTCTTTAGCCAGCATCTACCTGCTGGATAAGTATTTCGTACAGAAAGAAAAGCCGGACTATACCCAAATTAAGAAGTTGACCGAGCACATGACGGGAGAATTGAAAGATCGTCCCTATATCGATGAATTGCTCGACCGCATTCAGGAAGAAGAGAAAGCCGGTATCGGAAAAACAACCGCTTACTTCCGCCTGCCCAATGCCAAAGGAAAACAGATAACCCGTTCTAACTTCAAAGACCAATACCTGTTAATACATTTCTGGGCTTCCTGGGATACCGTGAGCCGTGACAGTAATGCCGTTTACCGCAGAATCTATAAGAAAGAACAAAAGAACAAGAAGTTTGCCCTCTTAGGAGTTTCCTTAGACATCAATAAAGACAATTGGCAAAAAGCGATTGAAACAGACACCCTGAAATGGGAGCAGACATGTGACCTTTCCGGCTGGAATACCGAGTTTGTGAAACAACTCGCCATAAAAGCTCTGCCTGCCAATATACTGCTCAGCCCCTCCGGAAGAATAGAAGGAAAGAACCTGAGCGGAACGGCTATCGAGAAGAAACTGAAAGACATAGAAGAACAAGAGAAGAAAGAGAAAGAAAGGAAAAGAAAGCGATAACTTTTCCATTAGTAATCACTAAACGCTAATCACTAAACACTTAATTACGTGCTCATCAAAGTTTTTGGAGCGGCTGTTCAAGGTATTGATGCAACCCTCATCACTATCGAAGTCAACAGTTCCAGAGGCTGTATGTTCTATCTTGTAGGTTTACCGGACTCCGCTGTCAAGGAAAGCCACCAACGCATTATCTCCGCATTGCAAGTAAACGGCTACCGGATGCCGACAAGCAATATCGTCATTAACATGGCTCCGGCGGATATCCGTAAAGAGGGTTCCGCTTATGACTTACCATTGGCTATCGGCATGCTGGGCGCCAGTGAAGTTATTCAATCGGATAAAACAGACCGTTATCTGATAATGGGAGAACTAAGCCTGGACGGTAGTCTGCAACCCATTAAAGGAGCGCTTCCCATTGCCATAAAAGCGAGAGAACTCGGCTTCGAGGGAATCATTATTCCAAAACAAAACACGCGGGAAGCCGCTGTTGTAAACAATCTGCAGGTTTATGGAGCGGAGAACCTGAAAGAGGTTATCGAATTCTTCAATGGTAAACAGGAATTAAAACCGGTACATATCGACACCCGTAAAGAGTTTTATACCCGGCAGAACAGCTTCGACCTGGATTTCTCCGATGTAAAAGGACAGGAGAACGCGAAACGCGCATTAGAGGTAGCCGCCGCAGGCGGACACAATATTCTTCTGGTAGGCGCTCCGGGCAGCGGAAAGTCCATGCTTGCCAAACGTCTCCCCTCTATACTGCCGCCATTATCATTAGGCGAAAGCCTTGAAACGACCAAGATACACTCTGTTGCAGGAAAGTTGGGACAGGAAGGCGGGCTTATTTCCAAACGTCCGTTTCGTGATCCGCACCATACCATCTCCACGGTAGCCATGACAGGCGGCGGAAGTTTCCCGCAACCGGGAGAAATCAGCCTGGCGCATAACGGCGTCTTGTTCCTCGACGAGCTTCCGGAGTTCAACCGGAATGTGCTCGAAGTATTACGACAACCTCTGGAAGACCGGAAAATTACCATTTCCCGCGTAAAATGCAATGTGGAATTTCCCGCCAGCTTTACGCTCGCAGCATCCATGAATCCCTGTCCCTGCGGATATTACAATCATCCCACCAAAGCCTGTGTGTGTAGTCCGGGGCAGGTACAGAAATATCTTAACCGTATCTCAGGACCTTTGCTCGACCGTATCGACCTGCAAATCGAAGTTATTCCCGTGCCCTTTGAGAAAATGTCCGATGCACGCCCCGGCGAGTCAAGTGCCGATATCCGTGAACGCGTAGTGCGTGCACGGCAACTTCAATCCGAAAGATATTCCGAAGTTCCCGGCATATATTGCAATGCACAGATGAACAGTAAATTACTCGCCCGCTATGCCCGTCCTGACGATAATGGTCTTGCCCTGCTAAAAACAGCCATGAACCGCTTCAATCTCTCGGCACGTGCGTACGACCGTATTCTAAAAGTCTCACGCACTATTGCCGACCTTGAAGGATGTGAACTGATACAACCGTCGCATCTGGCCGAAGCGATCGGATACAGAAACCTGGATAGGGAAGATTGGGCGGGATAACTCCCCAAGAGAAAAGCCGGGTAACAGACAACTCCATTAAGGATGAAGCCTGTCGAGATGGCAGAAAAGCAGCTCGCCTTTATTATCACGCAAATGCATGCCATTGCCCTCGCAATAGCGGAAAAGGCTGCAATCGGCGCATAGGCCTTTCTTCATCCATTCCCGGTTACGGAAAGATTGAAAACGATTCTCCCACACATCCATAAAGTCATCGCGATAAATGTTACCCTGATGATAGTCGCTACGGATGCTCGGACAGGCGGATATGGCTCCGTCCGCCAATATAGAGCCGACACTGATTCCGGCATTGCAAGAAAAGAAACCGTCACGAACCTCACCTTCATATCTGCCTAAGAAACCCTCACAACCATAGCTTGCGTGCATCTTACCCTCTTTCCGGATACGCTTGATGAACTCCATAATACCTGTAAACTCATCATTGCTCAACTGAAACTCCGGATGTGATGCGGCACGTCCCATCGGAAAAATGGTAAACAAACGCCATTGCCGGACACCTATATGATAAAGAGATGTTTTCAATTCATCCAGATACGGATAGTTACGGTGATTGACACATGTCACCACATCCCACACCAGCTCGGGCTCATGCACCAACATCTTAATCGCCTCCACAGCCCTTCCGTAACTTTCCGGATGACCGCGCAACCAATTATGCTCCTGCTCAAAACCGTCCAAACTGATGGTTATGGAATGGAGCCCGGCAGCCATCAACCGCTCCAAACGTCTGCCGGTAAGGTAAAGGCCGTTGGAAACAATTCCCCAGGGATAGCCGCGTCTGTAGAGCTCCAACCCTACTTCTTCCAGGTCTTCCCTCATCAGCGGTTCTCCACCGGTCATGATAATGCTTACTTCGTTCGGATTGATATGCGGAGTGATGGAATCGACAGCCCGTAAAAAATCGGCAGCCGGCATATCCTTTATATCCGGCATCCGCCTGCAATCGCTGCCGCAATGCTTACAGTGCAAATTACAACGTAAGGTGCATTCCCAAAAGAGCTGCCTCAACGGATGCAGCTCTTTCAGGTTATTACGCATCTTACGCGCGATTTCCAGCGCCAAACGTTTACGAACAGAAAGGACTCCCACCGGTTTTATTTTTCTTTCTTCTTCAATTCAAAGTTTACTTCTTTATTATCTTTTCCTTCATACCAGCCGCTCCCGCCTGTCGGATTCATCTTAATATCCATCGAGTCGGCTTCGTATGCTCCCGTAAGGTCTTCGCAAACAACACGGAAGTTTTGATAGCCCGTTATGGTGTTCTGATAAAGATATTCTCCGTTTTCTTTCGTATAGACCGTATCGGATGAAACAACACGGGTACGAGAGTTATCGGTTTGGGGAACCATATTCTTCACGAGAATCCTGGCGTCGGATACAACCTGCCTGTCTTCTCCCATCACCTTTCCTTTGATTTCATATTTGGCATAAGGAGTACCGTACTCACATCTCCCCGTACCTGTACTGTTTTCATCGCAAGACGTGAAACCCAGCAGAACCAACGCACCGGACATCATGCCGTTGCACATCCGGAGCCATTGCTTTTTTCTTTTCTTCATAGCGTGTCATAGTCTAAGTTATGTACTATAAACGTCTATCCGAACAGAATACTGCACAACAACCCCTACTTTTAACAAAAAGTTAGTTCTTTTCTATTCTGATACGGGCGTCTACCGCTATTACATACTTTTCTGTTGCCAACAGCGGATTAATATCCATTTCCTTAATCTCCGTAGCAAAACGCAACAGGGTAGACAAGCGCACAATGATTTCGGCGAACTTATCCTCATTCACTCCTTCCTGCCCGCGCGTGCCTTTTATAATCTTATAGGCGCGCAACGAACGAATCATAGAGTAGGCTTCCTCGTAAGACAAAGGAGCCAGACCGGAAGATACGTCTTTCAGCACCTCCACAAAGATACCGCCTAAACCGCAAAGCACTACATGGCCGAATTTCTCTTCGTACTTCGCACCGATAAAGAGTTCCGTTCCTTTCAGCATCGGCTGCACCATAATACCCGTTACTTCAGGAATCTGCATCATGCGTTCAAACTCCAATGCCAGATGCTGTTCGCTCTTTATATTCAATACCACTCCGCCTACATCGGATTTATGCACAGGCCCCACCACTTTCGCCACCACCGGGAATCCGGCACGGCGGGCAAAGGCCAGCGCTTCTTCCTTATTAGCGGATACAAACTCCTCTACCACAGGAATACCTGCAGAATGTAACAATGCCTGCACATAATGCGGTTCGATATAGCCGTCTCCCGGAATAGAATCTATGATACGGCGGATGCGCGGAACATCCACTCCAAAAAGCTCTATTTCATTATTCGCCGGCTTCGACGCATTCACAATGCGCGACAATGCCGTACCCAACGTTACTTCATCGGCAAAGTTCACATGGCCTTTAGCGAGGAAAGCGGCAACCTCGGCTCCTGCCGTATTAATAGACGGGAGAATAGGGAATATCGGTTTCTTGCAGGTCTGCATCTTCTCATGCAGCACATCATACATTTCGAACATGGTAACCAGACCCGGAGTGCCGAAAATAGCCATTACCGCATCCACATTATCAAACTTTTCCTCACAGTATTCCAGACAAAGGCGCAAATGCTCAGGCGTACCCGTAGCCAGAATGTCTATCGGATTTCCAACGGCAGCCCCCGGAAAGAGCTTGCTTTTCAACTCTTCGGCAAGCTCGCCTTCCAACTTCGGCACATTCAACCCGCCTTTACTCAAGGCATCGGTCAACATCACACCCGGTCCGCCCGCATGGGTAATAATGGCAAAGTTCTTTCCTTTCAGTTCCGGCAAAGTGAAAATACACCCTACCGTAGTCAGTTCCTCCCGAGAATAGCAACGTACGATACCCGCTTTACGGAACAGAGCCTCCACCGCCGAATCGGAACTGGCGATAGCTCCCGTATGCGAGGATGCCGCACGACTGCCGCTCTCACTGCTGCCGGATTTAATGGCCGCAATCTTGCATCCCTTCTTTATCAGCGAAGAAGCATGGAACAGCAATCTGTCAGGATCGCTTATACTTTCGATATAAAGCAGTTTTATCTTGGAGTCTTTTTCCGAATCGAAATGCTCGTCCATATATTGCAGCACATCTTCTACTCCGATCTGCTTGGCATTGCCCACAGACCATACGGAATTGAACTGCAGCCCTTTTGTAACCGCACTCTCCAGAATAAACACCGCAGTCGCTCCGGAGCTGGATATCAAATCGACGCCTTGCGGATGCAGATTGGGGATGGGTTGACTGAACACGCTATGATGCCACGTATTCATCAATCCGATACAATTGGGACCTATCAGCGAAGCGCCGTACCGATTCGCCGTTTCCAGAATACGGTCTTCCAAAAGCGCGCCCTCATGCGTTTCCTCACCAAATCCGGCCGAAAGGATAATGAACGCACGTACCCGCTTCTCAGAAGCAAGCAACTCTACCGCATCGGGACAAAGAACGGCGGGAATAGCAAGGATAGCAAGGTCCGTATCGGGAATATCCTTTACATCGGCATAGGCCTGTACGCCTTGCACTTCAGTCTCTTTCGGATTCACCGCCCGCAGTTCTCCGGTATAACCGCCATGAATCAAATTCTTCAAGATAGCCCCGCCGGGTTTATGTACATTGTTGGAAGCTCCCACCACCACAATACTGGCAGGATGCAGCAATTGGCTTGTTATCATAGTCTGTTCATATTAGTATAGTACGACAATCGTACAAATATACAATTTATATGCATAACGGCAAGAAGATAATCTTTTAATATTACTTCTTCTTTACTCTTTCAAAGACGGAAGGTTCCGGGCAAGAAGTATATATTCCTCTTTTTGTAGGTTTGAGAGAAAACCGTTATCTTTGCACATCTTAAAAGCGTTCATAACAAAAGAGATACATATATACAATGGAAAAGAAATTCAAGCGTACCACCGTGACATCGGCACTGCCCTATGCCAACGGCCCCGTTCATATCGGACATCTGGCAGGGGTTTATGTACCTGCCGACATCTATGTCCGCTACCTGAGACTGAAAAAAGAAGATGTGGTCTTTATCGGCGGCTCCGACGAACACGGAGTGCCCATCACCATCCGCGCCAAGAAAGAAGGAATTACACCGCAAGATGTAGTAGACCGCTATCATACGCTTATCAAGAAGTCTTTTGAAGAATTCGGCATTTCGTTCGATGTGTACAGCCGTACCACCTCAAAGACACATCACGACACTGCTTCCGAGTTTTTCCGCAAACTGTACGACAAAGGCGAATTCATTGAAAAGACCAGCATGCAGTACTACGATGAGGAAGCCAAGACTTTCCTTGCCGACCGTTACATCACCGGCGAATGCCCTCACTGCCACGCAGAAGGCGCTTACGGCGACCAATGCGAAAAGTGCGGTACAAGCCTCAGCCCTACCGACCTGATTAATCCGAAAAGCGCCATCAGCGGCAGCCAACCCGTAATGCGCGAAACCAAACACTGGTATCTGCCCCTCGACAAACATGAAGCATGGCTGCGCCAGTGGATATTGGAAGACCATAAAGAATGGCGTCCCAACGTGTACGGCCAATGTAAAAGCTGGCTCGACATGGGCTTGCAGCCGCGTGCCGTAAGCCGCGACCTGGACTGGGGTATTCCCGTTCCGGTGGAAGGCGCCGAAGGCAAAGTGCTTTACGTATGGTTCGACGCTCCCATCGGCTACATCAGCAATACCAAAGAATTGCTGCCCGATTCTTGGGAAAAATGGTGGAAAGACCCTGAAACACGTCTGGTTCATTTCATCGGAAAAGACAATATCGTATTCCACTGCATCGTATTCCCCGCCATGTTGAAAGCGGAAGGCAGTTATATCCTACCCGACAACGTGCCCAGCAACGAATTCCTGAATCTGGAAGGAGATAAGATTTCCACTTCCCGCAACTGGGCCGTATGGTTGCATGAATATCTAGCAGAATTCCCCGGCAAGCAGGACGTGCTGCGCTACGTGCTCACCGCCAATGCTCCGGAAACAAAAGACAACGACTTTACCTGGAAAGACTTCCAGGCACGCAATAACAACGAATTGGTAGCCGTATACGGTAACTTCGTAAACCGCGCCCTGCAACTCACCAAGAAGTACTTCGACGGTGTAGTACCTGCTGCCGGCGAACTGAACGATTACGACCGCGAAACGCTGAAAGAGTTTGCTGACGTAAAAGAAGAAGTGGAAAAGCTGCTTGACGTATTCAAATTCCGTGACGCACAGAAGGAAGCCATGAACCTGGCGCGTATCGGTAATAAGTACCTGGCAGATACAGAACCTTGGAAACTTGCCAAGACAGACATGCCGCGCGTAGCTACCATTCTGAATATCTCCCTGCAACTGGTTGCCAACCTTGCCATCGCTTTCGAACCGTTCCTGCCGTTCAGCAGCGAAAAGCTCCGTAAGATGTTGAACATGGACAGTTTCGACTGGGCAGAACTCGGCCATACAGACCTGCTGCCCGCCGGACACCGACTGGCAACCCCCGAGCTGTTGTTCGAGAAGATTGAGGACGATGTTATCCAGGCACAGGTAGACAAACTGCTCGCTACCAAGAAAGCGAACGAAGCAGCCGGCTACAAGGCAAATCCTATCAAACCCGTCATCTCATTCGAAGACTTTGAGAAATTGGATATCCGCGTAGGAACCGTATTGGAATGCGAAGCCGTACCTAAGATGAAGAAACTGTTGAAGTTCAAGATTGCCGACGGACTGGAAAACCGTACTATCGTCAGCGGTATTGCCCAGCACTACCGACCGGAAGAGCTGGTAGGCAAGCAGGTACTGTTCATCGCCAACCTGGCTCCCCGTCAATTCAAGAACGGACTGGTGAGTGAAGGTATGATACTTTCTGCCGAAAACTATGACGGCTCACTGGCTGTAACCTCATTGTTACGCGAAGTAAAGCCCGGTAGTGAAGTAAAATAATCCATATGAGTGAGCCTTCACTGAAACAACGAACAATAGGAGCATTGCTCTGGAACTTGCTGGACCGTATGGGCCAGCAAGTTTTGTTGTTTATTGTCGGTGTCCTCGTAGCCAACATACTCTCCGTTGAAGACTATGCATTGGTAGGAATGCTCGCCATTTTCAGCGCAATTGCCAATATCGTACTGGACAGCGGGTTCAGCGCCGCTTTAATCCGCAAGCAGGACGCTACCGAAACAGACTATAATTCTGTATTCTATTTCAACATCTTCATCAGTGCCTGCCTTTATCTGCTGTTATTCGTCTGCTCTCCGCTCATCGCCGGATTCTTCAACCAGCCTTTACTGACAGACCTTGCCAGGGTTATTTTCCTTGCGCTTCCCTTTAACTCGCTAAGTCTTATACAAACCACTTTACTCAACAAGCAAGTCAGCTTTAAAATTCTAACCAAGATTAATCTCATCGCCCTTACGGCATCCGGCATCGGTTCGCTTGCCATGGCATATGGCGGTATGGGAGTATGGACGCTGGCGTGGCAACCCGTTATACTGGCCTTCCTGCGTACCGTCCTTTTATGGTTCTTCAATAAATGGCGGCCTCAACTATTGTTCAGTATAAGTCACATCAAGGAATTATTCGGCTTTTCTTCCAATCTGCTGCTTGCCGGTCTGGTAAACTCCATTTTTACCAATATCTATTCGGTAGCTATCGGTAAATTATATCCGCCCGTTCAATTAGGATATTATTCACAAGGAAACAAGTTCAGCCTGATGGTAATCAGCTCGGTCTACTCCAGCCTGCAGACAGCTACTTACCCCATATTCTCGCATATCCAGAACGACAAAGAAAGAAGTCTGCGTTCTTATCGCAAGACGATACGCTTTACCGCTTTCCTCACGTTCCCCCTTATGACAGGCATGGTATCCGTAGCCTATCCGTTTATCGCACTGATACTGAAAGCGGAATGGATGGGTTGTGTGCCTTTTTTTCAACTGACCTGCCTGGCAGGAATCTTCACCATTCTGAGTACCGTCAACCAAAACTTTGCCAAAGTGCAGGGGCGCTCGGACCTTATCTTCAAACTGGAAATAGCACGTACCCTGCTGATTATAGCCTGCCTGGCAGCCAGCCTGAAGCAAAGCGCGCTTATCATGGTAGCTTGTCTGGCACTTACCCAGATATTGATTTACCTGATCAGTATCGTTGTCATCGGAAAGGCCGTAGGGTATAGCTGGCTGAAACAGATAAAGGATATTACCCCTTACGCCGTTCTCTCCGTAATCATGTGGGGAATACTGCTGATACCGGACTGCTTCCTGACGGAAAATTATCTGCTGCTTCCTGTGAAAATCGTTATCGGTATTCTGTTCTATTATGGAATCAACCGGATATTAGGCTCCGCAATCTTGGATGAAGCCATCCGGTTAGTATTAAAACGAAAAAGCGACTGATTATGGAAAAGACCGTGAAAGTCAGCGTCATTATGCTGGCATATAATATTGAGAATTATATAGAGATTGCCATCAAAGGCGTATTAAGCCAAAAGACCGACTACCCCGTTGAGCTAATCATAGGTGAGGACCGCAGTACCGACCGTACCTACGAAATATGCAAGCGATACCAGGAAAAGTATCCGGAGCTCATCACCGTGATACGGCACGAAAAGAACCTGGGCTACCAGCGCAATTATATGGAGACCTACAAACATTGCCGCGGTGAATACGTCGCCGTTTGCGACGGTGACGATTATTGGTTTGACAGACGCAAGTTACAGCGTGCTACCGATTTTCTGGACACCCACAGTCAGTTCGCAATATGTTTCCACAGGGTAGTCAACTACTATGAGGAGGACGGAAGCAAGAGCCTGTCCAACGGACATCAAAGGAAAATCACCACCATCTCCGACCTTGCCGAAAGCAATTATATTACCAACTCTTCATCCGTATTCCGAAGATGTTACTATCCGGAAATGCCCGAATGGTTTGCCAAGTTCACTTCATGCGACTACGCCCTGCATCTGCTGAATGCACAACATGGGAATATCTATTATTTCGGCAAACCCATGGCCGTATACCGCAAACACAGCAAAGGGATATGGAGCGAAACCGGCATGGACAGGAGACTGGACATCGCACTTACCACCAGAGAGTTCCTTTTGGACTACTTCAAAGACAGACGTACGGATGTATACAACGGACTACGGCAGGCACATGCCAATATATGCCTGAATCTCATCCGTTATTATATCAGTTCCGGACAACCGCAACGAATAGAGGAAGCGGAACAGCGCCTGCTGAAATACCAGCCGCAATGGACGTTGAACGATGTGAAACGGCAGGAGACATTACGCCCCCGGCAAGCCGGAAAGAGAATAAAAGCGCAAATCGGGAAAATGCTGACATGGGGAAGAGAAACCGTTTCACGATACATACCGCTTCCCCGCGTCAACACAGAGATATGACATACATATTCCGGTTATAAGAAACGCTCTATGACAGTCTGCAAGCGTCCGTTGTCCGCCAGCAGTTTCTCCACAAACTCGCGAAAAGCTCCATAACCGCCGTGTGCGGTCGTTACATACTTTACTTCGCGTTTTATATATTCAGGCGTATTGCCGGGAGAAGCGCTGTAACCCACCAAGCGCAACAGCGGCAAATCATTCAAGTCATCACCGATAAAGGCAACTTCACCCAATGAAATACCTAACTCGCGACACAGTTCCTCAGCCTGTGCCACTTTATCCTTGACTCCCAGATAGCAATAGTTGATTTTCAACTTATCGGCACGTTTCCGGACAATTTGCGTATCCTCACCGGTCATAATAGCCACAGGTATATCCAATTCGCGCAGAAAAATCACTCCCCAACCATCTTTCACGGAAAAACGTTTCATAACGTCTCCTTCGGCAGTATAATACATTCCGCCGTCAGTCCAGACACCGTCAATATCAGTAATCACTAATTTCGGTAGCATACCTATCATATTTAAGATTAAGAAATAAGAATATCCATCAACCGCGCTCCCCCAGCCTACCGCGTTTCCCATCACGATAACCGTCCCAAAGCGCTTTCCATTTAGCAATCTTCCGCTTTTCATACAAAAGCACAAAGATAATCCGTTTATATAAATGATAACGCAAATGGGCTTTCAGGTTCAAACTTTCAGGATAGAGTTTGTGAAGCACCATACCATTACGCACATTATAATAAGTACGTGCCGGAGGATATTCGTTCGGGAAAACCTCCTTACCCAATAAGCGGTGTTTCTTCTTCTGATATCCCAAATCGTGCTGCAACAGGATACTTTTGAAACAAACCGTCCGCACGCCTCTGCGTGCCGCACGCCAGCAATACTCACAATCAATGCCCCACACAAATAGTTCTTCCATAAAAACACCCAGCTCTTCAAACAGGCCGACGGGATAAACAGTACCGGAAGTCATGGCTGAAGAAACCTCATCGACAGTATCCGTCACGGGATAAAGAGAGGACTGCCGGGATTTTATAAAATAATTCACGGAGAAAATAATCCGCTTATTCTCTCCATACTCTTGAATGGCTGTTATATAACGCCGGAAATCGCCTTGCAGAAAAAAACTATCCTGATCCAGCGTCAGCAGATGCGTATATCCATACTCACGGGCATAAGCCACGGCATCATTCAACGCAGCACCGATGCCTACATTCCGGCCGCATCCCCTGTACTCCAAGCGTTCCGGATGACTGATATCCGGCAAAGGCAGCCGCTCTTGCCCGTCTCCGGGCGTATTATCCCATAACAGCAATTTATCCACCTGTGACAGATAGCTGTCGATATTCCCGGCTAAATCTTTACCGGGATGATAGAGAACAACAACAGCCAGCAGTCTCATTCCTCAATCAATGAAGAATAAATAATCTCGTTACGCGGTATCTCTTTCCGTACCCGGCGGCCTACCACCTTATCACGCTCCGCCCACTTAAAGCCATCGCCCGGACTAAGCAGGTGGATATCCTCTTCCGTAATAATATCTCCGGGATGCAGCGCCTTATTCGTGGCGATGGAACGTTCCAGTTTCACTTTGGCTGCAGAGACGGCGGAGTCGATATACAGTTCCTCCCTGCCCAACCAGTGCTCGGCGATACGAATATCACGAATCATGCGGTTTACGCCATCCGGCCCTAAAGAACCTTGCTGGTCTGTTCCTTTCATGCGACGGTCGATGGTGACGTGCTTCTCTATAATCTCCGCACCCATTCCTACGGCAACCACCGGGGCTGCGATGCCAATGGTATGGTCGGAAAAGCCGATATGATACTGTCCGTAATGCCGTTTCAGATAGGTTATCGTTTTCAGATTCAGATTGTCGGGCCGGGTGGGATACTGCGATACGCAGTGCAGTATGGATATATCGCTGTGATAACGGGTGATAACATCCAATGCGTCATCCAGCTCCTTCTTACCCGCCATACCGGTAGAAAGGATGATAGGTATCTTGGTTTCGGCCATGACTTCCAGCAACGGCAGGTTGGTAAGATCACGGCTGGCCACTTTCAGGCGGTCGGGCGTAAAGAGTTTCAATAAAGACATACAACCTTTTGAGCACAGAGTTTCCACGAAATCCATTCCCAATGACTTGGCATGCCTGTAAACTTCAAAATGTTCTTCATCCGTCAGCTCCAAACAGGCGCGGTGCTCGCCATAAGTGCGTCCAAAAGAGTGGGGAGAGTCGTACGGACGGTTCATCTGCGAATCGGTCAACTCTTCATTCAAATCCCGTTTGGTCATCTTTACCGCATCCATAGGACGAAGTTCGAGATTAAAGACTTCTTCGCGTACGGGACGTGACACCAAATCGACAATCAATTTGGCTATATCGACGGAGCCGTTATGGTTCTGTCCGATTTCTCCGATAATATATGTACTCTTCATTTATATAATAAATTTATCATTTCTCGTTCCTTGCAATATTCTCCAGCATCTTGGCACGATATTCCGGATGCGCTTCCACCAACCGGAGCAATGCGTGGACGCTTCGGTCGGTCTGTTCATAGAAAGTAGCGTAAAGCTCTTGCAGCAAGGTAAAATCTTCCATCGTATCGAGCGTAAAGCGAAGGTCTAACCGGCCTTCCAATTCATCGGGCAACGGAAGCAGACGAATACTGAACGCTTCGGGATGCGTATAGAGGTAAATCGTAACGTGCTCTATATACAGCTTCTCCTGTGTAGCGGCAGCTGCACGGCGCAATGCGTCGGCGGTTGTCAGCTCGGCAAACAAGCCTAAATGCGATTTGATGGTAGGGCGGCCGTCTGCAAAGCCGTAGGCAATATAATCCGCCGGCCGGGCGTCATGTTCCGCGAAAAACGTCAGGAAACTGTCGGGACGCAGGAAAGGATTATCCGAACAAACACGGATAAAGCGGTCTAAGCCGAACGTTGCGGCCGCCCGGATAAAGCGGTCGAGCACATTATCCTCATCGCCCCGGTAGCAACAGATACCTGCTTCACGGGCAACCTCCGCCAATATGTCATCCTGAGGGCGGTTGGTAGTGGCAAGGACAATCGTCCTACCAATACAAGCCTGCTTGATATTGCCGATTAAGATGTCGATAATGCGCTGCTTGCCATAGAAAGGGAGCAGTATCTTATTATGCAACCGGGTAGAACCGGTACGTGCCTGAATGATGATTCCGTCTTTCATAACTTCATTCGTTTAAAAGCGTCTATATAACTGCCCGGCGTAACGTTAATCACTTCCTTGCCCAACCGTCGAGCATAGGCTTCGAGCACGAAATAGGACTTAAAGGCCACATACATGTGGTAAAGTATCGTATAAAGCCGTGCGCTATGCAGGTTCTCCTGCGTCACCGTCGCCGCCTGCGACTTGTCACGGTCATAGAAATGCTTTTGGTGCATCAGTACCACATTATCGTCCGTCACCGTGATTTCCGGCAACCAGGAATGGTCGGCACCTGCCAGATAAATCTTCTTAAACGGCAGGCGCAATCCGATGGCGATAGAGGGAATCAGCACATTGTGAGGGCGGGGTACCCCCCAACCTTTACCGAACACCCAGTTGCAGAATCCCTGTACACCTTCTATCGGAGTGGTATTATAAATGCAGAGGCGGATATTCCGGTTACCGGCCAGCATAGGCTGCCACTCTTTATTCTTCAAAGCACGGGCAGGAATAAACAGGTTCATCGGCCAGGCGGTCTTTTCGGCAAGCGTCTGAAACAACTGCACACGCTTTTCGGGAACAATCCAAAAGAGAGGGTCGGCTATCAGATATATCTCCGGGCGAAGCTGCTCGAACATAGGGGAGGTAACGCAGAAATTCACCGCCAGCAACGTCTTGCCTTTTATAAAATCCGGAGTTTCCTGAACCGTACGGTTCAATGAAGGGCCGTTAGCCAGTATCAACAACTCTTCCGGATTACTGAACGACGACGGCAAATGCGTACGCCACTTGGATTGCAACAGTATCTTCACCACGCTCAGGAAAGTCTGCCACAGTTGCTCCAGTCTTTTCATTCCTTTATCTCCCATACTTACATTTATTTTCTACCGATGAGCCATAGGTTTCTTACGACGAAAAGCCCGTTTCCTCCGATGATAAATCCGCTTTCCACCTCAATATTTTCATTGCTTACGACATCACGGGCTTTTAACTCCGGCAAAGATAGGGAGTTTAGCGGTTACAGACTAAAAAAATAAAAGATTTATGGAGCAGAAAGCGGCAAAAGCAGTACTTTTGTCCAAACATTCCGCAAAAATGAGAGTACTATTAATCAATACATCCGAACGCATCGGCGGAGCAGCCGTGGCGGCCAGCAGACTAATGGAGTCGCTCAAGAATAACGGCATCAAGGCCAAGCTTTTGGTACGTGACAAGCAAACCGACCAAATCACCGTAGTTTCATTGAGCCGCAACTGGCGCATGGTATGGAAATTTGTCTGGGAACGTATCGTTATATGGAAAGCCAACCATTTCAAACGGGATAATATCTTTGCCGTCGATATTGCCAATACGGGTACGGACATCACCTCGCTCCCGGAATTTCAGCAAGCGGATGTAATTCATCTTCATTGGATAAATCAGGGGATGTTGTCTCTGAGAAACATCGAGAATATCCTCGCATCGGGCAAACCCGTAGTGTGGACCATGCACGACATGTGGCCGTGCACCGGTATCTGCCATCATGCCCGCGAGTGTACCCGCTATCAGCAGGAGTGCCGTAACTGTCCTTTCATTCATGGCAATGGCGGCAAGAAAGACCTCTCCTACCGGACTTTCTACAAAAAACAGAATTTGTACAAAGGACGGCACATCAACTTCGTAACGTGCAGCCACTGGCTGGAAGGCTTGGCAAAGAAAAGCGCCTTGCTCGCCGGACACACGATTACCTGTATTCCCAATCCCATCAATACCAACTTGTTCAAGCCGCACAACAAGCAAGAAGCGCGCAGCAGATGTAAACTGCCTCAGGATGCCAAGCTCGCTCTGTTCGGCTCTGTAAAGATAACGGATAAGCGGAAAGGAATCGACTATCTGGTAGAATCGTGCAAACTGCTGGCGGAAAAGCATCCCGAACTGAAAGAAAAGCTCGGCGTCGTCGTTTTCGGCAAGGAGTCGCAGCAATTGGCGAACTTACTGCCTTTCAAAGTCTATCCGCTGGATTTCGTCAGCAACGAACATCAGTTAGTGGACATTTATAATGCGGTAGACCTTTTTGTCACTCCCTCACTGGAAGAAAACCTGCCCAATATGATTATGGAAGCCATGGCGTGCGGTATTCCCTGTGTCGGTTTCAACGTAGGCGGTATCCCCGAAATGATAGACCATCTGCACAACGGATATGTGGCGCAATATAAATCGTCCGAAGATTTTGCCAACGGCATCTACTGGACGCTTACCGACCCGGATTATTCCAGCCTCTCCGAACAAGCCTGTCGGAAAGCCGTCACCCACTATTCGGAAGGTACTATCGCTAAAAAATATATCGACCTGTACAACAAAGTCACCGGAAAAAATGCATAATCATCCCACCCCCAAGTTCAGCGTCATTACCGTGACCTACAATGCCGAAGCGGTATTGGAAGACACTATCCAGAGCGTTATCTCGCAAACTTACCGCCATGTGGAGTATATCATTGTGGACGGGGCCTCGAAAGACAAAACACTTTCTATCACAGACCGCTACAAGAATCACATCGCACAGGTAGTAAGCGAACTCGATAAAGGCTTGTACGACGCCATGAACAAAGGCATCCGGCTGGCTACGGGCGATTACCTTTGTTTCCTCAATGCCGGAGACAGTTTCCATGAGGATGATACGCTACAACAAATGGTACATACATTGACAGGAAGCGAATTGCCTGATGTGCTGTATGGCGAAACGGCTCTGGTAGATAAAGAAGGGCACTTTGTCCGTATGCGCCGTCTGTCCGCCCCGGAAACGCTGACGTGGAAAAGCTTCAAACAAGGAATGCTTGTCTGCCATCAGGCATTTTTTGCCAAGCGCGCTTTAGCAGAACCATATAATTTGAAGTACCGTTTCTCCGCCGACTTCGACTGGTGTATCCGTATCATGAAGAAAGCGCAAACGCTACACAATACTCATCTCACGATAATAGACTATCTGGACGAGGGTATGACTACCCGGAACCGGAAAGCCTCGCTCAAGGAGCGCTTCCGCATCATGGCGCAACATTACGGCTGGATAAGCACCGCAGCCTATCATGCCTGGTTCGTACTGAGGGCAGTACTGAAAAAATAATCTATACGGTTTATAAAATCGGATGTGCCGCCTTATTGGCACACTTATGCCATCGAGCAGGCACAGGCCTGCCATCATAGTGGCACAACATTGCCAATGAAGTGACACGTACATATAGGCTACGGACAAGCGTACTTAGGGTTTAAGCAGCGAACGCAACTCTTGTACACCTTCCGATGCTCCCTTTTGGATTATATGTATCCGCCGCGTGGAATGTACATCTACCGGTTTAGGATCTATCAGATACACTTCGGCCTCACGAGGCACGTAGTTCAGCAATCCGGCAGCCGGATATACATTCATCGAGGTACCGATAATAACGAATATATCCGCTTTTTCCACATAGTTGACGGCCGTTTCAATCTCAGGAACCGCCTCCCCGAACCAGACGATAAAGGGACGAAGCTGAGTACCGTCACCGGCCTTATCTCCCAACTTCACTTCGTATTCATCCGGTTTCAGTTCTTTTATGTAATGCGGATTATAAGGGGCGCGACTGGAACAAACTTTTGTCAGTTCGCCATGAAGATGAATAACCCGTTTACTTCCGGCACGCTCGTGCAGATTGTCAACGTTCTGTGTAACAACCGTCACATTGAAATCCTTCTCCAGTCCGGCAAGCCCGATGTGCCCGGCATTCGGCTCTACATCCAGTAATTGCTTGCGGCGCTCGTTATAAAAGTTGATGACCAGTTCCGGATTACGGGCATAACCTTCGGGAGTAGCCACCTGTTCTACCGGATACTTATCCCACAACCCGCCTGCATCACGAAAAGTACTGATGCCACTCTCGGCGCTCATACCCGCACCGGACAAAACAACCAAGTTCTTCATCTTTATATCTCCTTAAAGTTCATATAGTCATACAAATGTATGAATAATACCCGAAAAGAGGGAAGTTATTTTCACTTGCTAAGATTTTTTAATCTGAAAAAAACAAAATCATTCAAATAAAAGACGTACTTTTGCCATTCGTTAATTTGCAATAGGCTGGAAAAGAAATCATTTCAGCCGTCAACAAAATCACTTTATGGATAAATTCAGTTATGCTATCGGCCTTGGAATAGGTCAGAATCTTTTAAGTATGGGTGCTAAGGGCATCGCAGTAGATGACTTTGCACAAGCAATCAAAGACGTCTTGGATGGCAACCAAACGGCTATCAGCCACACGGAAGCCCGCGAAATAGTAAATAAGTACTTCGAAGAACTGGAACAGAAAATGAATGCCGCCAACATTGAAGCCGGCAAGAAGTTCCTTGAAGAAAACAAAAAACGTCCGGGCGTAGTTACCCTGCCCAGCGGACTCCAGTACGAAGTAATCAACGAAGGTAACGTAGGCACATACGCAAAAGCTACCGACCAGGTACAATGCCACTACGAAGGTACATTGATTGACGGAACATTGTTCGACAGCTCCATCAAACGCGGCCAACCCGCCACATTCGGTGTGAACCAGGTAATTCCGGGATGGGTGGAAGCCTTGCAACTGATGCCCGAAGGCGCCAAGTGGAAGCTTTACATCCCCAGCGAATTGGCTTACGGAGCACAAGGTGCAGGTGAAATGATTCCGCCGCACAGTACCCTCGTTTTTGAAGTGGAACTACTTAAAGTATTAAATAAATAATTTTAAAAGCAAAATGAAAAAAGTAACATTTATCATGGCTCTTGCAGCAGCTGCCGGTTTGGCTTCTTGTACTGCACAAAGTCCGAAAGCAAATCTGAAAACGGACATCGACTCATTATCTTACGCTATCGGTATGGCACGTACTGAAGGCCTGGACCAATATCTTGCACAACAAGGTATCGATTCCACTCAGATGACAGACTTCCTGAAAGGTTTCAACGAAGGTGCAACAAAAACAGATAAGAAAGATGCCGCTTACATGGCAGGTCTGCAAATCGGACAAATGGTAAGCAAGCAATGGGTAGAAGGTTTCAACCAACAGATTTTCGGTGGAGACTCTACACAAACTATCAGTCGTGAGAACCTGTTGGCTGGTTTCGTTGCCGGAGTTATCGGCAAGGGCATCATGACCAAAGAAGAAGCTCAGACTTTTATGCAGACCCAAATGGATGCCGTAAAATCTAAAGCTTTAGAGAAGAAATACGCTGACAACAAAGCTGCCGGTGAGAAATTCCTCGCAGAAAACAAGACTAAGGAAGGTGTTGTAACTACTCCGAGCGGTCTGCAATATAAAGTTATCACCAAAGGAACCGGTGCAATTCCTGCCGATACCAGCAAAGTGAAAGTAAACTACAAAGGTACATTGATTGACGGAACAGAATTCGACAGCTCATACAAGCGTAAAGAACCTGCTACATTCCGTGCCAACCAAGTTATCAAAGGTTGGACAGAAGCTCTCACCATGATGCCTGTAGGCTCTAAGTGGGAACTCTACATCCCGCAAGACCTGGCTTACGGTGCAAGAGAAACCGGTGGTCAAATCAAACCGTTCTCTACCTTGATTTTTGAAGTAGAACTGGTAGGTATCGAAAAATAATACGATAACGCAATAAAGCGGTAGGGCGGTAAAGTGATGATACTTTACCGCCCTATTCAATTATCACCCTACCACTTTATCACCTCTCCATCCCTTATCACTTTATCACCTTATTAACCTATCACTTTATCGTATTATCACTTTTATTCTTTTTTTCTTCCCATTTTATAGATAAATTAAAATAAAGTCCTATATTTGCTTACTATTTGATAAGAACAAGAACTTTACTTATTTACTATTATGGAAAAAATAGACAATCTTGATCGGCAGATTCTGGAGATTATTTCCCAAAATGCCCGTATTCCTTTTAAGGATGTAGCTGCCGAGTGTGGCGTATCACGTGCTGCCATTCACCAACGTGTACAGCGCTTGATTGATTTGGGTGTCATTGTCGGATCCGGCTACCATGTAAATCCCAAGTCTTTGGGTTACAGAACTTGTACTTATGTAGGAATCAAATTGGAAAAAGGTTCCATGTATAAGGCTGTTGTCGCCGAGATGCAAAAGATTCCCGAAATCGTGGAATGTCATTTTACCACCGGTCCGTACACTATGCTGACCAAAGTGTATGCACGCGATAACGAACATTTAATGGATTTGCTGAATAACAAGATGCAGGAGATTCCCGGTGTCACCGCAACAGAAACTTTAATTTCACTGGAACAGAGTATCAAGAAAGAAATTCCTATTTGCCCGGAAAAGTAAGATAAATAAAACAATAGAGTGATAAAATTGTTATTTTATCACTCTATAATTTTACCACCTTATCACTTATAAATATGGATTTCTTAAACGAATATCACCTGTCAGGACTTGTAATCGGTATCTGTACTTTCCTTATCATAGGTATCTTTCACCCCATAGTAGTAAAAGCCGAATATTATTGGGGAACTAAATGCTGGTGGATTTTCCTACTGTTAGGGATCGGTGGCGTCATAGCCTCATTATGTACCGAGAACATTCTGGTAGCCTCACTTCTTGGCGTATTCGCATTCTCATCATTCTGGACTATCAAAGAAGTCTTTGAACAGGAAGACCGGGTAAAAAAGGGATGGTTTCCCAAGAATCCTAAACGAACATACAAATTCTAAACAAAATACATTCGCATTTTTATCTGAAACGCTTGCATATTTCAAGAGAAAATACTACTTTTGTCCCCGCTATCCGAGATAAGGATACACCGGACTTGTAGCTCAGTTGGTTAGAGCAACAGACTCATAATCTGGAGGTCCCTGGTTCAAGCCCAGGCTGGTCCACAAGAAAGAGGCTCATTCCGAAAGGAATAGAGCCTTTTTTAGTTATAAACTATTCGAGTTACCGGAAAACACGCTCATTCAGTACTCCCAATTCATCGATTTCTATCCGGTTTTCATCGGTTTTCCAACCGTAATCACCCGAAAAGTATTCAGCAGCATAAAGAATTAATCTACTTTTGAGCCGACAATCATAAAAACCAAAAACAATGGAAGACAAACAGAAATTCCCGTTTCACAAAGGTTATGGCAAAATGCTGACAGCCTCACTCCTTATCCTTACCGGATTATTACTCTTTGCCCGCAATTCGGGGATGATAACCGAAGAATATTTCAACCTTCTGGTAGCGTGGCACTCCCTTTTTATTATAGTAGGTACATACACCATCATACGCCAACGCTATCTTTTGGGCGGTACTTTACTATTGGCAGGCATCTATCTTTTAGGCAACAAACTCATGTTATTCCCCGATAACTCCCAAGCAATGCTTTGGCCTTTGATTCTTATCCTTACCGGAATCTTTGTCATCAGCCCCCATCGAAGCAAACATTGGAAAAACCGTAGAATGCAACATGCCAGAATGATGCAACAAATGGCAAATGCAAGAACGGGAACACAAGGAGAACAAAAATACCAATCGGAAGACGGTTTTCTATACTCAAACAACTCGCTCAGCGCCGTACGCCATGTAGTATTGGATGAGCTGTTTAGAGGAGCCAATATACGCACCTACTTCGGCGGTACAACAATCGACTTACGCCATACACACATAGCCTCCGGCGAAACCTACATAGACCTGAACTGCAACTGGGGCGGAATCGAGTTGTTCATCCCTTCAGACTGGAAAGTACAAATAGAGTGTAACTGCTTCTGCGGCGGTTGCGAGGACAAACGTTGGAAAGGAGCGGAAACCAAACAAGAATGGTCTGTACTCGTCATCCGGGGCAATATATCATTCGGCGGCATAGAAATAAAAGATTGACGTATGGAAGCACATCCGATAACAGATTACCCTTATCGCTGGACTCCGGCACTGGGACTTTCACTCTTTCTGGTGATTGCTCAAACCGCATTGCTCCGATGTTATACCGACACAGACTGGATACCCGCCCTAATAGACGGAATTACCACAATTGGATGGTTCACAATACTATCCTATCTGTCATGGTTTATAGTAGGCACCGTTTCCATGTGCAGAACGAACATCATAACCGGTGTAACAGTCATTTTATTATGGCTGGCAGGAAGTTTCATGATTTGCGACATCATGGTAAGAATTGCAGGTATGCCATACATACCATTTGCCTATACCATACCTTTTCGCCTTTTGTTCGGTATCCCCGCCTGGATAGCCATACTTTTATGGTATCATCTCCAACAGGCAGGAAACGTACCTTCGGAAGAGGCAAACTTTCCCATCCCCGAACACGAAGAGATATCCACAGAAGAACAAGTACGAGATGAACCCATCGACCGCATTACTGTAAAAGACGGTTCCCGGATACATATCATCAAAGTAGAAGAACTGCTATATATACAGGCCTGCGGAGATTATACCACATTGGTAACCTCCACGGGAGAATATATTAAGGAGCAAACCATGAAATATCTTGAAACACATTTACCCGCAGACAACTTTGTTCGTATTCATCGTTCAAGTATTGTGAATATAACGCAAATATCCCGTCTTGAACTTTTTGGCAAAGAAACATATCAGCTGATACTAAAGAACGGAGTAAAGCTACGGGTAAGCCTTACCGGTTACCGATTACTGAAAGATCGTCTGGGTATATAAATCAAATACGAACCGGAGTTTCGGTAACCATCCCCTCTGCTACCGCCACAGCTATTTACATCACCATAAATCCTTAGCTGTAATAAGACCTGCTTTATCATATTTCGATTATCTTTGTCCGTCACAAGGAGAATTGAAATATGATAAAATCTGCAAGATACCTGTTCTTCATCTGCATATCGGCTATTATTGGGGGCGGATGCCGGCAACATCCTTCCATACAAACCGCTACGACTGAAGATATTTATACAGACACCATATGCTCCGTACTCCCTGCCAAGAGCAAAATGGCGGCTTATCTGGATTCACTCGGCTTCATCAATATTGCCGAGGCGGATAACAGTATTGCCATAGACCTGATGTACACCCGTGCAGACAATTTCACAGGGCAGGTATTATACGAAGACTTGCATGAAGCCTATCTTCACCCGGAAGCAATGGAAAGCCTGTTGCAAGCCCAAAAACTCTTGAAAGAGATATGTCCTGATTACAGCCTCATCGTCTACGACGCAGCACGTCCTATGTCTGTCCAGCAGAAGATGTGGAACGTGGTAAAGGGAACACCCAAATATATATACGTATCCAACCCCGCACGGGGCGGTGGCCTGCACAACTATGGCCTGGCGGTCGACATCAGCATCATCGATGCCCAAGGACAGCCGTTACCAATGGGTACCCCCGTAGATTATCTCGGTAAAGAAGCCCATATTACCGGAGAAGAGCAATTAGTACAAGCAAACAAGATTACCAAACAAGAAATGAAGAACCGCCGTCTCTTGCGTAAAGTAATGAGAGAGGCCGGTTTCCGCCCGTTACCCAGCGAATGGTGGCACTTTAACCGTGTCAGCCGGCAGACAGCTAAAGAAAAGTACCCAATAATCCCTTAACCCAAGCAACCTCTATCTGCAAAAAACGGACAGCCTGCGTCTTACTTTGTTTCCTCACTATAACTTTGCAAATGATACAAACCAAGAATTGAAGTCTCCTCATATAGTGCAGAACTGTTTGTTTTGGTTATCTTTGTAATAAAATACCAAATTATTCCCCAATGATAACAAGAACAATGGACATTTTCACGTTTAGAAAGGAGATATAAAAAGATATATTTGACAATACAGTTCCTTATCTTGAAAAATTTACCGAGAATGGAAAAGACACGAATGACCGAAATACACAGCCAAGACACTCTCCACTTCATCCGTACACACCGCCGGGAAGACGTAAGACTCCTTGCTTTGCAGGCACACCGTTACCCCTCGGTAGATATGCCTGCCGCCATCACACAAATTTCCGGCTGGCAGATTGCCAGAGAGAAGATACCTGCATGGGCCGAAAACGAGAAGATACTCTATCCGGTTCACCTTTCTCTGGAGCAATGCTCCTCCGAGGTGACTGCACGATATAAAGCGGAGATTATAAACCGTCTGCTGAAACCTGAACAACAGAGCTCCGAAGAAAATGCCACTCCCGTATCGGGAAATTCCGTCACCGACCTCACAGGCGGATTCGGCATTGACTGCGCCTTTTTATCTTCCTGCTTCCGGAAAGCTACTTACGTGGAACGCCAGCAAACACTTTGCGAGATTGCCCGGCACAATTTTCCCGCCTTAGGGTTGAACCACATTTCCGTCTGCCATGAAGACAGCATTCACCATCTGCAAGAGATGAAACCCGTAGATTGGATATTCATAGACCCCGCCCGACGTGACGGGCATGGAGGTAAAACGATAGCTATCAGCGAGTGCGAACCTGATGTGTCCGCTTTGGAAGACTTACTGCTTGAGAAAGCGTCACACGTATTGGTTAAGTTGTCTCCTATGTTGGATCTAACTCTCGCATTGCACGATTTGAAACATGTACAGGCAGCCCATGTCGTTTCTGTCAACAACGAATGCAAAGAGCTTCTCCTCGTATTAGGGCACGAAATAAATTTATCCTCCGAGGAAATTCCTATTCACTGCACCAATCTCACAGCATCGCAAAAGGCTCAAAACCTTCTGTTCACCCGCCAACAGGAGAAAGAGCATCCATGCCCGTATACCTCCATATTGAAAGCATACTTGTACGAGCCCAATGCATCCATCCTAAAAGCCGGAGCGTTCCGCAGCATTTCATCCATATATAATGTAGAGAAACTGCATCCCAACAGCCACCTTTACACTTCCGACGCATATATACCGGACTTTCCCGGACGCAGGTTCCGCATTACCGGCAGTAGCAGCCTCAACAAGAAAGGGCTTAAAGAACTGATAGGTACGGAAAAAAAAGCCAACCTCACAGTACGTAACTTCCCCACCAGCGTGGCCGAACTGCGAAAGCGCCTGAAACTGGCGGACGGTGGAAATATCTATCTGTTTGCAACTACCCTTGCCGATGAAAAAAAACTATTGATTGCCTGTAAACAACCCTGATATATAGTCAAAAAGCAGTAAAACATAAAGACGTGGAACCGGTATATCCGATTTGCAACTTAATTGTAATATTATTGTTATCGGTTCTTCAAAATCCCGTAAAACAGACGTAACTCCATACCTGTACTTTTGCCGCAAATTATTAACAGATAATAACAGGTATGAAACAAATTGTAAGAGCATTCTTATTCCTGCTCCTATTCGCAACGGCCAGTAACACGACAATGGCCGATGAAAAAGCAAATATCGTTAAACAAGGTACGATACGCGGCCGTATCATCGATGTAACAAAGCAAACTCTCCCGGGCGCTTCAATCTATATCGAGAAACTACACACCGGCGTGACGAGCGACGTCAACGGTTTCTACACATTCCCCAACCTCGACCCGGGAACTTATACGGTGAAAGTAAGCTACGTAGGTTACTCGCCCGTAGAGCTGAAAATCACGATTCCCGCCGGACGTACTTTAGAGAAAGACGTGGTACTGAACGAAGGGGTCGAACTTCAGGAAGTGGTTGTGGGCGGCGCATTTCAGGGACAGCGCCGTGCCATCAACGCCCAAAAGAGCAATCTGGGAATTACCAATGTAGTATCCGCCGACCAGGTAGGTAAATTCCCCGACTCCAACATCGGCGATGCCTTGAAACGTATCTCCGGTATCAACGTACAGTACGACCAGGGGGAAGCCCGTTTCGGACAAGTTCGCGGAACAAGCGCCGACTTAAGTTCCGTAACTATCAACGGCAACCGCGTACCCTCTGCCGAAGGTGAAACCCGCAACGTACAGCTCGACCTGATTCCGGCAGACATGATTCAGACTATCGAGGTAAACAAGGTAGTCACCCCGGATATGGATGCCGATGCCATTGGCGGCTCTATCAATCTGGTTACCAAGAACTCGCCTTACAAGCGCACCATTGCAGCCACCGCAGGAACAGGCTACAACTGGATTAGCGAAAAGGCGCAACTGAATCTGGGATTTACCTACGGCGACCGTTTCTTCAACGACAAATTAGGATTGATGGTATCAGCCTCTTATCAGAATTCCCCTTCCGGTTCCTACGACACCGAATTTACATGGGAGCAGGATGAAGACGGAAAGGTGTATGTCAACGACTATCAGATACGCCAGTATTATGTAACCCGCGAACGCCAAAGCTACTCCGCTGCTTTGGACTGGGACATCGACACCAACCACAAACTTACTTTCAAGGGTATTTTCAACAACCGCAACGACTGGGAAAACCGTTACCGCACCAACCTGAAAGACCTTGAGCCGGATGGCAGTGCCACCGTACGCATACAAACCAAAGCCGGAACACCCGATAACCGCAATGCCCGTCTGGAACGCCAGCGCACGATGGACTTCGCCCTCGGCGGCGAACATCTCTTCGGACCTCTCGCCATGGATTGGCACGCAAGTTACGCCAAAGCCAGCGAAGAACGCCCCAACGAACGCTACATCGACTTCCAGCTCAAGAAACAGAAATTCAATATGGACTTGAGCAACGAACGTCAACCTTTTGCTTCTCCCAAAGACGGTTCTACAATGACCTTGAATGACGAATTCAGTCTGAAAGAACTGACCGAACAACAAGAAGACATCAAAGAACAAGACCTGAAATTCTCCGCCAACTTCAAACTTCCGTTCAAGAACGGCAATAAACTGAAATTCGGCGCAAAGGTGGTTCGTAAAACCAAAGACAAGGAGGTGGATTTCTATGAATACTCTCCGCTGGACGAAGACGCCTTTATGGAAAACAGCCTTAAAAATACTGTTGACCAATCCAACAAGCACTTCATGCCCAATAGCAAATACCAGACAGGAATCTATGCCGGCAAGGAATACACCGGGTCATTAGACCTGAACAACGCCTCATTGTTTGAAAAGGAACAAGTACAGGAAGAGCTGGCAGGTAACTTCGAAGCTCGCGAAACCGTCAGTTCCGGTTATATCCGCTTCGACCAGAAAATAACAGACCGCGTAGAGTTGATGTCCGGTCTGCGCATCGAAAACACCGACTTAGCCTATACCGGACGTACATATGATGCGGACGAGGATATCACCGGTAAAACCGAACGCCAACACAACAGTTACATCAACTTCTTACCCTCACTGCTCGTAAAATGGAACGTAAACGAAGACTTCAAAGTACGCGGTTCATTCACCCAGACATTGTCACGTCCCAAATATTCGGCTCTTGTACCGAGCGTAAACATCAAGCGCTCCGACAATGAAATCACTATCGGAAATCCCGAACTGAAACCGACCATGTCTTACAACTTCGACCTGAGCGCCGACTATTATTTCCGTAGCATCGGTCTGGTCAGTGCCGGTATTTTCTACAAGAAAATCGATGACTTCATCGTAGACCAAATCAGTACCAACTACGAATACCAGGGTAATGTATATACTCGCTTCACGCAACCCAAGAATGCGGGTAACGCCAACCTGCTCGGTGTAGAGCTCTCTTACCAACGCGATTTCGGCTTTATCGCCCCTGCCTTGAAGTGTATCGGTTTCTACGGAACCTATACTTATACACACTCCCGTGTAGAGGATTTCAACTTCGAAGGCCGCGAGAATGAAGAAGGCCTCAGCATGCCGGGATCACCGACACATACCGCCAATGCCTCGCTCTATTTCGAGAAAGCCGGACTAAATATCCGTTTAAGCTATAATTTCGCTTCCGACTTTATTGATGAAATGGGTGAAAGCGCCTTCTACGACCGTTACTACGACAAAGTGAATTATATGGATGCCAACGCGAGCTATACCTTCGGAAAGAAAATCAAGACAACATTCTACGCCGAAGCCAATAACCTGCTGAACCAGCCCCTCCGCTACTACCAAGGTACGAAAGACCGCACCATGCAAGCCGAATACTACGGTGTAAAGGTGAATGCCGGAGTAAAGATTAACTTCTGACCTTATACTATCATTCAATAATATCTAACACAAGAAACAACAATGAAGAAAATATTCCTTTTATTATTCATTACCTTGCTGGGCAACCCGGCAATCGCTCAAATCACCGATTATTCCATATTCGACAAGAAGTTCAACTTCTACGTAGCCAACGACTTGGGACGTAACGGCTACTATGACCAAAAAACCATTGCCGAACTCATGGGAGTAATGGCGGAAAACGGTACAGACCCGGAATTTGTACTCGCTACGGGCGATGTACACCACTTTGAAGGCGTACGGTCCGTCAGCGACCCGTTATGGATGACTAATTACGAATTGATTTACAGCCATCCCGAACTGATGATAGACTGGTTCCCCCTGCTGGGCAACCATGAATATCGCGGCAATACACAGGCTGTACTGGATTATTCGAATATCAGTCGCCGCTGGGCGATGCCCGCACGTTACTATACCAAAGTCTTTGAAGATAAAGGCATGACTATCCGGGTGGTATGGGTAGATACCGCTCCGATGATAGACAAATACCGCAATGAAAAAGAAACCTATCCCGACGCCTGCAAACAGGATTACAAACAACAGCTCGCATGGATCGATTCTGTTCTGACCACCGCTAAAGAAGACTGGGTAATCGTTGCCGGACATCACCCCATTTATGCCGAAACGCCGAAAGACGGAAGCGAACGCCGGGATATGCAATCACGGCTCGACCCGATACTCCGCAAACACAAAGTAGATATGTATATCTGCGGACACATCCATAACTTCCAGCACGTCCGCGTACCGGGCAGCGATATAGATTACATCACCAACTCCGCCGGTTCGCTCAGCCGTAAAGTCAGTCCCATTGAAGGTACTGTGTTTTGCAGTCCCGAACCCGGTTTTTCCATTGTGTCCGCCAATAAAAAGACATTGGAGTTGCGCATGATTGACAAGAAAGGCAATGTGCTGCACACCGTGACACGCAGCAAATAATTCTTTTTAGAAATAAGTTCCATTTATAAGAGGCAAAACATTTAATGCTTTCTTTTCAGGTACGGATTACACAGATTTTCACGGTTCCCCTTTAATTTTATCCGTGTTTTTCCGTGTAATCCCGTGCCTGAAAGAAATAAATAGTAAACGAGCCTTTGTTTTATAGCATATTAATTATTTCTTCCCTCGCAAGTCGTCCTTCGGAATCGTACTCTGGCTTCCATCACGTGTAGCCACATAATGCGGAGACATAATCTCGATACCCGCTTCATTAAATTTGTCCTGGATATTCTGATGCAAATCAGAATAAATATCCGCCAAACGGTCGGCCTCTTTGATATATGCATTCACCTGATACACCGGATACCAATCGCTAAGCGAGGTTTCCAGCACAAAAGGACGCGGATCGTCTATCACACCGGGCGTATTCAGTGCAGCCTCTATCAACAGTTGATGCGTCTGCCGCCAAGGGATATCATAACCGATACTTACCTCTGAATGAATAATTAAACCGTATTCACGGGCAGAAGTGCTGTAATTGACGGTATGCGAGGACATGATGAAAGAATTCGGAATAGTTACCACCTCGTTCTTCGGCGTTCGGATACGGGTGACAAGCGGAGTCTTTTCGATAACGTTACCCGTCGTTTCATTCAGCTGAATACGGTCGCCCAACTTGAAAGGACGCATATAAGTAATCACCAAACCGGCAATAATATTCCCGATAACAGTACTTGACCCAAGCGAAACTATCAATCCTACAAAAACCGAAATGCCCTGAAATACTCCGGACTTGGAACCGGGCAGGTAGGGATAAATCATCGCAATCATAAAAGCATAGAGCAGAAAACGGATGATGTGGAAAGTAGGTTCAGCCCAATCGGAATAAAAGCCGCGTATCTTCAACCGCTCGGATTTCACCTCATTGGCAAGGTAATGGACAAAACGCACCAAATACTTCACCGCATACCATATCACAAAGATAGTGAACAGATTGGGTATATACTCCACAACCGAAGTAAAGATACTCTTTACCGGAATCCAAATATAAGAAAACAGCTGGTATGCCAGGCTCTTGGTCTGCGGAAAGATGGAAAACAACAACGGAACCGTCAATAGTAATTGAAGGAACATGATGATATAACGCAGCAGATTCGAGAGGAAAATAAGCAGATTAACCTGTTTCTGCGTGTCCAGCAATTCGTAATCCTGAATGGAGAAAGGTTTTAACTTAGTATCTTTCAACCTCTGTATCCGCACTTTCAGTTTCTTAAACAACCAGATGGTAAGTCTGAAAAGGAAATATTGCCCTACAAGCACCAAGACAAAATACAGGATACGCTTGCCCAACTGCCACAGACCGTGCTCATCTTTCATTTCTTTCAACTTATCGACAATCACTTTACGGTTGTGGGCAGCCAACCGGTCACGGGTACAGTTCTCCCACAATCCGTCCTGGTCGATAAAGGAAGCGATGACTTTATTGTCATACATAAGGTCGGTAACGATATCGCTGCTTTCCATATACAGTGAATCGGGACGCAGATTAAAGCGTTTGCCCAACTCCAATATGGCAGCGGCATCCATCTCGGCACGTTGCTGGGGAGTATGGCCGCCACGCTTGGCATAGAGATAGAACAGCGTATCTCCCTCTACCACCACCGGAACGCCGGGAGTCACCTTACGCAGGGAGTCGATGCGCTGTTTCTGCTGCAAGTGTTTTACGGAGTCGGCCGCATAGCTGGCAAGCCTCAGTTGCTCCATTTCCATACGCAGGTTGGCTTCATTCAGCCGGGCTGCTTCCAACTCCTGCTTGATTGCCGACAGTGATACCGCAGAATCCGAGTCTGCCTTTATCGTTGTAACCGGAGCCAAGCTGTCTCCTTCTATGGCGCGAAGCACTTTCTCTACCAATTGGGCAGAAACTCCGTCGGCTGTCAGTAACATCAGCATCAGCCACAAGGCGCGAATCCCTCTCATCTCAAAATATTTTATTGGTTGTTATAATATGGTTACTTTAAATAAAACGTCAAACATACAGAATGTTTTTCATATTTCATAAAAAATGAGCCTGTTCATTCCATTCCGCTATCGGTTTAAACAAATTCTTCATTCCCGCAGAAGTAAAACGGACTCCCTCTTAAACTCTCTTAATCGGAATTTTACATTATCTTTGCCCGCAAAAATAGATTCCATGAACATTCTGTTACTCGTAGGAGGACTTCTCCTCATTCTATTAGGTGCCAACGGACTGACGGACGGAGCTGCGTCCGTAGCCCAACGTTTCCGTATACCCAACATCGTTATCGGACTGACAATCGTCGCTTTCGGAACGTCTGCCCCGGAACTGACGGTCAGCGTATCTTCCGCCTTGAAAGGAAGCGCGGATATAGCTATCGGCAATGTCGTAGGAAGCAACATTTTCAATACACTGATGATTGTAGGCTGTACCGCACTGTTCGCCCCGATTGCCGTGACCCGGAATACGCTGCAAAAAGAAATTCCTTTGTGCATCCTCTCTTCCATAGCTTTGCTGGTTTGTGCCAACGACGTATTTCTGAATGGAGACGAAGCCAACATCCTCAGCATTACCGACGGACTGCTGTTACTCTGTTTCTTCGCCATCTTCCTGAGTTACACTTTTGCCATTGCCTCGCGTACCCCCGAAGAAACGGCAGGTAATGACGGGAATATCAAGCAATTGCCGCTCTGGAAATCCACTCTCTACATTTTGGGTGGCCTCGGTGCGCTTATTGCCGGCGGCAGCTTCTTCGTAGACGGCGCAAGCGGCATTGCACGCAGTCTGGGAGTAAGCGAGTCCGTTATCGGACTGACGCTTGTGGCTGGCGGAACGTCACTGCCCGAGCTCGCCACATCCATTGTAGCAGCCTTGAAGAAGAACCCGGAAATAGCCATTGGCAACGTAGTGGGCAGTAACCTGTTCAACGTATTCTTCGTATTAGGTTGTAGCGCATCCATCACACCTTTACACCTGACGGGCATTACCAACTCGGACTTATGGGTACTGGTAGGGTCGGGCATTCTGCTTTGGCTCTTCGGACTGTTCTTTGCCAAACGCACCATTACCCGTATCGAGGGAAGCATTATGGTACTTTGCTACATTGCATATACGGCATTCCTCATTTATAGCCTGTAAGGCAGCGTAGTTTAAAGATTTTCATGTATCTTTGCCCACTCATAACAACATACAACTATGGCAATTACAATTAAAAAGGTCTCTACGAAAAAGGAGCTGAAACAGTTTATCCGCTTCAATTACAAACTATACAAAAACAATCCGTATTCAGTACCCGACCTCTACGATGATATGCTCAACACCTTCAACAAGAAGAAAAACGCCGCTTTCGAGTTTTGCGAAGCCGACTATTTTCTTGCTTATAAGGATGATAGAATCGTAGGACGCGTAGCAGCCATTGTCAACAATAAAGCCAATCAGACCTGGAATAAGAAAGAAGTACGTTTCGGCTGGATTGACTTTATCGACGACCCCGAAGTATCAGAAGCCCTTATACGTACCGTCGAAGAGTGGGGTAAAGAGCGGGGTATGACCCACATACAGGGTCCGTTAGGCTTTACCGATTTTGATGCGGAAGGTATGCTTATCGAAGGTTACGACCAGCTCAGCACAATGGCAACCACTTATAACTACCCCTACTACCCGCAACACATGGAACGCATGGGCTTCGAGAAAGACGCCGACTGGGTAGAATACAAGATTTATATTCCGGATGCCATACCCGACAAGCATAAGCGCATTTCAGAACTCATCCAGCGCAAATATAACCTCAAAATCAAAAAGTATTCTTCCGCCAAGAAGATTGCCCGCGACTACGGACAGGCTATTTTTGAACTGATGAATGAAGCATACAGTCCGCTGTATGGCTATTCCGCCTTGTCACAACGCCAGATTGATCAATACGTAAAAATGTATCTGCCTATTCTGGACCTTCGTATGGTGACGCTGGTTACAGATGCCGAAGACAAACTGGTGGCGGTAGGCATCTCCATGCCTTCCCTGTCAGAAGCTTTGCAGAAGTCTCATGGACGTCTGCTGCCCTTCGGTTGGTATCACCTGCTGAAAGCCCTGTTTATGAAACGTCGCGCCAAAATGCTGGATTTGCTGCTGGTAGCCGTGAAGCCCGAGTATCAGAACAAGGGCGTAAACGCATTGCTATTCTCCGATTTAATCCCTGTCTATCAGAAATTGGGCTTCGTGTTTGCGGAAAGCAATCCGGAACTGGAACTGAACGGCAAGGTACAGGCACAATGGGAATACTTCAAGACCGAACAGCATAAGCGTAGAAGAGCGTTTGTCAAAGCTATAAAGTAAGGCGCAACATAGTAAGATAGAGGACAAAATAAGGGAAAGGGTGGATTTTTTATGTAAAATCCACCCTTCTGTTTTTCTTCTGAACGCATTTCATTATTTTTGCTTAAACTTTAAAATAATGACTATGAAGCGGCTTAGCTTTTTCTTCTTCTTTCTGTCAGTCGTGTTATCCGTTGTTTCCCAACCGGTATGCCAGATTAAATACTTCTCAGTCAGTAACGGCCTTGCACAAGGCAACGTGATGAGTATTCTGCAAGACCAAAAAGGGCTTATGTGGTTCAGTACCTGGAATGGGATAAACAAGTTTGACGGTTACACGTTCAAAAACTACAAAATATTCCAAGAAACGACCTACTCTTTCGAAAGTAACCGTATAGGCAACATTGTAGAAAGTAAATACGGCGATATCTGGTGTACTACGTATGACGGACAAGCATGCCTGTTCGATGTCAAAACCGAGAAATTCATAGACGTCCTCCAACCGCTTACCCGGTCTCTCAATCATTCGAACCATGTCATACGTATTCTCTCGCTGAAAAAGGGAATTGCCTGGATACTTTGTAAAGACGGATATACTTACCGTGCCGACGAGCAACAGTGCAAGGACGGAAAAGGCATCTCGCCTTATTCCATCTTCAATGGCAACCTGAAAGGCAATCAAGTCTATACGGTCTTTCAGGACTCCGAAGAAGACGAATGGGTACTGACCGACAAAGGCATCACTATCGTCGGGAAAAAGACATTGGACACAGACTTCCCGTTCCGTCACATCATCCAATGGAAAGAAAACATCTATCTTGCCGCCGAACACGGCAAACTGGCCGGCTATGATTTCAAAACCCGCCAACTGAAATTCATAGATGTCCCCTATCCGTACCGGAACATCGCCAATCTGACAATCATCGGAAAAGATACGCTGGCATTGGCAACAGATAACGGACTCATACTCTATACCCCCGGCAACAACAAGTTCCGTCAGATAAACATCCAAACTCCCACTCAACACTCCAACTACGTAGAATCCGTCTACCAAGACCGACATGGAGATATCTGGGTATTCTCGAATACGCCGGGCATTATCCGCCTCAACATGGCCGCCAATGAAAAAGAGCATCTGGTTACTCCCCGGGACGAGTTGGTTAAACATGAACGCAAAAGCCGTAAAATAATCTTTGAAGACAACACAAACACCTTATGGATGTTACCCACCGAAGGAAATTTCTCCTATTATGACAGAAAAGAAAAGAAACTCAAACCATTGGTAATAGATATAAATCATCCCAAATCCATCTTCAGCCCGTTAGTCCGAGTTCACACCATCGACAATCAAGGCAATGCCTGGATGGCCAGTGCGCGCGGCGTCTACAAATTAAGTTTCTCACCGCAAAGTTTCCATTTCAATCAAACCGATCATGAAGCCGAAACACGCGCTTTCCTGCGCGACAGCGGCGGGCGGCTCTGGAGCGCATCAAAATCAAACCATGTCCGCATATATGCTCCCGACGGGAACTTGGAAGGCTATCTTTCCAAACAAGGCGATATCATCAAGGAACAGGCGCATTTTTTTGAAGATATCTATGATTTCATGGAAGACCAAGAGCACCACATATGGATGGGAAGCAAAGGTTCCGGTCTCTATTTGCTAAAAAAACAAGATACCGGCAAATACTCCGTTCATCACTATCAGTACAACCCCGAAGAGCCTTACAGCATTAGCGGCAACGACGTTTACACCATTTTCCAGGACACCCGTAAACGTATCTGGGTAGGATGTTTCGGCGGCGGCCTGAACCTGATAAAACAAACCGGAAATGGAGAGATACAATTTATCAACTGCAATAACGAACTGAAAAATTACCCCACAACCTATGGAACAAAAATACGTAACATCGCAGGTGGCCCCGAAGGAGTTATTTTTGTAGGAACCACCAGTGGATTAATTACGTTTGCGAGCGACTTCAAGCGTCCCGAAGAAATCAAATTTTACAGGAACAATCACCGGACGGGTGATACTCACAGTCTGAACGCAAACGATATTATGCAGATTTACACAGACAGGCATAATACGACGTACGTAATGAGCTTTACCGGAGGAGTCAATAAAATCATATCCGGACCACTGCTTGGAGAGGATATCCAATTCAAAGGATATGACAAGAAGGACGGATTGGCTTCGGATTTAATGCTTTCCATGATAGAAGATAACTCCGGTCAGCTATGGTTCGTGTCCGAGATAGCATTGTCCAAGTTCAACCATGATAAAGAAACGTTCGAGAACTATCAGCTAAATTCAACTTATCAAGACTTCAATTTCTCGGAAGCCTTACCCGTAATAAACGCCCGTCACCAAATTGTTTTAGGAACCGATAAAGGTTTCTTGGAAGTAATGCCCGACAAGATGAAAAAAAGCAGTTATGTACCGCCAATCATCTTTACCAACCTCAGGATACAGGGGCATCCGGTTGAGCAGTCGATTGACAATCTGGCCGAGCTGGAGTTAAAAGCATCGCAAAGAAACGTCACTTTTCAGTTTGCCGCCCTTGATTATGTCGCTCCCGAGCACATTCAATATGCTTATCGTCTGGAAGGATTGGAGAAAGAGTGGAATGAAGCCGGCAACAACCGTTCGGCAAGCTACATCAACCTACCGGCCGGAGAATACCGTCTCCAGGTCAAATCCACCAATAGCGACGGTGTATGGACGGACAACATATATTCCCTTCCCGTACGAGTGCTCCCCACTTTCTGGGAAACTTACTGGGCATGGGTGTTCTATTCCATGCTATTCATCCTTTTCACGGCAACAATTATTTATGTGCTATTCTACATATACCGCCTGCGTCACCGGGTAGATATGGAAAAACAGCTCACCGACATCAAACTGCGTTTCTTCACCGACATCTCTCATGAGCTGCGCACACCTTTAACCCTAATCAGCAGTCCCGTCGCAGAAGTACTGGAGAATGAACCGCTCTCGCCCACCGCGCGCGAATATCTTACCGTAGTGCATCAAAACACCGAGCACATGCTTCACCTGATGAACCAAATACTGGATTTCCGTAAGATACAAAACCAGAAAATGAAGCTGTTGGTAGAAAAGAAAGACTTGATTTCATTGTTACGGAAATCAATGGACAACTTCAAACTAATCGCCAAAGAGAAAAATATGGATTACCGGCTGGTGACACCCGTACAGTCTGTTTACGGATGGGTAGATAAGGACAAATTTGAAAAAATATTCTTTAATCTGCTATCCAATGCATTCAAATATACGTCTCCCGGCAAAGCGATTACCATAAAGGTTATCCCGAAAGAAGAATCGGTCGATATAGAAGTGAAAGACGAGGGAATAGGCATTGTGCCCGACAAGCAGCGTGTGTTATTCCAACGTTTCGAGTCTTTGGTGAAACAGAACATTCTACAGCCCTCTTCCGGTATCGGCCTGTCATTGGCAAAGGAAATGGTGGAAATGCACCACGGAAGCATTCAGGTAAGCAGCCAGCCGGGCGTCGGCAGTACTTTCACCGTAACCTTACCCCTGCAACAGAAAGTGTTCGAAGAAGACATGCAAGCCGAGTTCATATTGGATGACGACAAACAGGAAACCGTTTCCGCAGCCAACGGCTTAGACGGAGAAAACGCATACATGGAAGAAACGGAGATGACTGATTCCGACTGTAATTCCATATTAGTGGTGGAGGATAACAATGAATTAAGGCATTTCCTCAAGAGCAGTCTGTCCGGCAGCTATAATGTGATAACCGCTTCCAATGGAAAAGAAGGATTGCAACGTGCCATCGACAATGTGCCGGATCTCATTATCAGCGACGTTATGATGCCGATAATGGATGGTCTGGAGATGATAGGGCAGATTAAGGCAAACAATAATATCTGCCACATTCCTATCATCGTGTTGTCCGCCAAGGCTTCTTTGGACGACCGTATCGCCGGATTGGAACACGGAATCGACGATTACATCACCAAACCTTTCAGTTCCACTTACCTGAAAATCCGTATCACCTCTCTTTTACGCCAGCGCAAAGAACTGCAAGAGATGTACATGGCCAAGCTAACCGCAGGCAAGGACGTAGCTTTGGCGGATGACATTCCGGAACCGTCACAGCCGCAAATAACCCCGCACGACAAACTGTTTATGGAAAAAGTTATGGAGTTCATGGAAGAACAGATGGACAATCCGGATCTGACCATCGAACAATTCGCAGAAAAACTCCTGTTGAGCCGAACTATCTTCTATCAGAAGCTAAAATCAATAGTAGGACTGTCGCCTGTGAATTTTATATGCCAGATACGCATCAAACGAGCGGCACAGTTATTCGACAGCGGTGAATATAATATTTCGCAGATTGCTTATATGACGGGATTCAATGACCCGAAATACTTCAGCCGTTGTTTCAAGAAGATTGTAGGGGTAACCCCTTCGGAATACAAAGAAAAGAAGCAGCCATAACCGTGATATCGGACAGGCATTACGAGTGAGATATGATTAAAAGCCTTTTAATGTGATATTATAAGCCTTTTAATATGCAATTAAAAGGCTTATAATAGTAAATCACTGCAGGGAAGAGAGTAGGAACAAGTGTCGGCAAACTATTCAGTGAACCATGTTGTGTCTGCGTAACCACCTAAAACGGTAGAGCGGTCTTTAAAGTATCGATTGTACTCTTCAAGGGTAAGCGTATGTATTCTATCTGCTCCATAAACACCGCTTTCCTGTACAGACTTCTTATTTTCGCCATCATAGTACGTACAGTTATACATTTTACAACCGTCTTTGATGCCGGTGTCTTCACCGAGTGATACAACATTATTTCCATCATTATATCGAATATCATCATAGCCTGCAATAGGAACCATCGACTTATCCTCAGAATTAATACCGCCGCTGAAAAACTCCTTATCAATCGTAGTATTGACAAATGTTATATTATCAACCATTCCGGTGCCATCAGACCCTTCCAACAAACGGCACTTTGTCACTCCCTCTGCAACGGTCAAACTACACTCTGAAAATACATAACCGATATTATTTGCCTTAACACGCGCATTGAAGCCACGCCCACCGGAGGTTATCATTTCGACTTCGCAGCTTTCAAACAGGCATGCGGAGTTTCCTCCCCAGATAAAATCGGTATCACCCTCTACATAGCAATCATAAAACCAGTTATAACCGCCACCCGGCAATAATGTATCCTGCTGACTATAAAATCTGCAGCGTACAAATGCCGTGGCATTATCGCTCTTGTTACGAATGCACAACACTTCCGCCTGCGTCTTCGTTGGATACAGGCAACGCATACTGACATCCTCAAAACGAATTTTATCCGCTTTTCCGGCTATCAATACACCGGCTCTTCCGCCGCCCTGATTACGTCCGTCGACATAGGGAATATCCATTCCCAGTTTCAGAGCATCGGCAAGGCCGCTGTCGCAACCGTCTTTGATACCTGGATTCCAGTTGTTGTTATTGTCCGACTGTATCTCGGTCTTATCCGCTCCGGCTCCCTTAACGGTAAGGTTGCTCAAATTACGGATATTGACAATTTCTTCAAACTTTCCTTCATCCAGCATAATGGTCTTTTCACCTTCTACTGCATTTCTTGTAAAGAAATCCACGGCGCCTTGCAAAGTATAAAAGTCCGCATTCGCATCCGTATGACTTACACTGACTGTAGTTTTCACTTCCGGTTCCGGACGGGTAGTGAAAAACCATTTGGAAGTAGTGATACCTTTGAATCCGTCATGCTGTATCGCTTCCTTGTCTATAAGTACAAAATAGTCGGTATCGAAGTCCAATTTACGACTGTGAGGTTTAATAATAACCTCCTTGCCATCCACTTTTACAGCATGGTAGTTCACAATCAGTTTACGATCGCTCGAACCGATAACGTCCATCCAGGTATTAAACTTAGTACCGCCATTTTCCGAAATAGGCTCCTGACGTTCATCCATGCGGATTTCATCTATCGGTTCCGCAGGGTTATCCGCCCGATAAATACGGATAGAACCGCTTGTGCCTAACTGAGGCGTTTCTCCTGTAAACGTAATTTTCAGTTCAGTATCGGCAAAAGCTCCCTTATCGCAGGGATAAAGTTTGTATTGGGAAGCTGTGGCTATTCCGGTGGTCGTCTCATTCTGCCACGGAGTGGAAGAACTGCCGCTCTGTTCCACATCCGCCGCGCCGTCTATTGTACCCGATTCGGTAAGAATTTTCAAAGAAAAGACATACTTATACCCTGCTTCCAGAGAAGTCAATCCGGCAGTATTATCTTTGAACATCCAGCTATAAGCTTTGCCGTCAATCGAGAATTCGGCCACACAGTTATCAGTCAGTTCGCCGGGAAAGACAATCGCTTCGATACTGTTTTCATCTGTATTCAGAAAAGCCTGAATAGGTGCGGTAGCCGTTTGCGCAGAAAGATTTCCACTCTTCAGATTTAATGTCACATGTGTTTTCATACCCTGAAATATCGGTTCTCCATCCGCTTGCAGCGGTTTTTCCTCTTTATCGGTCAGCTTCAAAATAACCTTCGCCAAACAATGGGAAAAGTTAAGCGGCACCATCGAAGAAGCCTCTTCGCGGGTACGAGCGCGTGTGCCGTCCGATACGGCATACATCAAATCATAAGGAGCGGTACCTTGTTGCTGATTATCCAACACCAACGGATAAAGATATTCATTGATGTTTTCTACATAAGGATAATATGCTTTGAAAGAAACTTCCTGCCCATCCGCAGGAAACATCAAAGGTTTATCGGCTTTAAAGGTGGCAAGTTGCTCCTCATTCTGGCAGGTGTACGGAACATTATTGGAGAATGTCATCAAATTCTCCGTCCCTGCAGCGTACATATAAGTGCCTATACGGTCTCCCTTAGCCCAGCTTCCGCCATCGGTCGCGATACGGGTTTGGTATTCTCCGATATTAGCGGAGAACACCACGCCGTTGCTGTCCGATGAAGCTACTCCGTTGTTGTCTTCATCAGAACATGCATAAAGGCAAAGAACACCTAAAAGAGTGTATATATAAGATGTAAATTTCATATCAATAACTGCTTGTTGATTTTAGTTATTTCTTCCAACGCGGGTCACCTGCATCTACAGAAGTTGAAAAATCTTTTCCACCTAGAACAGTACTGTTACTTTCATTCGGGAAAAGCATTATTCTTGTATTAGTTACATCCATTATATACTCACCACCGTCATATGATTTTAACGAACTGATACAAGCTCCATCCGAAGCTGCATAATTATTTACAAAGATTGTTTCTGAATCTTGTTTCACATTCCAATTAATATTCTTACATGTAGCCAATACGATTGTATTCTTGAAAGTCGAGAAAAGAGCTCCCGCCTTTCCACCTGTATTCTGGAAAATTGTTGCATCTCCCATATCCACTAATGTACAATTTTCAATTTCGAAGGTTGTTATTTCAGCCAAATCACTGTCACCTTTATAAGCATGGAACGCTTGTCCGTTAAAGTTATATAATGTTGAATTGGTAAGTATGACAGATTCACAAGTGCCTTTATCCAATATTGTAGCAGAATTATATATCATGCAATCATCAATAGTCATAGATGATACAATATTTTGTCCACCAATCTCTGCGCCTTCCCCATAAAGAGCTTTTACATCATGAATATAACAACCAGAAACGGTTATAACTGCGCCAGTAGCCAACTGTTTATTACAAAATCTAGCATTCGCATCACCGGCTATTTCCAGGTTCTGTATTGTCAGTTTTTCCAATGTTGCGGACTCAAAGTCCAACCCTTTCATCGTAACCTTTGCCTGTCCCTCTTTTCCAATCAATAACAAATCCGTAATTCCTGCAGGTACGGTAATCATATCTGCCTTATAAGTCTTTCCAGCAACAAACTTCAAGGCAATAGCATCTCGTTTTCCATCAAGGCAACCGGCCAATGCATCCGCATCATCAGCAGGTGCTTCTACGACCATATATCCGGGTATTTCCGGTGTCACAGCTTCAGCATTACCGTCCACATTACCACCCGGTTCATACGGAGAGTTACCGCCTTCAATCTGGTCTACACTGCCCAATACGGATTCATCTAAACCGATTTTGATAGTGTATATGTAACCTGCCTCCAATTCAGAAATAGTACCGGAATTGAAAGTATACTCATACGTATTATCCTCTGCTGCATCAGTAGTAATAATCATACTGAGAGCTGTAGCCGGGTTAGTAGGTAAAACCAATGCACTATATTTATTGCCGGCAGTCTTGCAGGGGGTGATATAACCTTTTGCTTCATTAGAAAACTCACCGGTAGCGATATTGAAATCGGCACTTATAGATATTCCCTGAATAGATACGCTCTGTACAGTCTCACCGCTATTAGAAGTAATCTCAATGGCAAGTTTTGCCAACTGATGCTTGAACGTCATAGACAAACTCTTGGCATCCTCACTACTTACATCATCATTCACAGCCCACATTAAATCGTGAGCAGCATAGCCATCTGCCTGGTTTCCCAATGCAACTTTATAAATACTGCCGGTAATATCTCCATTTTGCGGATAATAAGCTGTAAACTTGGCATTCTCACCCGCAATCTGGATACCGGTCTCTGAAGTAAAATTCACAGGGCTTTCTCCGCCCTGTGTAGTAAACAAGACGTTCTCGGCACCATTCAGAATATCAGTACTCCCGGCACCCGCACCATACATATACACACCTATTTTATCATTATTTTCCCATGTATTAGTCACATCATTGAAACGTGTATACGCTTTCCCGGCTGTCTGCAAAGACATCACTCGGTTATCCGCACTCCGGGAAAGATTCTCAATCTCGTTATTGCAAGCCGTAATCATTGTTCCGGCCGCCATTAAAGTAAATAGTTTAAAAAGTTTCATAGTACTATCCGTTATTTTGATATTAATAAATATTCCGTGTCGTTCATCCGGTACAACCATTACTCGACTACCGTGCCACCCTCGCGACACTTATCCATAATGTCTTGTACCAAACTGTTCAGATACATTTCCAGATTGGTATATTCACCATTTTCATCAACAGTCTTTAAATTGCCATCGGCAGCATAATCCTTGTTCAATCCGTACTGAGTTTCCCAATAATCGGGAATACCGTCACCGTCGGTATCGGTCAAATCGTTATCCGCCACCTGTACCAATACAGGATAGCCATTTTCATCCACTCCTTCTACAATACCTACCAGCTCACTCGGATGGTTAATATAACCCAACTTATGGTTACTCCCTTGAATATTGCACGTTGCCTTACGCTCAGCTACTTCATCCATGATGAATTTGTCATAAGTGTCCCGATAGTTACAAGCACCTACATACTTCAATACCTGATCGTAGGCTGCTTCAGCCGTATGAGTAGTAACTCCTTTAACATCTACTACCTGGCTGCCGTTATTGATGACCGATTTACCCTCGGACTCCCAAGTATAATCATTACCGTCATTGTCTTCCTGTTGTGCATAAACACCGTCTGTCCAGTTATCAGCAGTCACATCCTCATTGCCAAACATATAATTGCCGTCAATATAGAATCGTCCCCATATTCCTTTAAAAGGCTCGAATCCCTCACCGTTATCATAATTCTGACCGTAAATGCCAATGCGTGCGATACGATAACATCTTCTGTCTTTTAACAAGTCAGTGGTAGGTCCCGGCTTATAATAATTGTTCACCAGATTGGCATGCTGTGTTTCACCACCGTAACATCCTTCGCCACCCCAGTTGTAGAAAACATTATTACGTATATCAACCTGTTCGCCCAATTCCAAAGTAGAGGGACGAGGGCCAAGACGCGGTGTACGGCTGTCACAGTGTGCTATCAGATTATGGTGATAAGTAGCATTGTGCCCACCCCAGTTACCGGCAAAGCCATGCGCTTTACCATCCTTTGCCTGTGTGAAGTAAAGTGCCTGCGAAGCAATACACCACTGTACGGTAGAGTTCTCCATACCGTAAACCGAAAGAGTCTCATCCGAACTCCAGCTTACAGAACAGTGGTCTACGATGATGTTCTTTCTATCCATACCGCCAAGACCGTCCACATCATCCGCCGGATTACCCGGACGGAAACGCATGAAGCGTATAATAACATTATTAGCGGCAATGGTAAAGGCTTGATCCGCTATACAGATTCCACCCGGTGAGGTCTGTCCGGCAATGGTTATGTTATCAGCTTCTATCTTCAACGCTTTTTTCAAGTGGATAGTACCCGCTACATCGAACACGATAGTACGTGCACCGCTTTGGCGGACCGCCCAGCGGAATGTACCTTGGTCACCGTCACCGCCGTCTTCCAATGACGTTACATGGTAGACTTTACCACCACGTCCGCCTGTAACGTCACGTCCATGTCCTTCAGCTCCGGGAAAAGCACGTAACTCACCGTAATTCAATTGGGTAATGGTACCTTCCGGAATTTCTTCCGGAAGGAGAGGCTTATAATCATTATCCAATTTGGGCTCAATGGAAGTACATGACGCAAACAATGCACTTCCCGCCAAAAGGCTGCAACTCAACAAATATTTTATTTTCATAATTCTATCTTTATTATTTGATTCTGATTTTAATTATTCCAACGCGGGTCACCGAATTTCTTATAATCTTTCGGAGCTACGGTAAAGTCTCCAGTCGCTGCATTCGGGAATAGCTCCGCACTGGTTTTATCAATGTTCATAACTGTGGAAGAAGCAGGCCACCCGTTTTTACCGTAAGTAAAGTCACTGGCGGAATAAACATTCTCGGCTGTTACTGTATTTTTATTTCTTATTGCCGAATCAATATTTTGGTTACCACCAAACAACGTATTCGAGATTTTAATAGTCGTAGATTCAGAATTGACATTATCATCGAAGAAAGCTTTGCCATCGTTAGGAGCATCGTAGAAAGTACATCCACTAATTGTATACGTACGGTCTGAAGCATTCTTGGCATAAATAACCTTACCAGCCATATTCCAGATAGTGGAGTTCTTTATATTGATATTCTTCAATGTACCACTCTTTTCTTCTGACAGATTAAGCAAGCTTCCATCCTTTGTAAAATTGCCGATTATACAATTACTAATTGTCAGTATACCTAAGCTAGGCTTACCTTCTCCATGTTTCACTCTAAACAAGACTTGTCCATCTAAAATATCACAGGCTTCTATCTTCATTTCCGTGAATGTGTTGGAATCATCCTGAATATTAAATATACGACCATTGGCGTTCTCGACAGTAGTAGTAATCTCCAAATTAAAGAGCTCTATCGTATGGAAACTTCCCTTGATTCCCAATGCACTGGCCAACCTCAACACAGCTTTACTATCATCACTTTCCTCACCCCAAACAATTACATTTATACCGGAAGTACTCGGTATCTTTATGTCATCCACCCCGCTGCCATTATCCTTCATTTTCTTCAATGTAAAATCAGCATTGGAAGCCAGCTTAAATACCGTATTCCGAGTGATGCTCTTTGTTACTTCAGTGATAAAGTCATCCTCTGAACCTATCTCAATCACCGCGTACCCGGCAGGAATAGCGCGTTTTGTTGTAAATGTCTTATATCCCATCACAGCCGTACCATTCAGCAAAGCAAATGTATAAGTAGTATAATCATTGAGACTATTCAGCATAAGGCCGCTGTTACCATCAAAGGAAACCGGATTGGCAGTAGAATATTCCGTACCTTCCACCAGAGTATATGCATTGGCTCTGACATTGCCAACATAATTCCAGTCAAGAGTAGCGCTGTTTGTTTGGACATTACCGATTGTAATCGGCAACATCTCGCCTTCACCGGTCATTACTTCAATGCTTCCGCGCATTGTCTCTCCATTATAGATTTCAACCGTATAGCGTGTTCCTTGGGTAAGGCCGGAAATAATACACGAACCAAACGCTATATCAGCTTCCGAAAGTTCAATAGTTTCATCATAAGAAGCGTCTTCCGTATAAATGCGGATACGGTCAACTTTGCAAGGTTGCCAAGAGATACGGATGGATTTTTCTTCAATGTCACCGTTATCGGTGGAAGGAGTCACCAATACTTGTTCTTCTTTACAAGTCTTAAAAGTCCCATCTTCCAGATAAACCCAATCGGACTCTTTATCTCCGTTCACCGACTTGATACGTGCATAATATTCCGTATTCGGGCTCAATTCCTTTAGCGTATAAGCAGTCTTCGTTATCTGCTCATCCCCATTACCGAAAACAATACTCCCCTCAGAGGTTCCCGGCTCCACTTCGTCCGTCAAAAGAGCAGTACTGATTTCTATAATATAATTTTTCGTTTCCGGAGTACCTTGCCAAGAAACTTCAGCCTGTGCAATATCTTCCGCGGGAGTAACCGTGAAACTGGACGTCTTCGTACCGAAAAGACGAGCATAAGCCGAATCCGCCTCCCAATCATTGCCGTCGGTACAAGAACTCGTACTAAGAACGACCGAGAGCAGCAATGCTCCCAAACCGATAATATATCTAAAATCTCTCATAATGTTTCTCATTGTTATAGGTTCTGCAAATTAATTGGCGTAGCCATAAGAGTTATACAAATTTCCATTCGATGTAGAAATGGTAGTAGAAGCGATGGGCAATAAATAGCGGTTCTTCACCTCCTTGTTCAAACCGGATGAAATGCTCGGCAGGTTAATCGTCAACTGTTCCTGTCCCTTACTGTCATTCAATTCCTTACCCCAGAAATCCTTACTCTCGAAGCCACTTGTACTCGACGGTTTTTCATACCAATTGATACTATTCATGTCTATCTCCTGGTCGGCATATACGGCAGTGGTTTTGTACTTGTAATATACCTTTGAAGGATAGCCCCCCGCCTGGTCGGCAAGATTTACACATTCCTTATAAGCCTCTTTGAACTCATCGATTTTGTTACTGAGTTCGTTCCAACGAATCAAGTCGAATTTACGTACACCTTCACCGGCAAGTTCCCATGCGTTCTCGTCCATAATGGCACCCATGAAACCTTTATCGGCAATAACCTTCTCAATGAAAGCTTCTCCGACAGCCTTGTCCGCATCGGCATAAGCCCGTTTATGAACAGCCAGCAGAGCATCTTTAGCAGTCATCACACATACATTTCCATCCGCATCCACTCCTTGAGCCGATTCCGTCTTGTAATTTTCATAAACCGCTTCTGCATACATAAGCAAAACATGCGGATAACGCATCTTCACCACATTGATACCCGAACAAATCTTGGCGGACGCATCTCCCGCACGTACGGCTTCCAGCCATGACGTATTACCCGCCATCATGCGGTAATCCCACTTGCCGCAGTAGATAGAGAACGGCTTGTTACCGGAAAGGGTTTCACGAAACGCCTTCGTATCTTTATCTGTAGAAAACTCCGACAGTGCGCAGGTAATATTACGCCGCGTATCTTTTCCACTGTGGTCAAACGACCAGAAATAAGGAGCCGTCAATTTCAGCTTGCCGGAAGAATTACCTTTCAGCCCGAAGTAGCTGCTTGCTCCGCTTACACGGAAACCTACCGTATATCCTAACTCACCGCTTTTATTCAGCATCATCGGGATTTCAAACAAGTTTTCCGGTTGTACGGTCTGCAACTCACACACATTCATTTGTCGCCAATACTCCTCTACCGAAGTGGTCAGGGAATGCTTCATGGAGTTGATGACAGCAGCCAGATGTTGCTCCGCCAACTTGTACATTTTGGCACGCGTCTCGTCGTCACAACGTTGGGTCGGATAGACAGGATCGCTGTTCTCTCCTTCAATATACCCCTCTTTCGCTTTCTCCCGGATAGCAAAGCCGGCACGTGTCAGCGCGATATTGGCCAATAATCCGTGAGCGTATCCGCGTGTAACGTGTTCCGTAGTATATCCGTCCTCACCTGCCCACGGAAGGTCCGGGATAATCTCTTCCAAATCTGTAATCAACGAGTCCATAATCTCATCACGGTCTGTCTTGCCAAGATAAGCATTGCTCAAATCCGATTGAGAACGCTCCATCTTAAAAGGAATATCACCGAACAAACGTATCAAATCGAGATAAACCATTGCACGCAATGTTTTCGCCTCAGCACGATAGCACAACATTGTTTTCTTAAGAGCCCGCGCTTCACTCGTATCTTCCGAGGGATTCAGCAAAGGACTTGCCTCTACGCCTTCAATCACCAAATTGGTATTCTCTATCAGCTTATACATGGCATCCCACACATTTGCCAGTCTCGACCAACCGGGACTGCAATTATAGTTCATACATCCACGCTCATTCGACGTATTGCTTGCATCCACCCCTAAACCGTCCACCAATTCGCAGTCCGTATTCAGTCCGCAAACAATAGGGAGAAAGCTCGAATAGGTCTGGTCCTGTGTCAAATCGCCATACACCTTATTCAAAGCGAGATTAGTATAATACGTATTATTAAACACCGTTTCGTCATTCATCTCTGACGGTGAACTTTGGTCAAGGAAATCGGAGCAAGAAGTAAAATAAATGACTCCCGCCGACAATATCAAGGTTTTATAGATTGCTTTCATATACATTTATATATTTAGAGTTAGAACGTAATATTGATACCACCGACAAACGAACGGCTTTTCGGATAAGCCGCATAATCGACACCTGGTGTCAACGCATTGCGCTTACTGCTGGTATCGACCTCAGGGTCTGCACCGGTATAGTTGGTCCAGCAGAACAAGTTATATCCGGTCAGATATATACGCACATTCTGCAGGAACGCTTTCTTCACCCAAGTTTTGGGGAGTGTATAACCCACGGTAATATTGTTGATACGTAAGAAAGAAGCATCTTCCACAGCATAATCTATCAACTGCATGGTCGTAACCGCAGCCGGGTGGAAGATTGAAGCGTTACGATTGAGTTGGTTCAAACGCAGTCCGGCCTCAGTCATAGAACCGTACGTTTCGAGTACAGCGCTACTGCTGCTGGCAAGATTCAAACCTGTTTCCGGGTCAATCCACGTGTAACGGTTACCCAATGCAAAGTCGTTATTCAAATTGTAACCTGTCCTTGAGCCGGAACGGAACGAAGAAGCCAACTTTGTACCATTGATAATTACATTTCCCAACGAGTAGTTGAAGAACAGATTGAAATCGAAATTACCGACATTACCGTTAAAGCCAAAACCACCTGTCAAAGGAGCCACAGTATTACCTAACCGTTGTTTGATGGGGTTACCGTTTTCATCGCACTGGAGTTTCAATCCTCCCGGAGAGTAAGCACCGCCGGTAATGGTCTGACTATTATCTTTCAGTCCGTCACGCAATGTCCATTCACCGTCACCCCAAATCAAATCACCATTGGGATTGGAAACAGGGTCGTACACCGTATAATATCCGTTAGTTTTGAATCCCCATACTTCACCTAAACGGCCACCTTCTTCTACACGGAAATCCTCATACTTGGAAATCGTACTTCCCGCCCAGTTGCTACTCTGCCATGGAGTATCCGTAGTCAGTTTATCAATCTTATTGCGGTTATATGCCAGATTGAACGTAAAGTTCAAACCGTATTTCTTCGTATCCAGCAGAACGGCGCTCATCGAAAATTCCACACCCTTATTGGAAGTCTGCCCGAAGTTACGGTACTGATAGTTGTATCCGGTAGTAGACGGAATTTCCGTTTTCATCAACAAATCTTTGGTAGTGTTCCAATAAAGGTCGATAGAACCGGAAATACGATTATTCCAAAAGCCATAGTCGATACCAAGGTTACGGGTTACGGTAGTTTCCCACTTCAAATCAGGATTATATAAATTCGTACCATGTTCCAGCATGGAAGACATGGCATCGCCGAAAGCCGGATAGCGGGCGTCGTTACCCGAAAGGGAATAAGTAGTATTAAGCAATCCGGAATTAATGCGGTTGTTACCTGCCGTACCAAAACTCAAACGGAGTTTTAACGAAGAGAGCCAGTCTTTAGCGCTTTCCATGAACGTCTCATCCGAGATACGCCATGCCAATGCAGCCGATGGAAACAATCCCCATTGATTACCTTTACCAAACTTACTGGAACCATCGCCACGCAGTGTAAAGGTCAGTAAATAACGATCCATCAAAGTATAGTTGGCACGACCGAAGAAAGAGAGCATGTTTTCCTTTGCTCCAAGGGTGGACTGCGTAGGAAGTGCAGTGCCTGTACCCATATTTGCTTTAATTTCCGAGATGTTCATCGTATTCGGAAAAGCAACCGATACATTCTCAACGGACTTCTTGAAACTGCTACTCACTTCATGACCGATGAGGACATTCAGGCGATCACGTCCATCGAACAAATCCTTGTTTTCATAAGTCAGCGTATTGGCATTACGCCAGCTATTGGTCTTCTCACGCAACAGATAAGCCTGCGGTTTACCGTTATTTCCGTATTTTGAGTTAGAAACGGCATCCACTCCCCAGTATTGCTCCGTATCATCATATTTCCAGCCATAGCCGAACTCCGAACGGAACGTCCAACCCTTAAACGGTTTCCAATTGATACCGACATTATAATTCTGATTAAAAGTACCGCGCTCCTTCTCTGTGGCAAGTAAACGCTCCAACGGAGTCTTCTGAGTTGCTGTAGAGTTCTCCTCGTCATCCGTACTGGTTTGCAAAGGGTCTATCGGACGGAAAATAACCGAATTGGCTACCGTAGAATTAGCCGCATTCGATTCGTTCGTATCTGCACCGCCGCCCAAGCCTTCTACTGCGGTATGGCTCAAACGGGCATTAAAATCCAAAGAAAGCCATTTATTCAGCTCCGATTTAATTTTAGCATTAATGTTGTCCTTCTTAAAACCGGAATTCAACATGATGCTCTTCTCCTCGTTATGCGCATAGCTGACACTGTATTGCAACTCCTTGCTACCACCGCTTACATTGATATTATATTGCTGTTGGTTACCGGTACGTCCAAACATCTCATCCTGATAATCGAACCCGTCCACCGAACGCCAAATGTCCATATCGCTGTAATTGCCATGTTTGCCCATATCTATCTCATTCTGATAAGCCACATAATTATAAGGGTCAAGTACTTTGGTAAGGCGGGTTACCTGCTTCACGCCGAACGAAGCTCCAAAATCCACCTGCACTTTTCCCTCTTTACCGCTTTTGGTCGTAATGATGATAACTCCGTTGGCGCCACGTGCACCATAAATAGCGGTAGAAGAGGCATCTTTCAACACATCGATGCTCTGAATCTCGGAAGGGGCGATATCGCTGATGCTCGACACAGGAAATCCATCTACAATGTACAAAGGTGAATTATCCTGCGACAACGAACCACCGCCACGAACACGTATCTTCATTTCCGCATCGGGCGAGCCCTCCGTAGTAGTAATATTCACACCTGCCAACTTTCCGGTCAAGGCCTCTACAGCGCTCGATACCGGAACTGCCGCAATATCCTCCGCTTTGACGGAAGCTACGGAACCTGTAAGGTCACGCTTGTTGACAGTACCGTAACCGATAACCACAACCTCGTCCAGCAATTCGGTATCATCTTTCAGGGTCACATTAACGGAAGACTGTCCGGTATATTTAACCTCTTCCGTTTTATAACCGATAAAAGTAAAGACAATAACATCTGACTTCTTCACATTAGACAATGTAAAATCACCGTCAATACCCGTGATAGTGCCGTTTGTAGTACCTTTCACAATGACATTGGCTCCAATCACCGGCTCACCTGAAGTATCCTTAACGATACCGGACACCTGTTTCCCTTGAGCTAAAGCAAACAAGCAGACAAAACTTAATAGAACAACCAAGCAAGTCCTCTGGAATTTTTGATTCATAAATGTTTTTATTTTTAGTATTAGTATATTATTTAAATATCAATTCGGTGTGACATCATTTCCAAACACCATAGGAGTACCCCTTGAAATGCTCCATAGTAATAGTATTAGATTCATATATATAAAATTAATAATGTATTAGATTTAAATACATCGCCTTATTGATATAATAGCGCAACAAAAGTAGCAACACATTATAATACGGATGTGGACTAATTAATGAAAAAGGTTCAAAAACTAACAGCAGCCCATAAAAAGTACCCTTTTCAACCGAACTTTTCCCTATTAAATATCCGGTAAACCGAGAAAAGTTTCAGGACATATATTTGTTTACATAGGTGTTTTATATTGATTTTCTTATTAACTTTGCGAAATATCAGTGCTTACAATACAAGATGTTTTCTATGGAAGATAATAATATGACTTTGCCATTGGAAGGTTCCGCCGATTACGAGGAAAAGACAACCGGTGCAAATACCGGTAACAGTGAGGTTGAATACAATGAAGATAATATTCGCCATTTGGACGACATGGAGCACATTCGTGTCCGTTCTGGTATGTACATAGGCCGTCTTGGCGACGGTTCGCAAAACGATGACGGTATTTACGTATTGCTGAAAGAAGTGATGGACAACAGCATCGATGAATTCAAAATGGGAGCCGGCAAACGTATTGAAGTCAATATAGAAGAAAATCTCCGCGTAAGTGTACGTGACTACGGACGGGGTATTCCGCAAGGAAAGCTGGTGGAAGCTGTCAGCAAGCTGAATACCGGCGGTAAATACGATAGTAAGGCCTTCAAAAAGAGTGTCGGTCTGAACGGTGTCGGCATCAAAGCCGTCAACGCGCTCAGCAGCCGTTTCGAGGTACGCAGCTATCGTGACGGGAAAGTACGTGCGGCAATTTTCGAGAAAGGTGTGCTGCAAAGCGATATCACACAGGATAGTACGGAAGAAAACGGAACTTACATTTTCTTTGAACCGGACAATACCCTCTTCCTCAATTACTCTTTTCAGAACCAGTTTGTAGAAACGCTGCTACGCAATTATACTTATCTTAATACAGGACTGACTTTCATCTATAACGGACAACGAATTATCTCCCGTCATGGTCTGGAGGACCTCCTGAAAGATAATATGACCAGTGAGGGACTTTATGACATCGTCCACCTGAAAGGAGAAGACATCGAAATTGCCTTTACGCATACCAATCAGTATGGAGAAGAATACTATTCTTTCGTAAACGGACAGCACACCACACAGGGCGGTACGCATCAAACGGCTTTAAAGGAGCATATTGCCCGTACCATCAAAGAGTTCTTTAATAAGAATCAGGATTATGCCGACATCCGTAACGGATTGGTAGCCGCCATTGCCATTGACGTGGAGGAGCCGATGTTCGAGAGCCAGACCAAAACGAAGTTAGGTTCTAACAATATGTGGCCTGAGGGCCCTACAGTAAACAAATATGTGGGCGACTTCATCAAAACGGAAGTGGACAATTATCTCCACAAAAACCCGTTGGTATCCGAGGTCATGTTACAAAAGATACAGGATTCCGAAAAAGAGCGTAAGGCTATTGCCGGAGTTACCAAGTTAGCCCGCGAACGAGCTAAGAAGGCCAATCTGCATAACCGCAAGTTACGCGACTGCCGCTTCCACCTGAGTGATGGAAAAGGTAAAGACCAAGAGGCCGAATCATGTATCTTCATCACCGAGGGTGATTCCGCCAGCGGTTCTATCACCAAAAGTCGCGATGTAAACACGCAAGCGGTATTCAGCCTACGCGGTAAACCTCTCAACTCCTACGGACTGACCAAGAAAGTAGTTTATGAAAACGAAGAGTTCAACCTGTTGCAAGCCGCGCTGAACATCGAAGACGGCATCGAAGGATTGCGCTACAACAAAGTGATTGTTGCCACCGATGCCGATGTAGACGGTATGCACATCCGCCTGCTTATCATCACGTTCTTCCTGCAGTTCTTCCCCGACCTGATAAAGAAAGGACACGTATATATCTTGCAGACCCCGCTATTCCGTGTACGCAACAAAAAGAAAACAAACTATTGCTACACAGAGGACGAACGGGTGAAAGCGATTGAAGAGTTAGGCCCGAATCCTGAAATAACCCGATTCAAAGGTTTGGGAGAGATTTCACCGGATGAGTTCAAACATTTCATCGGTAAAGATATGCGTTTGGAACAGGTATCATTACGTAAAACAGACTTAGTAAAAGAGTTATTGGAGTTTTACATGGGAAAAAACACCATGGAACGGCAAAACTTTATCATCGACAACTTGGTTATAGAAGAAGATTTAGCATCATGAGAAGAGCAATCTTTCCGGGTACATTCGACCCGTTTACCATCGGGCACTCCTCGGTAGTGCGCCGCGCGCTGACTTTCATAGACGAAATCGTCATAGGAATAGGTATCAACGAGAATAAGAATACGCATTTCCCTATCGAGAAGCGCGAAAAGATGATACGGGATTACTATCGGGACGAACCGCGCATCAAAGTACAATCATACGACTGCCTGACCATCGACTTCGCCAAGGAAGTGGATGCCAATCTGATTATACGCGGAATACGTACGGTAAAGGACTTCGAGTACGAAGAAACCATTGCCGATATAAATCGCAAACTGACAGGTATTGAAACCATCCTGCTCTTTACGGAACCGGAGTTGACCTGCGTAAGTTCGACCACCGTACGCGAACTGTTGCAATTCGGAAAAGATATAAGCATGTTCCTGCCGGAAGGAATGGAAATGAGTGATGAAATGATTAGTGATTAGTGGTGAGTGATAAGGATAATGAAGAAAATTTTTACTATTATATTATGTATATGTGCCGTAACGGTACAGGCTCAGAAAATGGGTAACGAGGCTCTTCGTAAGTTGCAAATGGCAGAGTTTGCCATAGCCAACCTCTACGTGGACTCCGTTGATGAGAATAAATTGGTGGAAGAGGCTATCATTAAGATGCTGGCGCAACTCGATCCGCACTCTACCTACAATGATGCCGAAGAAGTAAAGAAAATGAATGAACCTCTGCAAGGTAACTTCGAAGGTATCGGCGTACAGTTCCAAATGATAGAAGATACACTGCTTGTGGTGCAACCCGTTAGCAACGGCCCCTCGGAGAAAGTGGGTATTCTTGCCGGTGACCGTATTATAGCCGTTAACGATTCCGCTATTGCCGGAGTGAAAATGAACACGGAAGATATTATGAGCCGACTGCGTGGAGCAAAAGGTTCGGAAGTTAAGTTGACAATCGTACGCCGCGGAGTAAATGAGCCTCTGTTCTTCACTGTGAAGCGAGATAAGATACCTATTCTTAGTCTGGATGCCGCATATATGATACAACCCCGGACAGGTTATATCCGTATCAACCGCTTTGGAGCAACTACTGCCGAGGAATTTCTTAAAGCCTTAAAGGAGCTGCAGAAAAAGGGAATGCAAGACCTGATACTTGATTTACAAGGAAATGGCGGTGGTTATCTGAATGCCGCTATCGACCTCGCCAATGAATTCCTACAACAAAAAGACCTTATTGTCTATACCGAAGGCAGGACTGCGCGCCGCAGTAACTTCTATGCAAAAGGAAATGGGAAGTTTAAAGACGGCCGCCTCATCGTTTTAGTGGATGAATATTCCGCATCCGCCAGTGAAATCGTAACCGGAGCCATTCAGGATTGGGACAGAGGAGTGATTGTAGGCCGCCGCACTTTCGGCAAAGGATTGGTGCAACGTCCTATCGACCTGCCGGACGGCTCTATGATACGCCTGACCATTGCCCGTTACTATACTCCTTCCGGCCGCTGCATACAAAAGCCTTATGACAAGACTGCCAACTTGGACGGTACACTCAACGGAGAGAACAATCAGGAAAAGTATAATCAGGAATTGATAGACCGCTTTAATCATGGCGAATTAATGCATGCCGACAGCATACATTTCCCCGACTCCCTGAAATATCAGACAAAGAAATTAGCGCGTACCGTGTATGGCGGCGGCGGTATCATGCCCGACTTTTTCGTACCGATAGATACGACTCAATACACTGATTACCACCGGAACCTTGTAGCTAAAGGCGTAGTTATCAAGACAACGATGAAGTTTATAGAAAAGAATCGAAAAGAATTGCAGAACAAATACAAAAAGTTCGAGACATTCAATGATAAGTTCGAAATCAGCGATGAAGTATTGGCAAATATGCGTTCCCTTGCAGACCAGGAAAAGATTAAGTTCGATGAAAAGCAATATCAAAAGTCCCTGCCGCTCATCAAAACCCAATTAAAAGCCCTAATCGCCCGTGACCTATGGGATATGAACGAATACTTCCAAATAATGAATACCACGAACAACAGCGTACTGCAAGCTTTGAAAGTTCTAAATGAAGGAGCGTATGAGAAAGTGGTAAGGTAATCACCTTATCATTTTCCAAACAACCATTGATTCAGCCAGCGGTTTACGTAGATATTCACAATCGCACAACCCGCGCCGATAGCCGCACCGGCCAATACATCCGATGGATAATGTACGCCCTCATTCATACGGGACACTCCGACGGAGCAGGCCCACAAGGCGGAAGGAGCTATCACATACCATTTGGGATATTTTATACATAAAGAAGTGGCTAGAGCGAAAGCCGACGCAGTATGTCCCGATGGGAATGAAGGACTACTTTCATAACTATACGGATGTACCCTATCCGGGTAACGGTCATACGGACGTTCGCGGTCAACAAGATATTTCATGCCATATGTCACTACAAATGCACCCGCCACACTTGTTCCGACATATACAGCATCCTTCAATAAATCCTTATCCTTTTTAGCCCATGCCGTCAGCGCCATCGCTACTGGAACACCAATGGCTACATAGGGCTCCGAACGTGAAATAAATTTATTATAATTACGGACAAATTTATTATCCCAACTATTAACTCGATGTAATGTATTTATATCCCAATTCTGCGCAGAGAGATTTGATACAACAAAGGAAACAAAAAATACAAAAAAAATGGTTCTTTTCATAAAACCTGCCTATTAGTTTGACGCAAAGATAGCCGAAATCCTTAGAGTATTCGCAAAATTATCTTATCTTTGTTGCCACAATTTACATATTAATACAATTCACATATCTATTCATGACGTTAAATAGTTGTTGCTCTCGGCAAATTGATTGTGCGCTATGTCCTAAAACATCTCAAGGAGCATTGATATATAGCCAATATCCTAAGGGACAGCATTTCTCTGCCGAAAAGTGTACGCAAAACTGTATAATATTCATGTTGAAGGGTGAATTGCTTGTGAATAGTGAAGAATATCCCGGCACTACTTTACAAACCCGCCAATGTATTTTACAGGCTATCGGCTCTAAGGTAGAACTACTGGCGCTGACTGATGTTGAATATCTTATCTATTGGTTCACGGAACTTCCTCTCCTTTGCGAAGAACGCTACAAAGAAATACTTGAAACAGCGCATGCCCCACTAACCTATATTCCTCTGACAGTCATTCCCAAATTGGAAAGATTACTTGACGATTTAACAGAATATTTCAAGGAACAACCGGCGACATGCAGCAAGTATCTCGACATTAAATGTCAGGAAATAATTTATATCCTGAGTTGCTACTATCCGATTCAGCAAATCTCCACTTTCTTTTATCCAATTAGTACGTATACGGAAAGTTTCCACTATTTCGTCATGCAAAACTACGATAAAGTAAAAAATGTAGAAGAGTTTGCCCACCTTGGCGGATATACCACAACCACTTTCCGGCGGTTATTCAAGAATATGTATGGCGTACCTGTATACGAATGGATTCTGGATAAGAAACGTGAAGGCATCTTAAACGACCTGCAATATACCAAACAGCGTATTTCTGCAATCAGTACCCGCTATGGATTCGATTCATTATCACACTTCGCCCACTTCTGTAAAGACTCTTTTGGCGACACTCCCCGTGCCTTGCGCAAACGTGCCGCCAACGGTGAAACCATCACTATTATCTGTAAAGAACACAACAAAGAGCAAGAGGACGAGTAAAACGGCCTGCTTGCCCGTCAGCTTCATTGTCCACCGATTACGGAATTATTTCTTTAATTCCTTGTTTAATCAAGGTATTTCCTCTATTTTTGCGAGAAATTAGTAAAACTGTATTTAAAAGAATATATTTTCTAACTATTAAATAATTTAAATTCAATCATTTATGTGGTTAAGTAATTCATCTGTAGGAAGGAAAGTGGTGATGAGCGTTACCGGTATCGCCCTTGTCCTGTTTCTGACATTTCACATGGCGATGAACCTTGTTGCATTGGTTTCGGCCAACGGCTACAACATGGTTTGTGAGTTCCTGGGAGCAAACTGGTATGCATTGGTAGCTACCGCGGGTTTAGCTGCTTTGTTCATCATCCACATCATTTACGCTTTCTGGCTGACTATGCAGAACCGCAAAGCACGTGGTAACGAACGTTATGCCGTAGTAGACAAACCTAAAACCGTGGAATGGGCTTCTCAAAACATGCTTGTACTGGGTATCATCGTAATTGTAGGTCTCGGTCTGCACTTGGTAAACTTTTGGGCTAAAATGCAGCTTCCCGAGTTAATGCACAACATGGGTATGCATGCCGACACACTTACTTTGGCTTATGCGGCCAACGGTGTTTATCACATCCAGAACACCTTCTCTAATCCGGTATTCGTAGTGCTTTACCTCATTTGGCTGGGTGCATTGTGGTTCCACCTGACTCACGGTTTCTGGAGCTCCATGCAGTCTTTGGGCTGGAACAACAAAGTATGGATCAACCGTTGGAAATGCATCTCCAACATCTATTCCACTATCGTTGTTGTATGCTTCGCTCTGGTAGTTGTCGTATTCTTCATCAAATCAATGATGTGTAGCGGCGCTTGCTAATAAATTATTGTAAATGATTAAATTGTAATAGCATTATGACTAAGATAGATTCTAAAATACCGGAAGGACCGGTAGCTGAGAAATGGACTAACTATAAAGCTCACCAAAAATTAGTGAACCCTGCCAACAAACGCCGTTTGGACATCATCGTAGTGGGAACCGGACTTGCCGGCGCTTCTGCTGCCGCTTCTCTCGGTGAAATGGGTTTCAGAGTATTCAATTTCTGCATTCAAGACTCTCCGCGCCGCGCACACTCTATCGCTGCGCAAGGCGGTATCAATGCTGCAAAGAATTATCAAAACGACGGTGACTCCGTTTACCGTTTGTTCTACGATACTGTAAAGGGTGGTGATTACCGTGCCCGCGAAGCAAACGTTTACCGTTTGGCTGAAGTATCAAACGCCATCATCGACCAATGCGTTGCGCAAGGCGTTCCTTTCGCCCGCGAATACGGCGGTCTGCTCGACAACCGTTCTTTCGGTGGAGCACAGGTTTCACGTACATTCTACGCTAAAGGCCAGACAGGCCAGCAGTTGTTGCTGGGTGCATACTCCGCATTGAGCCGTCAGGTAAACGTAGGTACTGTAAAACTGTTTACCCGCTATGAAATGCAGGACGTTGTACTCGTTGAAGGACGCGCCCGCGGTATCATCGCAAAGAACCTCGTAACCGGTAAGCTGGAACGCTTCGCCGCTCATGCGGTGGTCATCGCTACCGGCGGTTACGGAAACGCATACTTCCTCTCTACCAACGCCATGACCTGTAACTGTACGGCAGCTATATCCTGCTACCGCAAGGGTGCGTGGATGGCTAACCCCGCTTACGTACAGATTCACCCGACTTGTATTCCTGTACACGGTGACAAACAGTCTAAACTGACTTTGATGTCCGAATCACTGCGTAACGACGGTCGCATCTGGGTTCCGAAGAAACTGGAAGATGCCAAGAAACTGCAAGAAGGCACTCTGCAAGGAAAAGACATCCCCGAAGAAGACCGCGACTACTACTTGGAACGCCGTTACCCGGCATTTGGTAACCTCGTTCCACGCGACGTTGCCAGCCGTGCAGCCAAAGAACGTTGCGACAAGGGCTTCGGTGTAAACAATACCGGCCTGGCCGTATTCCTCGACTTCAGCGATGCAATCAACCGTCTGGGCAAAGATGTGGTAGCTCAACGTTACGGTAACCTCTTCGATATGTACGAAGAAATCACAGACGTGAGCCCGTACGACAACCCGATGATGATTTATCCTGCCATCCACTATACAATGGGCGGTATCTGGGTTGACTACGAGCTGCAAACTTCCATCAAGGGTCTGTTCGCTATCGGTGAATGTAACTTCTCCGACCACGGTGCAAACCGCCTCGGTGCTTCTGCATTGATGCAAGGTCTGGCCGACGGTTATTTCGTATTGCCTTACACTATCCAGAACTATCTGGCCGATCAGATTACCGTTCCCCGCTTCTCTACCGACCTGCCTGAATTTGCCGCTGCTGAAAAAGCCATCCAAGACAAGATTGACTGGATGATGAACATCAAGGGTAAGAAATCAGTAGATTCCATCCACAAGGAACTGGGTCACGTAATGTGGGAATATGTCGGTATGGGACGTACCGCCGAAGGATTGAAAGAAGGATTGAAGAAGATGAAAGAAATCCGCAAGGAATTCGAAACCAATCTCTTCATCCCGGGCGACAAAGAAGGTATGAACGTAGAACTCGACAAGGCTATCCGTCTGTATGACTTCATCACAATGGGTGAATTGGTAGCTTACGATGCCCTGAACCGTGACGAAAGCTGTGGCGGTCACTTCCGCGAAGAATACCAGACTGAGGAAGGCGAAGCTAAACGTGATGACGAAAACTTCTTCTACGTTGCTTGCTGGGAATACCAAGGCTCTGACGAAAAAGCTCCGGTATTGCTGAAAGAACCGCTGGTTTACGAAGCAATCAAGGTACAGACTCGTAACTATAAGAGCTAATCGGGAAGTTGAACATTTAAAGAATTAAAGAAAATGGATAAAAATATATCATTTACGCTCAAGGTATGGCGCCAGAAGGGTCCGAAAGCAAAAGGCGCTTTTGAAACATACCAAATGAAAGATATTCCGGGCGACACTTCATTCCTCGAAATGCTGGATATTCTGAATGAACAGCTCATCAGTGAAGGCAAAGAACCGGTTGTATTCGACCATGACTGCCGCGAAGGTATCTGCGGTATGTGCTCTCTTTACATCAACGGACATCCGCACGGACCTGCAACAGGTGCCACCACCTGCCAGATCTATATGCGCCGCTTCAACGACGGCGACACTATCACCGTAGAGCCTTGGCGTTCTGCCGGTTTCCCGGTTATCAAAGACTTAATGGTAGACCGTACGGCATACGACAAGATTATGCAAGCCGGCGGTTACGTGAGTGTACGCACGGGCGCTCCTCAGGATGCCAACGCTATCCTGATTCCGAAGCCCATCGCTGACGAAGCTATGGATGCCGCTTCCTGTATCGGTTGCGGTGCTTGTGTAGCTGCTTGTAAGAACGGTTCCGCCATGCTGTTCGTTTCTGCCAAGGTAAGCCAGTTGAACCTGCTGCCTCAAGGCAAACCGGAAGCATTGCGCCGTGCCAAAGCCATGTTGAGCAAAATGGATGAACTCGGTTTCGGTAACTGTACAAACACTCGTGCTTGTGAAGCCGAATGTCCGAAGAACGTCTCTATCAGCAACATCGCACGTCTGAACCGCGACTTCATCATCGCAAAACTGAAAGACTAACCGTACTTTCTACATTTGATTAATATCACAAAGAACTCTTCTATCAGGCAACCGGTAGAGGAGTTCTTTTATTTAAGAATTAACGGAAGCAGTTTATATCCAGGCAGAAAAGCAAGTCTAAACAGAAAGAGGCTCAGAACTTTGAACCGCAGAGAGCGATGAACTCCCAGCCTCTTTCCTTAAGCTGCGAGGAGACAATCCAAAATTCTTCTTACAGAAATTAGAGAAATGAGGCAAAGATTCAAAGCCATACTTATAACAAATCTCAGAAATCGTAAAGTCCGTATACCGAAGTTCATAAAGAATACCTTCTTTTCTCCGTTCCTGCATCCACTCATACACAGGCCGGTGGAATACAGAAGTAAATATACGGCGGAAAGTCGTAGCCGTATATCCGCCTAATTCGGCAAATTCTTCAACAGTCTTGACCTTATCATAATTCTTAAGCACAAAATACTGAAAACTATCAGTGTATTCCGATAACGAGTGCACCAACATGGAAAGTTCATAATCCGAATAGTAATGCCACAAAATGAAAGCAAGTTCTTTCTGCTTAAATTGCAGTAACTCCCTGCAAATCTTCTCCCCGGCCAAATAAGACTTCGAAGCCTCCAAGAAGAAGTTCAGTTCGGAACAGATTTTCAACGGAAAGAAGATAAGAGGTGGAACCACGTCCTTTACGATATGCCGATAGCGTCCCTCACAAAAGGACTCCGGCCGGGAAAAACGATAGCATACACACTCAACATCCGTCATAGCAAGCACCTCGTACTTCGAACCGACAGCTTGAAGAATAAATTCACCCGCATGCAATGTCACACCTGCGTATTCTTTACTATTGATAAGGGCTTCTCCCTTCAAAAGAAACATAATGATATTGTTGTCGCATCTGGGCACAATAAAGTGAAATCCTCTACTGTGAGAAGCATATAGAATGAGATTGTCCACGGCCTTAGGACATTTCAGACAGTCAGCGTTACCCGCTCCACAAGCGGAAGAGTCATACATGACAGGTAGGATGTTTGGTTTGTTTGCTTTGGCAAAAATAACCATAACCAGCCAACAAAAAAAATATTCCCCGAAAACTTTGAAAGAAGCTTTCGGGGAAAAACTAAAGTATGATGAAAATAAAACAGAACTTTTATATCAAGGCTTTATAACCCGGTGAATGTACCGGTTGCATCCGTCCATGTATCAACCTTCGGAGTAAACTTGATAGGAGTAGCGTTATTTGTCAATGTTAACGTATAACGAATGTTCTTACCCATTCCCCAGCTGCCTGTAAGGGTAACGACCTTAGTATCATTCCAGGTATATTCACTTGATTTGTCTTTCGGTGCGGCAGTGTAGGAAACATCTAAGGTCACGCCCGTTAAGTCGTCTTGAGGCATCAACATAAACAAGGCATTGCCGGAAGTCTCAAAAGCCGCAGATGCATCAGGCTCGGCAGTAGTCGGAGTAACCGATACGGGGCTGCCTGCATATTCGTATGTCACACCTGAAGCAGACGCAGCCAAATTACTCCAAGCACCTACGGTACTGCTTCCGTCAAAAGTAAAGGTAGCCTTATCCTTCGCACCTTTAATCACCAATTTCGATACGGTATAAATAAAATCGGCGACCTCTCCTTTAATTGTGAAATTCACCTGCGTCAAAAGATGCTGGAAAGGGAGAGAAATAGCCGATTCAGACTTTACTTGGTCTATGACATTGGCGGCAACCAAATCTTCTTGGTCGGCAACGGCTTTTACCGTATAGTCAAAATTCGGATAACCCGCAGCGGTAGTAATATCCAAGGTTTGTGCCGGTGAAGTAGCGAAGAATTGCAATTTACCGGAAATCGGCCAATAGTAATTTCCGGCATATTGCCATTCCGCAGACGGTTTAGTTACTTCTACATCATCCATAAAACCTGTACTCAGCTGTACGGTCGGCCCCATTACATCTGTTGTTTTATAAGCGCTTACGGTAAACGCGCTGAAATTCTCCGTAGTAGCTACCAACGCTTTTGTTCCGGTCTTCACTACTGTCCCGAATTGAATCCGGTTTGCCGTACTTCCATTCTCAAACTCTTCATTTTCAGAGCAACTTACCATTGCTGCTGCGGCTAAGGCCACCAATAAAATCTTTCTCATAACCATTTGTTTTTAGTTAATATATTAATTGCTTATCTTGTTTCTACACAATAATATCCACATTGGTTTCATCATCCCAATTGCCTATATCACCGTCAATACCGCCATTTCCATTTTCGTCCTTATCCACTTCCACCGTAATCTGTCCGTCGGGAACAGGCACTTCAATATATACTTCCCTATCAGGAGCAGGCGGTGCTTCCTCCCCCTCATCGGGAGCCGCAGTCTCTATCAGGTCTTCGATATCAACCCGCACCTCTTGTAACTGTTTATCCACCTTGATAATCCTAATGGTCAGCACCACCGGGTTATCGGCACGTGTATCGGCACTTTTCGGAAGCATGAAATGCGAGAAATGTCCCCATAACACTCCATTTTTACAATCAGTCTCCACACAAACGGGAGCTTCCGCGGGTATGCACATTCTTTTACCAAGAAAATAACCGCCATTCAATCCGCTAACATGGCACACAATAGCCGAAATATTTTCCACACCATCCACTTTGATGGCAAACGAATAACTGCTTACCACTCGTTCCGGTTTCAAATTCATCACAATAGCCGTTTCACTCTTCACTATCTCCACATCATCCAACGCCACAACATAAAAATCATCCGGTGACCAAACCATATCCTCCCCGACATCCATACCAATGCACTGTTCCGTATACGCTTCGATAGTCTCGTAACTTTCATCGTTCTCTATACAGACACTTTCCGTATTATAATTGTAAACTACCACCGCATAATTGCCGGGCGGCACTTTCATTTCTCCTCCGGCAGTCGGCAGATAACCCTCTACTTTCCGTCCTTCGGTATCTTTCGGATAAAATATTACCCGCATGGTCTTCGGCAAGTTCTCCGCCACATCCACCCAATCCAATACTATCCGTACACCGCTGACAGGATAATCATCCAGAACCTCCCTAAAACCACATCCCGACAGCATTGTCAACAGACAGGACAGAAGCATGAGCGCACTATATCTGATACCGCCTACCACTTTCATTGTCCTGCCGTTATACGCCACACCAAAGACACTTTCGCCTTTGTAGGGCCGATGAAATGATAGTACCCGCCATTAGTCCAGACCAAATCTCCTTTATAAGAGGTATATTTACGATACCCGGTTGCTAAACAGCCTATTCCCAAACTACACTCGATGGCAAGATGCCCGGTCAGTCGGCGCGCATATCCGTAAGTCAGCCCCGAAGCCGTATAATACCTGCCACGAATACCATTCTCCTCTTTCAGTTGAAAGTCATATACGCCACCTTCGGTATATATACCTAAGAAATGCCCCGTCAGCCTATCACACATCTTTCTGTCACCCAACCAATAGCGTGCTTCCATACCTCCCGAAAGAAGTTGATAGCAGAAGTCATGTCGGCTGTTCAACCACCACGGGCATTTATATTCAGTATTCAAAGACCACCTCTTTCCTATCGAAAGCTCTACCTCTATATTAGGAGCCAAAGCCAAATCGTATAATATATTATTCTTCAGAGCCACGATAACCCTACGCGATGAATCCGCTCTTCCCTCTTTCTCCATCAACACAGCCGGAACAAGTACTCCGGCATCAATATATGCCATCGGCAATATCCGCTCCGGCACCCGCATCGCAGCGACGGGAAGCTCCTCAGGCTTTATCGTATATCTGCCTATCCGTGGAAAAACAAACTGCAATAAATATGTATAGGCCTTGCCGCCGTTCAAATAGCGCAATAGTTCCGCCAATCTGTCAAAACTTCCATAATGATATCGAATCAGCATCAACACCTCTTCCTTATCCGGCACATTCTCATCGGCAATCACCCACCGATAAACCTCTCCCCACTCGCCCGGCAGCATAACCGGTTCCCGTACTGCATTACTTACAACTTTCAAAGTATCAGCCCGCGCAAACACTCTTCCCACCGGTAAAAAAAAGAGCATGATAAGAATAACTATATTGATACGGTTCACCATAACTTTGCGTTGTATAAAGCCAAAAGTAAAGCATTAAAATTAAAGAAAATATAGAAAGGCCAGTTCATTGAACACGCTGGAAGGTTCTGTGAAACGATTGGAAACTTTTTGCAACTTATGTACCCCCCGATACAGGCAAACGTCCGGAATATTCCACGAAGGGTAAAAGCAACAAGCGCCGCCTATCGGATTGTTATCATATAGTCAGTATATATACTCTATTTAAGTCAAGATGTCCAAGCGTGTACGAAAACAGTAAATATTCGTAAAAGAAAACTAAAAGAAATTCAGGAAAAGAGTAAATGTTTGGAAGATATATGAAGAAACCATACATTTGTCATGTGATTTTTTTCATAGTATTAGATTTAAGGTTAACAAAGGTTGGAGTACAGCGGTACTCCTTTTTTTATGCCAATAAGTGATACATCCCTCCGACCAGCGTCTTTACCACTCCTTTCATCTCCAGTTCAAAAAGCAGCGCACTCATACGGTTCACAGGTATATCCGCTTCTACTACAAGCGCATTGATATGCAAATCTCCTTGACGAGCCAGTATACGCACTATCGTCCCCTCTTCGTCCGTCAATTCCGGAAACAGATTGCGCTGAATACCCTCCGCCTTGGATGACGGCTCCGTACCGCCCCACCCCATTGTTTTTACAAATTCCTCGGCAGTTTGCACAAGCGCCGCCTTATTATCCCGTATCAACCAGTTACAGCCGATGGAAGCGGCATCCGTCACCCGTCCGGGTACGGCAAAGCAATCGCGATGGTAACCGTCGGCTAAATCCGCCGTAATCAAAGAACCGCCTTTAGCGGCGGATTCCACTACAATCGTCGCGTCGCACATACCTGCCACAATGCGGTTACGGCTGACGAAGTTATGCTTGCCCGGATTAGTTTCTGTGAGAAACTCGGTAAGTAAACCGCCATTTGCCAGCATATCGACAGCCGTTTTACGATGTACAAAGGGGTAAATACGGTCCAGGCCATGCGCCAGAACGGCAACAGTGGAAATATTATCGGCAAGTGCGGCACGATGCGCATGAATATCAATGCCGTAAGCAAGGCCGCTCACTATCAGAACATCGGGAAGAAGTACAGACAAATCGTGTACGAAGTCCGCACAAAACTGTTTGCCGTACTCCGTTGCACGACGCGTACCTACCATATTGATGACATGTAAACGATTAAAATCAACGTTTCCCTTGAAGAACAGAACAATCGGAGCATCCTCACACTCCCGCAGGCGGGAAGGGTAGGCCTCATCCTGCAAAGTAAGGCAGGTCAGGCGGTTCTTTTCCACAAATTCCATTTCGCGCTCGGCGCGAAGAAAAGCGGCAGGACAATCAAGAGCCGTAATGATGGAAGGATTCACACCGGGCAGGAGCTCCGGCAACTCTTTACGCCGCCCGAAAACATCAACGGCACTGCCTATGCCGTCCATTAAACGCTTTGCCCCGATATGTCCTATACCGGGGCAAAGCGTAAGAGCTATACAGCAAAGACGTTCGTCATTATTCATGGTCGAGGTAAGGGGCAAAGACGTTGTCGAATAATTCGCTGTCGCTTAAACGTCCGTTCACCACACATACCGTTTCAACCACCGCCTTAATGGCTACCTTATTATCACTTGCCCTGAAGATATCCTGATAGAACACATACTTGATGCCTTCCTTCTTCATCGCCAGTTTCGACACGAATTCGTCACCGCTCTTCAACGGCGTTTTGAATGCCATATTGATTCGTGCCACCACCGGGTCTACTCCCTGTTCGTGGAGTGCGGCAAAGCTGACACCCGTGCTCGACAAGAACTCGTGCCGCGTATGTTCCAGATAGTGCTGATAGTTGGCGTTGTTGACAATACCCTGAAGATCGCATTCATAGTCGCGTACCTTCATCTTCAGTTCATAAATATAGTCCATTATGGTATTTACTATTTAATAATTTACGATTCGCCGTTTAAGGGTCAACCGCGTTTATTCTCTATGTCCAAGCCTTTAAACCTCTTGAGCTCTTCCACGGAAACCAGTTTGTAGAGTTTGTCACTGGGACGTATTTTATCCGCTTTCATCGAGAAGTGCTGTCCTTTCTTCACGGTCTGTACGGGTTTCAAATCCACACGCGCTTCTTCCAACGTGGTAAAGACGGCTCCCGTGGTCGGTCCCGTTATCAGCAGCTTGTCGCCAACGCTGATTTCGGCAGCTTCCACCAAGAACTCCGCCACACCGATATTTGAGAAATACCGGATACCCTTGCCGACATAAATCTTACGTTCGGTAGCTGCGGAACCATAATTCCGGGTCCATTCGCCCAAGCGTTGCCCCAAGTAATAGCCATCCCAGAAGCCGCGGTTAAAGACGGTTTTCAAACGCTCATCCCAAACTACTATCTTCTCATCGGTGAACGTACCGTCCACATAAGAGCGAATAGCTTCTTTATAACATTCCACCACGGTGCGCACATACTCGGGCCCCCGGGCACGTCCCTCAATCTTAAACACACGCACGCCCGCATCCAGCATCTTGTTCATGAAATGGATGGTTTTCAGGTCTTTAGGAGACATAATGTATTGGTTGTCAATATCCAGCTCCACATCCGTCTCCTTATCGCGCACCGTATAGGAACGGCGGCACACCTGCATACACGCTCCCCGGTTGGCAGAATGGTTCATCTCGTGCAGCGAGAGGTAGCACTTGCCCGATACCGCCATGCACAAAGCGCCATGACAGAACATCTCGATACGTATCCGTTCACCGCCCGGACCGCAGATATTCTCTTCGCAGATATGGCGGTAGATTTCCGCCACCTGTTCCAGGTTCAGCTCACGTGCCAGCACCACTACATCGGCAAACTGGGCATAGAAACGCAAAGCCTCCACATTTGAGATATTCAGCTGCGTAGACAAATGCACTTCCTGACCTATCTGCCGGGCATAGCTCATCACCGCCACATCGGCCGCAATCACCGCCGAAATACCCGCCGCTTTGGCCGCATCCACAATGGTACGCATCAGAGGAATGTCATTATCATAGATAATGGTATTCACCGTAAGATAGCTTTTCATACCGTGCTCGTCGCAGGTACGGGCTATCTCGCGCAGGTCATCTATTGTAAACGTATTCGCCGAACGGGCACGCATATTCAGATTCTCGATACCGAAATAAACAGAGTCCGCACCTGCCTGGATAGCGGCCGCCAGAGATTCGCGCGAGCCTACCGGCGCCATAATTTCAAAATCACTGATAGAGGGCATAAGTATTAATTAAGAATTAAGACTATAAACTTTGTCGCAAAGGTAGGCTTTTTTCCGTACTTTTGCAGGTAAATTCAGTTAGATTATGAAGATTAAAGATATAGACCTCGGCAAGTACCCCGTATTGCTTGCCCCCATGGAGGACGTGACCGACCCGGCTTTCCGCCTGATGTGCAAAGGTTTCGGAGCGGATATGGTATACACCGAGTTCGTGTCGAGCGACGCACTGATACGCTCCGTCAGCAAGACCGAGCAGAAACTGAACATCAGTGACGAAGAACGCCCCGTAGCCATACAGATATACGGTAAAGATACGGATACAATGGTAGAAGCGGCACGTATTGTGGAACAGGCGCGTCCGGACATACTGGACATCAACTTCGGCTGCCCCGTAAAACGTGTAGCCGGCAAAGGAGCCGGAGCGGGAATGTTGCAGAATATCCCCAAAATGCTGGAGATAACCCGTGCCGTGGCAGATGCCGTAAAGATTCCCGTCACCGTAAAAACCCGTCTCGGCTGGGATGCCGGCAACAAGATTATCGTAGATTTGGCGGAGCAACTGCAAGACTGCGGTATTGCCGCCCTTACCATTCACGGCCGTACCCGCGCCCAAATGTATACGGGCGAGGCGGACTGGACTCTGATCGGTGAGGTCAAGAACAATCCCCGTATGCATATTCCCGTCATCGGCAACGGCGATGTCACCACTCCCCAAAGAGCCAAAGAGTGCTTTGACCGCTATGGAGTGGATGCCATTATGATAGGCCGTGCCAGCTTTGGCCGTCCCTGGATATTCAAGGAAGTGAAACATTATCTGGAAACGGGCGAAGAAATGCCGCCCCTCAGCACGGAGTGGAAGCTCAATGTGCTCCGCCGGGAAGTAGAAGACAGCGTAAAACTGTTGGACGAACGGCGGGGCATCCTGCACGTGCGCCGTCACCTGGCGGCCAGCCCTTTGTTCAAAGGTATTCCCAACTTCCGGGATACACGCATCGCCATGTTGCGGGCAGAGACCAAAGAGGAGCTGTACCGTATCTTTAAAGAGATAGAGAAGTTGATATAATCCGATATTATCCCTGTAAAGCGACGCAAAGAGCCGGCTTGTTTTCTCTGACAAGCCGGCAGTCGTCCGTTACATAAACCAGCAGCAGTCAGAACGCAATTTAGTACGTCCATTTCAGCTTATATTCGTGGCTGTAATGTGTTCAAACGCGCATGTAACAAACTGTTTCCCTATGGAAAACAAACTGTTTTGACGTATGGAAACAAACTGTTCCGTACGGTGAAACAAACTGTTTCCCATAACAAAACAAACCGTTCCGTAGCATGAACCGGAGAACTCCGGCCATACATAAACCCAAAGAGGATGATTAGAGAAAAAAAGAATGCAGGATTTAAGGATGCCGATGTATGGAGACAAGAAGATTCATCCCTCTTTTACCTGAACATCGGCTGCGCAAACCACCGCTTGAACATCCGCGTTACCGCCACATAAAGAACAAGGGCAGAGAAAAAGCCGACGATAGCATCAATCAGGTAATGCGCCTGAATATACACCGTAGCTCCGCACAGCAACAAATAGAAAGGAAGCAGGCAAGCAAACAGGCATCTGCTGCCCCGCCATGCCATAATCATCAGAATAGTGGACATACCGACATGGGAACTGGGGAAAGCCGCCGTCGGACGCTCTCCCACTTGTTGCGAACTCTCCACCAGATTGTAGAAAAATCCATGCTCGTATCCCGGCCCGGGCAGTAATTCCTGATTATGATTGAAATAATCGCCGATGGAAGGGAATATTCCCTGCGCCACATTATCGTTGCCGATAGCGGGAAAATAGAATTGCGGTCCTGCCACCGGTACGAAAATATAAAACAGGTAGTAGATAAAGAAAGCGGTGACTATCACGAACGATACTTTCTCAAAAAGCTCAAAACGGTAGAGGAAGTACCACACCACTACCAGAAGAATCATCGGATAATAGAAGAAGTAACCCATGTTGAACGGCTCGCTGACCCACATCTGAGGGAACCGCAAAGAAAACCATACGGCAGGCTGCCCCCCGAATATCCATTGTTCGGCCGATGCGAAAACATGGTCCAGATTGGGAAAGATACGGTTGAACTCAAATGTATCGGGATACCAGTAAGAAAGCAGCGACATCTGGATGGCTATACGGATAAAGGCGGAAAACTTGCAAGGGGCAAGCCGATAAAGATACATCAGCAGAAACGTCATGCCCGCAATCATAGCGCGGTCGGCAAGCATCTGCGCCGGATGATCCATTTCTTGGAAAAGAAACAGTATGAGAATGGAAGTCAACAGATTATATATCAGTGTGATCTTCTCTACCGCAAAAAGCCCTTTACGGGTTTCTACTCTCTTGAATAAGTCTAAAGCCATCCTTTATCTTTATACCAGGCAATGGTCTCCTTTACTCCCCGTTCCAAATCGTATCCGGGGCTGTAACCCAGTTCCTTAACGGCCGGAGTAATGTCGCACTGCCAGTTGCGTTGTTTCATTATTCTATACTTGTCCGAATTGAGCGTACTGGTAGTGTTCCGGCGCTTCGCCCAATATTCGGCGAGCAAAGATACAACTTTCAATATAATTAACGGACATCTCAGACGAATTACAAACGGATTCCCCAATTCTTTCCGTATCAAGTCGGAAAAGGCACGGCTTTGATACACCTTGCCGTCCGCCAGAAAATAGGCGCGGCAGGATATTTGTTTCTCTATTCCCAAGAAAACGGCCTGCACAATATCCTTGACGTAGACAAACGTCAAATCCTGACGGCGGAAGCCTACGGAGAAGTCCGTGTGCTGCCGGATGGACTTTGCCATCAGGAAATAATCCTTCTCGCGCGGACCGTAGACACCCGTAGGGCGATAGATGACGTAAGGGAAGCCCGGTATGCTTTGCAGATAAATCTCCGCTTTCAGTTTGCTAAGACCGTAAGCCGTATTGGGCATAGGGGTGTCTTCTCCCGTTATCGGAGTATATGTCTTTTCGCGTATCGGGCCGAATACGCTCAAGGTGCTGATAAAGATAAACTGCCGGGGAATCATGTTCAGCTCACGCAACGTATCTACAAAGTATTTGGTCTGCAGATAGTTCACACGCTCGAAGTCATTCTTGTCCACGCATTTGGTGGCTCCGGCGCAATGGATAATATAATCGAACTTGCTGTAAGTCCCTTTATGACCGGAAAGTTGCGCGCGCAATTCGTTGGGATGCGCAAAGTCGAGCTCAAGAAAATGTATCTTCTTATCCTGCAAATACTCCCGGCTGCTGGACGAACGAACGCCTGCCCATACACCGAATCCCCGCCTCAACGCTTCTTCCACGATGAAACTTCCGATAAACCCGCTTGCTCCTGTTACTAAAACCGACTCCACTTTTGTTTATTACAAATTTTGATGATTACGAATTACTGCTCCCGCTATTTCACCGGCTCTACATGGATACCCACATGAGTACCTTCGCCAAACTGTTCTTTCAAGGTATTCTCAATGGCCGTCGCCGTACGGTGCGCTTCTTCCAGTGTTATTTTGCCGTCCATGCGCACGTGCACCTCTATCGCATAATGATTGCCTATGCGGCGGGTACGCAAATGATGCGGCGAACTTACTCCGGGGAAGGAAAGGATAATCCGCTGTATTTCATTTTCCACATCGGCAGGCAACGATTTCTCCAACAACTCATCCACACAAGGAATCAATAGCTTTACGGCTACCTTCATAATGAAGAAACTGACGACAACCGCAGCTATCGGGTCGAGTACCCGCCAGTGATTTCCCAAAAGAATAGCTCCGCCGATACCTATGGCTGTGCCTATGGAAGAAAGAGCGTCGCTCCGGTGATGCCACGCATTGGCCACCACTGCCCGGGAGTTCAATTTCTTTCCCCGAAACACCGTATAGCGGTAGAGCGCCTCCTTAAAGGCGATGGACACCAACGCTGCTATCAATGCCAGCATTCCCGGCTCCTGCAAAGAACCGCCGTGAAGAAACCGATAGATAGAAGAAGCGCCGTTCCAGAAAATTCCAAAGCCGACAAAAAGCAATACAATACCGATAATGGCGGTTGCCAAAGTCTCATATTTGCCATGCCCGTAATCGTGTCCCTCATCTTCCGGCTTGGAAGAGATGCGCACAAAGACAATGACGATGATGTCCGTAACAAAGTCCGACAGCGAGTGTACGGCATCTGCCAGCATGGCGGCGCTATGCCCCGCGATTCCCGCAAAGAACTTAAACAGAAGCAACAGGAAGTTCACCACACTCCCCACAATCGTTACGCGGTAAATACCTTTTTCCCTCGCAACCTCTTCCTTATCCACAGATCGTACTTCCATGCCCTTTCTTCTAAGTCGCTGCAAATATAGTACATAAATCTATTATGACCGGTCGTTCCCCTATAAATTTCAGTAAGACAGAAAGATTTTGAAGGCAGAGTGAACGAGTGAATACATTTATTTGTTTACTTTGCAAGAAAGATAAAAAGATATCAAATTATGGCTAAGACAAAGAAAGAAAAGAAAGAGAAAAAAGCCGGCAAGCGAATGAAGAAGAAAGAGCTCGTCAAAACGCTATTGGACTTCTTCCACATAAAACAAGACGAAGTACTGTCCCTGAAATACATTTTTGAACAACTGCACCTCACCACGCATCCACTGAAAATGCTGTGTATGGATATCCTGTCCGAGTTGTCGGATGACGATTACATCACCGAGGTGGACAAGCATAAATACAAGCTGAACAATCATGGCGTGGAAATGACCGGTACTTTCCAGCGCAAAAGCAACGGAAAGAACTCATTCATCCCCGAAGGTGGCGGTGACCCCATTTTCGTGGCCGAACGCAACTCGGCACACGCCATGGCAGGCGACAAAGTACGCATCGCCTTTTATGCCAAACGCCGCGGACGTGAAGCCGAAGGCGAAGTCATCGAAATACTGGAACGCGCCAACGATACCTTCGTAGGAACACTGGAAGTTGCCAAATCCTACGCTTTCCTTGTCACGGAAAACCGTACGCTGGCCAACGACATCTTCATCCCCAAAGAGAAACTGAAAGGTGGAAAAACAGGCGACAAAGCCATCGTCAAAGTAGTGGAATGGCCTGACAAGGCTAAGAACCCCATCGGTCAGGTCATTGACATCCTGGGAAAAGCCGGAGACAACACCACCGAGATGCACGCCATCCTGGCCGAATTCGGGTTGCCGTATGTCTATCCCGCATCCGTGGAAAAAGCCGCGGACAAGATTCCCGCCGAAATTCCCGCGGAGGAGTATGCCAAACGTGAAGATTTCCGCAATATAACCACCTTTACCATAGACCCCAAAGACGCCAAAGACTTTGACGATGCCCTGTCCGTCCGCAAACTGAAGGACAACCTGTGGGAAGTGGGCGTGCACATTGCCGACGTGACACATTATGTAACGGAAGGCGGCATCATCGATAAAGAAGCGGAGAAACGGGCGACATCCGTTTATCTCGTAGACCGCACCATTCCGATGCTGCCCGAACGGCTGTGCAACTTCATCTGCTCCTTGCGTCCCGATGAAGAGAAACTGGCTTATTCCGCCATCTTCGAAATGACGGACAAGGGAGAAGTAAAGAACTCGCGCATCGTACATACGGTTATCAAGTCCGACCGCCGCTTCACATACGAGGAGGCGCAACAGATTATCGAAACCAAAGAGGGAGATTTTAAAGAGGAAATCCTCAAACTGGATTCGCTTGCCAAGATATTGCGCGAAAAGCGGTTTGCCGCCGGCGCCATCAACTTCGACCGCTATGAAGTGAAATTCGAGATTGATGAGAAGGGCAAGCCCGTCAGCGTATATTTTAAAGAATCCAAAGACGCCAACAAGCTGGTAGAGGAGTTCATGCTACTCGCCAACCGCACTGTGGCCGAAAAGATAGGGCGTGTACCCAAAAACAAAAAGCCGAAAGTATTCCCTTATCGTATTCACGACCTGCCGGATCCGGAGAAGCTGGATAACCTGTCACAGTTCATCGCCCGCTTCGGCTATAAGCTGCGCACCAGCGGAACCAAAACAGATGTGTCCAAATCCATCAACCACCTGCTGGATGATATTCAAGGGAAGAAAGAAGAGAATCTCATCGAAACCGTATCTATCCGCGCCATGCAAAAGGCACGCTATTCCGTGCACAACATCGGGCACTATGGATTGGCATTCGACTATTACACCCACTTCACCTCTCCCATCCGCCGCTATCCGGACATGATGGTGCACCGGTTGCTGACCAAGTACCTGGATTTAGGCGGACGAAGCGTTTCCGAGCAGAAATACGAAGCGCTCTGCGAACATTCCAGCGGCATGGAGCAGATAGCCGCCAATGCGGAACGCGCCTCTATCAAGTACAAACAAGTGGAATACATGACGGAACGTCTGGGACAGACTTACGACGGTGTTATTTCCGGCGTTACCGAATGGGGACTGTACGTTGAGCTGAACGAGAATAAATGTGAGGGAATGATACCTATCCGCGACCTCGATGATGATTACTACGAATTCGATGAAAAGAACTATTGCCTGCGCGGACGACGGAAGAAACGCACGTACAGCCTCGGTGACGCTATCACCATCAAGGTGGCACGCGCCAACCTCGAGAAAAAGCAACTGGACTTTGCCCTGATTGAATAAAACAGGATTATTATAAAAGCTTACATACACATACATGAAGACAATTACTATTACAGATCGCGCGCAAATAGAAGATATTATCCGTAAATGCCCTTATTGTACGGTCGGGATTACCGACGGAGAAGGCAATCCGTATGTAGTGCCCATGAACTTTGCCTGGGAAAATGATACCGTCTACCTGCACTCGGGGCCCGAAGGAAGTAAAATAGAAATGGTGGTACGGCATCCGCAGGTCTGCATTAACTTTTGTGAAGGGCACGAACTGGTGTATATGCACAAACAGATAGCTTGCAGTTACAGCATGAAATCCCGCAGCGTTATCTGTAAAGGCAAAGTACGCTTCATAGAAGATATGGATGAGAAACGCCGGATACTCGATATGCTCATGAAACAATATACAGACAATGCGTGCAATTATGCCGAACCGGCTGTACGCAATGTGAAAATATGGGAAGTGAAGGTGGATGAAATAAGTTGCAAATCGTTCGGGCTGAGGCCGAGTGAAGTGAAATAACGAGAAAGAGCGTGCTTTCCCGCACGCTCCTAACCTAACTAATAAACCTAATTAACATCATTGTGTGATTCCTAAATCTTTCTTGTCAGAAGCTTTATTGGATAATGGTGATGTTGAAATCTGATAAAAATTACCAGTATTCGCATCTACATATTCAGGTCTATAGTTTGTAATATTCTTACTCCCCAATTTACCCCAGAAAGAAGCAATACGTCCGGAATTATACAGATTAATATAAGACACTGACAATTTATCCCAACTCATCTCATTGAAACGAATACTGGCTCCTCCCTTTCCACTGTTGGCAAAAGAACAATTAGTCACAGTAGCACTTTGTACTCCTATCAAACGCATAGCAGAACCTTGCTCTTTATTGTCCACATTTTCAATTGTACAATGGTCAACTGTCAACAATGGTCCACTGGTGCTTTCATCATTTCCACCTCGATAAATATTCAAAGCACTACCTAATAACCGATAAAATATACAATTATCAACATGTAACTCTTCTACATTGTACTTACCTTTATCATCCTTCTCTCCAGCAAAATTAATTGCTTCCCCTGACATGTCATGAAAAAAAGAATTCCGGATAATCACCATTGGTGAGAAAGTAGATTTTTCACCACGGATGGCCGCCAAGCCAGATTCATTGAAATTATAGAATTCACAATTATCAACAGTAAGTAAATAAGGAGTAATAGTACCTGATTTCACGGTTATACCACCTTCGGACAAAGCTTTCCCTGCCTCACCTTCACCATTGAAAGCAAGACCTTGTATTTCCAAGTTTCCACCATTGACAATGGTCACAAATGCTTTACCAGACATACCATTAAAGCATAAAACGGGGCGTTTAGATAAATGGGAATCTGCTTGAATACGAATATATTTATCTATCAACAAAGTATTATCCAACCAATAGACACCCTCTTCCGAGAGATTCAAAATATCACCGGACTGTGCTTGATTCAAAGCCTCTAATAGTGTATTTTGTCCTGCCTTTACACTGATTTCATTACCGGTAAGCACCAATTCATGATTTTCAGAAAGAGTATACCAACTTGCACCGTTTTTTTTCTCCATATATGGCTTTAAATCAATACTATCTGATAAAGTCGTATTATTCTGAAACCCTCTTTGTGTTACGGTATAGGGATAATTCACCACATTATCAATAAAAGTAAAACCAGAAATATCATCAAAAGACTGATAAAGCGCTTTATCCGACTTACTAATGAACTGATTACGAATAAAAGAGATATTTGAGGGTGGTAATGTACGTTCATTATCTTTTCCTACACAAAATAAGATATTATCACAATTAATAAAGCGGTTATCTTCTAACGTTACATCCTTTACATGATGATAACGGTTAGGTAAAGAATTAGGAACCGCATTCATCAACCCAAGAGCCGCAAAAAAACGATCACCTTTCAGCCCATAGAACAAATTTCCCTTAATAGTATGCCCTTCATTGACTACACGTACTCCGCCTGTACAAGGTAATCCATTTCCTATAAATGCATTTCCTTCAACTAAATTACGGTTACCATGACGTAAAGCCAAAATACCACGACATTCTAAAAATACATTATTACGAATAATGTTATCACTTGATTTGATAGAAACAACTTCAACTTCTCCATTACAATGGTGAAACATATTGTCTTCTATCACAGTATTCGAAGAAAAAAATGCATGATGTGAGGTTCCCACACGAATCGTTTCGCCCCCATTTGAGCCCAATATCGGACGTTCACCGAAATAATTGTGATCAATTCTATGATTATTATTACGGTCTCCCTCACCATTTAAAATAACAGCCAAAGTTACTCCTGCATAAAGCTTACCCAAAATAGAATTATGGTCCAGTCGGTTATTTCGTCCGTAAAGAAGAATCCAGCTTCCAGATACCCCACGATCTATCGGATTGAAGTAATCAATGACACAATCTGTTATACGGCAGTTGTTAGCAACTTTTTCACCATTACGAAACTCAATCACAGCTCCTTTAGGAGTGTAACCATTACGAAAATGCAATCCGTTTATTTCAACGTATTCTCCACATAAACGAAGATTAGATACACCTTCTATAAAAACACTGCCTGGTTGTTGAGCCATAACAACAATCGGCTCTTCTACCTTACCATACCCCTCAAGTTGTAACTGGATATTTGTATATGTACCTGATTTAATATAAATCGTATCACCTGGACCAGCTTTCTCCAAAGTACTTTGAAGAGAATTTAAGTCAATAGTCCGATTTCCTTGCGAACATGCGGCCAACAAAGGAAAAATCCAACAAAGTTTAATAAATGATTTAAGCATCACAAGCTATATATTAAAGTTTCACTAGTTAACGAATTTTCATCGGATAATAAATACCCTCCGTCATTAATGAAAAATTATCTGTACGGAAAGGAGTTGCTGGGAAACCCTCTTTATTAAAAAGATTAGCTTCCGTCCAATTAGACCAACCATAACGTACCGCAATAGGACGCTCTACAACATCAGACCAGACAAATACTTTTCCATCCCTAATTTCCGCTCTTGCCGATACAAAATTATAATCCGCCCCACAAATAGAAAAACCTTTCAATTCCCCGCCCAAAGCAGTCAAACCAGAATAAACAAAATCAAAACTAATTTCTGCTTTATTGTCTTTTATTTGCATTGATTTATATACCGGGCCTGAATATGGTACTTTTTTATCATATTGCAAATGCAAAGCACAGGATGCTAAACGTTCACCAATAGGTTTCTTATAAATAGGGTGTACATCGTTTTTCTCCCCTTTATCAATACTGACTACCATAGCAGTATTCTTTACTGTTTTCCATGTAAATAGCTGGGCATCACGTAACTCAGCCCAATTTGGACGATCTTGCCAAAAAGGATGATCAAAATTCGACAACTGAACAAAATAAAATGGTAAATCAGGTTGATGAAAATCAGTACGCCATTGTCTAATTAATGCTGGAAAAAGTACTCTATACTGCTCCGCCCGCTCTGCATTACCCTCGCCTTGATACCAAATTACACCTTTAGCCGTATAAGGAATAATACGCTGCAACATAGTATGATACAATCCACAAGGGCGTTTATGATGTTTAGGGCCCACTGGTTCGAAAGGACGAACAACGTTTTTATATCCCATAGTCACTGAGTCATTATAAACCCTATAAAGTACCTTATACTCCTCCATTTTTTTCTCATATAAGGTATCATCCATAATAGCAACTTTACGATAATTATCCAAAATAGGACGTAATTTATCATCTCTTTCCAGCGTCTCTTCTTTCACCCAAGCTTCAGCAGGCGTTCCACCACGATAACAACAAATGATACCAATAGGAACATTTAATTCTTTCTGAAGCTTACAAGCAAAATAATAACCGATGGCAGACATATTCGCAACTTGTGGCGCTGTTGCGGTCTGCCATTTCATTTCTTTATTAACATTATGCCCTTTATAATATACTTGAGGTACCATTAGAAAATGAATATTCTGATTATTAGCTGAACGAACAACAGCTTCTCCATTTTCACTCATAAACAGCTTACGCTCCATATTTGATTGTCCTGTTGCTAACCACACTTCTCCAACATACACTTCAGACAGTAGAACAGATTCATTTCCTGAAGTTACTTTTAACCGATATGGCCCTCCAGCAGCCAGATTCTTCAAAGACAACATCCAGCGCCCGTCAGGCTTAACTTCTGTCTTTACTTTTTGATTTTGAAATTCGACCTGTACTATAGCAAAAGGACGTCCTATTCCCCAAATATTATTTATATCTTCTTGCTGCAATACCATTCCTTCACCAAAAACTTCAGCTAAAGACAACTGGAAATTATTACCCGTGGAGGCTCCCCAAAGGAGCCCCCAACAGATACAAATTTGCAAACATACAAATATACAACCTCTTTTCATCATTTTTATCAGTTATAACCCTCGTTCTGAGATAAAATTTCTTTTCCTAACAAACGAATTTCACGTCCTGGAATAGGATAAAGCATTTGAAATCTTTCTACCTTAGTAAATTTCTGCTTTGGTAAAAGTCTAGAGTCCTGTCCGTGTGCTTCCATAATTCGAATCGTTTCAGATACTCCAACTACACGCTGTAAATCAAACCAACGTTGGTTTTCGAATGCAAACTCAAATTTACGTTCCTGAAGTAATTCATTTCTAGAAACCGAAGTTACGGGAAGATACCCTGCACGTGCCCTCACTGCATTATAAACGGCTAAAGCATTCACATCATTAGTTATATCATTCGCATAAGGTTCAGAGGGAGCACCTAATACCGCTTCAACATACATTAAAAGTACATCAGCATAACGTAAAATAGGAGCATCGGCAGCATTATCCTTTTGTGAAGGCTTAGTTCCCCTTTTCAAGTATTTACCACACACAATCCAAATACCCGCTTTATCTTCTTCCATTAAATTGGTCTGGCTACGTACAACATCACTTTCACATTCCTCAGCGAATGGAGTAGTAGGTGTATTTAAACCTGAATTACCACCAAATACAGAAAAATCATAACTAAATGTTTGTCCTTCACCCGAAGTAGAATTAAATTGAACAGCAAATAATATCTCACTATTCCATTTAGTGCTTTCTGAGAATATAGAGCTATAGTCTGAAGCTAATCCTACTCCTGAAACTGTACTCTTGCTAGGATCTGACATATTAATCAAAGTAGCAAGCAAAGTCTTTGCATCGGAATGACGGCCTAAAGTAAGATATACTTTAGCAAGCAACGCTTTAGCTGCCATAGCATTTGCTTTGCCCTTAGTCATGTCAGGCAAATTATTTATAGCAAACTCTAAATCGGGAATAATGACAGTAGAATAAACCTCAGAAAGAGGCTTCCGGCGAAACATATCTGTTTCATTGGCATCTATCGTACGAGTAATAATAGGTAAATCCCCCCATAAACGAACCATATTAAAGTAAACTAATGCACGTATAAAGCGTGCTTCACCTTCTATTCGGTTACGAGTCGCCTCATCATTTACTATACCCAAATTATCTATTACTAAGTTTGTACGGGAAAGAGCATTGAAACAGGCTTTCCAATAATTATATACATCACCACTCTCAACAATATCTTTCACAAAAGTGTCAATATATCCAAACTCACCTTCTGCCAAATAAGAAGAAGAAAGATCTGAACGCATTTCCATCAATACATAATCATGATTCAAAGACATTTGTTGGAGACCGTCATAACAACCAACCAAAGCCAATTCAACATCACTTGTCTTATTAAAGAAGTTTGTTTGTGTCAAATCTGATTTAGGTTGTAAATCCAATGCATCCGTACAGGAAGCCAAAAATAAGCTTAAACCCAAACCTATTATATATTTCATTTTTTTCATATCAGTCAACATTAGTAATTAAAATTGAAAATTAAAGCCAAGCGTATAAGTACGAGCCAACGGCATTGCACCACTCTGATAACCATCAATCAATGGAGTATCAAAGCTCTTAATACCTTCAGGATTATACCCTTTATAATCACCCAACAAGAAATAGCATGGATTATAAATAGACGCATAAACACGTAATGAACAGTTCTTCATAATATTTTTAGGCAATGTATATCCTAAATTGATACTGCGTATTGCAATAAAAGAAGCATCCTCTACAAACCAGCAGGCTGAAGCTTTATGTTTGATATTATTATAGGAATTCTGGTACTCAGGCAACAATTTCCCATTCCATTGACTCTGAGCATAATGCTCATCAATATTAAATACTTTATTACCATGTGACCCTTGAACCACTACATTTAAATCGAAATCTTTCCATTTTAAATCATTAGTCATACCCCAAGTTACTTTCGGATATGGAGAGCCCTGTGCTACCATATCATCATCGTCTATTTTTCCATTGCCGTCCAAGTCTTTAACATGTACCAATTCTGGTTTCACATCAACCGGCCATACAGGACTGATAAGCCCTTCGTTAGGAATCTCTTTTTCAACAACAAAGCCATAGAATTGAACTAAAGGTTTACCGACCTCAGTTACAAAATATGTAGGGCGTTTTTCTTCTCCTTTAGGACTGCTTATAATCTTATCTACACCACCTAAGTTTAAAACCTTATTAAAGTTCTGTGCAATATTTAAACTTGTAGACCAAGAGAAATCCTTTGTTTGAATATTCTGGGTTGTAATTTCAATTTCATAACCGGTATTACTCATTTTACCCATATTAACCAACTGGTTTGTTTGTCCCGTCATACTAGAGATCTCTCTTTCCAAAAGTAGTTTATCCGTTATCGTATAGTAAGCATCAAGATTAATTCTCAAACGATTATTAAACATACCCAAATCAAAACCACCATTATACTGATAAGTTCTCTCCCAACCCAAGTCTTTATTTTCGCTGGAAATTTGTGTATATCCAGGAGTTACTTTATTATTGATTACAGCATTGGACTGTGAAAGAAGACCAAATGCTTGGTAATTACCAATATTTTTATTACCACTGGCACCAAAACTTGCTCTAATCTTTAATTCATCAATTATCTTCTTAACCGGAGTAAAGAATGATTCCTCAGAAATACGCCAACCTAAAGATACTGAAGGGAAATACCCCCATTTATTATTAATACCGAAACGAGAACTTCCATCCCAACGTGAACTTACAGAAGCAAGATATTTACCTTTATAAGAATATGTGACACGTCCTAGTGCCGATAATAGCAGTTCCTCATACTCAGTAGTATTACCCGAGTTAATGATACCAGCATTCAAGGTTTGAATATTATCAGTCGGAAAGTCTGAAGCTGTCATATTGCTATTATAGCCTGTAGTCTTTTGAACTGTATAACCAGCCAATATACTTAAAGAATGATTTTCTCCTAAATTAGGAGTATAGGTCGCAATATTTTCATTCAACCAATCTATTACTTTTGCAGTTTTATATTGTCCGCTCGTTTTACCATTATTATGAGCTAAACTACTCTGATAAAATTTATAGTCCATCATAGAAGCATATCCACCAAAAGAACTTTTTAAAATCAAACCTTTAACAGGTTGATACTGTAAGTAGATATTTCCTAAGGCTTTAATATAACCAGTTCTATCATTACGCTCTAAAGTAGTAGAAATACCATTATTACCACCAGCATTTTTTACACTAATATATTCTCCATTATAAGGGACTTTCGAAAAATGATATTCATGAGCATAGTCACCTATATTTAATGTAGGATCAGACAAACGAGCCCATTCAATTGTCTCAGCAGTATGCCTTACTGGGATGTACATAGCATCTCTAAATACCTGATTAATATTTGATTGAGATCCTGAACGATAAGCGCGTTGGGAATCAACAACTGCATTCACATTGACGCCGAATTCTAATTTATCATTAATCTTAGCATCAACCTTAGCATTTAAATTAAACTTTTTATAACGATCTGTTATAACAATTCCTTTCTCATCCAAAAAAGAACCAGATGCGTAGTAGTTCACGTTTTTTGAACCGCCAGAAACACTAATCTGATGGTTCTGTATATATCCCAGTTTTATTGTTTCTTCTACCCAGTCAGTTTGAGTTCCCAAAACATCAGAAGCAACATAAACTTTTTTCATATCATCTACCATAGACGCATGAGCTCCACTGGTCGGTCTACCCATTTCTGCATATATTTGTTCTGCTTTTATCTTCCAGTCTTCAGGACGTGTACGTTGTATTCCTTTCAACAGTCGCTCTTTAACACCACCATAACTATTTATGCGAATAGTAGGTTTAGAGCCTTCAGAGCTACCACTACGTGTAGTCACAATAATAATACCATTTGCACCTCTTGAACCATAAATAGCAGCTGATGCAGCATCTTTCAATACCTCAATAGATTCTACATCATTCATATCAACATCTGATAAATCTCCTGGGATAGGATAACCATCTACTACGATCAGAGGATTCGTATCTGCAGAGATAGATCCAATACCACGTATCTGAATTTTAGGACTAGCCCCCGATTGCGCTGAAATATTTTGAATTTGCACACCCGCCAATTTACCAACTAACGCTTGGTCTGCACGAGAAACGGGTAATTGCCCCAGATTTTCATTTTTAATTTTTGAAATAGAACCTGTTAAATGAGATTTCTTCTGAACACCATAACCAACCACCACGACTTCATCTAGCTGTTGTTGATCCTCAGTCAAAGTTACATTTATTTTTGGCTGTCCTTTGCAAGCTACTTCTTTCTGAGTAAACCCGATGTATGAAAATACAAGAATGTCTGTCGCTAAATCTGGTACACTAATTGAATAATTTCCATCAATATCAGTAATACATCCAATAGTAGTCCCCTTTACAAGAATATTCACACCCGGCAAAGGCGAATTTGTCACATCTATAACTTGGCCTGTCACAATTTTCGTTTGGGCAAAAATCGCCATACCATACAGTTGCATCCAGCAAAACATGATTAACAAAAAAGTTCGCCGAGAAGCAGTTTGAAATAATTGTCTGTTCTTCATAAAACTATAAAATTAATGATTAACAATAAATATATATCGCAATAAGATAATAATTCTAACAGTAGTTTTACCATCTTCCATAGCCATTCGCTACAGAAAAGTCGATCATCTTACGAATGCACTCAATCCAACAAAACAATAGACATTTCATATATTGGTTTGCCAAAAATAATAGTATTTTTAATAATATCAAAGTAAAAAGAAGAAAAATATAAAATAAATTATATTATCACATAAGAGCTCTATAAATAACGATATACATATAAAGTGGTACGTGTACATTATTATATTATTAAACACAAAACGATATAAAACACTAATAATCAACATAATTAATATTTAATTAAAGAAAGTAAAAGACGGAAAGAAACAACCATAAAAAGTGAATACAAAAAATATCAGGTAAACCTATGATAAAAAACATAAAAAATATCAAGTATTTTATTTGCTCAAAATAAAATTAACCACTACTTTTGGAAAACCAATTTAAAACAAAGAAATACTCATGAAAACAAAAAGTATTCTAATAACTATTTTCTTGTTTCTGGCATTTACAATCCAGGCCAAGTTACCAAAGCATCCCTGCTTATTGCTTACTCAAAAAGGAATTGAAAAAATAAAAGCTCAAAACAAGCCGGCTATGTTATTCAATACGACATTAATTCAAATAAAAAATCAAATAGATCCTATCTTAAAACAACCGATAGAAGTTCCACTTCCTAAAGACGCAGGTGGTGGCTATACACACGAACAACACAAGCGTAACTATAATAACATGTATAATGCAGGTGTGCTTTTCCAATTAACTGAAAAAAAAGAATATGCGGAATATGTAAAAGAAATGCTTATACAATATGCTGAAATGTATCCTAATCTACCCTTACATCCAATTCAAAAATCTAATTATAGAGGAAAGCTCTTTTGGCAAGGGTTAAATGAATGTGTTTGGTTAGTATACACATCTCAAGCCTATGATTGTATATATAATTACTTAAACCCCAAAGAAAGAGAGTTTATTGAAAATAATTTATTTAAGCCAATGGTTGAATTTATCGCTATACACAATAAATCCACATTCGAAAAAATTCATAACCACGCTACCTGGGCAGTAACAGGAGTGGGGATGATTTCCTATGTTATGGGAGATAAAGATATGCTTGAGAAAGCATTATATGGACTAGATAAAAGCGGAAAAAGTGGTTTTATTAGGCAAATAGATCAACTTTTTTCACCCGACGGATATTTCGAGGAAGGGCCTTATTATCAGAGATATTCATTACAGCCATTCATTATGTTTGCTCAAGCTATTGAGAACAATGAGCCTGAAAGAAAAATATTTGAATATAAAAATGGAGTAATATTAAAAGCCGTCACTACCCTATTACAAATGTCTGAAAACAACGGCCAATTCTTTCATTTCAATGACGCTTTAGACAAGACCTGGCACAGTACAGAGTTAGTTTGGGGTATTGATATCGCCTATAATAGAACAGGTAACAAACAACTATTATCTATAGCAAAAGAACAGAATACTGTTATCCTAAATGAAGCTGGATATAAAGTTGCTACTGACATAGAACTTGCACAACCTTTTATACATCAAACAATGGTCATAAGCGATGGAGCCAAAGGCGACGAGGGTGGCATTGGAATTCTACGCTGCCCAAATAAAAATAATGAAAGCTGTGTAGCTCTAAAATACACATCACAGGGTATGGGACATGGACACTTTGATAGGTTATCATTTACCTATTACGACAATAATAAAGAAATAATACAAGACTACGGGGCTGCACGTTTTTTAAATATAGAGCCTAAAAATGGCGGCCATTATTTACCTGAAAATAATAGCTTTAGTAAGCAAACAATAGGGCATAACACCCTAATAGTCGACGAAACCAGCCACTTCAATGGTAAATTGGACGAAGCATCAAAATACTCTCCCACATTCTATGCTTTCATCAATGGCGAACAGGTAAAAATGATCAGTGCAAAAGACAAACACGCTGTTCCCGGAGTAACTATGCAGCGAAATCTACTGCTAATCTCCCATCCTGCTTTTGAACATCCTCTCATTATTGATATATTCAAAATAATTTCACAAAAAAAACATCAATACGATTTGCCTTATTATTATAAAGGGCATCTCATTAATACTGATTATAAATACAACGCATTCGATACAACTCGCACTTTGTTAGGCAGCAAAAACGGATACCAACATTTATGGATAGAAGCACAAGGAAACCCCAGGCAAGAGACAACTTCTACCACTTGGTTAAACGATAATAGATTCTATACATTAACCGCTGTAACCGATGAAAATACAGAGATATTTCTAACCAGAATTGGTGGTAACGACCCTAACTTCAATTTGAGAAACGATCCTTGCTTAATGTTTCGCCAGAAAGAGAGTGATAATCATACATTCGTATCTCTCATAGAAGCACACGGAGAATACAACCCACGTCTGGAATATACATTAGCTCCTTACACAAACGTACAAAACATCCAAATTATAATGGACACAGAGGAATATACTATCCTCAAAGTTACAACTAAAAACAAACAGACCATAACTATCTGTTTTGCGAATACAGATAATAATCCACATTCTGTACATAAAATAAGAGATTATAGCTGGCAAGGAGTCTGCGAAATAAAATAACGTAAATAATAACTATTAAAAAAACAACATTATGAAAACATGTAGTAAAGTTTTCCTATTAGAAAATGAAATAAGTTGGGAACAAGTTGGTGAAGGTATTCAAAGGCAAATACTCGGATATGACGGACAACTCATGCTAGTAAAAGTGAAATTTCAGAAAGGGGCTATTGGAAACGCCCATGAGCATTTTCATTCCCAATCCACCTATGTTGTTAGTGGAGTGTTCGAATTTCATGTAAACGGAGAGAAGAAAATAGTAAAAGCCGGAGATGGAATCTATATGGAACCGGATGTCTTACATGGTTGTACCTGTCTCGAAGCTGGTATTTTAATTGATACCTTTAGCCCAATGCGTGAAGATTTTATAAACGAATAACTATCATGAAAATCAAAGGTGTAAGATGGTGGATTATTGGGCTAATCATGCTCATTACCATCATAAACTATTTGGATAGAGGTACTCTAAATTATATGTGGGTAGCCAATATTGAATACACTCTAACGGACTCTTTTAATCCTAGTCTTAGAGTGAACCAAGCCACTCAGATAAATGAGCAAACCTATCTTTTAACCAACGGTCAAGGCCATGAGATTCAAGTTGAAGCAAGTAGAATCTCACTAAAGGAGAAAAATGGCCAAACAATGGTAATAAACAAAGAGGGGATTGCCTATGATTTAGGACTAATCAGTACTGATTTGTCTACTGAAGAAGCTGCCAAGCAAGCTAAAGATATACTAGGAACGATTACCATATTTTTTATGATAGCTTATGGTATAAGCCAGTTAGTATCTGGAAAAATGTATGACAAAATTGGTACAAGAAAAGGATTCTTCGTTTCTGTATTATTATGGGGAGCCGCAGATGCCATGACATCACTATCACGAGGCATCCTTTCATTAACAACATTTCGTATGATGCTGGGATTGGGGGAAGCCGGTCCATGGCCAGGAACCACTAAAAGTAACGCTGAATGGTTTCCACAGAAGGAACGTGCATTAGCACAAGGTTTATTTGGTGCAGCAGCTTCGTTGGGTTCTATTTTTGCACCCATCATTATACTCATGCTGTATATTACACTTGGATGGAAGCTTACATTTGTAGTTGTCGGTGGTTTCGGTTTATTATGGCTAATCCCATGGATTATCATCAACAAAAAAGGACCTAAAGAACACCCATGGATTACTGATAAAGAAAAAGAATACATATTAACTGGACAACCGGAAATCAAGATTACCAATGACAAAGGTAAAGGCTGGAGAGAATTATTATCAAACAAAAAAAACTGGTCTGTTATTTTAGGACGTTTTTTTCTTGATCCCATTTGGTGGATGTTTGTCACTTATCTACCACTCTATCTAGCAGATGTCTTCAAACTTAATATTAAGGAAGTAGCATTCTCCGCATGGGTTCCTTATGTAGGCGCAATGGTTGGTAGTATTGCCGGTGGATGGATGTCAGGCTTTTTAATCCGAAAAGGAAAAAGTGTTGATTATTCACGTAAAGCTGCCATGTTATTGGGTGGATTTATTATCATCCCTTCTATAATTGCAGCCGTTTATTCTACAACTTCTATTATGGCAGTTATCTTTATGGCTTTCGTCTTGGGAGGTTTTCAATTTGTCATGACGAATATTCAAACAATACCCAGCGACCTACACTCCGGAAAATCCGTTGGCTCATTAGCAGGTCTAGGTGGTGCATCAGCCGTATTAGGAACTATTCTAGCAATATTATTTGCCCAATACATCACAAACTGGCTATTATTATTCTCACTACTTGCAGCATTAGTTCCATTATCATTATTATCCATATTTTTGACTGTCGGTAAAATAGAACAAATAAAATAAAGTTACACATATTCATTAAACTAAAAAATAATATGAAATTACAAGGTAAAGTAGCCATCGTGACAGGTGGAGCACGTGATTTGGGACGTGCAATCTCAATCAAATTCGCTCAAGAAGGAGCTAAAGTAGTTGTAAACTATTTCGACAACCCGGAAGATGCAGCAGAAACTTTAAAATTAATTCAGGCTGCAGGATCTGAAGGAATTATTGTACAAGGTGATATGACAAAAGCAACTGATGTCAAAAATCTATTTGACAAAGCTATTGAAGCATTTGGAAATCACATTGATGCATTAGTTAATGTTGTTGGTGGAATTGTTGGTCGCAAATTAGTAACAGAACAAGACGAAACTTGGTATGACTTTTTAATGGATGTAAATATGCGTAGCGTATTTCTATGTACCCGCGAAGCTGTACCGTACATGAGTGCCGGATCTACCATTGTCAATTTTTCGTCTCTTGCAGCCCGTGATGGTGGCGGTCCTGGAGCATCTATGTATGCAACTGCCAAAGGTGCTGTTATGACTTACACACGTGCTATGGCCAAGGAGCTTGGTCCCAAAGGAATACGTGTCAACGCATTAGCGCCCGGCACAATAGCTACATCATTCCACGATCGCTTCAATACACCAGAAAACAGAGAACGACTGAAAGCCACATATGCCCTCCGTCGTGAAGGTGAAGCAAAAGAAGTGGCAGATCTAGTAATCTACCTTTCATCCGAGGATTCCTCTTATATTACTGGTGCAAACATAGATATTAATGGTGGTAGTTTCTTCTCATAAAACAATTCAAAATAAATAATATATAAAGATGGCAGGAGCCCAATATTGGCTTCTGCCATTTTAATATAAAATATCTATTTTGTAACAGGCGAGAGGAGAGTTTTTCCTTCAAAGTAATTTATAATATTCTGAAGGGCATAACGAGTGCTTTCTACACGTGTATCAATAGTCCCTGTGCCATTATGAGGTGATAATAGCACATTATCAAGCTGTAATAATTCCGAAGGTATTTCAGGCTCATTTTCAAATACATCCAACCCCGCACCAAATATTCTTTTTTCTTGAAGAAAATGTATCAATACTCTTTCATTAATCAGATTTCCCCTAGCTGTGTTTATCAATACCACAGAAGGTTTCATTAGATTAAACTGTTGTATATCAATCATGTGATAGGTTTCTGAAGTCGCTGGGGCATGTAATGATATAAAATCAGATATAGCTAACAATTCATTCAAACTGACCCAATCAGCCTCATACGCATTTTCAATTTCTTGAGATAATCTTTTTCTATTATAATATATAATTCTCATACCACAAGCAGAAGCTCTTCTTGCCAAAGCTTGCCCTATCGCTCCCATACCAACTATCCCTAAAGTCTTTCCATATAAACTGATTCCAAGATTTTCCATCACATCAATTTCTATTCCTCTTGATGAACGTAATTTCCTATCACATTCAGAAATTCTTCTAGCCACATTCAATAACAAGGAAAAAGCCAGCTCAGCCGTTGGTTCAATAACCGGTTTCGGAGAATTGGTTACCAAAATTCCTTTTGTAATAGCATAATTAACATCTATATTATCATAACCTGCTCCAAAGTTTGCAATAATCTCCAAGTTAGTAGCACGATCTATAATTTCTTTAGTTACCTTAAATGCATAAGTAGGAAGCAAAGCATCACAACGCCCAATCCATCTATCAAGCATACAGCTACTAATCAAGCCTTTATCAGGCATAATAATTTTATAATCATTTACAATTGTTTCAAAAGCCACTTTAGGAAGTTGATGAGTCACAAGAATCGTTTTCATATATATCACTAAAACATGTTTTACTATGGCAACTTAATATACTTTTATACAAAAATAAGTTTTCAGAATTGGAAAACCAAATATAAGCTAAAAAAGAATACTAAAACACCTAGCCTATCTCCAATCTAAACCGAATATATTTTCTAACATTTTGTTGAATCTATAAAAGAAGTATTTTGAATTAATTTGTATCTTTGCAAATATTTAATAAATTAACATATGACTGATATATTGAAGCTTTTAGAACCTGCTGGCGAAAATGCAACTGATGATATCATCAGACAAATTCGCTCTTTACTTGACTCTGGCGATTTACAACCTGGGGACAAACTTCCGGCAGAGCGTAAATTAGCTGAAAAGTTCCAAGTTGCACGTTCTCAGGTAAGGGAAGCATTTAAAAAACTGGAGTTTTATAATATCATTAAAACAATGCCACAAAGTGGCTCGGTAATCTCGGCCATTGAGTCTACTGCTTTAAATAGCTTAATCAGTGACATTTTAAAAATGGACAATTGCGACTTCCACTCTTTAGTAGAAGCACGTTCTATTATTGAAATTAATGCTGCAAAACTTTGCGCAATTCGTCGTACAGAAGAAGATCTGAAAATGATAGAAAGCGCAATGAACAACTATAACAAAAAAATAAAAGAATGCGGTTCTGCATTAGAAGAAGATTTATACTTTCACCGTACTATTGCTGAAGGCTCTAAAAATACAGTATTAAAATCTATGATGATGACAATTACACCTGATATCATGGTGAATTATGCTAAATTTAATGTTTGTAAGACAAATTTTGAGATCCCAATAAGTGAGCATCGTCTCCTTTTCGAATATATTAAAAATAACAATGCAGAAGCAGCTAGTAATATTATGAGTCAGCACCTTACAGGAGTACTAAATTTTGCTAAGACACAACAAATTGTCCTCTAGACATAAAAAAATCAATTATAAAAAGCCTGAGAATCAATTTGACAATCAGGCTTTTTATATTAAATCATAAAGGATATTCCTCAAAAGCATAAAGCAACGTCGACAAATAGCGTTCTCCCGTATCAGGCAGTAATACCACTATGTTTTTACCCTCATTTTCCGGCAACTGCGCCAACTGAGTTGCGGCGCTGACAGCGGCTCCCGAAGAAATCCCGACCAACAAGCCTTCGTATTTCGCCAGTTCCCGCCCGGTACGGATAGCGTCATCATTGGATACCTGCAGAATTCCGTCTACTACCGCACTATTATAGTTTTTGGGAATAAAGCCTGCACCGATACCTTGAATCTTATGTGAACCCGGTTTTCCGCCTGACAATACCGGAGAATCCTCCGGCTCTACGGCTACCACTTGTATTTTAGGGTTATGCTTCTTCAAAGCCGTACCCACACCGCTCACCGTCCCACCGGTCCCAACACCGGCTACGAATATATCGACTTTTCCGTCCGTATCCTGCCATATTTCCTGTCCGGTAGTGCGCTCATGAACGGCCGGGTTAGCTTGATTATCAAACTGCTGTAAAATCAACGAGCCGGGAGTACTCGCTTGCAATTCTTCGGCACGGGCTATAGCACCCTTCATACCATCGGCACCGGGCGTCAAGACAAGTTCCGCGCCAAGGGCCTTCAGTAAATTGCGGCGTTCCATGCTCATGGTGTCCGGCATAGTCAAAACCAATTTATAACCTTTGGCCGCCGCTACAAAAGCAAGTCCAACCCCGGTATTGCCGCTGGTCGGTTCGATAATCGTCGCACCGGGTTTCAACAGTCCTTTCGTTTCCGCATCCTCTATCATAGCCAGTGCAACGCGGTCCTTGACACTTCCCGCAGGATTAAAGTATTCCAGTTTGACTATCACATGAGCCCTCAAGCCCTTATTTTTACTATAATTGTTCAACTCCAACAAAGGAGTATTGCCTACTAAGTCGGTAAGGCGTTGCGCTATTTTTTTCATATCTTACAGTGAATTATTAATAAGACAAAAATACGGCGAAGTTCGTTCATTCAAAATACCATAAATGTGGTAAATCCATACTATAAATGAGGGATATGTAGGAAAATTGGTGAGTATTTTATACCTTTGTAGCCACTTTATTAATAAAGGATATCATAATGAGTCCACTTAATTTTACTCACATCCTGACACAGGCAGTCGATGAGCTATCGGAAAGCGAATCTTACAAAGGACTGTTTCACCAGCACACGGACGGCAATCCATTGCCTTCAGCTAAGGCATTGTGCGATATTATCGAACTTGCGCGCGCTATTATCTTTCCCGGATATTTTGGAAATTCAACGGTCAACAGCCGTACGGTAACTTACCATATCGGAGTCAACGTAGAAAGACTGTTCGACTTGCTGACAGAGCAAATACTGGCAGGGCTTTGTTTCGGCAGTGATGATGAATGCAGCTGTTGTACCGAGCTTCAACGTGAAGAGGCCGCATCGATCGCCGCCAAATTTATCAGCCATTTGCCGGAATTACGCCGTATACTGGCAACCGACGTCGAAGCCGCTTACAACGGTGACCCGGCCGCCCATTCGTTCGGCGAGGTTATCAGCTGCTATCCCGCCATCCGCGCCATCAGTAACTACCGCATAGCGCATGAGTTGTTGGTACTCGGCGTGCCTCTCATTCCGCGTATCATCACCGAAATGGCACATAGCGAAACCGGCATCGACATTCATCCGGGAGCCGCCATAGGCGGTTATTTCACGATAGACCATGGTACAGGTGTGGTAATCGGTGAAACCTGCATTATCGGCAATAACGTAAAACTATATCAGGGTGTAACCCTCGGAGCCAAAAGCTTCCCGCTGGACGAAGACGGCAAACCCATCAAAGGCATTCCCCGCCACCCCATATTGGAAGATAATGTCATCGTGTATTCCAATGCCACTATCTTGGGGCGCATCACCATTGGAAAAGACGCTACCGTAGGCGGCAACATCTGGGTAACGGAGGATGTACCTGCAGGCGCAAGAATCGTACAAACCAAAGCAAAGAAATGAACGGCTGCAAAGCATAAAAGAAAGTTGTAAATAGTAAATCGTAAAATAGAAAATAAATAGATGAGCGAACAATCATTTGAAATGATTGCCAAAACTTTCCAGGGACTGGAAGAAACATTGGCACAAGAATTGACCTCTTTAGGAGCAAACGAGATACAGATAGGACGTCGTATGGTATCATTCTGTGGAGATAAGGAAATGATGTATAAGGCGAACTTCTGCCTGCGAACAGCCATCCGCATCCTGAAGCCTATCAAACAGTTTGTAGCAAAAAATGCCGATGAGGTGTACGAGCAGATCAAGGCAATCCACTGGGAAGACTATCTGGATGTTGACAAAACTTTCGCAGTGGACGCAGTTGTGTTCAGCGAGGAATTCCGTCATTCAAAGTTTGTTTCCTATAAAGTAAAAGACGCCATTGCGGACTATTTCCGGGATGCCTATAACAAACGCCCGTCCGTACGCATCAACAAGCCCGACGTACTGCTGAACATTCACATTGCCGAAACCAAGTGTACCCTTTCTCTCGATTCATCCGGCGAGTCTTTGCATCGTCGCGGCTATCGCCAGGAGGCAGTAGAAGCTCCGTTGAACGAAGTTCTGGCGGCCGGCATGATATTAATGAGCGGTTGGCGTGGAGAATGCGACCTGATAGACCCCATGTGCGGTTCGGGTACGATACCCATTGAAGCGGCCCTGATAGCCCGAAATATCGCACCGGGCGTATTCCGTAAGGAATTTGCCTTCGAAAAGTGGATTGATTTCGACCAGGAACTGTTTGATAAGATTTATAATGACGACAGCCAGGAACGTGAATTCGTTCATAAGATATACGGATACGACAATAATCCGAAAGCCAACGAAATCGCTACCCACAACATAAAAGCGGCAGGCGTGTCCAAAGACGTGACACTGAAACTGCAACCTTTCCAACAGTTTGAACAGCCTAAGGAAAAGGCGGTTATCATTACCAACCCGCCGTATGGGGAGCGTATATCAACGAACGACCTTTTAGGCCTATACTCCATGATTGGCGAACGGCTGAAACATGCCTTTACAGGAAACACCGCATGGATACTTTCTTACCGTGAAGAGTGTTTCGATCAAATCGGATTGAAACCTACCGCCAAGATACCTTTGTTCAACGGCGCTTTGGAATGTGAGTTCCGCAAATATGAAATCTTCGACGGAAAATACAAAGAGTACAAAAAGCAGGAAAGCGAAGAAGGCGATAAAGAGTACAGACCTTACGCATCGAGAGAGAGAAGAGAGTTTAAGCCCGGAGAGAAGAGGGAATTTAAACCGAGAGAGCGAAGAGACTTCAAATCGGATGACAAACGGGAGTTCAAGCCTCGTGAATACAGAAAACCGGCAGACGGCGAATGGAAACCGAAGCGGGAATTCAACAGAGAGCGAGAGTTTAATAAAGATCGTAAACCGAGAGAGTTTCGGAAACGGGACAACGAACATAACAACGACTGATACCGCTAACACAAGAAGCTATGATAAAGAGAATCGGTAAAGCAATCATGGTGTTGCTACTGACAACACCCGCTTTATTATCAATGGAGCTTATGGCACAAGACTTGAAAAAGCCTACCCTGGAAGACCTTCTTCCCGGGGGCGCAACCTATCGTATCGCTGAAAATTTACCGGGTTTGCAGTGGTGGGGTGATATATGTATCAAGCCCGGCATCGATTCATTGTTTGCCGTCAACCCCAAAAACGGAAAGGAGACATTGCTCACGACCCGGGAAAAGGTAAATCAAGTGCTCGGCTCACTGATAACTCCTACGGAAACAACCGCCACACCCAGCCATAAGGGAAGCAAAGTACAGCATTTCTACAATACCGAGTTCCCGTGGCCGGACAAGCCGTATATGCTTATCAAGCTGCCTGCGAGATACATCGTTTATGACTTTGAGAAAGATGAATTCGTCAAAGGCCTGCCACAGGCCGGAGAGAGAAACGGTGCCAACATTGACTATACCCCGGAAGGCGGGCACATAGCTTATACCGTAAAGAATAATCTCTTTGTGGACAACAAAGCCGTCACCAAAGAACCCGAAGGCATTGTGTGCGGACAAAGCGTACACCGCAATGAATTCGGAATCGGCAAGGGTACTTTCTGGAGCCCCCAAGGAAACCTGCTGGCCTTTTACCGCATGAACGAAAGCATGGTAACTCCCTATCCGCTGGTGGATATTACTCCCAGAATAGCTTTAGTGGACAAGATACGTTACCCGATGGCAGGAATGCTCAGCCATCAGGTTACCGTAGGTATCTATAATCCGGACACTCAAAAGACCGTTTATTTGAATACCGGTGACCCTACCAACCGTTATTTCACCAACATCAGCTGGGCGCCCGACGGAAAGAGCCTTTATCTCATAGAGCTGAACCGCGATCAGAACCATGCAAAACTTTGCCGATACAACAGCGAAACCGGAGAGCTGATGTCCACCCTTATCGAGGAAACGCACTCCAAATATGTAGAGCCTCAACAACCTATCCTGTTCCTGCCCTGGGATCATACCCAGTTTATCTATCAGAGCCAGAAAGACGGCTACAACCATCTGTATCTCTACAATACGGACGGCAAGCTTATCAAGCAACTGACAAAAGGAGACTGGCTGGTGCAGGACATTTTAGGGTTCAACGCCAAGAAGAAAGAGGTCATCATCGCTTCCACCGAGCTATCTCCCTTGCAGAGTAATTTATATAAAGTAAATGTAAATACGAACAAACGTACCCCATTGGACAATAGCGAGGGGGTACACAACGGAATACTTTCCGCTTCGGGCAATTATATCATCGACCGGTATTCCACTCCGGATACTCCCCGCCAGATAGAGATAGTCAACACCCAAAACAGGAAAAGCATCTCCCTGCTGACCGCGAAGAATCCTTATGAAGGCTTCACCATGCCTGCCATAGAAACAGGTACGATAAAGGCGGCCGACGGCAAGACCGACTTATATTACCGCCTTGTCAAGCCCGCCGACTTCGACCCGAACAAGAAATATCCCGCAATCGTCTACGTATATGGCGGTCCCCATGCCCAGATGATTACCAACGGCTGGATGAACGGCGCGCGCGGCTGGGACATCTATATGGCCAACAAAGGTTATATCATGTTCACGCTCGACAACCGCGGCAGCAGCAACCGTGGACTGGAATTTGAGAACGTCACCTTCAGACATTTAGGCGTTGAAGAGGGCAAGGACCAGGTAAAAGGAGTGGACTACCTGAAAAGCCTGCCTTATGTGGACGGTAACCGCATCGGCGTGCACGGCTGGAGCTTCGGCGGACATATGACTACCGCCCTCATGCTCCGTTATCCGGAAATTTTCAAAGTCGGCGTGGCCGGCGGACCGGTCATCGACTGGAAGTACTATGAAATAATGTATGGCGAACGCTATATGGATACCCCTCAGGCAAACCCCGAAGGTTATGAACAATGCGATTTGAAGAACCTCGCAGGGCAACTGAAAGGACATCTGCTTATCATCCACGATGACCACGACGATACATGCGTACCCCAACATACGCTTTCTTTCATGAAAGCCTGCGTGGATGCACGCACCTATCCCGATCTGTTTATCTATCCCGGACATAAGCACAACGTCTTGGGACGTGACCGTGTACATCTGCACGAGAAGATAACCCGATATTTCGAGGATTATTTATAAACCGGACGCATTTTCAACAGTAAACAATTAAACGTATCTATAAAATGAAAGTATTATTGCTTGGCTCAGGTGGCCGCGAACACGCTTTGGCTTGGAAGATTGCGCAAAGCCCCAAAATAGAAAAACTGTATATCGCTCCCGGCAACGCGGGAACAAGCGCAGTGGGCGAGAATGTAGACATCAAAGCTACTGATTTCCCCGCTCTCAAGGCTTTTGCCCTTGAGCATAAGATTGACATGATTGTAGTGGGTCCCGAAGATCCGCTGGTGCAAGGTATTTTCGATTGTTTCAAAGAAGATGCCGCTACCCGGCACATCGCCATTATCGGTCCTTCTGCAAAAGGCGCGCAGCTGGAAGGCAGCAAAGAATTCGCCAAAGAATTCATGCTGCGCCATAACATTCCCACCGCCCGCTACAAAAGCGTGACAGCCGAAACGCTGGAAGAAGGGCTTGCTTTTCTGGAAACCCTCACCGCCCCCTACGTATTGAAAGCCGACGGCCTGTGCGCAGGTAAAGGCGTATTGATTCTCCCGACACTGGAAGAAGCCCGGAAAGAGCTGAAAGAGATGCTCGGCGGTATGTTCGGCGATGCCAGCGCGACAGTGGTCATCGAGGAATTCCTTAGCGGAATAGAGTGCTCGGTTTTCGTGCTGAGCGACGGCGAGCATTATAAGGTATTGCCTGTGGCCAAAGACTATAAACGCATCGGAGAAGGCGACAAAGGGCTGAATACCGGCGGTATGGGCAGCGTGACACCCGTTCCTTTCGCCAACGACGAATTTATGGCAAAAGTGCGCGAACGCATTATAGAGCCCACCATCAACGGCTTGCGCGAAGAAGGCATCCTGTACAAAGGTTTCATCTTCCTGGGACTTATCAATGTGCAGAACGAGCCCATGGTGATAGAATACAATGTCCGTATGGGAGACCCAGAGACAGAAAGCGTCATGCTGCGCATTAAGAGCGATATCGTGGAACTGTTTGAAGGCGTACACAAGGCAAACCTCGATACCAAGACAATGGAGCTCGACCCGCGTACGGCAGCTTGTGTAATGCTGGTCAGCGGCGGTTATCCCGAAGCATACAAAAAAGGATATCCCATTACCGGCTTCAACCTCGCCGAGGCTACGGACAGCATCCTGTTCCATGCCGGTACCGCCGTAAAGGACGGCCAGACCGTCACCAACGGCGGTCGCGTGATAGCCGTTTGCTCCTATGGAGAAACAAAAGAAGAGGCTTTGGCTAAGAGTTACAAAGTAGCCGAAACGTTAAGTTTCGAGGGTAAATACTTCCGTCGCGACATCGGATTCGACCTTTAACAGTCAATGAGAAGCCAAAGATTCCAAAATCGGGTTACGGCGGGACGCTTTACGCTTCCCGCCGCCATCCTTATATCAGTAACCTGCTGGATACTGAGCGCCATCCTATTACCCGATTTGGAAATACGAAAAGACGATTATCCCCTGTGGGACCTATTCCGTGATTCATGTATCCCGGCCTGGGGCACCCGCCTTTTCAGCTTTATCCTATACTCCGTCATAGGATATTTTCTTATCGGGCTGAACAACGCGTTCGCCATCATCCGTATGCGGGCGTCCGTACAGACAGCCATTTATTTTCTGCTGGTTTCCGTCTGCCCTGCCATGCATATATTATATGCAGGAGATTTGGTGGCGGTCACTTTCCTCATAGCTCTGTATTTCCTGTTCAGAAGCTATCAGCAGGCCAAGCCCGCGAGCTATTTGTTCCATGCATTCGTATTCATGGGAATGGGAAGCCTGCTCTTCCCGCAACTGATGTTCTTCGTACCCGTATTTTGGATAGGCGCGTATAGCTTCCAGTCCCTGCACCCTAAAAGCTTTTTCGCTTCGCTCATCGGCTGGAGCGTACCTTATTGGTTCCTATTAGGCTACACCTACCTGTCCGGACACATGGAATTATTCTATCAGCCGTTTCTGGAACTGGTGAATTTCCGCTCCATCCGATTCGGCTTCCGGCCTTGGGAATTGGCGACAATCGGGTATATACTCCTTTTATATATAGTAAGTTCAAGCCACTGCTTAATTGCCGGCTATGAGGATAAGATACGTACGCGCAGTTATCTGCATTTCCTGATATTCCTGAACTTCTGCATCTTCGTCTATATAGGGTTACAACCGGCTCTATATCCTCATCTGTTCTCCCTGCTGTTAATCGGTACCAGCATTCTGATAGGACACTTATTCGTATTGACCAACAGCCGGAGCTCCAACCTGTTCTTTATCATTATGCTTGTCGGGTTATTTACTTTATTCGGATTCAATCTATGGACGCTTTTGCAGACACACTGATACAACTTCTGATTGACTGGGGATATGCAGGGCTCTTTATCTCGGCCTTACTGGCGGGGAGTATCATTCCGTTCAGTTCCGAACTGGTGATGCTGGCGCTCGTCAAGGTAGGACTGAACCCTGCCGTTTGCGTCCTTGCCGCAACATTGGGAAATACGGTCGGCGGCATGACCTGCTACTACATGGGTCGGCTCGGCAAAACAGACTGGATAGAGAAATATTTCAAAGTAAAGAAGGAGAAGATTGACAAGATGCAGCGTTTTCTGCAAGGGAAAGGGGCTCTCATGGCTTTCTTCGCCTTCCTGCCTTTCGTGGGAGAGGCCATTGCCATAGCATTGGGATTTATGCGTAGCAACGTCATGCTGACCATTTCTTCCATGTTTGCGGGCAAACTGATACGATATATCGCCATGTTATTGGCCTTGCAAGGGGCATTGTCGGTGATAAGTGTTTAGCGGGTAGTGATTAATGTTTAGTGATTAGCGGGTATGGAACGGATTATAGAACGGACGGAAGACGGAAGCGTCACATTGTTTGTGCCGGAGCTGAATGAGCATTATCATTCGGTAAAAGGAGCACGCACCGAATCGCAACATATCTTTATCGATATGGGGCTGAAAGTATCTGCCGCCATCCGCCCCCGCATTCTGGAAATAGGATTCGGCACGGGACTTAACGCCCTGCTCACTTTGGAGACTGCCGGACAAGAGAAAAGAGCCGTCCACTACACCGGCATCGAACTCTATCCTTTGTCGTGGGAAGAAGTCGATGTACTGAATTATAGCGACCATCCCTTGTTTAAGGAATTGCACACGGCTCCATGGGATACAGATGTGAACATTACCCCTTATTTTACGTTACACAAAATACAAGGAGACGTAAATAAAGTGATTAGCGGTGAGCGGTTAGGGATTAGTGTTGAGCGATTAGGGATTAGCGATAAATCACCCATTAATCACTCATCACTAATCGCTAATCCCTATTTCGACCTTGTTTATTTCGACGCATTCGCCCCCGAAAAGCAGCCTGAGATGTGGAGTGAGGAGCTTTTCCGGAATATATATGCCTACATGAACGCCAACGGCATACTGACCACCTACTGCGCCAAGGGAGTTATCCGCCGGCTTTTACAAGCCGTCGGGTTTACGGTGGAGCGGCTTCCCGGCCCGCCGGGCGGCAAACGTGAGATACTCCGAGCCACCAAAACAAAGGGATAAGCCGCCAGAAAGAAGATAAACAAAGCAACAGTTACCCTGAATTACACTTATAAAAGCCATAAATAAGATAGATGAAAAAGATATACTTTTTACTACTCGCAACCATACTCATAGCTTCCTGCAAGCCCAAAAGCGACCAAAGCGACAAGACCGGCGGCAAACCCGTCATTACCGTTACGCTCGAGCCTCTGCGATACTTCACCGAAGCCATTGCCGGCGACCGGTTCACAGTAGTCAGCATGGTTCCCAAAGGTACAAGTCCGGAAACCTACGACCCTACGCCGCAGCAGCTTGTAGACCTTGCCCGCAGTAAAGCCTATTTCCGCATCGGCTATATAGGCTTTGAACAAACATGGACAGATAAGCTGACAGACAACGCCCCGCACCTGCAATTCTTTGACATGTCGCAAGGCGTGGATTTGATTTACGACAATACCCACAGCCATCGGCATGTGGAAGACGGGAAGGAGCACCACCACGCCACCGGCGTAGAACCCCATATATGGAACTCCGCTACCAACGCCCAAATCATCGCGGGCAATATTCTGAGTGCGCTGTGCAGCATCGATAAAAGTAATGAAAGCGCTTACCTGGAACGCTATAATGCCCTCTGCCGCCAGATAGAGCATACCGACAGCCTCATACGGCAGACACTCACCGCTCCCGGCGCAGACCACGCCTTTATGATTTACCACCCGGCGCTTTCCTATTTCGCCCGTGACTACGGCCTGCATCAGATTCCTATCGAAGCCGGCGGCAAAGAACCGTCACCCGCACATCTGAAAGCACTGATCGATACCTGCAAGAGCGAAAAAGTACATGTCATCTTCGTACAGCCGGAGTTCGACCGCCGCAACGCCGAAATCATCGCCAAACAAACCGGAACCCGGATTGTCGATATCAACCCCCTGTCCTACGATTGGGAAGCGGAAATGCTGAATACGGCGAAGGCGCTGAATTTAATGAAGAACTAACAATGAAACCTATTATTGAAATAAGAAACCTCAATGCCGGATACGACGGTCGCACAGTGCTTCGCGACGTAAACCTTACCGTTTACGACCGGGACTTTCTGGGCATTATCGGTCCGAACGGTGGCGGTAAGACCACTCTTATCAAATGCATTCTGGGATTGCTCAAACCCGTTTCCGGTGAAATAACTTTCACATCTCCCCGCACAACGGGCAATGCCCAACTCACTATGGGCTACCTGCCCCAATACAACAGCATAGACCGCAAGTTCCCTATCACCGTCGAAGAAGTTATTCTGTCGGGGCTCAGCAGTAAGAAATCGCTCACCTCGCGTTTCACCAAGGAACACAGGGAAAAAGCCCGTCAGGTCATCGCCCGCATGGGGCTGGAAGGGCTGGAAGAACGTGCTATCGGCGCACTGAGCGGCGGACAACTTCAACGCGCGCTGCTGGGACGCGCCATAATCTCCGACCCCGAAGTGGTTATCCTCGACGAACCCAGCACCTATATCGACAAGCGTTTTGAAGCCCGCCTGTATCAGTTATTGGCCGAAATCAACAAAGATTGCGCCATCATACTCGTCAGCCACGACATAGGCACGGTATTGCAGCAAGTAAAATCCATTGCCTGCGTCAACGAAACGCTGGATTACCATCCCGATACGGGCATTACCGGCGAATGGCTGGAACGTAACTTCAACTGCCCCATAGAGCTTCTGGGACATGGCACATTGCCGCATCGGATATTGGGCGAGCATCATCACCATTAGCATAAAGACAGAAAGTATCCGTGATACCGTCATACCGCCACAAGCCATAAGCGCGCGTAAAAAAGGCTGTGGCTTCCGGCAGCCTATATCCGGTTAAACTGTTAGTTCACAGCGGTGAACACTTTGTTCCGATTGCAGAAAACAGTTTGTTTTCCGCCTATCAAACAGTTTGTTTCCTATAACGGAACACTTTGTTCCACCGTACGGAACAGTTTGTTTCCACACGGGAAACAGTTTGTTACAAGGTACAAAACAACTTGTCGGCAGTAAGCCGACAAAATACGGAAGCAGGGACAGCCATCACAGCATACCCGGCAAAGCCGTCCGGACAAGGACATTTTTGAAAAACCGCCCTGAACGGACGATACGGAAAGCTTTGTTTTTTCTGAAAATTCTCCCTATATCTCTAAACCAATCCTAATAATCCGCCTTATTGTCACTCATTTAGAACTGAAATCATTATCTTTGCGCCCGTCTATAATAAAAAACGAATTTCATCCGAATGAAACAGTACAAAACCGTAAACAACCTGATTGGTTGGATTACATTTATAATTGCAGCAACGGTTTATTGCATGACTATCGAGCCGACCGCAAGTTTTTGGGACTGCCCGGAGTTCATTACCACCGGCTATAAACTGGAAGTAGGACACCCGCCCGGCGCACCGTTCTTTATGTTAGTAGCCAATCTGTTTTCTCAGTTCGCTTCCGATGCCACCACCGTTGCCAAGATGGTGAACTACATGAGCGCGCTGATGAGCGGCGCTTGTATCCTGTTCTTATTCTGGAGTATCACTCACCTGGTACGCAAACTGGTCATCACCGATGAAAACAACATCACCAAAGGACAGTTGATTACCGTCATGGGCAGCGGTCTGGTAGGTGCATTGGCATATACATTCAGTGATACATTCTGGTTCAGCGCCGTAGAGGGTGAGGTATACGCCTTCTCCTCACTGTTTACGGCGGTGGTGTTCTGGCTGATACTGAAGTGGGAAGATGTAGCGGACGAACCGCATTCCGACCGCTGGCTGATTCTTATCGCCTACCTCACCGGACTGAGTATCGGTGTTCACTTGCTGAACCTGCTCTGTCTCCCTGCCATCGTGCTGGTATACTACTATAAAAAAGTGCCCGATGCCAACGCAAAAGGCTCTCTGCTGGCGCTTCTCGCATCCATGGTGCTGGTAGCGGCCGTACTGTACGGTATCGTTCCGGGTATTGTAAAAGTGGGCGGCTGGTTCGAGCTGTTCTTCGTCAATACGCTCGGCATGTCGTTCAACAGCGGCGTCATCGTATATATCATCTTGCTGGCGGCCTGCCTTATCTGGGGTGTATACGAAAGCTACAATGAAAAGAGCAAGTCGCGTATGGCGCTCTCGTTCATACTGACCATAGCCATGTTGGGTATTCCTTTCTATGGTCATGGCAGCAGTTCCGTGATTATCGGCATCATCGTCATCGCGCTGTTATGGCTCTACCTCAAACCGGGTACGCAGGAGAAGATTAAAGAGAAATACCGTGTATCGGCGCGTACGCTGAACACATCTCTGTTGTGCACCATGATGATTGTCATCGGATATTCATCCTATGCGCTTATCGTAATCCGTTCCACCGCCAATACTCCGATGGACCAGAACTCACCGGAAGACATCTTCACACTGGGCGAATATCTGGGACGCGAGCAATACGGTACACGCCCGCTGTTCTACGGCCCGGCCTACTCCTCACAGGTAGCTCTGGACGTGAAAGACGGGTATTGCGAACCGCGCATTTCCTACAACGGAACCAAATATATCCGCAAGGAGAAAGCCGCTGCCGACGAAAAGGACAGCTATATCGAAATTCCGGGACGTATCGAATACGAATACGCGCAGAATATGCTCTTCCCGCGCATGTACAGCAGCGCGCACACCAACCAATATCAAGCCTGGCAGGATATCAAAGGGTATGATGTGCCCTACGACAAATGCGGCGAAATGATTATGGTAACCATGCCCACGCAGTGGGAAAACATCAAGTTCTTCTTCTCCTACCAGCTCAACTGGATGTACTGGCGCTACTTTATGTGGAACTTTGCCGGACGCCAGAACGACTTGCAGGGCAGCGGAGAAATAGAGCACGGCAACTGGATTACCGGTATCAAGTTCATTGACAACATGCTCGTAGGCAATCAGGACTTGCTGCCGAAAGAGCTGAAAGAGAATAAAGGACATAACGTATTCTACTGCCTGCCGCTGTTGCTCGGAATTATCGGTCTGTTGTGGCAGGCCTACCGCGGCCAGAAAGGTATCCAGCAGTTCTGGGTAGTGTTCTTCCTTTTCTTCATGACCGGTATAGCGATTGTGCTCTATCTGAACCAGACACCAAGCCAGCCGCGTGAACGCGACTACGCGTATGCGGGTTCGTTCTACGCTTTCGCCATCTGGATAGGCATGGGTGTGGCAGGCATCATCCGCCTGTTGCAGCATTATGCCAAGATGAAGGAGCTTCCCGCCGCGGCCATCGTTTCAGTGGCCTGTCTTTTTGTTCCCATACAGATGGCAAGCCAGACCTGGGACGACCACGACCGCAGCGGCCGTTATGTGGCACGTGATTTCGGTCAGAATTACCTGATGTCATTGCAGGAGACGGGCAATCCCATCATCTACACCAACGGTGATAACGATACTTTCCCCCTGTGGTACAACCAAGAGACGGAAGGTTTCCGCACCGATGCCCGTACTTGTAACCTCAGCTACCTGCAGACCGACTGGTACATCGACCAGATGAAGCGTCCCGCCTACGACTCTCCTTCCCTGCCTATCACGTGGGACCGTATGGAGTACGTGGAAGGTACCAACGAATATGTTCCGGTACGCCCCGAATACAAGAAGAGCATCGATGCCCTGTATGCCGAAGCAGAGAAACAAGCCCTGAGCGGTAATACCGAAGCACTGATAAACGTGAAGAAAGAATTCGGCGACAATCCTTACGAGCTCAAAAACATCCTGAAATATTGGATACGCAGCAAGAACGAAGACTTGAAAGTGATTCCCACCGACAGCATCGTAATGAAAGTGGATAAGGAAGCCGTACGCCGCAGCGGCATGATGATACCGGGTGATTCCATCCCCGACTATATGCACATCTCGCTGAAAGGCAAACGCGCCCTCTACAAGAGCGAACTTATGATGCTCGAGATGTTGGCGGAAGCCAATTGGGAGCGTCCTATCTACATCGCAGTCAGCGTAGGGCCGGAGAACCAGTTGAATATGGGCAACCACTTCATTCAGGAAGGTCTTACCTACCGCTTCACTCCGTTCGATACGGACAAACTGGGTGTGAAGATTGACAGCGAAAAGATGTACGACAACCTGATGAACAAATTCAAGTTCGGCGGTATCGACAAGCCGGGTATCTACATTGACGAGAATACGATGCGTATGTGTCACTCGCATCGCCGTATCTTCTCCCAGCTCGTGCAGCAACTGATACGCGAGGGCAAGAAGGATAAGGCGAAAGCCGCGTTGGACTATGCCGAGAAGATGATTCCCGCCTTCAACGTACCATACGACTGGCAGAACGGCGCCGTACAAATGGCTGAAGCGTATTACCAGTTAGGCGATTCCGCAAAAGCCGACGAAATGATGAAAGCGCTTGCCAACAAAGCCGTGGAATACCTCACCTGGTATCTGAGCATGGACGACAACCGCTTCGTTATCTCTACCCGTGAGTTTGAATACCATTGGGCAGTACTTGATGCCGAAGTAAAGATTATGAAGAAATACAATTCCAAACTGGCGGAAATCTACGAACCGAAAGTAGAAGAGTTGTACAACTTATATGTAGAAAGACTTAAACAGTGATAAGCGGATAGCGGTGGGTGATTGGCAAATAACTGTTTGCCAACTACTCACCACTGCACGCTTATCACTAATCACTAACCGTTAACCACTGATTAATCGTGTTTATAGAACAGCCTCCCGAGTTCATTCGTAAATTATACCCCAGCTCCGTCTGGCGAATGGACCCGAATGAGAGAGCCATTTATCTGACTTTTGACGATGGGCCTATCCCTGAAGTTACTCCCTGGGTTCTTGATTTGCTTGACAAATACGGTATAAAGGCCACCTTCTTTATGGTAGGTGACAATATCCGTAAACATCCTGATGAGTTCCAAATGGTTGTGGAGCGGGGACATCGCATCGGTAACCATACCTTCAACCACCTCAGAGGATTTGAATATAACTTCAAAGACTATCTGGCCAATGCGGAGAAAGCCAATGAGGTGATGAAAACGGATTTATTCCGTCCTCCGCACGGACACATGGGATGGACACAGTATATGATACTGAAACGTCGCTATAAGATAATAATGTGGGATTTGGTAACGCGCGATTATAGTAAGAAGCTGCGCGGCCCTCAGGTGCTTGCCAACGTAATGAGATACGCACGCAATGGTTCCATCATCACGTTTCATGATTCCTTAAAGTCCTGGAACAACGGAAATCTGCAATACGCACTACCGCGGGCAATAGAATTTCTGAAAGAAGAAGGGTACGAGTTTAAACTGTTATAGAGTTATGAAAGTTAAAAGTTGAGAGCTGAAAGTTTAATGCGGCATAATCGCGCATCCTGACTTTCAACTCTCAACTTTTAACTTTCAAATCTTTCTGCTTTCTCAGTTTACTTTTATCGTCAACGGATTGCGTACTTTCTGAGCGAAATCAGCCATATACCGGTTCCAGGCATCGGCAGTCTTTATATCCGCTTTGTCCCATGCAAATCCCCAATAATATACATATTCCGAACCCGGTTCGTAATCGCTGACAGCAAGTACATGGCCGTCGGCATTATTACGTTCCTTCTTCTCCTGTTCAGAGAAAAGTACGGTTTTCGCATCCTTGACAACAGCGGGAACAGCGGCACCCATAAAGATTTTACCATTATCAGGACCGGTAGTAGGGTCTACATAAGTAATGTAACCGTTGGCAGCATCGGCAACAACAGCTCCATCGGGTTCATGCAGTACGATACCTGCAACGATAGGCAATGTTTCTTTCAGGTTGCTGTATGATACGGCAGTCCTGTTCAAATGAGAACCTGCGTCAAGTGTAATCAAACGTGTTTCCACCACAGTCGAGTCACCCTTTACAGTCAGAGGGGTGAACTCCAGCTTCACCGTAAAACGCAACGGGCCGTTATCCAGAATCTCCTGATTCTTATAGCACCATGGGTAGATGATGCTGTCGTTTACCATCAGTGCGGCCACACCGGCTCCCAGCGTAGGGCCTACTGCATAGCAGTCCATACCATAACCGTGATCGATATGATAAGAACGTTCACGGCTCAGTTCGGCAGCGGCTTTCGGATCGGTCTTTTTCAGTTCGGCAATCTTAGCCCGGGTTTCTTTGTTCAGTTCTTTGGCGTACATAGCTTCCAGTATCGGTTCGGTAGTATTATACTTCGTAAACAAGTCATAACCGAAGCCACGCTCTCCTTTGGCCTGCAAAGCGGGACCGTAAGCACGGAAAGCCACCAAATCATTCTCCCAAGCCATATCATCCATACGTTCGGGGTAGCATTTACCGCAAGCCTTTACATCAAAAGCCTCGGGTGTACCGGTTTGGATGGTATACGTAGCGGCACCATTGGCAGCTATCGTAGCCGGGAATATCACCTTGCCGTCGTACGTAATCTGATAAGGCACTTGCTGCCCGTCGGCATCCAATACCACAATCTGTGCCGTGTCTGCCAAACCCAAACGGTTTGTAATAGTCTCCATAGACACCTCTACCATTTCATTAGAGCGCTCCATGGCCAACGGATTGGTTACCGTAACGGTTACCGTCTTGCTGTCGTTACAAGCGAAGCAAAACAGAGCCGTCATACATAATAAAAGAAGTTTCTTCATATTGAATAAATAATGTGATAATACGGTAATGTAATAGGGTGGTAATGCGATGATGCGATAGGGTAATAAGCAGCCTGATTAAAAAAATAAGGCGGTAAAGTAATATTCCTTATCACTTACCGCCTTACCACCTTATCACCTTATTATTTAGGTTGTTTTCCGATATAAGCCAAGATACCGCCGTCAACGTACAGGATGTGTCCGTTAACCGCGTTAGAAGCCTCGGAAGCCAAGAATACAGCAGGACCTGTAAGTTCTTCCGGATCCAACCAACGACCGGCCGGAGTCTTAGCGCAAATGAATGAATCGAACGGGTGACGGCTGCCGTCAGCTTGTTTCTCACGCAACGGAGCAGTCTGCGGAGTAGCGATATAACCCGGGCCGATACCATTACATTGGATGTTGTATTCACCGTATTCAGAGCAGATGTTACGAGTCAGCATCTTCAAACCACCCTTAGCGGCAGCGTATGCAGATACAGTCTCACGACCCAATTCAGACATCATAGAACAGATGTTGATGATTTTACCATGACCCTTCTTCATCATTGCGGGCAGAACTGCCTTGGAAACGATGAACGGAGCATTCAAGTCGATGTCGATAACTTTACGGAAATCAGCAGCTTCCATTTCGTGCATAGGAATACGACGGATAATACCCGCATTGTTAACCAAAATATCAACAGAACCTACTTCTTTCTCAATAGTGGCTACCATAGCCTGAACAGCAGGTTCATCAGTTACGTCGCATACATAACCATGTGCTTGGATACCCTTTTCGGCATAAGCAGCTATACCTTTATCTACCAATTCCTGGTTGATATCGTTAAAACAGATTTTTGCACCTTGTTCTGCAAAAGCCGAAGCGATAGCAAAACCGATACCATAAGAAGCACCTGTAACGAGGGCTACTTTACCTTCCAAAGAAAAATTCAAATACTGATTCATGATGTTTATTTATTTTAGGTTGAAAAAATAGTGTTATTTCAAGTCTGTTATCAAAGAGAAGTCCTGATCGCCGTAATCCAGGTTCTCACCGCCCATACCCCATATAAAGGTATAATTGTGCGTAGCCGCGGCCGAGTGAATAGACCATTCGGGAGAAAGAACAGCCTGGTCGCCTTTCATCCACACGTGGCGGGTTTCGTCCACTTCACCCATAAAGTGGCAGATAGCGTGGTCTTCCGGAATCTCAAAATAGAAATAAGCTTCCATACGACGGCTGTGAACGTGCGCGGGCATCGTATTCCATACGCTGCCCGGAGCGAGTTCCGTCATACCCATCTGCAATTGACAGGTTGGCAACACTTGATTTACCAGCATCTTGTTGATATTGCGATGATTGGAACCTTCCAAAGAGCCCATTTCAGCCACAACTGCATCTTTCTTCGTCACTTTCTTATCGGGATAGTTGCGATGAGCCGTTACGGAATTAAAGTAGAACTTAGCCGGGTGGGCTGCATCCTTACTCTCAAACGTAACTTCACGGTCGCCCGAACCCAAGTAAAGGGCTTCCTTATAATCCATTTCGAATACGGCGTTACCGACTCTCACCACACCCGGACCGCCTACATTGAAAATACCCATTTCGCGACGGGTCAGGAAATAAGGAGCTTTTAAAGGCTCAATCGCTTCCAATGGCAACACCTCGCCTACCGGCATGGCGCCACCTACCACCATACGGTCGTACATGGAATATACCATATTTACTTCATCAGGGGAGAATACTTTCTCTATAAGGAAATCGCGACGGATTCTTTTTGTATCATAACTTTTCGCATCTTCCGGATGTGCAGCGTAGCGAATTTCATAGTTCGTTTTCATGATTTTATTACGTTTTTAAGTTATCAAACCAATAGTCGTGCAGTACGTCGTTTACGTACACGATTGCAAATGTAGCAAAAGAAAACGGCAAAACATTGCTTTTTTGTCCTAATTATCTATCAATATTGTACAAAGAAAAGAAAAATCATTAGAAATGTCCTCATATTTAATGAATAATTCAAAAGAAAAAATTGACACCAACACAATATAGAGTTCTCCAATCCTTTACCTTCCGATTGTGAGTTAAACGAAAAAAGCTCCGACAATCATCGACTGTCAGAGCTTTTTTCGTTGGACTACCAAGATTCGAACTTGGACAAACAGAACCAAAACCTGTTGTGCTACCATTACACCATAGTCCAAACATATGCGCTTTCTGTTAAAAAGCGGTGCAAAGATAGAGGTATGTCCCGAAATATGCAAATATTTCGGGACATTTTTTCATATCCGTATCTTATTTTGCTATAATCAGATAATAATTCTTCTTGCCGCGTTGTACCAGCAGATACTTATCATCCAACAAATCGGCAGTTGTAACGACCTGGTCGAAAGCCACCAGCTTTTCTTTGTTCAAAGAGACACCGCCGCCTTGTACCAACTTACGCATCTCGCCTTTGGACGCAAATACAGCTGCGTTGTCTACAAACAGATCGACCGCCTTCACACCCGCCGCCAACGCATCACGGGATACCTCGAACTGAGGTACACCCTCAAATACGGCCAGCAACGTATCTTTGTCCAATTTTTTCAACGCCTCTGAAGTAGCATTGCCGAAAAGGATATTGGAAGCATCGACAGCCGCATTGTAGTCCTCTTCGGAGTGCACCATAATGGTAACTTCCTTAGCCAGACGCTTCTGCAGAACACGCAAATGCGGAGCCGCTTCGTGCTCGGCCGTCAGAGCCTCGATTTCCTCTTTAGTCAGGGAAGTAAATATCTTGATGTAGCGGGCTGCATCGGCATCGCTCACGTTCAGCCAGAACTGGTAGAACTTATAAGGGGACGTATAACGGGGATCGAGCCATATATTGCCGGATTCCGTCTTACCGAATTTACCGCCGTCCGCCTTTGTAATCAGAGGGCTTGTCAGGGCAAATACCTCGCCTCCATTGGTACGGCGAATCAGCTCGGCTCCCGTAGTGATGTTACCCCATTGGTCCGAACCGCCCATTTGCAGCTTACAGCCTTTGGTTTCATACAAGTGCAGGAAGTCGTAACCTTGCAACAGCTGGTAAGTGAATTCAGTGAAAGAAAGACCGTCGCGGGCCTCACCGTTCAAACGCTTCTTCACCGAGTCCTTAGCCATCATATAGTTTACGGTGATATGCTTACCTACCTCGCGAGCGAAATCAAGGAAACTGAAATCCTTCATCCAATCGTAGTTGTTCACCAACTCCGCACGGTTAGGGGCATCCGATTCAAAATCCAGAAACTTGCTCAACTGTTTCTTCATGCCTGCCATATTGCGTTGCAGTGTTTCTTCAGTGAGCAGATTGCGTTCTGCCGACTTACCGGAAGGGTCGCCAATCATACCCGTAGCACCGCCAATCAGCGCCAACGGCTTGTGACCGCAGCGCTGGAAGTGGCGCAATATCATCACACTGCAAAGGTGTCCGATATGCAGAGAGTCCGCCGTAGGGTCGAAACCGATGTATGCAGTAACTTGTTCCTTTGCCAACAGTTCTTCCGTACCCGGCATCATATCGTGGAGCATGCCACGCCATTTTAATTCTTCTACAAAATTCATCGAATGATTAACTATTAATTATTTGATTTATACTTTGTCTGCGACAAAAGTACGACTCTTTATCCTAACAAACAACTCTTATTGTTTAAAAAAGACTTTGGCGATATTTTCCTGCAGTGCCTCCGTAAGCTCAGCCAAAGATACGCAACGGACTTGGGCTGCCCGGCTATACACATCTTCAATCGGCACGTCACTCTCGTCAGTTTCCAGGAACAAGCGGCCGGAAGGAGTAATCCGCAGGGCTTCTTCCTGATACTTTTCTCCGAAAGAGAGGTAAAACCCGTGTCTCAGATATTCCTCCGCCAGAGCCGCCTTCCCGCGAAAACCATGAATAATCCAGGGATTAGTCGGCTTTATCTGCCGTTTTAGCTTCAGCAACTCATCCATAGCCTTTACCAGATGAATGACCAAAGGCTTACCAAGCTCCATAGACAACCGTGCCTGATATTCAAAAACTTCTATCTGTACAGCCTGCGGAGCGTCAGCCAATTTATCCAAACCGGCTTCTCCTACGGCAAGAACCTGCGGATGCCCGGCTAAAGAAGCCAAAATATCCATTTCATGCCGAACTGCCGGAGTAGCAGCCGTCGGGATATGCCAAGGATGCATACCTACCGAATACCACTCCCCCGCCTCCGGAATAAAAGTATCGGGATAACGGTTCACAATAGCCGTTCCGGGGATTTGCGGCAACTGATGCGCGTGTATGTCAACAGGAAATTTCATGGAACAGGATCATATCCGGAGCCACCCCAGGGGTGACAACGCAATATACGTTTTATCGCCAGATAAAGTCCCTTAAAAGGGCCGTGTTTCTTAATGGCCTCAACAGCATATTGAGAACAGGTCGGAGTAAATCTGCACGACGGGGACGTCATGGGTGAAATGCACTTCCGGTAAAAATAAATAGGAAGCAACAACAGATAGGAAAGCAGCCGCTTCATGGCTTCAGAGGGGTTACCGCTGCATCCGCATCTTGTGCCGCCACTTTCTCGGCGATACGCGCCAAAGCCGTCTTTACCCTCTCCTCTATCACGGCAGATTCCACCAGCTGATCGGAGAGATAAATAAAGGCGATAGCCAGTCGGCACTGCTTTTCCGCCAACACATTCAACAACTCATGCTTGTTTACACGATAGGCCTCACGTATCTGGCGCTTCACACGGTTACGCTTCACCGCACGTTTGAAACGGCGCTTTGAAACACTGATAAGAATAGAAGCATCCGCCTCCAACTCCTCTACCGGCAAATACACCACACGCAACGGGAAAACCGAGAACGAACGAGAACCGCCCGCAAACATCTTCTCTATTATCTTTTTTTTATCCAGCCTTTCGACTTTATGTAAGGTATTTGCCATGAATGAACTATAAATTAGGAATGAAAATGAAGAATTATAAAAAACGAGCTACAAGGTCTGCGACATCTGAAATACCACACCTGTAGCCCGTAATTTCTATTGTTACAACTACAAGCCACAAGCCAACAGGCTCATAACCTATAATTCATAACTCATAATACCTTTCACTTTCCTTTGTTGTTCTCCTTAATGAACATATCGAGCGCTGCCGTCATAGAGGGCGCTTGTACACTGGGAGCTTCCAAGTCCAAGCGAAGTCCGGCGTCACGCACAGCTTGCGCTGTTGTAGAACCGAATGTTCCGATCTTAATTTCTTTCTGTTCGAAATCCGGGAAATTCTTCTTCAAAGAAGACACACCTGCAGGACTAAAGAATACCAGCATATCATAGTCAAACTTCTCGTCCGGAGTAAAGTCATTACTTACCGTACGGTACATAACTACTTCCGTATGCTGAATCTTGCTCTTATCCAGCAAATTCTTAATATCCTCTGTATGCACATCCGACATTGGCACTAAGTACTTTTCAGTCTTATGCTTTACAATCGAAGGCAACAAATCGTCAAACTTCCCGGTATTTCCAAAGAAAATCTTACGCTTGCGGTATTGTACATACTTCTGGATGTACAAAGCAATCGTCTCCGTCACACAGAAATACTTCATGGTTTCGGGGATTGTCACACGCAATTCCGTACAAAGATGAAAAAAGTGATCGATTGCATGACGCGAAGTGAAAATCACGGCAGTATGGTCTAATATAGACACTTTTTGCTGTCTGAACTCTTTCGCTGAAAGGCTCTCTACTTTGATAAACGGGCGAAAATCTATTTTCACACCGTACTTCTCGGCAATGTCGTAGTAAGGAGATTTCTCTGATGCCGGTTTCGGCTGCGACACAAGTACTTTCTTAATTTTCAACGTCCTAAAATTTTATTATCAAATAATCGTTTAGTTGTATCACCCCTTGATATAACATAAAACAAGGCATGATTTCAAGGGCACAAAAGTACAAAATTAAAAGGAAACTGCCATGTAAATTGTTACAAAAAAGCTTTAACCACTTATATAACATCAATATTTTAGTAAAAAAGGCTAAAATCAATCCAATTATTATTGTAAGTTGCAGGTTTAAATCGAAGTAGACTATGAATAAAGCAAACGGGAAAAGGGTAAAACCAATGTAATAAAGCAGGGTAGAATACGATTCAAGCCAAAGCGTTGTAGCGCTTTCGTCAAAAAAAATCCAACCTAATACAGAATAGAGAACCCATTTCAGAAATAAATAAAAGAGACTTACTCCGATATAAATACCCAATAACAGAAAAGGAGAAACATGATGCACCAATTCCGGCTGAATATCATTACAATAATTAAAAATACAGACTCCGGAAAGTATGCAAGTCTGCAAAATCAACAACAGCAGATAGCGCATATCACCGGCCGTTGAAGTTGCAAATATACTGGTACGCTCACGATGTAACAAAAAATCCTTGACTAGCTGCAATAGAAACCGACGACTACGGGAAAGAACATAGGCCGACAAAAAGAAACAGCATAACAAAACAATGGTAATGCCATCATCCATTCTTGGAGAATACGGAATAGGGATACCTTCCGCTCCACCAACCGTCCATGTCATCAACCAATTTGTCATATTGCCGCAAACTTACGGATAGAAGCATCCCACAAAGGAATAGTATGTACTAGTTCAACAGCCTCCTGCGCTGTTTCGGCCACATGCCAGATAGCACCGTGTTGCGCACGCATAAAGTTCTCCTCTACCGCTCTCTGAAGCATGGCGAGCAAGGGATCGAAATATCCCTTGATATTCAATATAACTATCGGATTCAGATACAACCCTAGTTGTTTCCAGGTAATGATTTCAAGCAATTCTTCCAAAGTACCGCAACCACCGGGCAATGCTATCACAGCATCGCTTAAATCTGCCATGAGTTTCTTACGCTCATGCATATTTTCCACTTCTACAAGCTTGGTCAATCCAGTATGATGCCACTTCTGCTCAACCATAAAACGAGGTATCACACCGGTAACTTCACCTCCCGCCGCAAGTACCGCATCTGAAACCGCAGACATAAGTCCCATATTACCGGCACCATTAATTAAACGGATATGCTGCCGGCCCAACAATGTTCCCAAGTCATGGGCCGCATCAAAATAAACAGGATCGATTTTGGTACTGGAAGCGCTGTAAACACACACAGAGTTTATCTTATTCATCATCTTTTAGCTATATCAATTATACTTTGTTGCAAAGGTATATGATTTTAAGGAGATTTGAAAAAAGAAGCTGCTCATTCTACTCCGGAATATTCCGAAAGCAGAAAGGCAGCTTTCTATTATAAATAGCTTGTAAAGCTATGCTGATTACTGTTTTAATAAAAACGAAGAATAAGGAATTAGAGACCGAAGGCCGCTTTCACTTTATCAACGTAATCCAATTTTTCCCATGTAAAGAGCTCGACAGTCACATCCTTATCACCCTCATAACGGGATTTGAAATGCTTGGTGATAACCTGCGGCTCGCGTCCCATATGACCGTAAGCAGCGGTTTCCTGATAGATAGGATTACGCAACTTCAGGCGGTCTTCAATAGCTTTCGGGCGAAGGTCGAAAAGTTCATCAATTTTTTGAGCAATCTCACCATCGCTCATATTTACATGACCGCGACCATAAGTGTTCACATATATATTGATAGGACGTGCCACACCGATGGCGTAAGACACCTGCACCAACATTTCATCCGCTACACCTGCAGCAACCAAATTCTTGGCTATGTGACGGGCGGCATACGCAGCGCTACGGTCTACCTTACTGGGGTCTTTACCGGAGAAAGCGCCACCTCCATGCGCACCTTTACCGCCGTAAGTATCCACAATAATCTTACGTCCGGTCAAACCGGTATCTCCATGAGGACCTCCGATGACAAATTTACCCGTAGGATTGACATGGTATTTAATATTATCGTTGAACAGTGACAATACTTTCTCATGATGGATAGAAGCGATGACACGAGGCATCAGAATATTAATGACATCATTGCGGATGATACCCAACATTTCCTCATCCGCTTTCAATTGCGCAGCTTCACTGTCATCGGCAGGCAGAATAAAATCATCATGCTGAGTAGAAACTACGATCGTATCGATACGGACTGGATTACCGTTATCATCATATTCAATGGTTACCTGGCTTTTGGAATCCGGACGAAGATAAGTCATTACCTCTCCTTCACGACGGATATCCGCCAATACTTGCAGAATACGATGGGCAAGATCCAATGAAAGCGGCATATAATTCTCCGTCTCATTAGTAGCATAACCAAACATCATACCCTGATCGCCTGCACCCTGCTCCATAGGGTCCTGGCGTTCTACACCACGATTGATATCGGGGCTTTGCTCATGGATAGCGGAAAGCACGCCGCACGAATTACTTTCGAACATATACTCACCCTTGGTATAGCCGATTTTCTTAATTACTTCACGTGCGATAAGTTGAAGATCAACATACGCCTTGGTTTTCACTTCTCCAGCCAGCACTACCTGTCCGGTAGTAACCAGAGTTTCGCAAGCTACTTTCGAACTGGGGTCGTAAGCCAACAGTTTGTCAAGCACAGCGTCCGATATTTGATCGGCCACTTTGTCGGGGTGTCCTTCAGACACCGATTCGGATGTGAATAAATATCCCATTTCAATTAAAAATTAAAAATGAACAATTAAAAATGGAAATGAGGAGAAGTTTCATCAATGAGTAGGCATGCAAATCTTGGTACACCGCGGTACTGTCAGAAAAGGATGTGTTTTAGCATTTTTTTCTGTGGTTGCAAGCTACTCAAATCTTTCCACATATCATTTTCGAGCGCAAAGATAAAGGTTTTATGGGAATATGATACACAATAGGCAAAGTATTAACGAAAAAACACGCTTATTACTGCAAAATATCTATTTTTGCAGAAACTTAATTCTAAAATCAATCATGAAAAAACTGTTATTGATATGCCTGTTGCTAATGGCGTCAATCTTTGGAAAAAGCCAAAACAAGAGTGAATTTACCGTACTGCAATGGAACATTTGGCAGGAAGGTACTAAAGTACCCGGCGGGTACGATGCCATCGTAAATGAAATTGTTCGTCTGAAGCCCGACTTTGTGACTTTCAGCGAGGTGAGAAACTATAATAATACCCGGTTTTGCGATCGTATCGTCCAATCACTGAAAAAGAAAGGAGAAACTTACTATTCTTTCTACAGCTACGACTCCGGGCTGTTAAGCCGTCACCCAATAACCGATTCCCTTACCGTATTTCCCGAAAAAGACGATCATGGAAGTATTTATAAGATGACAAGCAAAATAAAAGGACACAAGATAGCTGTCTATACAGCACACCTGGATTATCTGAACGATGCCTATTATAATGTGCGCGGATACGATGGTTCTACATGGGACGAGATTCCTATCCCGCAAACCGTACTGGAAGTTCTGAAAGTAAATGACGCCTCTTTACGTGACGATGCCATTAAAGAGTTTATTGCAGCCGCCCGCAAAGATATTGCGGAAGGTACCATTGTCATTTTAGGTGGAGACTTCAACGAACCCTCACACCTCGATTGGATACGGGAAACAAAAGACTTATACGACCACAACGGCCTGATTATTCCTTGGACAGTACCCTTAATGTTAGATAACAATGGCTTCATTGACACATATCGTACTCTATATCCGGATGTATTAAGCTATCCAGGCTTCACTTTTCCCGCGGATAATCCATTAATTCCGGTAGAAAAGCTAACCTGGACACCTAAATCCGATGAGCGTGATCGAATAGATTATGTTTTTTATTATCCTCACCCTGCCATCCAACTGAAAGCCGCCGTAGTATTCGGACCGCAAGGAAGCATAGTAAAAAGTCAACGAACACAGGAAAAATCAAAAGACAATTTTTTATTGCCTCAAGGAGTGTGGCCTACAGACCATAAAGGTTTGTTCGTTACTTTTGATATAAAATAAAAAATCAACGCTATTTAGCTAATTTATATAGCTCACTCCCAGCCAGCAAAAGGGCACCTACCCCATAGACATCTGTTGCATCAAATCCAGCAGCTTTGGGGGCTGCCCCAACTGGCTGTATATAGCCGAATTTACCGTCAGCATGAACAGCCTTTACCAGTGATTGCCATCCCTTTTCGAGTACGGGCTTATAAGTACGCTGAGGTAAATAGCCATTACGAAGCCCCCATGCAATACCAAAGCACATGAAAGCAGAACAACTGTTCTCAGGCATTGTATACGCTCCCGGGTCCAGCAGGCTGGTGCGCCAGTCTCCATCCTTGCATTGAGTGTTGCGGACAGCCTCTGCCATATCTACAAATAATCGCATATAATAATTACGGGAAGGGCAATCCAACGGAAGATTATCAATAACCAACGGAAGTCCGGCAAAAACCCAACCGTTACCTCTTCCCCAGAATTGTTTGCTACCATTCTTTTCACGAACAGGAATCCGCTTGTTGTCTCTATAAAAGAGGTGCTCTTCTGCATCATAAAGTGAATCTACACATGCCTTGTACTCGCTATCCAAATAATCCAAATAGATTTTATCTCCTGTCATTGTATATAAAGCCGCATAAACCGGTGGCGCCATAAACAAAGCGTCTGCCCACGACCAACGTTCCGTTGTTCCTATGGCATCCGTTTTCTGTAATAAAGCTTTCGATGGATGTGAAGCGACATAATATGCGCGTTCCAATACCGGCTGCAACATGCGCCTATCGTCAAATTTGCGATACATCTCAATAAATGCCTGCCCTACACAAATATCATCTGCATGATATACCCTGTCCCACATATTCCAATTATATTTTTCACCGATAGCCCGTACAAAATCATAGCAAGACTTATTTCCTGAAACTTTACCCCATTCCGTCATTCCACGATACAGAGCTCCGTTTGTCCAATCCAACGGATGATGCCTCACTTCACCTTGATGATTTATCTGCCATTCGGCTACGGCATTACAAACTTTGGTAATATCCTCTTTATTCATCCCTGATGAAAAAGGTTGCTGCGCGTGTAGTCCACAACCTATTACTGCTAAAAATAAAAAAAGAATCTTCTTCATATACATTGTTTATTAATTATCTTTTATAGCCTTATCCAACTTAACACTCTTATTACCGTTCCAAATTTTCTTTCCGGTCCATTCCGCATAAGGAGTACACCAGAACTCATCGGTAGCCGGAAGCCCTAACGCAGTAAATACGACAGAACATAAATAAAGACTACCTGTGGAAATGTATCTTTCAGCAATTTGCGGTTGATGCCCTGCAAAGCCCAAAGTCAGCCAACCTCGCTCATCAAAATTACCTTTTACGGCCATATGCCTTTTTATTACAGCAGTCAACCCGCACCTTACTTGAGCTTTAGTCACTGAAGCCGGTAACAGCCCATCCAACGCTGCTTGCGAAAGCACATGAAAAGCTCCAAAACGGTAAGCGATAGAACGACCTACCACCGGATATGCTCCATCAGGAGAAATCATTCTCTCTTGTTGTTCGGCGTATCTGGAAAAGCGCCGTAATTCTTTCTTATAAAAATCAGACTCGCCCTTATTATGCTTCTGCATAACTTTCAAAACATCTAAAAGCATCGGATGTATTACAAAACTATTATAATAGTCCATGTGTAAGTTTACACCGTCACCATACCACGCATCACCTTTATACCATTCTTTAAACCGCATGACAGCATACTCTATCGGATACATATTACATTCACCTGTCAACTCCAATAAAGCAGCCTCTACCATAGCCGAAAAAAGCAACCAGTTACTTTCCACCGGTTTTATGGTTCGTATTTGCTGCAAGGCATTCAAAACATTCTGCCGGACTACCGGAGAGAGCCTGCCCCATACTTGTACAGGAGCACGCAACACCCCCTGGCAAAAGAAAGCAGCATCCACCAAAGGTTGCCGGGTAACCGTAAAATTCAAATAGTCGGGAGATTCAGGGTCAAAACCATATTCAATGGACTTGAGCATTAATTGAATATATTTCTCACGCAATTGTCCTTCTGATGTTTCATCCGGTCCAAGTTCCAGCCAAGGAGCTATTCCTACCAATAAACGCCCCAAAGCTTCCAAATGAGTAGTGCGTGCATTAGAAGGATTGACCGTACCGGAAACTGTTTCTACCGGCATGCTTTTTCTTAACTCGCCTTTACTCATATTATCTAATAACGGATCTGCTACTTGTGACAATACGCTTATCCAGTATGCTCTATCCTCCTGTCCTGAAGCAACCTGCGAGCGACCGGTAATACAGAACATCAGTAAAGTTAAAATCAGAATACTATATTTCATGGTTCTATTTTATGGTTTTATGAACTTATCTATCGGAAATTCCAGACCATTGAATGCCTTTACACTTGTCCAAGGTTCTGCAGGCTCACACCAAAAAGGAGCATTGACCGGAAGCCCTAAAGGAAGAAAGCCTAACGAGCATAGATAAACACAAGGAGTTGACAAATAAGTATCTCCCAACTCTTTCTGTTCACCACACACTCCGATTGTCAGCCAACCATCTTTATCAAAAGTTCCCGGTTGCTCAAACAAACGTTTCAGCATGGCTGTCATAGCTCCCCTTACTTGTCCCGGTTTCAATGACTGAGGAAGCCGTTGAAATAAAGCACATGCTCCCAACACCTGAAATGCCGCAGAGCGATAACTGACAGAACGTCCTAATACCGGATAACTGCCATCAGGAGCTATCATTCGTTCTTGAATCTCGGCATAACGCGTAAAGCGTATCCACTCCTCATCCAAAAATGGCAGAAAAGACGAATCATATTTCACCGCTATTTTCAAGACTTGAAGCAATAAAGGATGTATAACATAACTATTATAATAGTCCAGATGAAATTCTGCACCATCTCCATAAATACCATCTCCTTTATACCATGCCTTATGAGAGTCCAATGCTTTTTTTACCACTGAAAAGTTCCATTCTCCACCGAATTCCTTCAAACCACATTCTACCATTGCAGAAAACAATAACCAGTTATTATTTCCCGGCTTCATGGTTCGGGTAGACTTCCATTGTTCAATAAGCCTCTCACGGGAAGTGGCATCCAAATTTCCCCATAGCTGGGTAGGGGCCTGTAACAAACCTTGAATAAGGAAAGCGCTGTTTACCAATATCTGGCGAGTAGCCGTACTGTTAAAATAATCATTTGATTTCGGATTTACGGAATTGGCTAGCGCCTTACAGGTCATCTTTATATATTTCTCACGTAATTTTCCCTCCGGCGTTTCATCCGGACCAAGTTCCAACCAGGGTGCTATTCCGGCAATCGTTCTTCCTACAGACTCCATGTGAGTAACAAATTCCCGGCTACTGGCCAAAGCTGAAGACGAACGTCCTATAGGAATTTTTTCCTTCAACTGATCTTTACTAAGGTTGTTTATCACAGGATCAGCAATCTTAATAATTGTCTGTACCCAATATTGCCTATCACTATTATCAGCAGCCTGCCCACGAACAGGGGACATTCCCAAGACCATCGGACAGAAAAGAGCCAAGAATATAAAAATTAATCGGTATACCATCGTTTTACTTCGTATTTCCTATTATATATAAATGTGTAATGTGTTCACTGAAACTAATATTTTTGCATTAACTCCTGTAACTCTTTTACTTTATCCGGATATTTCTGCGCAAGATTGTCTGATTCTCCCACATCCTGTTTCAAATTAAAAAGTTCAGGTACATCTCCTTCCTTAAACTTACTATTACCCGTTTTAGGAAGATAAACCCAATCTCCCTTGCGTATGCCATGTACTTGTCCACTCTTTACATAAACATATTCATCACGCAGCCTCAAGGAAGGATTCTCAAAGAATGATGAAACGTTTATTCCATCTATCTCCTGCCTGAAAGAATGGCTGCCTGCATAATGCATAATCGTTGGAAAAAGGTCAATACTGGCAATTATGGCATCACTCGTCACTCCTGCAGGAACAACACCTTTCCACCTAATAATACACGGTACCCTTACCCCACCTTCATAATACGAGAATTTACCGCCACGTAAAGGATCGGCAGAGCCACCCTCTTCTTTAAAAGACAACCATGGTCCATTATCCGATGCAAAAATAACCAAAGTGTTCTCGGCCAATCCTTTTGTATCCAGATAGTCTAAAAAGCGGCCTACATTCCAGTCTATTTCTTCTACTGCATCTCCATAAAGCCCCCGTTTACTTTTACCTCTAAACTGTTCGGAAACAAATAAAGGTACATGAGGCATTGACGGAGTTATATATAAAAAGAAAGGCTGTTGCTTATTATGTTGTTCTACAAAATCAATAGCATGGTCAAAATAACGACGGGTAGTGGTAGACTGATCACATGGATATTCAATAATCCTATCTCCTTCAAACAATGGAGAAGCATTATTCAATCTCTTTTTTACAGCCGCCCTACTGGAAGTCCTCACAAATTCCTGGTCTTCTTTAGCTTTCACTAAAGTGTATCCTTCCCTAAAAATCGCATCAGGAGCAAATTGCTGAGAAGGAGCAATATACATATCATTACTGTAAGGGATACCATAATAGTAATCAAACCCTTGGTCTGTAGGTAAATGTCCTTTTAAATCACCTAAATGCCATTTACCAAAACACCCTGTTGTATAACCTTGCTCTTTCAATGCTTCAGCCAAAGTAATTTCTTCAGAAGGCATACCCGCAGATTCAGGAAAAAATACACCTTTTACTCCATTTTTCGTATTCAGCCGACCCGTTAACAGACCGGCACGCGAAGCACTTGATACGGAAGCCGAAACATAAAAGTCTGTCAATTTCAAACCATCCTTTGCCATACGGTCAATCGAAGGGGTCTGTATCAACGGAGAACCGTAGCAACCTAAATCCTGATAACCCTGATCATCCGTAAAGATAATCACAACATTAGGCTTCTGCCGGGCCTGTAACAGCCCGGCAGACAAAAGCATAGGATAAATTATCAGTCTCTTATTCATATCTTTTTATTCTGAGATAACAACACCTTCTGTAATCCCACTATCATTGTAGGCATCTACCCGGTAATGATATTTCACACCTTTAGTAAGAATATGAATCAGTAAATCGGTGGTCTCACAATCCTTCACCTGAATACACTGATTTAAGAAATCAGGCTGATAACCAAAACGAACCAAATAACCGTCAGCCCCTGATACTTTATTCCAAGTAAGTGAAGCGTATCTTTCATCTTCCTGATTCCTCTGTACTGAAAGCTTCTTAACCAAACCCGGTTTCTCCGAATAGCCAAAACCGAATACACGTAAATCCAGTAAAGCAAACTTACCTTCTTTGGGAGTATGTACATTCTCTATTTTAATAAAAGAAGCCTCGACCGGTACGGAAAGTTCAACATATTCATGCGGAACGGCTACTGTATTCTTTGATTTATCAACAATTTGTTTCCAATCTTCACCATTGTCAGAGACATACAACTTATAGGCATGATAATCCGTCTCCTTAGGAGCATCCGGATTTATATCCTGTTCGGCAAAATTTATCTGAACGGAATTGATACGTACTTTTTTACCTAAATCCATTACAAAATATTCACCGGCATTACCACTCGCTGCAGACCACCAAGTTCTGACATTCTCATCTGCCGCTTTTTCCGGTTCAAAACCGGGTAGTGAGGAAGACGCCATACTCTTTTTATTCTGAGACTGAAGCATCCAGCCAAAAGCAGAAATATCCTGAGGATCAAATTTCTTCTGCGGCAGCTGCATAGGATAATCTCCCAACACGGTATGGGTTCTCATTCTCCCCTTCTCATCAAAAGAAACAGGGAATAAACCTATTCTTCTTTCAAATTCATCATGATTACCTACCCACATCGATGTTACCTGCCACCAATTTTCGTACTTATCTTTAAATACGCAACTGTGTCCGGCGCCACCAATAAAACCGCCAACTTTCAAAGATACAGGATTATACGGTTGCTCTACAAAACCACCATTAACGCTATCACTCTCCAACACCACATCGCAATACCAATTACAGATAGTTCCCGGAGTAGCATACTGAAGATAATATTTATCGTTATTCTTCACAACCCAAGCACCCTCAGGACATGGCACTTTCGCAAACTTGCCCTGCCAAGCAGAAGCATCAATCTCATCATAAAGTTCTCTACGTCCGAATTGGTAACCGGACTTGCATTGATTGACATCTGTAACGTACTCACGCAGGACTTTCTTCGAGCCCTCAATTTCTTTAAAAGTATTAGGGTCTACTTCAAAAAAGGTTGTAGACTGAGTACCGCCTAAACCATAATAAAAATAGAAACGACCATTATCAATAAACAGGCACGGATCGGCCATACGTCTGACCTCACCGCATTTCTCCCACTTTCCATTCTCTGGATCAGCCGAACGAATGACATCTACCGTTTTCTTCGTACGGTCACGGGTAAAATTGACAAAATATACATAATTATCGTCAGCAGCTACAGCAGGAGCCACATAATGATCCAAATCCAGTGCAGAAGCATGTACTTCAGGATTGAAATATACATTCTTCCAAGTAATAAGATCGTCGGAAACACGATATCCGCCAATATCCATTGTAGTAAACAGGTAATATTTACCCTTAAACAAAACGACGACAGGGTCGGCAGCAGAACGGGCCTTCTTCTGCTTAGTCTGAAAACACCCCCAACCATAATCCAAATTCATCGGATTACAAAATGTCGTTTGTTTCTCTGCTATTTTATTCTCTGAACAGGAAGATAAAACAAGCGAAGCTAATAATACAGATAATATATTTTTCATATACAGTAATAAGATTAATAAATACTCCTATTTCACTTTATCACCGGAGCATTTTGGGTTATTTTGTTTAAATCCTTCATTAGTAAATTACGCAAATGACTTTTTATTGCTCTATAAACCGGATCAGTACTTTTATCCGACATTTCCCCCGGATCAGATAAAATATCCATCAAAGTTTCTTTTTTATCTCCGCGTGTAAAAGCCGTATATTTATAACGTCCATCATGGATTTGATACCCAGAACTTGATTCAACAATAATATGATTACGAGACATTTTAACAGACTGTCCCGTTAGAATCGGTTTCAATGATTTCCCTAACAGCCCTTTCGGTATAGGAATCCCTACTAAATCGCACATTGTAGGTACAAGGTCAATACCACAAGTCAGGTTTTCTGAATCTACAATACCTTTTTGTATTCCAGGACCAGCAATTATGAGTGGTGTGCGCGTAGCTTCTTCCAATAATTGGCTTTTGAACACCAGACCATGTGACTGTCCCATTTCTCCATGATCCGAAGTAAACACAACAATCGTATTACCAGCCAGACCAGCATCCGCCAATGCAGTTAAGATACGTCCAATCTGCTTCTCCACATCTTCTACAAGCCGACAGTACATCCAACGATAAAAATTCCATTGTTCTTCAGTCCAATTTCGAGAACCGGAACCGATTTCTTTCATTTCGGCATATGCACCATTAGGCTCCATATTAGCAGGCACTGGTGGTATTTGGTTCCGATATTCCTCTTCACTCAACGTTTTATGAAAATCTATATATTTCTGTGTAGCCGCTATTTGATGAGGGCGTAATTTATCAGGAAATCTCGGGTCAAAACCAGCACCATAACAAATGTCATGAGGGTTCATAAATGAAAGGTAAAGAAAAAAAGGCTTATCTTCTTCCGGCTTATAACCCGCAAAAAAACTCTCGGCAAAGTTAGCAGGACCGTCATAATAATCCGTACCGTTTTGGACAAAACCATAATCCTCAATATTCGTTCTTCCACAATAAAAACCCGGATAACCGGAATAAATAGTTTCATAACCAGCATTCCGAAAAAGATTTCCAACCGAACTTTCACGTACAACAGGCAGTACTCTCAAAGTATCCGGTTTAGTCGAATTATTCGTATAACCTATTTCACCAGCAAAACGTCCCGTTATCATTGCAAAACGTGACGGCATAGAAACAGGATTTGCGCAATAATTACGCTCAAACCGGACACCATTTTCTGCTAACTGGTCTAATGAAGGAGTGTGGACATAACGGTTACCTGCACAACTCAGCATATCATATCTCTGCTGATCGGTCATAATGAAAAGAATATTCGGCCTCTTTGCTTCCACTTTCTGTATACCAAAGAAAGAGAATAATGAAATGCCACAGCTATACAATATGGTTTCCGTTAAATTCATCATATCTATTTCATTTAATTCAATTATTTCTTCAAGGCCTTATCGACATCCAAATCAATACCTTCCCAACCTTTCTTACAAGTCCAAGCTGTAGCTGGGGAGGACCAATATACATCAGATTCCGGCAGACCAAGGGCAACAAATACAGCAGTACATAAATACAAACTACCTGTAGAAATATAAGTTTCTCCAATATGAGGCTGATAACCGGCAAAACCGACCCGCAACCATCCTTCCGGATTGAATGTCCCCGGAGCATTAATCTGACGATTAATCACAGCTGTCAACGCACATCTCACTTGAGCGGGAATTACTTTACTAGGAAGCAACTTTCTGTATGCAACATCAGACAACGCATGGAAAGCACCAAAACGATATGCCAATGAACGACCTACTATCGGGAAAGTACCTTCAGGAGAAATCAATCTTTCCTGTTGTTCTGCATAACGCGCATAACGACTAAGTTCCAGTTCATAAGGAATAGCTCCTTCCAAGCCATGTTTTTTCATAACAGTCAAGACTTCAACCATCATCGGATGGATAACGAAGCTATTATAATAATCCAAATGGAAATCTGCACCATCACCATACCAACCATCACCTTTATACCATTGAGCAAAACGATCACAAGCATATTTCACTCGTTCATATTCCCATTCACCCGTAAATTCCTTTAACGCAGCTTCTACCATGGCAGCAAAGAACAACCAATTGGTTTCGGAAGGCTTAATTACTCTTGACGATTTCAGTTCTTTAATTACCCTTTCTTGTGTCGTTTTGTCAAGCTTATCCCACAATTGCGTACGTGCTCTTAATAAACCATGAGCCAAAAATGCAGCATCTACCAACGGTTGACGGCCTTTGTTAAAATTAAGATAATCAGGAGAAGCCGGATTTACACCATTAGCAATTGATTTTAAAGACAAATCAATATATTCGGCACGTAGCCTACCTTCTATTGTACTGTCAGGTCCTAATTCTAACCAAGCGGAAATACCCGTAATCAATCGTCCTAAAGCCTCAAGATGAGTCACTTCTCTTCTTTTCTGCATATCGGCAGCAATGGATTCAACCGGCATATTCTTACGAAGTTCACCTTTTGCCATATTACTGAGCAATGGGTAAGAAATACGATGCAGCGCGCTCAACCATGCCGAACGATCCTCATTTTCTGAAAATGCCGTAATAGTTTGTACCACAGGACGGCCTTCCAACAAATTCTTATAACGGATAAGAGCCTCTACAAAATAATAATCCGCATAAGTAAGAGGCGCATCTATCTCATATTGTTTTCCCATGAAACCGGTACAATGCTGTATGATGAAATGATTGTTATCCCCCACTTTCTTTGCCCGATATGCGGGAGAGGCCAATGATTTTATCTGTTGTTCTCCAATAGAAAGAAATTGTTTACCCAATTCGCCAGATACATATGTGCTCAATTCAACGAAAGCGGATGCCATAATAGCACCGGCAGAAGCATCTCTATCCGCTTTTGGAATATTAGGAGCATCAAAATCCCAATAAGGTATTTTATCCTTTGGCAGACGTGGATGATTCATGATAAATTTACCAACCTTTATAGCATGGTCCAAATATTCTTTTTTTCCAGTCTGGCGGTACATCATAGTAAATCCGTATAATCCCCATGCCTGTCCACGGGACCAAGCCGACTGGTCATTTACTCCCTGATGAGTAACCTGATTTAATACTTTACCGGTAATCGTGTCATAACTAACTACATGATAAGAGCTGCCATCCGGACGAAAATGATTAATCATCGTACGATCCGCATGTGATTTCGCTTTCTTATAATAAGAATTATCCCCTGTCATGGAAGAAGCTACTGTAAGCAATTCCAAATTCATCATATTATCAATGATTACGGAGAATTGCCATTTTTTACTGTTCCATGAACGAGTACATCCTGTAACCGGATGAAAGCGTGTAGATAAAGACTTTGCAGCCGTTTCTATCACTTCTCTATAAGCCTCATTGTGTGTAAGGCGGTAACCATTCCCAAAACTACAATTAATAATAAATCCGACATCATGATTACTTGTTGTATATTTCTGCCTTTCCACACGTGATGTCATTTCTTCTGCAGCAGCCCTAACCTGTGGATCATTACTATATTCGTAACAATACCACAATGTACCGGGATAAAAACCACTTGTCCACCAAGGAGATTCACAAGTAATCATTTTACCGTCTTTTGCTGTTCTAGGAAGTATGCCTACTTGACCTTGCATCTCACTGAACATAGACATTGACTGCTTGACAGAGAAGTCAAGAGCCTCATCTACTACTTTTTTCATGCCTTTCGATACTGCACACGCCGATGACGCGAAACACACCAACAGGACTAAACTGATAATTAAAGTTTTTTTCTTGTTTCCCATTACCCTCATTTTAAGGTTTGACTTTACTTTTTTGTTATTTCTGAACGATACAAAGGAAGCCGAATCTATATTCCTAACATAACACAATAGTTCTGATTTAAATAAAAATCGTACATGACCTGTTCTAAGCCGCTCTACTACATTATTTCACCCCAAAACCGAACTAGAATAACAGTTTCTTTTATTCAATTCTTTATGTTTTAAATAGAATTGATATTAAACCATATCTGAATTTAAAATTTTATTAATTATTATCCATAATATAGCGGTCTGCAAACTCATAAAAACATCTCCAATCAAAAGGAGTCATGGAATGTGCCCCCGGTTTCAAATGATAACCAACTCTCTGACATATGACACTTCCTGTTGCAGGTAACTCTTTCCAATAGTTCAATAAATAACCATATAAGTTATATATTGGTACAACTTCCAACAGAGCTGCATACTCTAAATTAGGACAGACATATGCATCTTCATCGGAATTAGCAATATACATTGGCCGAGGAGCAAGCAAAGATAAAACCATATGCTGATCAATCGGAAATCCTACCTTTTCCACCCTATCTGCATATTTATAAAACCGTTTACACATCCAATGCGGGAAACGTTTATAAATATCATATGGAGTTTCCACACGATTGCCTCTATACAAAGAAGCTCCACCCGAGCCTGAACTATTAGCTATTACCCCAACAAAACGTTCATCCTGCGCTGCCGCCCAAAGTGCAATTTTTCCATAGCGAGAATGACCTATAGCTATAACTCTTTGAGGGTCAATATCAGAATCTGTTTCTAAGTAATGCATAGCTTGCGACATTCCCCAGGCTACAATACCTATGAACCCGCAACTTGTAGAATCTCTTTGAGCTCCATATAACATTTCTCCTAATTTATTCTCAATACCGGTTACAGTATCATCGCAAATATCTTTACTGCAGAAAGTAACAAATGCATACTGGCGTCGTAAAGTTTCTACTATATTCCAGCTTAAACTATCGCATCCACGTTGTATGGACAAGCCTTTTTGCGAATCATAATACATAGAAATCCCTTCATCTTTATGTACTGTATAATTTCCCATGGCATTAACACCCAAAAAAACAGCAGGGCGAATTACCTTTTTAGGAAGATACATTAATAAATGCAAAATACATTTATTATTTCCTTTCGAAAAAACAATGTCTACCTCCTTACGCTTAGCTAATCCGCTTAACGCCATTGTATCTATACCTCTCTGCCGATATTCAACAGAAATTCCATGATGCCTCGGAATGGCTCCATATTCATACTCTTGTAACAATTTTAGGATTTTTGTTCTTCGGGCATTCCAAGCATCTAATGTACTCTCAGAATAAGGAAGTAACGGAGGCAAATCGGAAAGCGTAGCCCTATCTTTTTCCTGACCCTGTATACAAACATTAGTACATATAAATATATATAGTAGGATAAATACTTTCTTCATTCCATTTTACTCGATTAATCCATTTTGAGAATCCGTATAGCGGTAATCATTGTTTCCCCTTTTATTGGAATAAAATCAACGGTAAGTCCTTTTTTATCCGAAATAGTTACCGGTATCTTACAAATCATCGGCCTTCTCACACCCACTTCTTTAGCAACATCAAGTGATGATAATACACGCACTCCATTGATATCTACATGGAATAACCGTTCAGTAGCTTTCTCCTTCTGTACTATATTATCCAGCTGATAGGCCAAATCGACAACATCCGCACCAGACAGTTCTGCCCAATACAAATAGACAACATATCTTCCATCAGGTAAGTCCGCTTTAAAACTATTCAACCCACGCCGTTGGGTTTGGAAAATCGGATCTTGTTCCGTTCCATAGATATCTAGATTAGAAGCCGGTTGTGACCCCCTTTTTGTCCGCGCTCGGAAAGCTTTTCCTCCTACATACCCCCAACCACCAGATACATATTCCCGTTCTGGTTGCCAAGCTAAAGAAGCAGTCTTATCCTCAAAATGGCGGGCTGTTCCAAACAGCATATTCAACTCTGTAAAAGACTCTTTATTATCAAAAGAGCCAGGAACCAATTTCATACTCACTCTACAAAAATCTTTAATATAGCGACCCTGGAACGTTCCTTCCGCTTCCAATTGATTAATACCATCAATAAACGGGACATTAAATTGAGCAGCTCCATTTTGTACCTCCGATACTGCGAGCATTTTTCCATTTACTTTTAAGCTGACCTGTTTTAAATTAGTATAAACAGATACCGGATAATAACAAACTCCCGAATTATCGGCAACACCAGACCTATTATACCAATCCGATCCACCTATTGCTACATACGGTTCTTTATTAAGCATAGCCCTATAATATCGATAAGTATCTTTGGGTACTCTATCCAAAGTAACCAAACCCTTGCAATTAATATGAGGAATAGCATCCATTCTTTCCTCTGAATGGAAATCATTCAAGTTCCATACAGCCGAACCTACAACAAATTTACGCTGCATTATCTGAGGTAAATAATGACGATGATACATAACTCCATAATCTACAGAAAAATCAAAACGCTCTGGTTTAAATGAGTGAATCCGGGCATCAACATCTGCACCATATTCACTTACTATAATAGGCTTATCCGGATATTTTTGATGTATTTTATCCAAAGTCGCTTCAAATCCACTGAAGTCTCCCCCATACCAGCCATTATATAAATTCATTCCTAATATATCAGATAAATTTATTAGATTTGCTTCTTCATAAGCAGCTAGGTTTCCATGACATGGAAGCATTGTAGCCCGTCCCGGGTCAATCTCTTTAGCCGTATTCTCTATACGTTCCGCTATATGATACAGATATTTCAGATACTCATCTTTTTTTATAGAAGGTTCCGAATTATAAGGAGGACGTAGCATAATTTCGTTCATATATGTCCAAATACAAACAGAGGGAGAGTTAAAACATTGATAAATCATCTCTTTCATCATTTCGACACAATTGTCTGAGAAATTCTGATTCATAGTAATAGCATTAATCACCGGAATTTCCACAGAAGTCACAATTCCCAACCGATTACAAGCAGCCAATACCATTTCATCTTGAGGATAATGGGCAATACGTAAAAAGTTACCTCCCATCTCATGTAGTAATTCTATATCACGGACGTGCATTTCATCTTTTAGAGCATTTCCCATACCTGAATGGCATTGATGACGATTAGTTCCCAATAACTTTACCGCTTTTCCATTCAGTTCAAAACCTTTTTCTGCAGAAAACGAACAAGTTCTGATACCAAAAGTATTACTAACTTCATCAAGCAACTTTCCCTCATTGTCCCAAAGATATGTTTGCAATCTATACAAATTAGGACGCCCTATCTCCCACAATTCAGGATGATTTACTACAATCTGAGTATTAAAGGCCTGTTCTCTTTCAGTATCTACAGCTACTTTCTTTCTACTTGCAGCTACACATTCACCTGTAGCTGAATAAATTTTATGTTCCACAAAAATCTTGCTACGCACTTTCTGCGTATTACTCAACATTGTACATATATCTACCAAGGCTTTTTCTTCTGTTATTTCCGGCGTATGCACATATACCCCTGAAGAAGCATAGTGAGTAGTAGAAATATGAATAGGAGAAACAGAAATCAGGGAGACATCACGATAAATTCCACCAAAAAAAGTGAAATCAGCAGAAAGGGGTGGAATTTCAGAATCATAAGAATTATCAACACACACAACCAACTGATTTTCTCCTTCTCTTATATAAGGAGTGATATCAAAACAGAAGAAAGTATATCCTCCGATATGTTCGCCAACCCTATGGCGATTAACAAAAAGTTCAGTGCGCTGATTTGCTCCCTCAAAGAAAATATACAAAGGTCTGCTCAACATAGCACTATCCACTTGTATATTCTTGCGATACCATCCTGTACCATGATAAAAACCCGGAAAATCATCGACACAGTCTTCCGCATTCCAAGTATGTGGAATTGAAACTGTACTCCAACCCTCTTTACCAATATCAGAAGTACCTAACCGAAACTGCCAAGAATCATTAATACTATATGTTATGCGAGGGTTATTTTCTGTAGAATACGCTTGAAATATTCCCAAAAAGATCAGAATTAATAAATTGCAAAGTTTTTTCATACAACAGACATTATAATAGATTAAATAATAAAGTGACCTCTATATTTAGTACAAGCTCTGAAACTCTCTTCTTACATTTGTTTTTCACAATATTTATCACGAAGTTTATGTAACAATTTTAATTTTACCGGAATGTTAAATTTGCCATGTAATTTGTCTCCTGCGTACCAATCGGTAAATACACCATGCTGAGTAGAATAAAGCGCTTCTTGTGCTTTTTCTAAATACTCTATGGATAAGTCCAGATTCTTGGTCCTCTTCTCCGTATATTTATAGGCCCTCAGAAAATGATAAAGTGAATGACTTAATGCTGCCATATAATGACAAGGTGCACTTAAATTATCAAGAAAAAAACAACGATATTGTTCAGGTAACTGAGGCATAAGTTGAGCACAACGTTGAGCCACTTTATCAAATCTATCGAAAGTACGCTCCATGCCGGATAATAATGAATCTACCTGATTGTTCCCTTCGATACGAAATGAACGCCCCGGTACACGCTCACGTATAATATCTTTTAAAGGATTAGAAGAGAAACATTCGAAACCTTCACCAATCTGTTTAAACACTCGTGCATAACGTAAATCATGAAATATGAACTGACGCTCCAATCCGGGAAAATCAGCGGATTTCTGTTCCCAATACGCATAGTAATAATCACGATAAAGCTGCATTACCTCTTCCGCATGCTCCTTTCCAAAATAGCGAACACAAAAATCATAAAGAAATCTATCCGTATCGTAAGTAGCCATATCCCACATCATAGATGCATTAGCAGCCAATTCCATTACAAATTCACGAAGATTTCCGGCATTAACTACTGATAACGCTAACGGACAACGACTATTAGCATATCGAAAATTGAATTCCATCTTCCAAGGTCCCTCTGCCGCAGCTAAATGAGCTCCGGTAGAAGTAAACTGAAGATTCATATAGTAGCCTAAATTAATTTGAGTCGCCGTATCAAAAGTTACAATATCATCATAAGGATAATGATCACGACGAGCCGCAACAAAGGTCCACAAAATATTATTACCAACAGGCGGTTTCAAATAGCCTTTAGCCAAAAGATCCGAAAGCTCATCATAAAAAGTGACACGAACAAAAAGATTAGGATTACCCGTCTTCTCTTTTATCATCGCAAGCTGAATATGTAACATCCGATTGATAACTTCCGCACGTTCCTCTTCGCTCACAGGGGCATCTTCAAAAGCCGCCCAATAAGGTTGGTCACCTATACCTCTGAAAGCAATGGTCCAAAGATTTTCCTGTTCACAACGGCATACCGTCTCAATACTATATTGCCAAAATTCACACAACGATTTTTCATCAGACAATAACAGCTTGGGAGGAGCAATTCCATGTACTTTGTACCAATATTCTTTCCAAGTTACTAAATTATTATTGCAAGCTGTGTGGTGAGTTGAAGAAAGTATCAAACCATATTTACGGAGTAAAGACACCGATTCCTCCAGTTTATAATCCGGATAGGTAATCGTCTGTTCCATCTCTACCGTATTCAATTTTAAACGTAACATTGTCTCTAACCATACCTCATTATTTTGTACTGTAAGTTGCCGCCATGGTGTAAAAAGTTCCGTATCATTAGGAAACCAGGCTCTGTAACGTACTTGCGGAGATTTATAAAAATAATCAAGGTTACAAGGAACCTCAATCTGTTTTTTCTTTTGAGGTTCCCATGAAGAAAAGAACCACAAAGGAGGAACATCCAAAAATTTCTCACTAAAGGTATATATAGCATAAATCGTTCCGCGCATATCTTTTCCTGTCAAATAAATCCGCCTGGATGAGGTCTCTGCATATAAACGATGAGATTCAAAACCGTCCAAAGGACGGAGCTCCGATTTATTCATAGAAGAATCAACAATAGATTCATTGATTATAATCAACTCAATCAATTCTTTTTCTCCATCAGTTGAAGTAGAAACAATAGGTGGGCAGAAGCCCATCACACTCTTGAAATCACGTTGTAACGTTTCAACTGCCAATTTGATGGGGGATAATTCTCCGTCAGAAACAACCATACGAAAATTACCTTTACTCAAAACGAGAAAATCTATACCTGCAGACATCCACACAGAATGGATAATAAAAAATAATAAAAAGATATAGCGCCTATTTCTCATAGCTTGATATACATTACAGTTTATCCACAAGTTCCCGGCCTGAAAAGGAATATAATACAGGTCGGGAACTTTTTAATCAAATTAGTGAATACTTATATTACTAAGTACTTAATATTTTATCAATTATCAAAAAAATCAATAAGGTTATATACATTATAATTCACCTCTTGCATAAACTTAGATAGATAAGGATACATCTGATAGTAATTATCGTACACTCCCTTATTAGCCGGTTTTCCGGTATTATCATTACCGTCATCATCTTGATATTTAAACCAATGCCAGCCCACACAGTTCTTAGCTTCCAATAACCCCAATGTAAAGTGTTGATAAGCATAAGCCCTATCCTCTTGTCTCGGTACTGAAAAACCAGCTCCTGAAAGATTATTTAAATCAGAATCTTCTGTTCCTTTAGTATAGAACTCGGTCACAAGAAAAGGCTTTCCAGCCCATGTAGCCCAATCTTGTACATAAGTATCTAGTTCAGGGCTCCAACGACTATAATAGTTAATAGATACAATATCACAATATTTACCACAAGCCTCTACTACATTTTTCATATATTTAGGTGTACCATGTAGACGAGTTCCCAAATACATCATACCAGGATCAAATGCATCAATAGCCTCTCTCACCCCCTTATAATAAATTTCTGCTAAACGCCCAGCAAACTCCGTATTCAATGCTGCTGTAACTTTATCAGCCCCCTTTTCTTCCATGAAAGCATCAGCTGTTTTACGAGCAAGATCATCATTATCCGTAATTTTCAGAAACTGATCTAATATATTGCTACCTTGTGTAGAAAAATTAATCTCATTATCGGAGAAAAAGCCCAAGACATTGGCATCACCTTTATAAGGAGCTAATGCTTCTTCTACATACTCTTTACAGAATTTCATCCAAGCCTCTTCATTTAGCACCAAACCCAATATATTTTCCGATTTGCCTCCCGGATATGCATACCCATTCGTTGATTTAAATTTACTAAGAAAGCCAAAAGAAGGTGCAAGTGTCATCGGCGCATCAGGATGCGCCGAATTATGTGCTTGTATCTTTTCATATGTATCTGTGCAGAAAGCTCCCGTACCATGAAAACCAATAGATGCCAGCTCCGTTTGTGAAGTAGCTAACCAATTTTCATCCGACCCAAAACGTTCCATCCATGCCGCACGATTACGTTCAGAACTACCATAACGTACCGAAGTTACGCTTCTTTCATAACGGGGATAGCCTTCCGGATCAACAATCCACCAACGTCCATCAGCCCCTTTAGTAACATGGAAACGACCCGTCGCTTCAAATTTAATCCCGGTAGTAAGACTACCATACTTATTGGTAATAGCTTTATAATCTTCTTCCGTTACTACTTGAGGCTCATAATCAGCCATATAGGCTACTATCCGAGTCTCTCCAGGTGTCCAACGACTTACAGGCTTAAATTCATTAGAGTAATTTACCGTTATTGGACGATAAGGCTTACCTATCAATGAAGGCTTGTATGCCTGCATCTTACCAGGCTCAGGCAATCCTTCAATTATCTCATTATATTTAGGATCTTCATTGAGAACCACATCAGGTGGCATAAAGTTTGGATCTTTTACTTCATAATCTGTGCATGAAACAAAGAATATTCCACTTGTTAGAAGTGCTACTATATAGAAAGATTTCATTTTCATAATCAATTCTTGTTAATGACATTATTTTACTTTGATACCTTACGAACTAAGCGCCAATAACGAGTAGGTTTTGACTGGTATTTACTACCCGTTTTGTCTGCCTCCCATTGCCCCAAACGAATAAAGAAAGCTTTTGAGGGGTCAGCACTTTCCGTACTTGTCCAATAAACATCAATAGTAGTAAGATTGGAGTTCATCACATCGCCACCACGATCCGTAAACAATTTATCCCAAGCTTCACGTGCTGATTTTTCTGTATCTGTAATAGCATCAGGTTTCAAACCTGGAGCTGATGCAGGTCCCCCATTATAAGCTATAAATACATCATTCATTTCCTCTATGGCAGGAACATACCAACCATCATGGCAATAATTCAGCACAGGAATTTTATCAGCAAAACCACATAGTGTCATCATCTCTGTATTAACAGCCCCATCATTACGATCTGTACATCCAACAGCAGTAGATTTAACAGATTCATCAGATACCCAACTTAACGGCTGTTCAATACGTTTCAACGCAAGTATCTTAGCCTCATTACCCTCGGCCCAAAAAACAATACCACCTTCAGCAAGCTGTACACCCTTATCCATATCTACATATTCACCAATAGTGAATGCTGATGCAACCGGCATTTTTTCCTGAGTAACAATTACTTCCACCGTAGCTTGATTATCTTCAGAACCTGTGGTAAAAGTAACAGTAACAGAACGTTCTTTATCACTTGTATTAGCAGAAAGCGCAGTAAAAGTCACGATATCTTCATTCTGCTCTGCTTTAATCCAAGTAATATCTTCACCTTCAACAATATAAGTATATGTATCTTTGTTTGTAGTTACAGTCACTTCCTTTGAGGCTCCTTCTTCACTTGTCAAATCAACCTTAGAAGGGGACACTTTCAAAGTAGCTGGTTCTTCAGGGAATTTATAGTTACCTACTAGCTTCATAGCACGGGCATAACGAGTTGAGCCTTCTTTAGAGCCACCTTGTGACAAATACTTCCCAAAACGTACATAAATAGCGTTCTTTCCATCGGCTACTGTAGAGACCTCTGTACTAGACCAGTAACTTTCACCTGCTCCTGTAGCTGCCGAGTTAATCGGATCACCTCCTAAGTCAGCCAGCATCTTCTCAAATTTAGCACGAGCTGATTTTTCTGTATCTGTAATGGCTTCTGTATTATTAGCGACAAATGCCGGATCATCATGAGCAATACCATTATAGGCATCAAATAATTCAGCAAGCTCTTCAGATGCAGGCATATACCATCCTTCTCCGATACTGGTACAGAACACCACTGCATCATTAGGTGAAGGACTAGCAAAAAGAGCTGTGTTTTCTATACCATTTACAGTGGAAAAAGCACCGTTCATCTTATAAGGTAATTCACATGCGCCTACCCGACGTTGTAAAGAAATAGCCTTACCGACCTCAGGATTTTCAGGATCCACCCAAAATATCATACCCAAACCGTCTTCCGTCAAATCACCCACTTTCAATAATTTGATTTCTGACTCTTCCAACTCACGCTGTGTAACAGTTATCTCTTGCATCCATTCACCAGAATAAAGCTTAACAAGTGCAATGCGCGGTTCTCCAGTCTCATTAGCAGCCGTGATAGTATAAATAACACGACGCTTATTTACATCTACCGAAAGCCAATCAGCATCATATTCAGCTGTTATATCATCCGCCGTTGTATTTATAACTACAGTAGCTGAAGACCCTATGTTTTTATATAGTGTAACTTCTGTTTCACTATTATTGAATTCCGGCATAATTCTCACTTCATTATACTCCTTACAAGAGGCGAGAATTAGGCACAGAAGGAATGAAATCCATGTCAGTTTTTTCATATTATAATTTCTTTTCTTAGATTTATAAATAAAATAGGTCACACATTATTTCCACGGGTCACTTTGAGGGAAAACATCCGCTCCCATCAAATCCACCTGATTCTGCGGAATAGGCCATGTTTCATGTTTACCATCCACAAAATTCCGGCGGCACTCGGCATAATCTTTATCCAAATAAGGATCTTCCGATTTCAAATCGCCACCATGCAAACGAACACGTTCACCCAAAATACCTAAACGCTTCAGTAACGGCCAACGCACTCCTTCAAAATGAAGTTCACGAGCATATTCATCCAAAAGCATATCAAGTGTTAAAGGGCCGTCTTCATGATCATTACCTGCACGTTCCCACGTTTCATTGTAATATTCAATAGCCTTTGGACTACTACCTCCATCACGATGGAAATAGGCTTCAGCACACATCAGATAGGTTTCAGCCAAACGGTATACTATCAAATCGCGGAAACTTGTAGTACGGTCAGGCTGGTCGGCATTAGTCCATTGATCAAAATGTTTTTTTGACATAGGATGCAGTTTTTCCATATAACCGGCAGATGTTCCATACAAATCTTTTGGAATCTCTTGACCGAATTTTGCAGATTTAGGATCATTATAATAGAACGTATGAATGAAAAGGTCTTTATAACGATTATCTTTAGCCTGGTCGTAAAGACTGAATAAATAAGTATTAGGATATACACGTCCCCAACCATATCCGCCATTCTTAGCTTCAAAAGTACAATCGGCATTAGACTGATAACGAGTAGTCGTAATAATTGCCGCACGATGTCCCATCAACGGTGTACCACTTCCGCCACCACCTAAGTTTGTTGAAAACTGGTATGCCCACAATACCTCTTTTGAACGAAAGTCCGGACCATTAAACACATCACCGGTTTTATCTTCCATAGAGTATGTACCATCCTCAAAGATATCTTCACACTCTTCGATGGCTCTATCATAATCTTTATCCCACATAGCCACCTGTGCACGCACATGCTTAGCAGTAGCTTTTGTTATACGACCATAATCTCCGCCCTCTGCTTTCCAGTCAAGCATCTCAATAGCAGCATCCAGGTCGCCACGAATCACAGTAAATATGTCCTCTTTACTGGCTGGAGTAAAATCACGTTCCAAATTGCTTACGGTAGTAGGCTCAGTATTTAAGTACAGACGTTCAAAGCGCTTCCATAATTCAAAATATGCTCGTCCACGAAAGAATTTGGCTTCTCCATAAGCACGACGTGTCAAAGGATCTGGATCTTCTATTCCCAGCGCTTCCGCTCCCGCTATCACCTCATTAGCTTTACCAATAATAAAATAATGCTGTTGCCAAAAAGCTTCTACATCACTATTATTCGGCATGAAATTTTCAAGTTTAGCAATGGCAGTACTGGTTCCGGCACGAAAAGCCATAAGATCAGTTGTATAATCACACATACTCACAACATACAAATTACCGCTTCCGCCATTATCTGCACCTTTGGCAATTTCTCTATCCAGCGCATATAAACCTATTGCTGCACGATTCAAGCCATCAGGAGAGTTAGTCAGGTAATCAACTGTTATATTTGTTTTTGACTCAGGATTCAGAAAATCTTCACAAGAAGACAACAGCATGGCAGATGATACTGCCAAAGCCGCTATATATAATATTTTTTTCATGTTTTACACGTATTGATTAGAATGAAACATTAATTCCAAATACATACTGTCTTGATTCAGGATAAGCTCCCGGTGTCAACTCAGGACTATAAGACTTAAAGTCTGTAAATGTCAATAGGTTAGTTGCTGTGGCATAAACTCTCAGACGTGACAGAGAAATATGTTTTATCCACTCTGTCGGGAAAGTATATCCTAACTGCAATGTACGTAAACGGATATAGGAAGCATCCTGAATAGCCAATGCACCATGATAGGGTACATTCGTATTATGGCTGGGACGCGGAAATTCATTCGATGGATTAAATGGAGTCCAATAGTTAACTTTGATACCATTTAATTTACCCTGCAAAGAACCGCCACTATTAGATTCATTCAAATAGGCATTCTGGATCTTACGACCGGACACACCATACCAATCCATGTAAAAGTCAAAACCTTTCCATTTTAGAGATGTATTCAAAGATAATGTAAAATCAGGATCTTTAGATATCGGGGTACGGTCATCCGCATTAATTTTACCATCACCATTTATATCTTTAATCTTCACAGAACCGGGTTTTACATCGTCTTCTCGTGAAAGTGCTTTATCCGCAATACCATCCCCATCCGTATCAATAGTGGGTTTCAGAGTATACTCCAATTCATTATAAGGATTACGTTTAATATCAAAATCTTCATACTGATAAATGCCATCCGGTACATAATTATAATAAACATTGATAGGCTCACCAACAAACCATTTATTTCCGGGCTGACTCAATGGCTTACCGTTTTCATCAACTTGATCATCAATCTTCACAATTTCATTAGCATAATGACTAAAATTGGCACCTAAACTCCAAGTCAAATCTTTTGTACGGATAACATCGCCACTAATATTTATATCTACCCCATGAGACTTGGTTTCCCCCAAATTATCAAGCATATTTTCATAGCCTAATACTGAATTGATCTCACGTTTTACAAGTAAATCCGTTGTTCTAGTCTGATAATATTCTATTGTTCCGGATAATCTATTTTTGAAAAAAGCAAAGTCAACTCCCACATTCGTAGTACGAGATTGCTCCCATTTCAAATTAGGATTGGACAATTCCTTTCCTGGAAGATAACCCATATACATATTATCGCCAAATTCATAACGATATTCATTAGCCAAACCAAGAGTTGTATAGTTTCCAATACCATTTTGATTACCTACAATACCATAGCTCAAACGCAATTTCAAATTATCAATCCAAGACACATTGCGAAGAAACTCCTCCTGATTTATGCGCCATGCTAAAGCTATAGAAGGGAATGTACCCCACTTATTGTTTTTACCAAAACGGCTTGAGCCATCGCGTCTGACCGCTATATTCATAATATACTTATCCATAAGCGTATACGAGGCACGTCCCATAAACGACACCAAATTATTCTCAGAGAATGTTCTGACCGGTTTTCCGCTAAACTCACCGTTTGCAATAAAATCCCACCCCATATCCACTGGTAGTGAAGCTGTAGAATATCCTAACTCTTTGGATTGAGTATGATCTACAGACTGTACAGCAGTCAAAACTAATTTATGATTTTTGTCTCTGAAAGGAACATCATACGTAAATATGTTTTCTATCAAATAACTTCTTTTCTCATTATTTGCTAATTTTGCAGTAGCGCCTCCACCGGGATAATCTGTTTTTTTTGCTTCCCCATCTTCTTGTTGTCTATTATAAAAAGATGTATTCAAACGATAATTAAATCCCTTAAACGGTTTCAGTTCCAAGAATAAATTAACACGATAGCTGTTGTTTTTTATTTCACGATTATAATTTTGCGCTCTATAAAGAGGGTTGACGTCATTGGCTGAATTAATATACTTAGTATAAGTTCCATCCTCCTCATACACCTTGGCTAATGGTGTACGGGTAATAAATTCTGTAAAATTCCCATCTTCACGTTCGCTCTTCGTTAAAGCATAAGAAGTATTTACACCAAAATTAATCCATTTATTAACCTTATAGTCTACATTCAAACGAAAAGCGGCCTTTTGATAGCCGGAACCAGTAGTTACCATACCGTCCTGATCAAAATAATTAAGTCCTGCAGAAACACGAAGTTTGTCGTTTCCACCACGTACAGTTATATCATGGTTTTGATATAAGGCATTCTTCAACATTAAGTCTTCCCAATCAACAAATTGCCCGCTTGCCCATACTTCTTTCATCACATCATCACTAAGCGCTTCTGAAATAGACATCTCACGAGCATCAATGATACCTTTATCATTTGCCATAGCCTCACGTCTCAACATCACATACTCTTCAGGAGAATAAAAATCAAAATTACGCCACAAGGATTGAATACCTACATATCCGTTATAATTTACTTCCATCTTACCTTGTGCCCCACGTTTAGTAGTCACCAAAATGACACCATCGCTAGCACGTGCACCATAGATAGCCTGTGAAGCAGCATCTTTCAGAATCTCAATAGACTCAATACTTTCAGCACTCAATGTGCTAAATTCTTCTCCATCTGATACAGAGCCATCAATTACATATAAAGGAGTATTCTGTGCACTAATAGACCGATTACCGCGAATAGTAATTTCCGGTGCAGAACCCGGTCTGCCCGAAGCACTCGTTACATTGACACCTGCTACACGTCCACGAAGCATATCACCAACATTACCTGCCGGAAAACTCTTCATTTCATCAGTCTTAACAGAAGCCACAGAAGTTGCTACATCACTCTTTCGCTGGTAGCCATAACCTACCACTACCACCTCATCCAATAATTCGGAGTCTTCAACTAAAGTTACATTAATAACTCGTTTATTACCGACTTTGAGTTCCTGTTCTACATAACCTATATAAGAGAATACAAGTGTAGCACTAGCGGGTACCTCAATAGAATATTTACCGTTTGTATCGGTAATCACACCGGTGGTTCCCCCTTTCACATGAACATTCACTCCGATCAATGAACCTTGTGCATCAGATACAACACCTGTCACTCGTACATTTTGTGCATGTATGCCCACCATGATCAATAGAAACATGACAGACACAATTAGTTTTAGACGACTGTTTTTCATTTATACATTAAGATTAAAATTATTTAAATATGATAGAACAAAAGTCACAAAAAAGATAAAGTTATCATAAAAGGATTGTACGAAAAGAAAGCACTATCATACGAACCCACACTTCATACTACCAAATAGCCAGTTTCGGCCCATTTTTAGATTCTTTCGTACCAAAAGAACAACTTTTGCCATTATCAGAATCATCACCCAATTGTCTGACCTCCCTTATTAATACAAAAGTTATTTCCTGTTCCCTACAATTACGGAGTAATTCTGTAACATCCAGTTGATGATAAGCAACTGTTTCGTCCACTACAATTTCACCTGCTACATGTGCAGTACCCCCAACGTCCGTTATACGAACCTGTTTTCCTTCCAAATTAGGAGCATTTTTCCAGTTTAAAGTATTCTCATCCCAATTATTATTATCCAAAGCGTAAACATGGAAACGATAAGGATGTCCGACAATAGAATTACCATATATCTGGAATATGGCAGCATTTATTTTTTGTCTATCCACTCCAGACAAATCAAACTTAACGTAGCTTACCTGGTTTCCATTTATCCGGGAAGCATTCATCTCCACATTCATCATTTTAGCTTTACCAAAGTTCTTTTTATCATTCCTACCGGCTTTTACCACCGCATCATCTACAGCTACTAATGTGTTTAGCGCATTCATGCGAACAGGAATAGTAAGAAGCATTACGCTTTGAGCCGGAAGTTCAAAAGAAAGTTGCCCATTCTCCGAGATTTCTTTCGACCAAACCACCTCACCATAAGCATTTGCACTTACTTCTTCAGCAATTACTCTGGTGCCGGTGGGTAGGTCTAATGACTTCATATTCAAAGTCAGATTATTTGAAAAGTGTTTGCGTTGTACAAGCCATATATAGTATCTCATTTCTTCCGGATTAAAACAGGTAATGGCATCCACATCATTATCAGCAGCAGATTTCACCGTACTTAATAAAGGACGTTCATTCTTAAATCCTTTTGCAAAAAGACGGACTACTTCACCAGTGCGCTGAATACCGCTTATATCATAAGAAGAAGGAATATCTTTTACTGATTCCGAATCAAATAATTTAATCTCTCTCACCTTTATACTTCCCTTATCGGTTGACACAAACCGAACTTTAGAAGTCGTAACAGGAGTATCAAACAAGAAGAAAGACTGAGCGTAACGTGCATTCTTTTCCATTGTTTCCTTTATATCCGTCCAAGCGGTACCATCCCAATATTGTAAACTGAAGTTTTTCACGCGGTCAGGAGAAGTATAAACTCCATAGGAAGAACCTGTATAGACGACTGCCCCACCCAAAGAGTAACTTTTACCCAAATTAATTTCCAAACACTTTTCTTCATCCGTATCTGAAGAAACCCACATGGAGGCATCTGTTTTATCTCCATCTGTTATTGTTTTCACGGTTACTCTATGAGAGGAAGTCAAGTCTGATGTTTTCTTACCCAATGCCACATTATTATAAGCATCCTCTACAATCCGTTTTCCCTGCCAGATAAAATGATGCCCTGACTTGATTCCGCGCGGATATGTGCCACTGGTAGTATTTGCAAACTTAAAAGCCCACATGCCATAGCCTTGATTAAGCGTATTATTCGCATATTCACCTGCCCATTCCGTAAATAAAGAGGGAGAATCCATTGTTTCTTCCTTATCTATCAGATAAGCATTCATCCAGCGTCCGGTCTCTGTATAGACTATTGGCAGAGATTGTTTCATCGGATGGTTTTCCACGATAATTTTTCTTATATCAGAAACCTTAGATGCATAACCCGCAGCCGGCAGATTATAAGAATGAGTGGAAAATATATCCAATAAATCTCTGTCTGAGGGTAAGCCACGATAGTCTATACGCAAATTTTTCACTACTTCCGCCCACCAATTCGCATTCGAGCCTGCTGTAACAGGGCTTACAAAACGCGACTTCAAACATTTCCCATACAGTCTGTTCACATCCTGTACTGCACAATACACAGCATCCGAAACAATCTTCATGGCATCCACATACTGTGTTATCTTCATGGGACCCGCATGGCGATGGTTCGGTTCGTTATGCATAGCATACATGGTTACATCTCCGGTCTTGGCCGCATAAAAAGTAAGTGCATAGAAACGTTGCCACTGCTTCCATTTATTACTCCACGTACCATCGAAATCTGTAGAATTTATCTGAAGAACAGGTTCTATATTCAGACGTTTCAATTCTTTCAATGCATATTCAAAAACCATCGAATTAGTAGAAAACTGTTTTTTACGACAATTTTCCAAAACCGGTTCCCAACGAATAAAGCGGTTACGTTCCGGATTATTTCTCAATTCAGTCTTACATACTTCAAAATCATCCAAAGTAGCCACTCTTTCATCATTCAGTACGGCTGACTGAGGAACATAATCATTCAAGGATGTCCAAACTCGCAAACTATTTACATTGGAATATTCAAGCCAACCGGAAATATTACTTCCCGGGAAATAATATCCTTGGTTATAAGCCACATACTTCATTGATTTCCCAATAACCTCTTTGGTTATTGTTACCTGCATTTCTGTCTTCGAAGGCTCCTGAACGGTTGTCTGTACTTCATTTATTGTCACAGGTACAGGCATATTAACCTTTTCCTTACCATACACTTCAAATTCATTAATCCGAATCGGCTCACCATCTGTGGACACCAGGCGAATCTGAAAAGTCTGTAAGGTAGGTTTAAAAATAAATTCAAGTTTGTCCAACCGGTTTTCCGTACGTTCCGTATCCGGTAAATCCGTCCAGTTGGCATCATCCCAATACTGAATCTTAAAATTCTTCATCGACCAAAATCCCGGAGCTTTACCTTTTTCCGATTCTGTCAACTCATTTTCCGGAATACCAGTATAGATAACAATCTTATTGATATCATAATATCGCTCCAAATTAATATCCAACATATGAGGAGGTCGCGCACTTTCGGCACTCATCCAAGTTGATTTACGTGAAATAACTCCGTCCGTCACATTAGATGCCGGAAATTTCTCCTGTTGTGACGATGCAGTCACCGGCTTACGTAACGCCACATTTACGTCATCGGCTTGCAATCCTAAAAATGGTACTGCAAGAACTCCGCATATTAAAAACAGCTGTTTCTTAAAACTCATAAATTATTTTTTAATGAACTATTTACTTTTGAGAATAACAAGCCTCATAAGCAGCCTCAGCATATCTCCTGCCTAAAATTATTTGGCTGTCTGCGCTAAAGTGAGGATCACTTTCATTAATCAAAGGAACCAGTTCTCTGGATGACACACAATAAGAATATGGAATATGTTGAGGAACTGTACGTAACATTTTATTAAATGCCTCCGAAGTTCCATTTGCCCGCCAATCGGCAATCTCACCTACTATAACAGGAAGGTTCTCATTTCCCACATCTTGCCGTAAATCAGCGACCAACTTCTTTAGTTTCTCCATATACAGTCCCGGTTCCCGACTGTCCGATTCACCCTGGTGCCAAATAATAGCTTTCAACTTACCATATTTCATGGCTTGACGTATGCGCGATAAAGCTTCACCATAATAATCATCCCGTGCCCCTTTCAACCACGAGTTAATAGAACTGCCACCACGTGCATTCACTACCAGCCCTAATTGATGTCCGGTTTTCTCTGTTATTGTCTTTGCAAAAGAATAGGCAGGGCCTACACCCTGCAAATCCAACTGCTTGCGAATAGTAGAATATTTGTTCAAAGGATTCCTTGCTTGTTCCATTGTGCCGGTAGGGGTCAGCAAATACACATCTTTAATACTACTTTTATAATTATCAGTAATATATCCACGACCTGCCATGTTAGACTGTCCTATGAAAAGGAATAAATCCAATTTAGGCATCACCGGTTCAGGGTTGACATATACACCTTCCGTTTCCAGTCGATAACTGTCGGTACGAAAAGGACATGCAGGAAATCCCTCTCTATTAAAGAAATTAGTATTCGCACTATTTACCCACAGGTAACGGACATCGATAGGAGCCTGCACCTGCTCACTGCTTACTCGTACCTGACTATTACTAACGATGACCGCTTCGGCAGGATAGAACTTACCATCCTTACCTGCAACCATAAATCCGGAGAGTGAAGCAGCTCCATCTTTAGCAATAATCCCGGTACCTGTATTTATAAAATCAAGAAGTAAACTGCCATTTCCCGCTTTTGATAATTTCTTAAATTCAGGCCCTTGGTAAATAGTCTTTTTACCATATACTTTCCCTAAGGTTAACTGCGCCAATCGCCAACCTACCGTATCTTTTACAATCGGATGAATATCTTTAGGGTTTCCCTGATCAAAGGCGACCGCCATTCCCGTATTTTTCACACGAAGTGAAGTTAAATATTGTGCCTCACGCAATTCATTCCAATAGCGGGTTTTTGTTTCAAATCGAGGTAGCTGTACAAATAAGAAAGGAATATCTCCCTGTCCCCATGAAGTCCTCCACTCTTTAATCATAGCGGGGAATAATTTGCGGTATTGCGCCCCTCTAGCAGTATTCGATTCTCCCTGATAAAAAATGAATCCTTTCAATGTGTATGGACAAGCTGCACTCAACATTGTTTCGGACAAACCTACCGGACGGCGGAAATTCCATTTTCCCATAGGTTCCGACGGTTTGTTAATGTATCGTTTCTTCTCTGCGCTCAACTTGTTGTATTCTGCCAAAGAACTGTGGTAATTATTATACAATTTCTCATATTCGCCAGGACGATAAGAGTTGGCAATACTATCATAGTATTCCAGCAGCGGACGAAAATCTTTATCAGACATCAATAATTTCCGGCTTGTCCATGCCTCAACCGTCGTCCCACCCACAGGAACTTGAATGATACCGATAGGAATATTCAGCTCTTTATGTATGTTCTTGGCAAAATAATAGGCTATAGCTGCAAAATCTGTCGCTGTTTCCGGCGAGCATGTCTTCCAAGATGTTCCGGGTACTTTTTGTTCCGGGTAAAATTTCCTCGGTACCTTATAATAACGTATCTGAGGATAATCAGCCAAAGAAATTTCTGCCTGCGCATCTTTTACCCTGCGTAGGGCAAATTCCATATTTGACTGACCACCCGCCAGCCATACGTCACCTACGAAAACATCCTTGAAACAAATCTTATGATTACCATTTACAATTTCCAGCTTATATGGTCCTCCGGCCTCTCCGGTCTTTAAATCGACCTTCCATTTGCCTTTTGCAACCACGGTCTTCCGGTTTTGTCCTTCAAAACGGACTTCAATCTGCGAACCGTCCGTTCCTTCACCCCAAACCTTTACATTAGCATTACGCTGCAACACCATATGGTCTGTAAAAATATCAGCAACGGCAAATCTGTCATTTGCCAAAAGAGCAATACTTATCAGTAATAAGTATAAAGAAGATAAAATGCGTTTCATAGTTTTATTCGGATTTTAAATACCTCTGCAAAAGTGTCCGTTTATCCTATGAAAGCATATAACAATCGTTCTTTTGTACAGCAAAGTTGTACAAAGGGCCTATAAACAGAATAAGTTGCACCATTCAAGCAGTACAACTTATTCGATTAAACATTATTTCCGAGTCTGTTTCATACTTAATATGGTTTTCAGCAGAATCGTGCGCCTATCTCCTTTCAAAGATACCTTCATCGCATTCTTTATATGAGAAATATCCGTTTCAATACTTAATTGCTGCTTAGGCAAAATTACATACTCCTTTCCCGCTTCATTGTTTACGGAAAGACTGATACGGATAGGTTCATCCACAGGATTCTCTAATACAGTAATCATTATATTCTTCTTTTCCGGTAAAGTTATGTAAAAATACCCCTCGCCTGTTACAGATGATTTTTCAATAAGCGGGCTTCCTCCTCGCGAAAACGTGAACGGAGCCATCGGTCTTCTCCCATAGGGTACATATTGTACACCCGGTTTTGAATTCCAGCCACCATATGCCCCGGCATATTGATAGCCATACTCATCAATCTTCAACTTATATTTGGCGTCCTTCTCCTGCCCTTTCGGAATAATAGGAACCGTATTTACCATCAAGCCATTACAAAGAGCATTCACAATACCTCGCTCAGACGCATAATCTCCCCAAACAATAGAGTCACTCACTGCCACATATGGTTCATGCTTTTTATCAGTAGCCATATAATGTAATACATTTGAAAGAAGTTTATCTGCCACCGGATCCGTTCCACAATGATTTATCAAATCGAAACCCGACAATAACACAGACCCTTTACCCATAAACATCTCCGACAAAGCAGTTGCCGATAACGCACGACTATAATTAGCAAGAATTGCCACGTTTTTCAAATCAGCTGCATGCAAGTCATATCCTCTATCCACCGGATAAATAGCAGGAAATCCCTTTTGCGACTCATCATAAGAAGTATAATCAGACCAAAGTTTAAAACGTTTCGGTGTCAGCCCTTTAAAGACCGGATGATAAGGACGCTCAAGATTAATATTCATACCGTCTTTATATGCCAAAGAAGGAGACAGGTAGACCGGATTATTATTACTGTCTTCCAAGAATTTAACCGAAATCGGTAGCCATGATTGATTGAATCTAGCCGGATCCTGCTCCAGACAAACAACGCGTCCTCCTTTCTTTATATACTCCCTTAATTGTTCAACCTGATTGTTTATGTTATTGTCCCAAGAATCCTTTCCCAAAACTAAAATGGAATTGCGAGGTAAATCCATAACCGTACGTATCGGCTTCACCATATAACCAAGCTTTTGCAAGCGACTGCGGGTTTGTTCCCCCGCCGAAGAGTCATATACATAAATCGTTTTTCCAATTGCATCCTTATTATTCCAATCCTGTCCTGCAATGAAAATCTCGCTCTCATTATGGGATATCTTCCTGCCATCCACCCAAATTTCACCTTTCAATACATAATCTCCCGAAGTTAAACCCCGGGGAATATCAATTGAAAGAGGACTCTTATATGTCCCATAGTAAGGAACAGACGGCAGTTCGATATCTCCTGACAAAAACTTCTCATTTCCTTTCTCAATCCACCATTGCAAACGAGCGCCATTCAAATCATTGCAATAGTCATCATCATTAACCACATGAGCAACGACCGACAACTTATTTCCTGCATAAATCTGCGACTGCCAGTTTTCCCAACTCAGCAATATCGGTTGATAACTTGTCTGATACTGCCATGCCACAGGTTTCGGTTTCATTTCTGCAAACGACTTTACTCCATCCCAATTATGGAATATTATGGTAAAAGGCATAGTACCTGCAAGATTACCATTCTGGCATCTCAACCGACGAAACAGTTCCGTAGCATTTTTTAGGACAAAGGCTTGATATGACATAGCAGCCTCAGCTTGTTCTTCATTTGGCAGATGGCCGGTCCAACACTTTTGCGAACCGGGCTGCTTAGTCCGGGAACAAAGGTTAAAACGTCCGTCTATCCCCGTATAGTTACCCACACACTCAGTAAATGTAATAGGCTGAACTCTACCCGGATTCTGCCACATACTTTTATCACGCATGTTTAGATAAGTCAGAAAAGTGTTGTAATACCACCCCCAATACCGGTGTACATCATAAATATCACCTGATTTTCCAAGTCCATAGCCAGTATTACCTATATACAACCTGGTATCATCCCATTTCTTGAGTTCACCACACATTTTTGTCAGAAACTCCCGATACCGAGCTCCAACTTCACCTTCAGGCGGCATTTCATTAGCCAATATATAAATGACAACAGAAGGGTGAGGGCTAAACGGGCCTAAATCTATTTCCTTATATGTCTTAAGCGATAAATCAAAGTCTGCCGGCGGTGCAGTCTTGGTTCCATGCTTAGGACGTCCATAGCGACCGGCAAAAATCATCATGCCTTCTTCATCGCATACATCCATCCAGTTTTGGTCATCAGGAATACGAATGATATTTATATTCAAACTTTTCATAAAACGGACATAATCACGAGCAAACTCCTTACTTCTTTCCAAGGGCTCAGGTATCCCTCTTTCCGGCGGATTAATGGCATTACCTCGCAAATAGATAGGTTTCCCGTTCAGATAGAACACCCCATCCCGCATCTCAAATCTCCTGAAACCGATCCGTTTGCGTAAAACCTCAGTATTCGTCTTTATCTCAAGGTTATAAAGAACAGGAGTAACCGGACTCCACAATTCCGGATTCAAACCATCTATTTTCCATACTATTGTCGTATCGACTTTATTCTTAAAAGAAAACTCTTTTGAACGATTACACAATACCTCACCATTACGGGTATTAGAAATGACTGCATCAAGAGACAGGTGTTCGTTTGCCTCAGCGGACAAACTTATTTCAACTCTGACATCCTTATCAGTAGTAATCGGAGTAAGTTTATGAACATTTGCCGCCGACACGGCCAATGGACACAAAAAATACAGCGTGCATAGTAATTTTGTCTTCATAGTGTATATATAATAAGTAAGTTTATTCTTCACCTTTTTGATATTGGGCAGGAGTCACTCCAAACAATTCTCTAAAGCGCTTGATGAAATAGCTTGGGGAATTAAAGCCTACTTCATACGCTATTTCTGAAACAGTCTTCGTATCCATTTGCTTGAGGAGCATTTGCGCCTTCTTCAACCTGATATTCAGAATAAAGTCATTCGGTGTCTGTCCCGTAATACCTTTAACTTTCAGGAAGAGTTTGGTGCGTCCCGTATTCATAGCTTGGGCAAACATATTCACATCAAAATCCGGATTATCCAGATTCTGTTCAACACAGGCTACACATTGTTCCATGAACTGATAGTCCGCGCTATTGGTTGCCAGTATATCTACATTATTATCCATTTGTTTCGCATATTTCTGCTGTAACAATTTTCTACTGTTCACCAGGTTGTTACAACGCATAAACAAATGTTTCACATTAAAAGGTTTGGTTACATAGTCATCCGCTCCCATTTTTAACCCTTGCATGGTATATTCTTCAGCTGTTTGTGCCGTAAGCAATATCACAGGAATATGAGAAGTCTCGAAATTACTCTTTATCTTCCTGCACATCTCTATACCGGACATTTTGGGCATCATAATATCACTCAGTACAATATCAGGTTGTACTTCTTTTGTCTTTTCAAATCCTTCCTCACCATCCTGAGCTTCATAAACAGTATATATTTTAGAGAACAAACGCGCCAATAAACCTCTAAGTTCTTCGTTATCTTCTACAATAAGAATCTTGCTTCTTGTCTCGTCCGACTGATTATCCATATTTTCATCATCCACCACATCCGCCGGTACCTGCGAACCATATACTGTCAGTTCAGAGATACACGATGAATCAATATCAGGAGTAGCTATTTTCTGTGCATCGGTAATATGGCTGTCTCCTAAAGGTAGTTCAACAACGAAAGTCGTTCCTTTCCCTTCCATACTCCGGACACTGATTTTCCCTTTATGGGCTTCGATTATACTCTTTGCAAGCGCCAGACCTATGCCTGTACCTTTCTGGTTATTCATACTGTCCACTTGATAGAAACGGTCGAATATCTTATCCAGGCTCTCTTCAGCAATACCCACTCCCGTATCCGACACAGTAACCACAACACTGTTCTCATATTCCTGTACCGACAGTGAAATCGTACCGCCCAAAGGAGTATATTTAAAAGCATTGGACAACAAATTATAAATCACCTTTTCCAATTGTACCACATCGAACCAGACTTCAAGATTCTTATCCTTGTTAAGAAACTCAAGATTAATCTGCTTACCCCGCGCATACTCTTTAAAAGACAGATAAATTTCATCCAGAAAAGCGTAAATATCCTGCTTACTGTATTTAAACTTTTCAAAGCCTTGTTCCTGTTTTCTAAAATCCAATAGTTCGGTTATCAAACGTTTCATACGCAATGTATTCCTATGGATATTCACCAGCTTACTATACACCAAAGGTTGAATATCGCTTCGTTCCATCAGCATTTCCAATTGGCTCACAATCAACGTAAGCGGAGTACGGAACTCATGTGATATATTGGTAAAAAAGCGAAGTTTGGATTGGTTCAGTTCCTCAATCTGTTTCTTTTCTTTCTTCTCATACTCCAGCGAAGCCCTCAGTTTCAATTTTGATGAATAGAAACTCACCACCAAATAGACCGATATGATAATAATAGCAACATAAATACAATATGCCCAAGTAGATTTATAAAAAGGTGGTTTTACTATAATATCTATTTCTTTACAAATACTCTCCTTACCGGAATATTCTTCCGAACTTTTAATCTTCAATTTATATTCACCCGGATTAAGGTTTGTATAAGTAATGGCTTTACGGTAACCTGCACTCATCCAATCTTTATCAAACCCTTCCAACTTGTAATAGATTCTATTTTTCAATACTGATACATAATTGGATAATGAGAAGTTAACGGTTATAATGGAGTGATTATGATTTAAAGTGATCTGTGGCTGATACAGAATCGATTCCGTAAGAATTCCGGAACCGTCATTGGGCAAAATCTGCTGATTATTTACTTCCAATGAAGTAAAATTCAACTGATAAGGCTTCACATAGGAATTCAACTCTTTCTCGAAGAAAGAAATCATCATTTTAGGACCGGAAAGATATATCTCATTATCACTGGCCACAAACAAGCCATATGGATTCAATGCCGTCATAGGAAAACCATTCTGCTTATTATAGTTGTAAAAACGCTGATTCTCCATATCAAAACGTGAGAATCCTTGATTACTGGCTATCAGGAGATAGCCGGAAAGCGACTCTTTTATATCGAGTATATAATCATTGATTAAATCCGAATTATGCGAGTTAAACGATTTGAATGTATTGGAGTCTTGTTCGTACAGGAATATGCCATCCCCTGAAGAGCCTGCCCAGATATTACCTTTCTTATCTTCAAAAAGTACATTAATCAAGTTCGGCCCAATGGCCTGTTTCGAAGTATTGGGAACAAAATACTCATTACGTTTCTGAGTCTCCAGATTATACTTTATCAATCCCAATGAGTAAGAAAACCACAGATTATTCTTCTTATCAACAAGCATATCTATAATTTGTCTGTTATTAAGCCGACTGTCATTCAATAGCTTCACACACTCTCCTGTTTCAGGATTGAAAAGACCAATCCCATTATGAGTAGCCAATAACAGGTTCCCTTTATAAGGAATAATTTTACGAACTATATCATTAATCAATGAATTCTTTTTCTCAGCATTATACCGGTAATTGGTAAACCGATATGTTTTCAGGTCCAAACGGTCTAATCCGCCCCGTAATGTTCCTATCCACAAAGCTTGGTTATCCTCATCTAGAAACAAACTCTGAATCGTATTAGACGCAAGAGAGTTCTTACTTACATCATGCTTATATTCAGTAAAGGTTCTTGTTTTTCTGTCGAGATAATTCACTCCGCCACCTTCGGTCGCAATCCATATTCCTCCCTTAGAATCCTCTATCATCCTTCCGGCAAAAGGAGAGGTCAGTTTTCCCTTTTGCGCTTCATCAGGATAATAATATGTATATATCTCATAGTCGGGATTAAACAGATTTACCCCGCCATAATACGTACCGATCCAGAAAGTACCCTGCCTGTCTTTCATCATACAGATAATAGAAGAATTACTTAGACTATACGGTTTATTATCTTTACTGTAATGAGTGAAAGTACCGGTAGCAGCATTCAGCTTATCCAAACCTTTAATGGTTCCAATCCAATAATTACCCAAATTATCTTCCACAATACAACGGACATAACTGCTGGATAGCATATTCTGGTGAGGAGCAGTCCCATAATTGGTTATTCCACCATTCCTGTCTAATCGGAAAAGACCGTCATCTTTAGTTCCTACCCAAATACTTTTTTTAGAATCTTCATAGATGCATGTTATATCTTTCTTAGGAAGATAGTTCAGCCATTTCTTATTACCGTCTATCATGTACAAACCATTGTTCATGGTTCCCACATATAAATTACCATCACTGTCCTCACTTACACAAGACATACGCGTACCTTCCAGATTATAATAATAATCAAGTTTATCTTCTACGCGATTATAAGTAAACAAGGAATCTCTCGTACAAACCCACAATTGCGTATTACCGTAACTGATAGCCTGAATATCATTATCACGAATTGTATGAAAAGTATTTTTCTTTATATCATACTCAACAACCGCATATTTGCAGCGGATATAAATGTGCCCTTGCTTGTCACCGCAGATTGTACCTATATTATTATTGTACAAACTATTCTTATCATCCTTTACCGGACGGAAAACATAAAAATCGGTACCGTTATAGCGGTTCAATCCATCCTTAGTCCCTATCCAGATAATTCCGAATTCATCTTGATAGATAGATGTTACTGTCGGTTGCGAGATACCGTCTTCTACTCCGATTGCCTGAAAATGTATATTCTGTGCAAACGAAAAAGAAGAGAAGAAACAGAAGAGAAAAGTAAGATATTTTTTATACATATAACAGACTTCCTTTAATACGAAAAACAAACTTATGAATTATTCCCGAGGTATATCCAATAAAACAGCCGGTTTAACTAAGACAACCTCCTTTCCATCTTGCGCCAACTTATAGCAAAAATAGCGAGAAGAGACTATCACAAATATAAAAATAGAACGATTATATACTAATATCGTACGAAGGAAGCGGACATATAATATAAAAAAGTGCGCCGATATCCCATCGTCGCACTTCTCACAATAGTTTCTATATTGTTAACTTCAAAAAATATTCTTATTGCAACATTCCCCGATAGTAGTTCTCAACGTCCCTCCATTTATAATAAGGGAACATATCGGTTTGTACCGGAATATGCACTTCATTTTCATTATGCATAATCTTTACCAGAATATCATCGGATTTCTCATTCCGGAAAAAGATAATCTGCACATTGGCAGCCATAGGAACCACCTTGAAATCACTCCATACCTTATAAACTTCATACGGATCGTTGACTGCAACATTACAATTCTCTATTTGCATCAGTGCCACCAAAGGAATCACATTACCATCGTGTCCAAAACGGAGAGTGGCAGCGATACCACCTTTTCGGATTGCTTCATCAGCACTATCCAAAATATTTCTTAACAATGATTTGGCATTGGCTACTACAACACCCTTTCCATCGGCATGATTGGCATTCCCTACATAAAAACGATAATTGACACATTGCCACAAATCAAACAATTCCTGCGCCTCAAATAAATCATAGAAAGAAACTTTTGTTTCGGCATTCTGCATATCACTGGCCACCCAGTACATTCCCCACATCAGTTCTTTGGGATTTATCTTCTTTACAATAAAATGCTTATCTTTAAATAAAGCTGCGACCAGACGTTCCGGATTGGTATGAGCTTCTTCAAATTTCCTATATTCTTCAGCCCAAGGACCGTCATGAGAAGAAGTGAAACGGTTAGATTCATCTGTATGATAATTCAAATAATCCATATACTTCTCGCTCGCCTCATAAGAAATCCGCAAGCCGGGATTTAATTCTTTCAAACGGTCACCAAAAGCCACCATACTCATAGCACAGCGCAACACAACGGTAGAACGGGCAGATATAAAGGGATTTCCTTTAAACACCTCTGGAAATGAGGTATACATTCTTTCAGCAATGCCCCGGTGTTGCCTTACTCCCAATGGGGTTAAATCCCCACCATGCCCTTTCGCTTCCTCCCAAACTGTGAGCAAACGCTGATACGTATCTTCTCCCAAACCGGTAAGCGCTTGCGCACGATGCGCCTCCTCAAAAAGGTCTACCAACCATTTATAATCACGGTCGGCAATCAGATAACGAGAACCATGCCGTCCGTAATGACTGATATAAAAAGGTTTATATCCCTTAGGCGCTTTGGTCTGCGGAGCAAAATCCAAGGGATACGCCCAATATACTCCTCCCGTTTTCTCAGGAGTAGCAAACATCTCTTCTTTAGATGTCTGCGCCCCAAGCGGGGCACAGCACATTACTATCAAACTACATAATAGAATTTGTTTCAGCTTCATCATATCTTTACTTTATTACTTTATAACCATCGTTTTGTACTAAAGTAGGATTATTTGTCAATTCGCTCTCCGGAATAGGGAACAGATTATATTTATCATCCACATCCTCTCCCAAACGTACGCCATTTTTCCAATCCCAATTATTACCTTTCGTATATTTACCGAACCGGATCAGGTCGGTACGTCTTATCAATTCGGAAGCCAATTCCTTCTGACGCTCAAGCAGCAGAAAATCCAAATCAAGCTCATTGGCACCAATCTCGCCGGACACATCGGAACGTACACCGCTTTTCGCATATTTTCCAGACATATAAGCTCTTGTCCTGACTTCATTTACATATCCCAGCGCCTCGCTTTGTGTGCCACTTGCTCCGCGCAAAATAGCCTCAGCAGCCATCAAATATGCATCAGCAGTACGGAACAACGGGAAATCAATAGAAGTATAAGCATCCCCCGAAGCGCTAAGTTCATCTTCTTTCGTTACGTTTCTCCACTTAATGTAACCATAACCGCATGTAAACGTACTCGTCATATCCATATTTACATCCCATGTATCTTTTACCTGATTAGGAAGAGCGGTCATAAACTGTGCTCTTTTATCTTTCTTGTTATTTCCCCAGGTATCATTGCCATCGAACATAACATCATCCGCATCGAACGCATCCACCAATGACACTTTAGCGCGAACATTGCCCCAACCTCTGGAACCAACACCTGTTTTATAGAGTTCATCCATAGGACCATTCACAAAAGCCCTCACATAGAAGTTCGTTCCGGCAGAACTCTGTGCGCGCAGACCATCCTGTACCAACGGCCAAATAATCTCCTTACAGGTATTATTATCGGCCAAAAAGATTTCGCGATAGTCAGAAGCCAACGGATAATGCCCATCGGCAATGACTTTCGTAGCATAAGTATATGCTTCCTGGTATTTATTCTCATTAATCCATGTCTGTGCATTCAAATACATGCGGGCCAGTAAAAACCAGCCGGCTACCCTATCGACACGTCCGTACTCATTGGTTCCCGGAGCCTTCAACTCATTCTCGATAGCCAATAACTCACTTTCCGCAAACTCAAAAATCTGCTTACGCGTATATTGTACCGGAATTTCTTTCACACCCGTATTTTCATCTACATAAGGAACCGCGCCAAATAAATCACAAAGCATCGAATAGCAATAAGCACGTATGAAACGAGCCTCTGCACGATAACTCATATAGTCGTCTTTCATCTCTTCCCAAAGTCCTCTGCCTTGCAATTTGCCTTCTGTGCATTCCCGCAAAAGTTCATTACAATAAGCGATACTCATATAAAGTCTCTGGTAGGTCCATGTAATGACTGAAGCATTGGAAGCATCCCACTGCAAGTTCAAGCATTTACGCAATCCGTTGGAAGAGGAAGGCATCAGGAAATTATCCGTGCTCAACTCCTGCAAATAGAACAGCAGGCGTACATAACCGGAATATCCCTCATTAGCGCCTTCAAGGTCGCCATCTCCTCCATCACCACCTTGTTGCCCCGTCAAAATCAGTGAGGCATAACACTTTGCCAAGACACCGGTATAACCGTCTTTTGTCTGATATACCTTTTCACTTACCAGTTGGTTATCATCCAAAGGCATCGTGTCCAAGTCACCCAGACAAGAGACCAGACTTATGCCCGCGAAAAACAAAATAAACGAATAAGCAATTATATTTTTCATATTGTATAGTTTTAAGCCGTTAGAAATTTAAATTAGCACTTAATGAAAATACGCGCGGACGGGGATATACCTCTTTATCGATACCGCTGTAAATCTCCGGATCAATACCGGAATAGCTTGTAAAGGTAGCAACATTCTGCACACCGAACGTCAGGCGCAAAGAGCTGGAACTATTCCATAACTTCTGGAACGTATATCCCAAAGAAATATTGTCGATGCGGAAGAAATTGCCTTTCTCCAAGAAATAATCCGAATAAAGTTGTTGGTTCTGGAAACCGGAGTCTTTAGTTCTGCGTAATATATTGGAGAAATTTCCTTGATCGCTGTACACCGATTGCACATACTGGTCGGCAGCCACATAATTATATACATAGTTACCGAATGCCCCGTGTCCGCTAATGGCAAAATCCCAGTTTTTATAAGTAAGCTGGGTATTGAATCCCAGATAGGATGTCGGCAATGCGCTTTTGCTCGTGGCATATTTTGTTTCTGTCGCAGAGATAGAGCCATCCGGTTGCACATATTGCCCTTCGATAGGTTTACCTCCATCATCATAAGCCTGTTTTGCCAGATAGAAAGTATAGGGACGTTGACCTACCATAAATACCTGAACCGTCTTACCCGTACCAGAAATAGCTCCTGTCTGCACAAAATTGGCATCCGAATCAATAACATTCAGCTTGGTTATTTCAGAATCATTCCATGTATAATTCATGCCCACTGTCCATTTCCAGTTTTTTGTATGCACAGGCACCGCATTGATGGCAAATTCCACACCTTTATTATCCATCTCACCGATATTGGTTGTAATGACGGAGGAATAGTTGGTTCCTGAAATTACATTGATAGTATTCAGCAAATCTTTTGTGTGGCGTTGATAGTAATCAATAGAACCGTAAATACGATTGTTAAGAAAACCGTAATCCAAACCGATATTATAAGTTTCGGTAGTTTCCCATTTAATATCAGAATCATAACCGTTCGGGCGATAAGTATAGTACCATTTGTCACCGAATTGATAACAAGATTCCGGATAAGATACCGTAAAGGTAGTCATATACGGATAGTCATTCAGAATATCCTGCTGTCCGGTTTGACCATAGCTCAAACGCAACTTCAAGTCTGACAACACTTCCGAATCGCGTAAAAATGCCTCTTGACTGATCTTCCATCCCAATGCAACGGAAGGGAATAAGCCCCAACGGTTATCCTTGGCAAAACGTGAAGAAGCATCTGAACGCAGAGTGGCTGTAATCATATAACGATTATCATACGAGTAATTTAAACGTCCATAGAATGAAAGTAGATAATATTCAGACTCATAATGATTTGGTGAGAACAGTTCTTTGCCTTCCGGAGAGAGAGTGGTCGCATCGAATTTTTTCCAGAAATGTTGCCAACCGTATCCCGCCATTGCGCTGAAATTATGCTTTTCATTGAACACATGAGAGTAGTTGGCATATAAATCCAACAAATAGTTACGCTTATTCTGTTTAGAATCATACATAAGTCCCGTACCGTCTTTCATGTTAGATGTATACATCATGCCGGCCATATCGGGCACATTCTTAGTATATTTACTTCTCAATACATCATAACCCAAATTGGCGTTCAACTGTAAATCTTCCAAACGGTGCACTTTATAATTGATGGCAGCATTACCGATGGAACGGGTTACTTTATTATGCAAATTCTGCAATTCGAGTTGCGCCACAGGGTTATCGGTTTGAATAGCCATAGGAGAATTTCCATTCATCCAAATAAAATAACCCAATCCCGGCTCATCGGCTCCCGTTGCACTTCCGGTCATGACAGGACGGGTAGGATCGTATCGGAGCGCATTATTAACGACGCTTTCATCCACCTTCTGATTATCCTCATACGAAACTTTAACGTTCAGGTCAACGGTAAGATGATTGTCAAAAAACTTAGGAGATATACCTCCATTAAAGGTAAAGCGTTCATAGTTATTTGTCTTTACCACACCATTCTGATTATTATAACCTACCGACAAACGGTAAGGTGCATTTTTCTTTACCTTACCGGAAACGGAAAAGTTATGTTCTTGTCCGAATGCCGTACGGTAAATCTCATCCTGCCAATCAGTAGAAACCGTACCCAAAGTCACGGAGCCCGGAACACCCGATACCGTAGGAACGAACTCACGGAACTCATCAGCGGAAAGTACATCCAATTTTTCCGTAATGGTGCTTACAGAAAGGTTAGTAGAATAGTTGAAACGCAGGTTGGAATCGGAACCTTTCTTAGTAGTAATTACAATCACGCCATTAGATGCGCGGGAACCGTAGATAGCAGTGGCTGAAGCATCTTTTAATACGGTAAATGTTTCAATATCGTTCGGGTTGATACCTCCGATTACATTTCCGCCACCTTCAATAGTGGAGTTGTCCACCGGTACACCGTCAACAACAATTAGCGGATCATTGGATGCAGATAGTGATGCGCCGCTTCTGATACGGATAGTGGCGCCCGCTCCCGGAGCGCCGGAGCTTGAAACGACATTTACACCCGGTACTTTACCCACCAAAGCATCTTGAGCGGTAGTACGTAAGCCTTTATTAAAATCATCCGGTTTGATAGCGGTTACCGAACCTGTCGCATCAGATTTCTTCACACTTCCATAACCTATAACGACTACGTCTTCGAGCATCTCACTATCTTCCTCCATCAAGATTTTCATCATTGGAGAAACGACCTTTTCCACATCTTTATAGCCGATATATTTAATAAGTAAAACAGCCTTGGGGCTGCTGACGGTGATTGTAAAATTACCGTCCACATCACTGATAGTTCCATTTGTCGTCCCTTTTTCCAAGATATTTGCTCCGATAACGGGTAAATTTTCCCTATCAGAGATATTACCTTTAATAACTGTTTTTTGTGCAGAAACCCCTACACTGAAAACCAAAGCGAGCATCATAAACAGATACCGCCACTTTCTTCCAAAAGCTTCTGGATTTTTCTTGCCTTTCATAATGTTTTAAATTAAAGTGTAACAAAGTATACCACATTCGGTATAAAAATTAGATTGTAGGCGAAAGTAGATATTATACTTTCGCTTGACAAAGGTTATGAATGAAAAAGTAAGTAAAAGGAAAGATAATAAAAATATAGCACCCTTATTATCAATAAATTAACAAAAAAGTCATACACAATAAAAGTAAATTCAAAGGAGACGCTTTTTACAGTTTTTGTACCTGAACAACCAAATCTTTTCCGGGAATAATCGCTTTATTCCTCATTTTTAAACGATAGTTATATACTGTCTGAAGCGAATAATGAAGAAAATTGGCGATTTTAGAATTATCATCAATACCCAAACGGATAAGGGCATAGATACGCAGTTCGGGCGTTAACAATTCACCTTCTTTTAGCTGTATGCGTTCGTCCTCTTTCAGTAAAGTATTGAAAGATTCCACAAAATCCGGAAAGATAGACAGGAATATAGTATCAAACTTACTGATGAACAGTTTAAAGTCTTCCGTAGTAGAGGATTGATTATGAAGCATCTTGGAAATATCCGCCATAGAACCGGTATTGACAATTTTCAATAAGCTCTTGCGCTCGGTTTCCTGTTTATAAATATACTCAGAGCAGATATTAAACAACAAGCCAATATATTCTTCCTTAATATGGTTGGATTCTTTAATTTCCTCGTTCATCCGGGTAAGATTCTCCGTCATTTCCTGCAGACGCTGATTCTGTTCCGCCAACGATTGCTTTACCCTCAGCAGTTTACGGTTCTTTTGGCGAAGAACAAAGAAAGCGATAATCAGTGTAATAACGAGAATGGACAAAACTAAAAGAAAAAACAACACCCTGTCCCTGTCAGCTTTTACACGACTATCATTGGCGGCTTTAATAATAGGGAGATATTCAGCTATATCCACGATACGATAACGGGCTTTCCCAAAATTCACATCTTCCAGTGAACAAGAAATATAATTATAAGCTCTTTCGATATCTCCTTCCTGAAAAAGCAAAATTGCCAATTGCTGTAACGACATATACACTTTTTTGGCATTCGTTATATCGGTAATGGAAGCCCGGATAAGATAATGCTTTGCCAACTGTACATCACGTTTGCCCAAATATAATTCCGCCAACAGATATTCCACTCTCGCCTTGTCGGGATCATCATCCGTACAACGTTCATAATATCCGGTCAATATCCGGATAGCCTCATCCCATTTTCCCTGCAGGCTCAGACTGCCGCATTTATTCGTCACATAGCTGGCGGTATTAGGATCGCTGATAGCCACTAACGTATCCTTATAAGCCCTTATCTGCCGCATGAACAACTGTTTCTTGGACACTTCCATTTCATCACTGTAACAGGACAAATAGGTAGTATGATACAAATAATAAAAATAGGTATCCTTTCGCACAGCCTCAGTTCTCTTTACTTTATCCAGAATACCTAATGCATTTTCATGCTTTCCTATTTTATTCAAAGCATCAGCCAGATTCATCAACCCTTGATTAACGTATTCTTCACCCAATCCGTCTGCAAGTTCCAGCCTTTCTTCCGCTATAATCAACGCCGTATCAACCCTAAAGGAACGGTATTTGACAAACAAATCACCCAAAATATCAAACCTCGCTCTATCATCTCCTACATAATCCAACGTCCTGCGAAGCTCCGCAATATCCTTTTCCACCTTTTTCTGATATGTCTCACGCTGCTGAATCATCTTATCCAGCTTCAAAAGCAAAATATCATCATCCGTTTTATCCCCGGCCGTCAAGCCCGAATAAAAACACAGAAGAAACACTATGAAAGCCGAATATCTGAACATGAGCAAACTGATTTATGCGCGGAAACAAAGATACAATTTTTTACAGCAATTCCCGCATTTTTTTCTTTAATACCGGATGAACTAAATCCGGTGCAATCTCCACCAACGGTTCCATCACGAAACGGCGTTCGTGCATCAAGGGGTGAGGCAGTTTCAGTTCGGGGGTATCCATCACCCGGTCATCATACAAAAGCAAGTCTATATCTATCAGCCGGTCGCTATATACCCCGCCGACAGATTTATGAGTACGTCCTATCTCACGTTCCATCTCCTGAGTAAGATACAGAACAGACAACGGCGGAAGAAGCGTCTCCACACAAACAGCGGCATTCAAAAATGTATTCTCAGAGGAAAAGCCCCACGGAGCGGTAGCATAAAAAGCGGACAGGGAAATCACTTTCCCTATCCGCTCTTCTATTTTCTGAACGGCGAGACGGAGATTATGCTCCTTATCGCCAAGATTAGTCCCTAAACTAAAGTAAACGTACATCAATAAAAACAGGGATTACCAACCTTTATTTTATTTATCCGTAATCAGCATTGCATCTCCATAAGTACCGAAACGGTAATCCTCTTTCAACGCTACATTATAGGCTTCCATTACCTGCTCATAACCGCCAAAAGCGGCAACAATCATCAACAGGGTGGAAAGCGGCATATGGAAGTTGGACACCATCGCGTTGGCAACCGTAAAGTCGTACGGCGGGAAGATGAACTTATTCGTCCAGCCTTCGTATTCTTTCAAATGGCCGTCTGTGCTGACAGTGCTCTCTATCGCACGCATCACCGTAGTACCTACGGCGCATACCTGCCTGTTCAAATCCTTGGCGCGATTCACAACCTTTACGGCATCTTCCGTAACAATCATTTGCTCGGAATCCGTTTTATGCTTGGTAAGGTCTTCCACATCGATATCGCGGAAGTTACCCAAACCTGCATGCAGCGTAATATAAGCAAAGTCTATTCCCTTAATCTCCATGCGCTTCATCAACTCGCGGCTGAAATGAAGACTGGCCGTCGGAGCCGTTACGGCACCTTCGTTACGGGCAAAAATAGACTGGAAGCGTTCCGAATCCTCCGGTTCCACCGGACGGTTGATGATACTGTGCGGCAGCGGCGTTTCACCCAATGCATACAGGGCTTTCTTGAACTCGTCATGCGGCCCGTCATAAAGGAAACGAAGGGTACGTCCGCGCGAGGTAGTATTGTCAATCACCTCGGCCACCATAGAATCGTCTTCGCCGAAATAGAGTTTGTTACCGATACGGATTTTACGGGCAGGATCCACCAACACATCCCATAAACGCAACTCCTCATTCAACTCACGCAACAGAAATACCTCGATACGCGCACCGGTTTTTTCCTTGTTGCCGTACAAACGGGCGGGAAACACCTTCGTATCATTAAAGATAAATACATCCTTATCATCGAAATATTCCAAAATATCCTTGAACATACGGTGTTCGATTTCGCCCGTCTTTCTGTGTAATACCATTAAGCGCGACTCATCTCTATACCTTGTAGGATGTAAGGCGATCTTCTCTTCAGGAAGTTTAAATTTAAATTGCGACAGTTTCATATTGCAGTTGATTATCAGACATTTATTATATTTATTCTCTATTCTCGCTCTTTACGCACAATAGTTTGCAAAGATACAAACTGAGGATAGGCGATGTCAAGACATTCATAGTTAATAATAATTAAATGCAGCAAGATAATAATTTGACTCTGAATTATGTACAGTGCCGAAATAAAAACAATACTATTCCCGGATAAACCTCAAATCATCAAAATTAGCGCTATTTCCTTCTATAGGACCCAGTAAAATAGCAGTAACAATCGCATTCGACCATTCGCCCGTAAATTCCGGATGATTAATTATATCATTATAAATATCTCTTTTAAATACTGTCCATTCAAGCTTAGGTTTATTTTCAGTCAGAGTAATACAAGGGGTATCAGCTTGTGCAGTACCCACCCGATAAAATATATTCTTAGCTTCCCATATCGGCGAAGTTTCTGAAGGTTTCAACAACCGGAAACCGAACCATGTAGCGGACGCCTCATTACTCTTAATTGCTATTTCAAAGTTTTTATATATCTCAATAGGCACCCTGATTGCACTTTTACTTGTACTTGTTATATACAATTTTTCCGGTGTAACCTTTATTGAGGTATTTCCTTTATAAGCATCTTCAGATAGTTCCCAAGTTGAAAGCTTACCATTGTAATAGTTATCTATAGGAAGAGGGATCTCTTCATCAAGTACAATAATTTCCTTCGCACCTTTGGAAAGTGTACTTCCGGAACTATCATATGTAAACTCATAGTCGGGAAATGAACGTGCATAATCTTTAGGAACTTCCGGTAAATCCCTATTACGATTCGTAGTAACTACGAGGCTACCAAACAAGCTGAGTTGCGGAATTATTGCCTGATAAGATCGCCCATTCCGGTTCAAAGGTATTTCCATTTTTCCTTCGGGAGAAATATAATAAGCTTTATGGACTTTCAAACCTTGAGGAAGCTGAAAATCTACTGTTGCAGAAATTGTCTGTGGTTCAAAATTTACTTCCGTCCACTTAAGCTCATCAACACCATAATTAATTAAATTAATCACCAAAGCATCTATCCGACGCGTACGCTTATCTATCCGTTCCTTTGCTTTTATCACGAGCCCTGGGAATTGTTCTTTTACAGATACACGACTTTCCCTGATATCCCTAAATAAATAAACAGGATTAGAGTAATAGAAATACCCCCCATACGCTTCAGCGAATCTATTCCATTTGGATATTTCAGTCAATACCTCTTTAGGATATTTAGTTGCATGAAATGGAACAGGGTCTGTAAATCCGGCAATTCCATCTACGACCTGAGCTGCAGGATAAGTTCCAGCAGCAAGACAAGTGGCAAACTGATAGCGGATATTAGCTTGTGGCCAACTAGCAGTCAGCTTCATAGCTGTTGGCGGATAGAAATTTGCAAACAATGGCTTATCTGGATATTTGGATTTAGCTTTGTACATTACATCATACATCTGGCTATACCGATCTCCCGTACCCCATGCTTCCGGCCATATTTCCAGAAACTGATGATCTACTACAGCTGCCGTCATTTCAAAAGGAATATTATTGTTGGCATACGGTAATTGCAATGTAGTAGTGGTTACATCAGGGCGTATCTGTTTTACATGTGTATTCAGCGTATCTGTCAATACAGAGATCTCATGTGAAATATCTCCTTTTCCGCTCAATGCATTACACTCGTATACATCCGGTAATCCATACCAGTCCCATCTCCAACCATCCCAGTTAAATTCCAATTGAGCCATTTCAGCCTGATCCTTTAAATAATCATTAAAATTCCTGAAACTCTTGCCATTAATTGTATATGAGTGATTTATATTCTGATTAATACCCATCAAGTAAAGATAGTTCTCTCCATACATGAAGAAATTCTGGTTTTCAGGATTACGTATGGCCCACTCCGGATGGTTGTGAGCGAAAGCCGGAGAAGAAGCGTATATAGCGTTGTAGCAGATATTACGCCCACCTATCGCCTGAAACTTCCTTATCTTCTCCAACATCTTGGCCTTACTAGTCCATAAACGATCGTCTCCGACATAAGTATTCCAAGAACTACCTATCATTGCATTTTCTTCATGGGCCCGCATCCATGGATGATATTCCAAAGTATTTATTCCTAAAGCCTTCAACGCTTCAATCCATTTATCTACATCTAAAGATTCATCAAATATACAGGTCCATCCATGTCTTAAATTGACTTTTTTACCCAAAGCTTGTTTCGTAGCAAGAGGCAAAACTTGTGGACGGGAATAGTTGAAATCTGCAATAGCAAATCCTAAGATGTCTTTTACCGGACAAGTAATGCTTTGATTTACCTCCCCTTTACCATGAATATTTCCGTAGCCTTCCATTTTAGGTTTATCAGGACTAAAATAATTTATATATATTTTATTGTCCTTGGGACGATATACAGCCATATCGTCATAGCCGTCTCCATTAAAATCACCAACAAGAGGAATATCGTACGGAGTACCAAAAATAAGTCCGTCGATTGCATAAGGAGAACTGAAGCTGGGCTTCCCTGCCAAGTCCGACAATGAGACAAACCACTGTGAGGTCCCAGGTCTGTATATACAAAGATCGTCCACTCCGTCAGCATTGAAATCTCCCGCCAATACTTTATCACCAACCTGTCCAAAACTACTTCCAGAAATATCGCTAACTCCATCACAAGGAGAATAATCAATGCTCCATTCCAATTTACCATCTCCATTAGAGGTTATTACAGCAATATCTGTTTTACCATCTCCATTAAAGTCACCAACAAGGCACTGCTCTTGAGGAGTACCAAAAACAGTAGTAACAGATTTCTTAAAATCTCCTTGATGAGCTTTTATGAACCAACTCCACTCCAGATTATTTCCCTTTACTTTAACCTCACATAAGTCTAAAAATCCATCACCGTCATAATCAGCAAAGAAAGCCATTTCTTTTTCTGAAAAATTTCTAGGCAAACTTTTATCAATGGATGAATCATTGTTGAAATCAATAAACCATCCTTTTGAAGTACGATATGCTACATCATCATGTGAATAAGCCCATGAAGCAACGAAAAGAAGAATTAATATATATACACTTCTCATAATTCTATTTAATATTTAGGGTTAATAACCTGAATTTTGAGGTAGCAAATTCGGATTAGCATCGATATCATCAATAGGTACAGGTAATAAAAGATGTTTGGGAAGTGTGAAATTCGTCTTTCCAATACTATGGAAGAAGTTCTTTGCATATTCCCCTTCATCATATCTTATCAGGTCGAACCAACGATGTCCCCCCTCAAAAGCTAGTTCCATACGACGTTCGTGACGTATAATTTCACGGACTTCTGCTTGTTGCCCCGACACGCTTGGTAACCCTGCACGTACCCTGACTCTATTTAATGGACCACCAACGTTGGGAGCAGTTGCAACTGCACAAGCTTCTGCAGTTCTTCCTACTTCATTCAAAGCCTCAGCATACATCAGTAACACATCAGAGTAGCGTAATACAGGAAAATTTAATGGACTGTCCATTGGATTCGTAGTGCCATAATTAGTACACATAAACTTTTTGACATTATATCCGGTTGTTGAAACAGCAGGATCATATATCCAACCTTGATAATCATCCCCTTCAGAAAAAATAGAAACAATTTTTCTTTTATCATTAGGTTCAAAACTTTCAGCAAATTCTGAATAGACATGAAACCAACCAAAATTTCCCCAAGGACCACCTATATTTACAGGTGCCAATGGAGCAAGATACTCATTATGCCATGCCCCTTGTCCAAGTACATCAAATGGTGCATAAGGTGATCCTTTCTCATATTGAACTTCAAATAAACTCTCTGGTCCATTTTCTTTGGTATCATCAAAATTATCTTTATAATTTTCATTCAAAGAATATACATTCGTAGCCATAAGTCGTTCGATAACATCAATAACATCATTATACTGTTTTAATGTTAAATATACTTTAGCTAATAATCCCAATGCCGCCCCACTTGTAGCACGTCCAATATCTTCTCCTGTATATCTTTGAGGTAAATAATCAGATGCATTTTGAAGATCTTGAATAATTACTTGATATACTTCATTTTTATCTGTTCTTGAAACTTTCAGATTATCATTAGCTGTTTGTTGATGCAATATCAATGGGACATTGCCAAAAAGCCTCACCATATTAAAGTAATATAAGGCCCTTAAAAAATGAGCTTCCCCTTTATATTGAGATATTTTATCATCACTAATATTTTTCTTCGAAAGATCAATATTATCAATCACCCAATTAGCACGATTAATGCCCGCCCAAGGACCACGCCATAATTCTTTAGCTCCATTATTATCTGAATTTGCAATAAAATTAGACAATTGTACCGTTTCTATGCCGTTACCGCCAGCCTCATTTCCGACACGACCTTCTCCTGCTATAATATCCAAAGTCCACATACGCAGATTGTACATATATGACCGCTGTAAAGGTTGATATACAGAATTTATGGCACTCTCAACTTCTTCCGCAGTGCCAGTTGTAAAAAAGTTACCCGTAATAATCTTATCTGTCGGAGATTTCTCCAAATAACTTTCGCATCCTGATAGGGAGACAAAACATATACACAAAATGCTGCAGATGCTATATTTAATCATTGCTTTCATTGTACTCAATTTTAAAAGTTAATATTAACACCAAACATAAAGGTCCTTGCAGGAGGGTAAATCACATAATCATACCCGTTAACACCTACTTCCGGATCTAAACCGGAATATTTAGTAATAGTAAAAAGATTATCAATATTTGCATAAACTTTTACACCTTGCAATGAAAGTGATTTTGTCCATCTCTCCGGCAAACGGTATGCGATATTCAAATTCCTCAATTTCAAGAAAGAGCCATTTTCCACATAGCGATCAGAACGTCTGTTATTATCATTCGGGTCTGCATATATTGCTCTTGGCATACTATAACTTGAGTTTTCGCCAGTCCACCTGTTTGAAGTAGAAGCTAATTGATTGTAAGTAGTTGACATACTTTCGTGTTCACGACGAATTTCATTAAATATTTCGTTGCCATACACAGCTTGCAAGAAGAAGCTGATATCTATATTCTTATAAGAAATACTATTATTTAATCCAGCTGTAAACTTAGGGTGCGGATTTCCTATTATGGTTCTGTCTTTTTCTGTTATAACATCCCCATCAGTAAACTTTTTAAAAGCGATATCACCCGGTGAGGTGTTTGTTTGTGAATTGTGGCTATTCTTATCAGAAGCCCGCATTTCCATGGCAGGACCGGTAAATACATCATCCAAATTTTGGTATATATGGTCTACTGCATATCCATAAAAGACATTAATAGGTTCTCCTTCTCTTAACAATAAAAGATACTCAAATATATCGGAACCTCCTATATTAATTACCTTATTTTTATTAAATGCAATATTAAAACCACTATTCCATTTAAAGTCTTTTGTTTCAAAATTGACAGTATTAATGCTAAACTCCATACCTGTATTCCTTACTTTCCCAATATTTACATAAGGCCAATCCGCCGAATTCAATGAAGAGCCACTGGTCTGCGGTACAGGTACCTGAGTTAACATATCATTCGTATTCTTGAGATAAAAATCAGCGGTAAACGAAATACGATTATTTAAGAATGCCATATCTATTCCTAAGTTATACTGTTCCACACTCTCCCACTTTATATCAGGATTAGACAATTTATCGGGATAAATTAAGCCTACTGTATTTGAAGATGAATTGGATGAACTACCAAAATTGTATTGTCCCAAAGCATCCAGTCTATCTGTATAAATAAAGTTATCTATTAACTGATTTCCTGTCATACCATACCCCGCACGCAATTTCAAGAAACTAAAAACTTTATTGTCTTGCATAAAATCTTCATTCGAAATAGTCCATGCACCTGAAAACGAAGGAAAATAACCATATCTGTTTTTAGGACCGAAACGCGAAGAACCATCAGCCCTTAAGGAAGCAGTCAGAAAGTATTTATTATCATAAGAATAATTTATTCTTCCCAAATAAGACATGATTGCCCAGTCAGAACGATTACCACCTACCGATTCTGCTTCCAATGCATTATCCAATTCAACAGTAGCATCGCTGGAACGCCCGGTACCCGATGCACTCAACCAACGCTTAGTATAATTTTGGAAAGACGTTCCCACCAATGCCGTAATAGCATGTTTATTAAATGTTTTATTAAACGTAAGAGTATTATCCCATACAGTTAGAACCTCATATGCAGAAGAAGTCGTTTGTTTAGTTTCATCTTGCTGGGCATTTCCCCATTTATATTTAGGAATATAACTATCATTATAGTTATATCCGGCTTCAACACCCACTACCGTCTTAAATTGAAGAAAACTTGCAATATCATATTCTCCGGAAACATTTGCAATTCCGCGATATGCATTGGCCGTATTGGTTTGTGTATTCAATATTCCAACAGGATTGATCGCCGAACCATTCAATTCAGAACTCCCTGTCGGGCCTCCATAATTATTGTCTCCATCATAAACCGGAATAGAAGGTAATATTCTCATAGCATTTGCTATTACTGTATAGGCATCTTGGTTATCCCTTTTTTCTCCACTTAACGCAATATTGGTAGTCAGTCTGAACTTAGAACTAATTTCAGAACATAAATTGGATTGAAGAGTAACCTTCTCATATCCTGTACTTTTCAAAATACCATCTTGCTTATAATATCCCAGTGAGGTAGTATGGACAGTTTTATTACCTCCGGAAATAGTAGCTGAAACTTTATGGATAGGAGCCGTCTCGAATATTTGGTTCAACCAGTCAGTTCCATTACCTAATGATGAGGGATTCGCAAAATCAGGATTCAGTTCAAAACCTGCATTTTTCCGCATCTCATTGTGCAGAGCTGCATAATCAGCCGCATTCATCATATCATATTTCTTCGCTATCTTTTGGAAACCATAGCTATAATCTACCGAAACCTGCGTCTTTCCTTTAATACCTTTTTTAGTAGTGACCATAACCACTCCATTAGCACCCCTTGAACCATAAATAGCGGTTGCCGAGGCGTCTTTCAAGACATCGATAGATTGGATATCATTAGAATTTAGGAACCAGATTCCCCCATTAACAGGCATTCCATCTACTACATACAAAGGATCTGCATTATTTATAGTACCGATACCTCTTATTCGTACGGTTACATCTCCACCAGGAGTCCCTGAGTTTTGAACTACCTGAACTCCCGGAAGCTTTCCTGCAATTCCTTCTAATACATTCGAAGATGTGGTTGCCTCAATGTCTTTCCCCTTAAGAGATGAAATAGCACCAGTCAAATCTTCTTTCCTCATGGTACCATATCCTACAACAACCAGCTCTTCCAGCATATTTTCATTTTGTGACAGATGAACATTGATCACCTTTTCATTTTGGACTGTTACTTTCTGAGTAATCATACCAATATAAGAAAAGACGAGAACATCCCCTTTTTTTGCGGGAACCGAATAGGAACCATCTAAACCCGTGATTGTCCCTTTTGTAGAATTTTCAACCGAAACGCTAACACCTATCAATGGTTCTGAAGTCTCCTGTTCGAGAACTTTTCCTGTAATTTCCTGGGCAAGTATATTGCCCAGCATGCTGCATAAAAACAGATAAGTTAAAAAAACTCTTTTCATGGTATTCAAGATTTAATTTATATATGAATTATCTGTACGAATATTATAATCGTACGACGGTTAAGTAGTCAATAAGCCAATCATTAAGGTTTTCTTTATTGAAAGACATGTTATTATCAAATCCCTTCCCTTCCGGGTTAATCTTTAAAGACAATGTATGCTTTCCGGCGGATAGGCTACGCAACACAATATGATTGGATTGTGTCCATTCTTCCCAATCACCATAAGCTTCCAGGATGATTGTTCCACAATCCTTTTCATCCAGAAACAAAGAACGAATTGTACAAAAAGTATTATGAGGTCCATGTCCGTTAGCTCCCGTGAAACGAATCACATAATCACCTGTTTCAGGAATGTCTATTGCTATTGAAAGATTGGCCGGATTAACAGAATAGTCTTTCACATAGCCGTTACCGGAATAACCTTTTTCATCAGTTTTTATAAATACTGTCTCAGTAAAATCCTCTGCCTCATACCGTCTCTCATAAGAAGTATAAAGTACAGGATTGGAAAGATCGGATTCAATTCCTTGTTCGTCAACTGCACATACAGAATAATATCCTGGCTTTTCTTTTTGCAGATTATAAGGAGACTGTACCTCTTTATCCACACCCATACCCTTCAGACGATAAGTTACTCCAGGCTGCATAGTCCAATGAATATATTTATTTTCCAAACGGATGACAGGTTCTATAGGTGACCAACAATTATGCGGACCTGCAGGCACTCTATTTATCTTTTCATTACTTTCATTCTCTTTAGTCACAGCTATAACTATATCATAAATGCCTTTAGCTCCGGCAGGCAATATATAGGATGTGGTCTTCTTCTTGCCATTTACAATAAGTGATGCAATTTTCGTTCCTTCCCCCTTCACTGTAATATTTAAGACGGCATCACGATACTTAAAATGCTCCAACTTGATTTCAGTTCCTACCCATGCCGGCAATACAGGATTGAAATGTATTCCTTCCATTGTCAGTTCCATTCCGAAAAGTACACGATACACCATGCTGATATAAGAAGCAACCGACCAAAGTTGCCTGTCAGAATTCAATGCAGTGTTACGATCATAGCCTGTGTCGTAAGTTAGGTTTTCTTTGTGGGTTAAAAAAAGAGCCGATTGGCGAATGAGTGATTTCATCAGGTGTTCAGTTACTACAGAATTCCCTGAAGACTTGGCTGCATACATTAGCGGTGTCTGCCAAACCGGCCATATACTTTTATTATGATAGGCAAAATCATCGGGAATACTGGGATATAAAACTGCTGCCCCGTATGCATACATCGGTGAATTTTGTACGACTTTACCAACTTGTTCGGATGAGGCAACTCCTAAAATAGCAGCCAGCCCATTTGACATACAACCTACTCTCTGCGAAGAAACATATCCTAAAATCTCAGGATACAAATAGCATTCGAATAAACCTTTCTCTTCATTCCAGAAATGCTCATTCATTCCCTTTTTCAACTTTTCGCTAACACCACTCCACAGTTCCCGTTCCTCTGCCGGCACTTTAAGGATACTTCCCGCATTGGTAAGAAAGCGATAGAGAAAGAAGTGCAATGCATTCGTACCACAAGAGAAAGACTCTCCTATATTTACATTTGTAAACCAATTGGGATAGGTATGGGTACGCCAATCCATAGAGCAAGTCTCACCTTTGAAGAGGTTCACATTAGAATCAAAAGCAACGTGCAAATCTTTTAATGCAGTATTGCGTAATCCTTCGTAAGCTTCCTGCAGCCATATCTTATCACCCGTCACCAAATAATATTCCCAGGCAGCAATAGCCCACACAACACGATCTGTAGAAATAGGATAAGAGCCACCACTACCCGTATCTTGCAGGGCTTCACTTGGATTCTTTAAAGTCTGTTTTTCCAAAGTACGACGAGATACCTCGGGCATGATCCAAGAATAGGAAAAATAAATACTATATACTGCATCACGTGTCCAGGTATCAGGCCATAAAGCTCCTGCCATATAAGTAGAATCCGTACGAACATCCTGTAACATTTCTTCGAGTGCCATATTATAAAGAGCAGGCACCAGCATATTTCCTTTAGCTGTAAAACGCGGAAATGCAGAAATATCACGTGAAAGTTTCCAGTGGTTGGTTCCATGATAGTTTGACACTATTTCCCCCTCCGACAAGGCTATTGCCTTACGTTCTCCTAAAAACGAAGATTCTGTAACCTCATTGGGAGAAAGAACAAACGGTAAACCTGCACTATTTTTCCTAACCGGTGTCCAATGGGCTTTGAACTCTGTATTACGATCTACGGGCAAATAGTAGATTCCCCCATTTTGAGCAACAAGGTACGAATCTTTATCTCCTTCGGAATTACTTAAAGTAAACCATCCACAATTGGTCATGTGATCATGAGTAAAACCTGCATAAGACCAGATAAAAGATTGATCCTGGCTGTCTGACATTGGCATAAGTCGTACATGTCCATTGTCGCCCAATTGTAAATATTCGCCTGTCTGTTTATTACGAATACGGACTGCCTCATTATTCATGGCTTCTATCACCCACAGAAAATTATCATCATAAGGGTCTTTGCCTGTCTTTAGCGTATGCTTATTGGCATACATATATTCATCTGTTCCACGTATATGAAACATCCATTCAGATACTGTTTGTGAAGCTATGGGTATAGTACTTATACAAAACAGTAAAGAGATAAGCATGAGTTTTTTCATATTCTTACAGTTTATATAATTCAATAAATATCTATTATTTTAGATTGCGCGGCTTGCCGCCTTTCCTCCAGTAATCTTCTATTTTCTCCAATGATATTCCCTTAGTTTCCGGAACATAGAAGTATCCCCATATAAGTGCCAGCAAAGCTATAAGTCCATAGAAACCAAATGCACCGGCAGGATTTCCCACTTGTTCCCCATCAACCATTATTTCAGTACCGGGTATGGTCAAAGCATTCACTATTTTAAAGAAAGTAAAGGATACGATACTATTGAATACCCACACTGAAAGTGAACCTACTGAGGCTCCCAATCCGCGTACTTTCTGTGGAAATACCTCCGAGATTATCAACCAGCCTAACGGACCGATGCTAATAGCAAAGAAGGCCACATACAGGAACATAAAAATAACCGTCAGCCATTGTCCGGCATTACCCAACTCATTGACAAAGACAAAACTTAAAGATAAAGTTATCAAGGATAAAATAATACCGGTAAGCCCTGTGAAATAGAGTTTACGACGTCCCAGCCTATCTACAAAATAGATAGAAACAAGAGTTGCAACCACATTAACAACACCTACACCGACAGCTGCCCAAATAGCAGAAACAGCTCCATCGAAACCAGCCATAAAGAAAATCTTAGGGCTATAATATATCACAGTGTTAATACCTACAAACTGTTGAAAGAACATTATTCCAATAGCTATGAAAAGCGGTGTACGCAATGTAGGCTTTATAAGCTCACTCCATTTTGAAATTTCATTCTTACTTTTTTCTATCTCTTCATTAATAGAATGTGCCACTTCTTCAGCTGCTCCATGCCCTTCAATCTTATTCAGGATAAGCATTGCTTTCTGCTTACGCCCTTTACTCATTAACCATCTGGGACTCTCGGGCATACAGAACATACCTATCAATAAGATAAGAGCCGGAAGTATGCCTGCATAAAACATCGGACGCCAACAAGTTACATCTACTTCATCTGCAAAAAACAGGTCTGATAAATAAGAAACAAGCACTCCTAATGTTACCATCAACTGAAACATTGAAACCAAAGTTCCCCGAATATTGGTTGGTGATATCTCTGCAATATAAAGAGGTACTGCAAATGAAGATACTCCAATGGCTATACCCAGAAAAAGACGTGCCAGAATCAAGTTCGTAGAGTCCGGTGCAATCCCGGACCAAACAGCTCCTATCGCAAATATCACAGCGGAAGCAAGTATCACCTTCTTACGCCCCAAATAATCAGTAACTTTACCGCAAAATAATGCTCCGGCAATAGCACCAACAAGTCCGGCTGTAGTAATAAGTTCAATTACACCGTCATCAATGCCAAAGTCTTTCTGCAGAAAAGGAATGGCTCCTGAAATGACACCAGTATCAAATCCAAATAATAATCCTCCTGTAGCAGCAATAATGGCTATAATGTAAACCAGAACAGGATTTTTATGTTGATTAGTGTTTTTCATTCTCGTAAAGTATTAATAATTAAGGTATAAAATTCTTCCAGACATCCTCTCTCAGTTGAGGAGAAGGGACATATAGAAAAGTATCGGGGTCTTTTTCAAAAATTTCATAAATACTCTTGCCAGCCTCTATTCCCAATGCAGAATAATCATTAGGTGTTTTACAGATTAATTCAGAAGTTTGGTATTGGGAATTTGCCCTCCATTCTATTTTATTCTCACTATTGAAAACAGGAAACCAAGCAATACCTCCATGAGCACGCACTCCGTCATAAACAAACCCATACTCACGGTCACACCAAGCCCCGAACGTAAGCGGAAGTTTGGGATTTGCACTAATTGTGGCATGTGCCCAATAGGGTGGTACAATTACTACTTCTCCAGCTTTTGCATATACAGCAAAACAACGCCCCGGATGGTCCTCAGCATATTCCTGCATATAAATAATAGCTTCACCCGACCAGATTTCATACACTTCGGGAGTAGACCATCCACTGTAAGGTGATACTTTATGTATATGTCCCTGACTGCGGATAGGTTCATCACCCAGACGTCCGGCAGCATAAGTCACCACCCCATATAGTAAATGCATTTTTTCCAAAAGAGCTTTATGCTCTTTCTTACCTACATCCATCGCAATAGAATAAACGATTTCAGGTCCTTCACAAGTGGGATTCATCAGACTTTTTCGGATATCATTCAACATTCTGTTTTCAACCTTTGGACCGAACACATCATTTCCATACTCAAAACCCATTGGTGAAAATGTCGGGTTGATTTCAAAACCTGGATTAAAAGGCATTTCTCTACTGTTTGTCATTTTCGTATATAAGCTTTAATGGTTGCACATTCTTTCCCTTCCGATTCGCCATAAGGACGAATGGTATATGTATCTACCGCTGCCGGAATTATAAATGTTTCAGCATAATGAACCACAAAAGGAGTAAAAGCACCCGCCGGGCTTTCCACAATAACTTCACGTCCCTCTACCAAGTTCAGAACTTGTACAGAACCATTAGTTTTATGAAGTACCTTACCAGTAAACCAGTGACGACGAGTTTCAATAAATTCACGTTCATGTAATCCGGTATGTTCTTCAAGCCATCCTTCATCCTCCGCAATCGTAACAAAACAGTTGATAGCTTCCTTCTTTACCCAACTCTCCGTGCGATCCCATTGAATCACATGTTTTCCATGTTCTATATTGATAGGGCGAGGACGTCCATCCAGACCTAATCTGCCCCAATCCCAAAGTTTAAAAGTAAAAATATAAGGAGTAGCACTGATTTCCAATACCATACTATTCGAACCGGAACAGTGTATCGTACCAGGTGGAATGAGCACATGATCATGCTTCTTTACCTCATATACACCCACATACTTCTCAACATCAAATACACCACTTTTCTGCGCTTGGCATAATTCATCTACCATGACTTCCGGATTTACTCCCTCTTTCAATCCCAAATAGACTTTTGCATCTTCTTTTGCATCTAAAATATAATAACTCTCCTCCTGAGTATAATGCATCCCGAATTTCTCTTGGATATACTCTACCAACGGATGAACCTGAAGACTTAGATTGCCTCCCTCCATCGTATCCAGAAAGTCAAAACGGATAGGAAATTCATCACCAAAACGTCCATATACATTGGGGCCTAATAATTGTACGGGATGAGTAAACACTAAATCAATAGAAGGTATTTCAAAACACACATCGCCAAACCCCAAAAGAAGACTATTTTCCTCAAGAACACAATCAAAACACCAAGCATAGTTTATTGCCTCTTTATCAAGGTCACATATTTCTTTCATCCATTGTCCGCCCCATGGGCCCTGGTCAAAATAGGGTACGACACGAAATGGACGCGATGCAGCAATATCCAACCCTTTAAAAATAGCTGCAGCAGACGCCATTTTAGGTTCTCCGGTTTTATTAGTATCTATAAAAACATCTATTTGTTTCATGATCTGCTTTTTCCAACGATCACAGATACGCCAATCAACAAAAAATGCCTGTTTATACTGAAGAGAAGCACGTTCTGCCTGATTCTTAAATCCTATGTTTGTAACTTCATTACGACGAAAACGAAGTTGGATTTCCCAACGTGCCATATCAAGATAGGCCAAGATAGCAGGTTCCTGCCAAATATAAGAAGCTCCTACACCATAAATTATGATATATTCTGCAGAAGAAGAGGTTATCAATTTACGCATATGCTCTACTTTGGCATTATCGAAATAAACCTCCATTGTATATCGCGTCATATAGCCAAATATCTCATCATCAGTCACATCATCTTTGATTGTATTATACAAAGCGTCCTGACCTTTCATCGCTGCTACAGATTCAAGAATGCAAGCCTCGGGAAAACCTTCATACAATGCCTTTAATACTTCATCATCATGCACTCCTTGATAACATTCTACTACCAAAATTTTTTTCTGTTGTAACAGAGAACGTAACTCAGCGGTTACGTTCTCCCAGCCTGTTACACAACTATGTTCTTCTCCCGGTACTTGCACTACCGGAAACTTGTCATAATTCGATTTTTTATTATTTAGTAAATACTTGTTCATAGTTTTATTGAATAAAAGAAAAACCTATTTAAAAAAATAATATCCGGCAGCTATCAATGCCGCATCATCACCTAATATAGAAGCCATAATCTCCACTTTCCCATCGGGACACCAAGCTAATGCATTCACTTTTCTACGTATATAAGGTAATATTACATCCTTGCTCTTCATTATACCTCCACCCAAAATTACAACCTGTGGATCATAAGCATGAATATAATTCACGATTGCAGCACTCCATACATCCATACAGTTCTCGATCACCAATTTAGCATCTACTATACCAGCAGCAGCCTGCGCAAACAGTTCCTTAAAATTATAGTTAGCTATATCATTTCGAAAATTCTGGCTGAGAAACTCATTTTCTTGAATTATCTGTGGTAAGAAGAAAGAAGATGCATGAGCTTCTACACATCCCACATTACCACAACTGCATTTTCTTCCCTGGTAATTGACAATCAAATGACCACCTAAAGAACCGGCTCGATAATGTTGCCCATAAAGTAATTTCCCCTCAAGAATCACCCCGGTACCAATTCCTGTACCAATAGTCATCATTACAACATTCTTCTTACCATAAGCTACTCCAAACTGCCATTCACCTACCGTAGCGGCACGAGCATCATTATCAATAGCAAACGGTACATTCCAATGTTCACAGCACCAACACTGTAAATCAATAGAAGGGGCATCATCATATTTAGCATTGGTTGACACTATCCGTTTAGAACGTACATTTACAATACCCGGAAATGCAAGAAACACTCCACCTAACTCATTAGAAGAAATATTATTCTCCAATAACAAATTATCAATAGCATTCGCTATGAAATCCAAACGGGGCATTAAACCATATTTCGATCCTGCATCAAGTTTTTTGACATCTACTACCTTACCGTCTTCCACCAATCCCACTTTTATGATAGTACCACCTAAGTCTATTCCTATATAATGCATATTATCTCTCCACTTAGATTAATTCTGGCTTTCCATTCACTTCTTTCAGACGGCGAGCAAATCCCTCACGAGCTATTATACCATAATTATGCCCAGCATCTGAGGGCCAACTGGCCGCGAAAGTCAATATACTATTACCTACATTAGCCACACGATGAGCAATTCCCCCTGGGATATAATGTAAACTTCCCGGATACATGCGCTCAGCCCAAACATCACGTGCTTCATTCATCAGGATAAGCATACCTTCACCTTCCACACCCCAATAAAATTCAGCACGATCAATATTAGAATGAAAATGTCCTTTCGTCATGAAATATTCATCTCCTACTTTTCCAGGCATCAGATAGGTTATTCCCATAAACAGACCACCAGGCGTTCCCTCTTTCACGGGAAATATACTAGAAACATGGTAAGCGATTAAATTTGGATCCATAACCTCAAATGCTGCCTTATCCTCAAACACATCTCGCAAATCACCCATCCTACGAGTTATTCTTTCTACATTTTCACCTATGAGTTCCTTACCCGTAAAAATTAATTTAGGTAAAAATATTAGTGCATCTTCCATACTGTATGATAATTAATAAGTTAATATTCTATTTTATAACCACATCTGATTTAGAATGACTAAAAAAATTCAAGAAACGCCCTTTCTATATTTTATTTCTTACAGACACTTCTTATTTGTTTTGTATGTATGAACATATATATGATTGTGCAAATATATAAATTACATTTTTATTTCAAAATAAAATTTGGATATTTTTTAAAAAAAAGCTACTTTTGCTATATATTTACTTAATTAACGATTATGGAAATAGATCATACTAGCAGTAAACCACTTCATATTCAAGCAGAAGAGGTATTAAGAAAGTTAATAGACAAAGAAGAGTACAAAAATGGGAAACTACTTCCAAATGAAGTAGAATTGTCTGAACAATTAAACATATCTAGAAACACACTACGACAAGCTATTAATAAATTAGTATTCGAAGGCCTTTTAACCAGAAAAAAAGGATATGGTACAAAAGTGGCTAAAAAAGGAATAGTAGGAGGAGTAAAAAATTGGCTAAGTTTCTCTCAGGAAATGAAGATGTTAGGCATAGAGGTCCGCAATTTTGAACTCCATGTTAGTTTAAAAAAACCCTCTAAAGAAATTGCTAGTTTTTTTGAGATACCTTATGAAAATAATATAAAACGATGTGTAGTGTTAGAAAGGGTTAGAGGAAATAAAGAATTCCCTTTTGTCTACTTCATTTCTTATTTTAACCCAATAATTCCTTTAACAGGTGAAGAGAACTTCACAAAACCACTTTATGAGTTATTGGAAACAAATTACCATATTATAGTAAAAACAAGTAAAGAAGAAATATCCGCCCGCTTAGCAGGTGAAATCATAGCTGATAAATTAGAAATTAAAGCTAATGATCCAATCCTAATTCGCAAAAGATTTGTATATGATATTAACAACATACCTGTAGAGTATAACATTGGTTATTACAGAGCAGAAAGTTTCACATATACAATAGAAGCAGAAAGATAGAGTATGTTCATACATATTATATAAAAGCATATAATATAAAAAGGAAAAATAAAGAACTATAAACAAATAACAGTTCTGTTATAGTTCTTCGTATTTTATATCCTGCCCGTCTATCCACTCCTTAAAATCAAGCGGATTAAGGCAATCCTCTATGCGGACATCCCCTACGCGGGTGCGCTCCAAAGCCGTAAGATGAGCGCCGCTATTCAACGCCTCACCGATGTCACGCGCCAAAGCACGGATGTACGTACCCTTGCTGCACACTACCCGAACCTTGATTTCCGGCAGATTACATTCCAGCAGTTCAATCTCGTCAATCACCAGTAACTTGGGCTTCAGCTCCACCTCCTCGCCCTTGCGGGCAAGGTCATAGGCGCGTTTACCGTTCACCATGCAGGCCGAGAAAGCAGGCGGCACTTGCTGTATCTCGCCGATGAACTTCTTCAAAGTCTCCTCTACCAGCTCCCTCGTGATATGCTCCATAGGATAGGTAGCGTCTATCTCATGTTCCAAATCATAGGAAGGGGTGGTAGCGCCCAGCCGGATGGTGGCGATATACTCCTTGGTATGATACTGAAATTCTTCAATCCGTTTTGTAGCCTTGCCCGTACACACTATCATCACTCCCGTAGCGAGAGGATCGAGTGTACCCGCATGGCCTACTTTCAGTTTCTTTACCTTCATCCGCCGGCAGATGTGATAGCGCGCATGGCCTACGACCTTGAACGATGTCCATCCCAACGGTTTATTGAAATACAGAACTTCTCCTTCTTTAAAATTCATCTGCTTCATCCCTGCATTTGTGAAACTACCAGCGTAACGATACCGGCTATTGCACAATAAATAGCAAAGTAGATCAACTTACCTTTCTTCACTATATTAATCATCCATTTACATGCCAGACAACCTGAGATAAAAGCCGCCAAAAAACCTATAAGCAACGAGAATCCCGGAATATCTCCCGCAACGGCTTCTCCTTTTATCATCTTGACACCGTTCAGCAACGCTTCACCCAAAATAGGCGGCATCACCATGAGGAAAGAAAACTGCGCCAGCTTGGCCTTGTTATCTCCCAAAAGCAAGCCGGTGGCAATGGTACTGCCCGAACGTGAAAGCCCCGGCAACACAGCACAAGCCTGCGCCAAACCTATGATGAATGCATCTTTCATGGAAATCCTGTCTTTCTGTTTCGGCTTGTAATAATAGGAAAAACTCAGTAACAAAGCGGTCAGCAACAGACAACATCCCACAATAAACAACCCCGAACCAAAAATCATCTCTACTTCCTCCTTAAAGAATACTCCCACAATACCAACGGGTATCATAGATATCAAGATATTGATGATATAACGGGTTTCTTCATTCATTTTCCATTTAAACAATCCGCGGAAAATCCATTCAATCTCTTTCCAAAGCACTACCAATGTACTGAATACGGTAGCTACATGAACTACTATGGTGAAAGCCAGATTATCTTCCCCCTGAATTCCAAATAATGCCGATCCGATAGCCAAATGTCCGCTGCTGCTAACCGGTAAATATTCTGTCAATCCTTGAATAAGCCCAAGAATAAGCGCTTCAAACCAATCCACTTCTTCAAATAAAATTAAAAGTTAAAAACAACCGCTATTCCTTCTCCGTTTTCGGTTTACGCAATACGGCATATATCATAAATACAAATCCCAAAAGGCAAACCAATGGAGCCACCTTAATACGTCTTACACTAAAAATGTCCGGTTCAAAGTGTGTCGGTGTAGATACAGGGCCGGTCATTAGAATAAAACCAAGTATTACCACCGCCATACCGACAGCAAGCAGAATAAAATTGGTCTTGTCAAAAGCGAACTTCTGTTTACTCATCTATTTATTTACTATTTAATGATTTACTATTTCTTACCTCTTATATATAATACAATGTACTCGCCTTCATCCTCAGATACTTGTTGATAGAGAGCAATGCACACAACCAGGTAATGAGCACTCCGAACACCAGTACGGCAACGGAAACCAGCAACATCACCTCAGGCGTAATCACCCTGATTAACTCCGGTTCATAAGAAACCAGCCAATAGGCGGCTCCCCACAGAACGGCATCGGCAATGACAGCCGACAATACTCCTATCCAGAAATTACGCCGCAGGAACGGACGCCTGATAAAGCTCCAACTCGCCCCTACCAGCTTCATCGTATGGATAAGGAAGCGTTTGGAGTAGATAGTCAGACGGATTGTATTGTTAATCAGCGCAAAGGAAATGAAAGTCAGAATGACAGCCAAACCCAACAGCATCAGACTGATATTGCGGATATTATCATTCACCGCATCTATCAGGTCTTTCTGGTAAAGTACTTCCTGAATATTCGTGTTCCTCTTGATTTTCTTCTCTATCTTGGCAATGCTGTCCGAATTGGCATAATCGGAATGCAACTTAATCTCGATGGACGCCGTAAAAGGATTATAGCCGAGGAACTCCTGCGGGTCTGTCCCCATCGCCTCGGTTTGTTCGCGAAGCGCCTGTTTCTTGGAGATATATTCCGTCTCCTTCACAAACGGCTCTTTATCCAGTTTCTTCTGCAGTTTCAGGATATCACTCTCTTTCATATCATCACTGATAAGAATAGAGAAGTTGATATTCTCCTTTACGTATACGGAAAGGTTGTGAGCCCCCAATACAAAGAACACCACCAAGCCCAACAACAGCAATACCAATGTAGTACTTATGCTGGATGTGATGAACTGCATATCAAAATAGGATACCGAATTACGTTTAGCTTTCATTAAATCACCTTTTTTTTACGAAACACATAAATCATGGAACTGCTGCGCTCTTTCCTTACCAATGCATGGAACCATGCCAATGTACCGGTAATCATGCCCCGTATGAACGGACATGAACGACGCATATTTTTCTCTGTCAGCATGGATACGTAGAACGCGTCAAACGGCATGGGATGACGCTCCGCCAAAATAAAGCCATGCTTGGAACCCAGCCGCTGGATAGTGCCGGGAGTAAAATGCCACAAATGCCGGGGCACATCGTAGGCAGCCCAATAAGCTCCGTATTTCCTGGCGTCGTACGAAGAGCAGTTGGGTACGGCTGCAATCAGCACCCCTTTTTCCGTCAGCAACGAGTTAAGCGTTTCCCAAGTCTCATTCAACGGTTCAAGGTGCTCCATTACGTGCCACAGCGTAATGACATCAAAACTATCCGGTTCAAAATCCTTCAAAGCCGTATCGGGCTTTACCTCCAAGCCGAAATGCTCCTTGGCAAAAGCGCGTGCATGGGCGTTCTTTTCAATGGCTTCCACCTGCCAGCCGCAACGCTTCATTGTATCGGCAAAATAACCGGTTCCCGTGCCGATGTCCAGCAGACGTCCTGTTTTACGATGCGCTTCATGCGCCACCAAGCGCGCCTTGCGCTTCAACATATAGCTGCGCACCCAATGGTATACGGAGTTCATCACCCCTTTCTTCGTATCTGAATGGGATATATAATCGGGAGTTTCATAATAGCGTCCGATTTCCGCTTCTGCGGGAAAATCCTGGGTCAATATAAAACCACAGTCCCTGCAACGGCACAAGTGGAATACTTCACCCGAGGCATAATGGTCTATGCAGGTCAGGGTACGCTCCAAATGCGTTCCGCCACATACCGGACAAGCTTTTATAGTGAGTTTATTCATCGAACGTTTACCAATAAGGAAGTGCAGTCTGAACCGAACAGACCGCACTTATCCTAAATTTGGTGCAAAATAACAAATAAAAAGTGATTTACAAGGCTTTCATTAAGGAGATTTAATAAAAGTAATGCTGCGCCGAAAGTGACAAGGAAGGAATTCACCGCAATTAAGAGTCGCGCATTAAGAATACAACCAAGAAACAGGCAGACATTAATCCGTTAAACGGTAGTTATTATTGCGTCAGACAATTGTCGCCCTTTCGTTAGACAGCTGTTTAACGCAAAGTCAACGGCTGTCTAACGAAAGGATAACAACTGTCTGACGAATTAAAATTCGCAAACAAAGAAGATAACAGAGAGCGGGGAGATACCTGTTATTCCTGCAGAATAAACTAATCACAGCCTTTGTGTTCGGTCTTGAGCGGACAAGTGTCCGATAACGAACAGACACATAAACATAATAACAATTGATAATCAACGATTTATATCTTTGGCACAGGATTTGACTTTTATCAGGCGAAGGCGTTCGAAAAAAAGATGAACCGAAAAGGCAACTTTTTATATCGGAAACAACGTCTAAAAATAAAACGGAAATAGTAACAATAAAAAAATAAAGATTATGAAAACTACAAATTTATTCAAAGCAATCGCATTCGTAGCAATGATTATCGTAAGCGTAATGAACTCGGAAGTAAGGGCTCAGGACAACTTCATCACCAATGAAGAAGTAAAGAATGACTTGGTAGTAGCAAAAACAATCTTCAAGCAAGACGGCACATACCTCTACAACCACATGCGTTATGAATTTACATACGACAACGAAAACCGTCTGACCGGCAAGACCGCTTCCAAATGGGACAGCCTGCAAAGCCGATGGACACCTTACTTCAAGATGTCTTACCAATACGAAAACAATGAAATCATCATGTCATACGCACGTTGGAACAAGGCTCACAAGGCTTATGACAAGGATATGAAGAAAAGCGTATATGAAATGAACGAAGAGAACATGCCGGTAGCTTACAAAAGCTATGAAAAGAACAGTGAAAAATCCAACTGGACACTGGTAAGCTACAACCGTATAGACCATACGGCAAACTTGCTGGCAATGGCGGAATAACAGAAAAATTAAAGTTAACAATACATTAATAAGGGGAGCATAGACCGCGAGGTTCGTGCTCCCCTGCCTTTTTTATATCAAACTAAACTTCTTCACCTTTCAGCGTCGCCGAACTGCTTTCTGTAATCTTAACCGTCACAAAATCGCCCGTCCGGTGCGTTCCCCGGTCGAAAACAACTACCCGGTTCTGTTCGGTGCGTCCGAAGAGCTGGTCGCGCGAGCGTTTGGAAACGCCTTCTACCAGCACCTCATAAGTTTTTCCTACGCAACGGGCGTTGGCCTCTGCAGAAAGACGGTTTTGCAAAGCGATAATCTCATTCAGACGACGAATCTTCACTTCCTCAGGCACATCATCCGGCAAATGCTTGCTGGCATACGTACCCGGACGTTCGGAATACTTAAACATAAAGGCGGCGTCATAACCGCACTCCTCCATCAGGGAGAGGGAAAGCCGGTGGTCTTCTTCCGTTTCCGAATGGAAGCCGGAGAAAATATCCGTAGACAAGCCGCAATCCGGAATGATGCGACGAATGGCGTCAACACGTTCCAGGTACCACTCACGGGTATATTTACGGTTCATCAGCTTCAGGATACGGCTGCTTCCGCTCTGCACGGGCAAGTGTATATGCTTGCATACATTGGGAACTTCCGCGATGACTTGCAGGGTCTCGTCGCTCATATCTTTGGGATGAGAGGTGGTGAAACGGATACGGACGCCCGGAGCCGACTCGGCCACGGTACGCAGCAACGCGGGGAAAGTTATCACTTCCCCATCCGACTTTTCAAAGCGGTAAGAGTTGACATTCTGTCCCAGCAAGGTCACTTCCTTATAACCCTTAGCCACCAAATCGGCAACTTCATTCAGGATGCTTTCCACATCCCGGCTGCGTTCCCGTCCGCGGGTGTAGGGAACGATGCAATAGGTACAAAAGTTATTGCAGCCGCGCATAATGGAAACAAAACCCGAAATATGATTTCCGCAAATGCGCGAAGGTATCACATCACGATAAGTTTCCGTTGTGGAAAGCTCCACGTTGATGGCTTTCTCGCCCGCCTCTACGGCAGCTATCAGGTCGGGCAAAGTAAGGTAAGCATCCGGACCTACCACCAGATCGACATGATGGTTCGTAATCAGGTCGTCTTTGACACGCTCCGCCATGCATCCCAATACGCCGACAATCAGATTCTTTTTCTTCTTCTTGAGCGAATGAAAAAACTCCAGGCGGTTTAAAATCTTTTGTTCGGCATTATCACGGATAGAGCAGGTATTCATGAATACCGCATCCGCCTCTTCCAGCGTTTCGGCCACCGAATATCCCGCCATCTGCATCACAGAGGCTATCACTTCACTATCGGCCACATTCATCTGGCAGCCATAGGTTTCGATGAACAACTTTTTGTTCTCATCGGCAGTTGCAGATTTAAAGTCTGCTCCCGTCACATTTTCCATAATCAGTTTGTTTAAAATCAAGTTACATTAGTTACATTTTGTCATTCAGAGCGTAGCGAAAAACCTGCTCCCTTTATGTAGTCAGAGGGAAGTGATTCTTCGCCATGCTCTGAATGACAGCGTGCAAAGATACTTCTTCCCTTCCAATAAAGTGATGAAACCATGGAAAAATAACACATAATCCCCTCTATTTGATGTGTTTCTACTAATTTATGTTAAGCGAGTAAACATTTTCCGAGTGTTAATTTGGCATTGTTGGAATAAATTTCCAATTTTGTGGAATGAAAGAAACATTAGATTTTTTCATAGTTAAGGTTTAGGTTAAAAAAACAAGGGGAGCTGTGAAGCTGCCCTTTTTTAATGCCAATTTGTTGGCTACAATCAGATTAAATAATTACCTTTGGCGGTGAAAAAACAAAGAAAGGCTTATGGAAGACATCTTCAAATTTCTGTTAATTGCAGGCATTATTGTTATAAGTTTTGTCAGACAAGCAAAGAAAGAAGCAAAAAAGAAAGCTGGCAACAGCCCCGCCATGCCTGTGTTCGATGAAGAAAATCCCCTTCCTGAAAGCTGGAGCGACGGAACTTACGGCGGTTACATCCCGGAAGGCCCCAAACCCGAAACCGCCGTAATACGCAAGAAAACAGAAAAAAAGCATAAGCCCGCCAAGAAACAGCCTTTCATTCAGCAAGATACCGACAATACACTTCCCGAACCTGCCGACGCCTCATCCGAATTTGAAATACACTCGGCAGAGGAAGCGCGCAAGGCTATCATCTGGGGAGAGATATTACAACGAAAATATTAACGCGATTGAAAGTTGAGTTGATTCCTTACACGAAAAATAACTATACATTATGGCATTTAATTACATTTCAGCAGCAGAAGCTGCGAGCCTGATTAAACATGGCTACAATATCGGCCTGAGCGGATTTACTCCCGCAGGAACAGCCAAAGCCGTTACGGCCGAACTGGCAAAAATAGCAGAAGCGGAACATGCCAAAGGAAACCCTTTCCAGATAGGCATTTTTACAGGAGCCTCTACCGGTGACTCCTGCGACGGTATCCTTTCACGCGTCAAAGCTATCCGCTACCGTGCTCCTTACACAACCAATCCCGATTTCCGTAAAGCGGTAAACAACGGCGAGATTGCCTACAACGACATCCATTTGTCGCAAATGGCGCAAGAAGTGCGCTACGGCTTTATGGGAAAAGTAGATGTCGCCATCATCGAAGCCTGCGAAGTGACACCCGACGGTAAAATCTACCTGACCGCCGCCGGCGGTATCGCTCCTACCATCTGCCGCCTCGCCGACCGGATTATCATAGAGCTGAATGCCGCACACAGTAAAAACGCCATGGGGCTGCACGATGTCTACGAACCGCTTGACCCGCCTTACCGCCGCGAAATACCTATCTTCAAGCCGAGCGACCGTATCGGACAGCCTTATATCCAGGTTGACCCGAAGAAGATTGTAGGTGTCGTAGAAACCAACTGGCCGGACGAAGCACGCTCATTTGCCGCCGCCGACCCGCTGACCGACAAAATCGGACAGAACGTAGCCGACTTCCTTGCCGCAGATATGAAGCGCGGTATTATTCCTTCCACCTTCCTGCCGTTGCAGTCGGGCGTAGGAAATATCGCCAACGCGGTGTTAGGCGCTTTAGGACGTGACAAGACCATTCCGGCATTCGAGATGTACACAGAGGTCATCCAGAATTCCGTTATCGGACTGATTCGCGAAGGTCGCGTGAAGTTTGGCAGCGCTTGTTCACTGACCGTAACCAACGACTGCCTGAACGGTATATACGAGGATATGGATTTCTTCCGCGACAAGCTGGTTCTCCGTCCGTCGGAAATATCCAACAGTCCCGAGGTAGTACGCCGTTTAGGTATTATCTCTATCAACACAGCCATTGAAGCCGACCTCTACGGAAACGTAAACTCCACCCATATCGGCGGTACGAAGATGATGAACGGTATCGGCGGTTCGGGCGATTTTACGCGCAACGCCTATATCTCTATCTTTACTTGCCCGTCTGTCGCCAAAGAAGGCAAAATCAGCGCTATCGTCCCGATGGTTTCTCATGTAGACCACAGCGAGCATGATGTCAACATCATCGTTACCGAACAAGGTGTTGCCGACCTGCGCGGCAAGAGCCCGAAAGAACGTGCTCAGGCAATCATTGAGAACTGTGTTCATCCGGATTATAAGAATATCCTGTGGGATTATCTGAAACTGACCGATGGTAAGGCACAGACTCCTCATGCCATGCGTGCCGCCCTGGCTATGCACGCCGAACTGGCAAAAAGCGGGGATATGAAGAATATCGACTGGGCACAGTACAAATAAAGGCTAAATACGCCTTTGATAAGAGGCTGACAACGCTCTGATCAACCTATCATTCTGTCATTCGGAGGAGCTTGCGACGAAGAATCTCCTCTCTTAGCTATATAAGGGGAAGAGATTATTCACTCCGTTCCGAATAGCAGAATGACAGGTTAATCAGAGCGTTATTTTAACAGCTCCTTATCAATCCATACCAACCGATACCGGTCATTCATCGGATAAGTATATCACAGACAGTATCTTGGAATTTACGTGCCTCCCTGCCGGAAAGCACATTCTGATTCATTATGGCAAAAGCGATCTGATGCCCGTTATTTGCCTTTAAATAACCTGCCAGGCAATTTATAGCTGTAAAAGAACCGGTTTTAGCGTGCACTTTCTTATAAGAAGGCGTCCCTTTCTTCATACGGTTTTTCAGTGTTCCGTCCACTCCGCCGATAGGCAATGCCTTATATAATTTCTGGAACACATCCGTACGTGAATAAGCGAATTTCAAGAAGGCAACTAAAAGTTCCGATGAGACATAGTTATAGTTGGAAAGTCCGCAACCGTCCGCCAGATTATAACGGTCGGGAACATAGCCCAGCTTTTTTATCAACCGGCGGATAGCCGAAAGTCCGTCTTCGGCAGAGATATGCCTCCCGCCCGTAAACTGCGCACCTAAACGGCATAACATAGCTTCTGCATTCAAGTTATCACTCTCTTTCATTATTTGATTGACTACTGCCTGTACAGAAGTGTTATAAGATGCCATTCGCACTGAAACGCTGTCTTTTTGAAACTCGCTGAAAGAATAATCCGGCAGGCAACGGATACCTTTTGCCCGTAAACGCTCCAGGAACGTATGCATAAAGAAGTCCTGCGAAGAATAGATATTCACCGTACCGGTACGCTTCCCGTCCACATTACCCGATACCGTTATGTCATTGCCATTCTCCAGCCAATCGCGGGATACACGAAAACGTCCGGCAGAGGGAGCGCGGGTTTTTGTTGTATTGGTCAACGTATAGTAAGACGAAGCGGGAGTACATTCCAAACGTGCCGTATCACCCTGCACACCGGGAAAAGCTGTTACCGTAACCACTCCTTTATCGAGCATCAGCGGCGACAGGTATGGCTGAAAAGAATAGGGCGTATCATCCCACAGCCAACCGCTTCCCCAATACAAAGAGTCTTTCATGGAAACATCGCCATATATCTTGCCTTGAACCACAGAGAAAGGCAAACGAGACACCTTACCGACCAAAGAATCCAACGCTTCATCATCAAATTCCGGGTCGAAACCTCCGACAACGTATATATCTCCTTTCAGCGTATCACGCTCAATCACGCCCTTGTACCAAACCTCCGTACAAAAAGGCTCGTCCGCTTCAGGGCGCGCAAGCGCCGTAATCGTAGTCAGCAACTTCATTGTAGAGGCCGGACGGGAAAGCTTATCCGCCTGATAACTATACAGAGCCTTATCAGCGGTCAAGTCATACACTGAAATAGATACATTAGAACCTACGGGTAACCGATACTTTATCAATGTATCCAACCGCGAAGAAAGAGAGTTTGTTTCAGGTGATACTCCCTGTGCAGACAATATACTGGGAATTAACGTCAAAACCAATACAATCGGGAATAAGGTATACTTTCTCATCTTCTTACAAGCTATCATTCAGGTTCGTCAGTTGTCCGACTGTTTTTGGCAACCGGTTTCTCAAATCTTCCTTTACATTGATTACAAACATACTCCCAATGGTTGGTGCCCGGAGCGGCACTGGCCAACAAAGAGGCAATAACCGCGGCAACAGCCCTCATCCGATGCCCTTTCCTCAATACGAACTTAATATCGGGGGAACCGCAGAAAGGACAGTATTTCAATTGTTCAGGAATCATCTGGTTTTGTTCCAACAGGCTGATTGCCGCCTCATAGTCTTTTTCACCCACCAATATATCCACTCCTGTCAGATCACCTACTTGCAATCCGGCCAGTAGTGTGGACATATTCTCATTCCGCAACATGGAATCAATTCCTTCATTCTGTAACGCTCCCTGAACAATGTGGGCTTGAGTTGCAGAATCGCAAGTTATCAACTTTACGATTTTCATAATATAATGTATTCCATTTAAGTGAGTATTACAAAATATCCGTCATCCGGTTAAAGAGCTTCCTTAAAGATTTCGCCTACCGTAGGATGCGGGAATACTATTTTTTTCCATTCCGCAGCAGTCAGCTTGAGTTCGACAGCCATACCTGCCAACGTGATAATCTCCGAAGCCGGATTACCCAGCACATGTGCTCCCAAAACAGTATCATCTTCTGCCAATAGTAACTTGCACATACCGTTAACCCCTTCATTCTCCGCGACAAAACGACCGGAATAAGCCATAGGCAGCTTTACCGTACGATAGGGAATACCCTTTTTCTGCAAGGCTTCTTCCGTATCCCCCACACCCGCAATTTCAGGATTGGTATATACCACGCCGGGGATAGCCCTGTAACTCATACAGTCTTTCTTGCCCAAAACGGCATGTACCGCCACTTCCGCCTCGCGTACAGCAGTATGTGCCAGCAAAGAGAATCCGGTTAAATCCCCGCATGCATACACACCCGTAACCGAAGTCCGCATCTGCCCGTCAACCCGTATGTTTCCACGTTCTGTTTTCTCCGGATTCAGATTTTCCAATCCGAAACCTTTCGTTACCGGACGACGGCCGACGCTCATCAATAATTTCTCCGCAACTGAAAAACCTGTACCTTCGGCATTTTCATAATTTACCCGTACCTGAGTTTCGCCGTTTTCTCCCGCACTTCCGTCCAATGACACCACCTTCGTATTCAGCATGAATTTAATACCGCGCTTGGCATACTCCGCACGAAGCATGGCGGACAGTTCCTTATCCATTCCGCCCAATATTTCATCCAGCATCTCGATAACAGTGACCTCCACCCCCAGACTATTAAAGAATGAGGCAAACTCCATGCCGATGACTCCACCGCCGATGACAACCAGCGATTTCGGAAGCTCTTTATTGTCCAACGCATCACGATGCGTCCAGTAAGGCACCGTATCTATTCCGGGAATAGGCGGAATAAAAGTTTCCGAGCCTGTGCAAAGCAATAAATTATCACATTCATACGTTTCGTCACCGCACAGAACATGATTCTTATCTACGATTGAGGCCTCGCCATTTACAATAGTCACATTATTGGCGGTCAGCTTTCCTTTGACACCCAACACCAGTTTACGTACCACTTTCTGTTTACGTGCTATGATTTTGGGCAAGTCGAACGAAACTTCCGATACATTGACCGCATATTTGGACGCGTGACGTGCGCTGTCATACGTTTTTGCCGAATACAATAAAGTCTTGGTAGGAATACACCCTTCATTCAGGCACACCCCGCCAAGGCTTCGCTTCTCAAAAAGCACAACATTCAGGCCGGCCTTTCCGGCTGTTTCCGCAGCCGTATATCCCGCCGGACCTCCACCGATAATGGCAATTTGATATTTCATAGTTCTTACATTTATAGATTTCTGCATGCAAGATACAACAAGAAATTCAGAAAAAAAGCATGATACCTCACATAATTATAATTTATCGTGATATACGCTGCTCGAGCAGACGGATAAACTCTTCCTCTTTAACAGGAAGAAGCGCCACGCACTTACCCTCTCCATACCTTATCAGTACATAGCGCATAACGGCAAATCTGCCTATCCGCATGGAGGAAGCGCGTTCTACCGACGTAATATCCTTCAGCGGGATTTCTTTTCCTCGTGAAAAGCGTCCGAAGAACAACGACAGTTTATTATCGGTAGTAACGATATAGGTAGTATGAATCAGCTTCTCGATACTGACAACCAGCAGGAGCATAAAAAGAACAGCAACAAGAATATTCTTTTCCCAAAGGCCGTAAACAGCGATTGTGCCTGCCAGAATGACAAACAAATACTGTCCGGCAGCGATACGCGCATGAAAAATTCGATTCATTTTATCCGGTTTTTGCCGCTAAGGTAGGTATTTTTATGAATTAATGCCCGCAAGGGAGACAAGGAACGTACTTATTTTGTAGTTTTGCGGTGTTAAATACACGAAACTATGGTAAGAAAGTTCGATTTCCTCGTTATCGGCTCCGGAATTGCCGGTATGAGCTTTGCGCTTAAAGTGGCGCATAAAGGAACAGTAGCCCTCATCTGCAAGGCCGGTCTGGAAGAAGCAAACACTTATTTCGCACAAGGCGGCATCGCTTCCGTCACCAATCTGGCGGTAGACAATTTCGATAAGCATATTGAAGACACCATGATTGCCGGAGACTGGATAAGCGACCGTGAAGCTGTGGAAAAAGTGGTACGCAACGCTCCCGAACAAATCAACGAGCTTATCAAATGGGGAGTGAACTTCGACAAGAAAGATAACGGAGAATTCGACCTGCATAAAGAAGGCGGGCACTCGGAGTTCCGCATCCTGCATCACAAGGACAATACCGGCGCGGAGATACAAGACAGCCTGATTGAAGCCGTAAAACAACATCCTAACATCACCGTATTCACAAATTTCTTTGCGGTGGAAATCATCACCCAACACCATTTGGGCATTATCGTAACCCGCTATACTCCGGGTATCAAATGCTATGGCGCTTACGTTCTGAACGAGAATACCGGGGAAGTGGATACATTCCTTTCAAAAATGACTATCATGGCAACCGGCGGCTGCGAAGCCGTATACCGTAACACTACCAACCCGTTGGTTGCCACAGGTGACGGCATCGCCATGGTCTATCGCGCCAAAGGCGCCGTAAAAGACATGGAATTCATCCAATTCCATCCCACCGCCCTCTATCATCCGGGCGACCGCCCCTGTTTCCTGATAACGGAAGCCATGCGCGGATATGGCGGCGTGCTCCGTACCATGGACGGAAAGGAATTCATGCAGAAGTATGACCCTCGCCTGTCACTCGCCCCGCGCGACATCGTGGCGCGTGCCATCGACAATGAAATGAAGCAGCGCGGTGACGAGCATGTCTATCTGGACGTTACCCATAAAGACCCTGAAGAAACCAAGAAGCACTTCCCGAATATTTATAAGAAATGCCTCAGCATCGGTATCGATATTACCAAAGACTACATCCCCGTAGCCCCTGCCGCACACTACCTCTGCGGCGGCATCAAAGTAGACCTGGACGGGCAATCCAGCATCCGCCGCCTGTATGCCATCGGCGAATGTTCGTGTACCGGCCTGCATGGCGGAAACCGTTTGGCTTCCAACTCGCTGATTGAAGCGGTGGTCTATGCCGACGCAGCCGCCAAGCATGCACTGAGCGTATTGGAACGCTATGATTTCAATGAGGATATTCCCGAATGGAACGATGAAGGAACTATCTCCAACGAAGAACGGGTATTGATTACGCAAAGTATGAAAGAGGTGAACCAGATTATGGAATCTTATGTGGGCATCGTCCGCAGCAATACCCGCCTGACCCGCGCGTGGAACCGCTTGGATATTCTTTATGAGGAGACGGAAAAACTGTTCAAGAGCAGCAAGGCAACCCGTGAGCTTTGCGAACTGCGCAATATGATTAACGTAGGTTATCTGATTACCCGTCAGGCCATGGAACGCAAGGAAAGCCGCGGCCTGCACTATACGATAGACTATCCGCACGCTCAAAAATAACGGTTATGGCGCACTTCAACGAGTATCTGGACTTGTTGGAACTTTCTCCTTTGGTTAACCATTGCCTGCAAAACGGGAAAAAACGTCTTTATAAGAAAGGAGAGTTCTTTTGTCAGACAAGTGAGGTGTGTCATAACATTGCCTATATTTCCCAGGGAAGTTTCCGCTACTTCTACCTTGATACGGAAGGAAACAAACATATCATCGGCTATAGCTTTGAAAAGGATTTCGTGGCAGACTATGAGTCATTCACCAGGCAGACACCTGCCATTATCTATACGGAAGCAATCAAGGCGAGTACCGTCTATCAGTTATCTTATAACCAACTGGAAGAATTTTGGGCGGCAACCCGGCAGAACCAGTTATTAGGCCGTAAGATTGCAGAAAACCTGTTCTGTATGACTTACCACCGACTATTGAATCTGTATTCGGCTTCCCCCAAAATACGCTACCAGGAATTGCTGAAAAGATGTCCCGACATCGTTCATCAAACAAGCCTGAAAGAAATCGCTTCTTTTCTCAATATTTCTCCATATACCTTAAGCCGTATCCGACGGGAAATAACTTTCGGACAAAAGGATTAATTTCTTGCTTTAAAGCAAGAAATTAAATTTTCCATATATTTATTTTTGTTAAAATATTGCCGGTCGCTATCTTTGCAAGTACTTCTTACAGAACCTTATAGCAAGCTAAAATGAAAAGCGGTTGTATCTACACATGTATACTTTTGTGTTTGTACGTTTACAACTCATACGGACAGACGCTTGATGACAACATTGTCATTACACAATGCAACGATTCCTACGTCTTTATGGAAAAAGACGGTATTCCTGCCGTACGCAACCGGAAAGAGACTTCCTATGAAGCCACAAGAATGGGAACTACATTGCAACCTTACACCTACTACGGAGAATTCATCTCGTTGGACGGAGCTTCCGCCAAAGGCGGGGGAAAGGCTGAGTATAAAAGTATTACACCGGAAAATGTTTTCTTTGACGACAGCAAGGTCTGCTTCTTCAACATCAATCTCGACCGTAAAGGAAAAAAGACAGAGGTAACATTTAAACGTACTTTTCACGACCTGCGTTATTTTACACGAATCTATTTGGGTGAAGACTATTTTATCAAAGAAAAACAAATAACATTCATCATTCCACAATCCCTTTCCCATTTCCGGCTGACAGAAAAGAACTTTACTCCTTCTATTCACTGCGAACGCGGTATCAACAGTTCGGGAGATTCCTTATTCACTTATACCGTAACGGATATGCCGGCCATGAAAGACGAGCAACATATGCCGGCATCAGGTAAAGTATATCCGCACATACTGATAACAGGATCATTTACAGATTGTCACGATATGTATCGTTGGTCTAACGGACTGGCACAGGTAGACTGTGACATACCCGAACTCGACAAGCTATTAGCGGAGATTACCGAAGGTTGCCGCACGGATATGGAAAAAATACGTAATACATATACCTGGGTACAACAAAACATCCGTTATATCGCTTTTGAAGCAGGTATATCGGGACACAAGCCAGATACTCCGGCAGAAGTGCTGCGCAAACGGTACGGCGATTGCAAAGGAATGGCAATCCTGCTCCGTACATTGCTGAAAGCACAAGGCTTCGATGCCCGCCTGACCGATATAGGCACCATAGACATTCCCTACCGAATGAGCGAAATAGCTACACTTGCGTCCGTCAACCATATGATATGCAGCCTTATCTACCGGGGAAAGACCTATTATCTGGATGCCACCAACGAATATATCAACCCGGAATTCATACCCGGAAGTATACAAGGAAGGGAAGCCGTAATAGAGAATGGAGAAGACTGTATCGTACACATATTGCCTATACTGAACAGTAACGCGTCTACAGACAGCCTGTCTTATACCTGCACCCTATCCGACAAACAAACGAACAAAGTATTGCAGGGTAATGCAACCCGTAGTTGGAGCGGAGACATGAAGGAATTTTTCCTCACGGCCTACCACGAAAACGATAAAAGCAGCCAGGAAGAATATCTTCCCCGTATCTTGACAGGGAATAATCATAATTATCAGGTTGATTCGGTCAGTTGGATACAGCAGAAGCCTCAACAAAAATGGGCTATACTGACCGGAAAAGTAATAAACAGCAGCGCGGTACAAGTAGCCGATGGTGAGTTTTACATAGAACTGGACCTCCACAATGACCTGTTCGACCAACCGATAGACACCGCTAAACGTATTCATGATTACGAGCTCCCGCTCCGTTGCCGCATCGTACGCCATACGGAGCTGGAAATACCCTCAGGCTATGTACTTGTTTATTGCCCCGAAGGCATCTCAATCCATACGCCGCAAGGCATACTCTGCTGCTCATATAAAACAGAAGGAAACAAAATCATTTTCCGGAAAGTAATGGAGATAACCGAAAAACGTATTCCCCGCGACGAAATTACAACCTGGAACGCATACTTGCGGAAATGGGCCGATGCATCCAACGAACAAATCATCCTCAAAAAACAATAATAATGAAACAGAACATGTTATTCCTGATGGGGGTGTTGGCGCTTTTATTCATCACCCCTAATGCCAATGCCGATGACAAAGAGAAATACAAACTCTTTGCGGAGGAAACGAGAAAAGAAGTCTGGGCACTGGAACTGCCTGAATTTACCAACACGGCTGTTCCCGAAAAATACAAGGACGAATCAGCTGTCATTCTGGCTGCGCACAGCCGGTTAGAAGTCACCAAAAAGACCCGTTTCAACGTTGGCGCCTTTCTCGGAGGATTTCACTATATTGACCGTGAAGTAAATTGTCGCGACTTGTATCGTATGCTTGTGCAAATCAACGATAAGGCTGCTTTGAAAGAATTCTCCGAATTTGATTACAAAGCGGAAATACGTAAAAAAGAGTGGCGGTATGACGAAAACTACCAGCAAGTACTGGGCGTGCGAATTATCAAACCGGACGGTACCGTAAACGAAGTAAGCACGGATGAATATATGACAGCCACCGAAGGCAGGAAAGACCGGGAACAACGTCAGAAACTTGCCGTACCCGGACTGGAAATCGGTGATAAGATAGATATTTTTTTCTTCAACTACACTTCATTGGAAAATCATAATCTCGATCCGTTCATCTTCCGGTTTCGCCAAAGCCATCCGATGCTTTCTTACACGGTGCATTGCGAGATAGACGATAAACTTACTACCCAATACCGTACTCTGAACGGCGCACCGGACTTCAAACAAAGTAAAGACGAAGACGGAAACATCCTGCTCGATGCCGAAATGAAGGATATAGAACAAACCGAACCTGGTTTATGGTACAACCCTATGCAGCAAACTCCAATGACATTGATGTACATCACCAATAGCAAGATGAAAAAATACACCTATATTCCCGAAAGTACCACGAAAAAAGGACTACAGGCCAATCCCGATGCGGCAGCCATGCAAGAGGACGACTGGGATTTTATGAAACAAGCGAAGAAATATACCGGATACGGCGGATTGAGTAACACCAAAAAAGGAATCCGGCTTCTCCGTAACGTGAAAAAGATAAAGAAAAAAGACTGGACAGATGAGAAGAAAGCCGACTTCATCTACAATTACTATCATTTTGCACTGATGACAGACCTCAAGAGCAATTGTAATAATGAATTGTTCATTATCTATTTTCAAGGATTGCTGAATTGGGTAGATGTTCCCAATCTGCTCGGAATGACTACCCACGAAAATAAAGAGCCTCTTGATAAATTGACAAACTATCGCAATACCACATGGTTTCTTGCACTTCCGGAAAGTAAGAAATATTATCTCCCACCTTCAGGATATCTCATTCCCCATGAAATCCCCGTCCGTTACCAAGGCAGGCAAGCTATCTTGGAACCGGATAAAGAGAAAGCCAAAAAGTTGAAAACAAAGGCAGAAAGAGAGCGCCTCAATCTGCCGGCAGGTACAGCCGATGACAACTGCAACATTACCGCCATACAAGCCGACCTTGATAATACGTTACTCACCGTTAACCGGAACGAATATCGCACCGGAACACAAAAAGAGTATATGCAGGAGATGTTAGTAAAAATGGAAGATGTGGACGCCGCTTACCGACGTCTGCTTAGCATTGACAAAGAATTTGCCGAAGAAGTAGGCAAGAAATATGCGGATGACCTCCAAGAAGCATTCCGCAAAGGTTGCGAACAGGAAAAGGAAAATTATAAATGGGAAATAGATTTCTATCACGGTGAAAACGCCAAAGAACTGCTCGACTATCAGATGCAATGTCTGGGTAATCGCCCGGACAGCGCAGCCTTTATTTATAATGTCCGCTATACAATGGATGGCTATATCCGAAAAGCAGGTCCTAACTATGTACTTTCCGCAGGCAAACTAATCGGTGAACAGATCCGGATTGAAGGTAAGGAACGTAAACGTTCCGCCGACATCTATATGTCCGCTCCCCGTACTTTCCAATGGAATATCACTGTAAATCTTCCGGCAGGCTACAAAGCGGCTCCCGAAGGAGTAGAGAAGCTGAACGTAAAAGTAGAAAACGAGTGTGGCACTTTCACCGCAAAAGCTGTTACAGAAAACGGCAAACTTATATTGAATATCCTCAAACGGTATAATCATAAGGTAGAACCGGTTGCCAATTGGGAAAAGCTGCTTCAAATCCAAGACGCTTCCAAAGCCTATGAAGCGCTTTCCGTAGTACTGAAGAAATAAGAATACATCACAGAAAAAATGAAAAAAAGGCACGGATTATACGAATTCAACGGACAAAGCATTCCGTGAGCTTTCGTGTAATCCGTGCCTGAATTTAATATTCAGACAAGTATGCCGAATATTAATAATTTTCTTTCTTTACCTCGAAGTAAGCCTGCGGGTGCAAACAAGCAGGACACAATTCAGGAGCTTCCTTACCTGTGTAGATGAAACCGCAGTTACGGCATTGCCATACTACTTCACCTTCTTTAGCGAAAACAGTAGCATTCTCAATGTTCTGTACGAAAGCGCGGTAACGTTCTTCGTGTCCTTTTTCAGCAATGGCAATGTTACGGTACATAGCAGCGATTGCGGGGAAACCTTCTTGCTCGGCAACATCGGCAAAGTGAGGATAGTCCAAAGACCACTCTTCGTGCTCGCCTGCAGCGGCAGCCTGCAAATTCTCCAATGTAGTACCGATAACGCCTGCAGGATAAGAAGCGGTAATTTCTACCATTCCGCCTTCCAGAAACTTAAACATACGTTTTGCATGCTCTTTCTCCTGATCGGCTGTTTCAGTAAAGATGGCTGAGATTTGTTCGTAACCTTCCTTTTTTGCCACGCTTGCAAAATAAGTGTAACGCATTCTTGCTTGTGATTCACCGGCGAATGAAGTCAACAGATTCTTTTCTGTCTGAGTTCCTTTGATACTCTTGCTCATAAATTCTTTTTTTATTAGTTAATGTAATTACGTATAGATTATTCGTATTTCCTTATGTCAACCGGACAAAAATACGAATTTAGTTTAATAAAACCACACTTTGCCTCATTGGATTTGTCTATCACTTCATAGGTAAAATCTATTTCGTTCCATAAATCCAATGAGGCTATTTTTTAATCTCTAATTAATAACAAGCAGTCTGATGTTAATAACAAGAAACAACCTGTTTATGTTCAAATATCCACAAAAAACAATCGGCTGTCTCCCCCAAAGGATACATAAAAACAAAAAGAATGGAATAGTTATAGCTATTTGCATTATTTTACCTAATTTTGCACTCTCTTTTTAATAACTGAAATTCATTTTGACACAACTTCAGGTAAAATAAAGTTTCTAAAATAAAATGAAAGCGTTCGAATTCAAGCCAAAACTGTACACGGCTTTAAAAAATTACTCAAAAGAACTTTTCATGGCAGACCTGATGGCCGGTATCATTGTGGGTATCGTTGCCTTACCGCTTGCCATTGCGTTCGGTATTGCATCAGGCGTATCGCCCGAAAAAGGTATTATTACGGCCATCATTGCCGGTTTTATCATCTCACTGTTAGGAGGAAGTAAGGTTCAGATTGGCGGCCCTACCGGTGCGTTCATCGTTATTATTTACGGCATTATCCAGCAATATGGAGAAGCGGGGCTGATTGTCGCCACGTTAATGGCGGGCGTCATCCTTATTCTTCTGGGAATATTCAAGCTGGGGGCAGTCATTAAATTTATCCCCTATCCCATTATCGTAGGTTTTACAAGCGGTATCGCCGTTACTATCTTTACCACTCAGATTGCGGATATATTCGGATTGAGCTTCGGCGGGGAAAAAGTCCCGGGAGACTTCGTGGGAAAATGGATAATCTACTTCCGTCATTTCGACACTGTCAACTGGTGGAATACGGTTGTCAGCATTGCCAGTATTTTTATCATTGCCATTACTCCGAAATTCTCGAAGAAGATTCCCGGCTCGCTCATTGCCATTATCGTAGTGACCATAGCCGTTTATCTGATGAAGATGTACGGCGGTATCGACTGCATCGACACCATTGGCGACCGTTTCAGCATTAAAGCCGAACTTCCCGACGCTGTGATGCCCGCACTGAACTGGGAAGCGATTAAGAATCTATTCCCCGTTGCCATTACGATTGCTGTATTGGGAGCCATAGAATCCTTACTTTCGGCTACCGTAGCCGACGGTGTTATCGGTGACAAACACGACTCCAATACCGAATTGATAGCTCAGGGTGTTGCCAACATGGCTACTCCGCTTTTCGGAGGTATTCCCGCCACAGGCGCTATTGCCCGTACAATGGCTAATATCAATAATGGCGGTAAGTCGCCCGTAGCCGGCATAGTGCATGCGGTAGTGCTGCTTTTGATTCTGTTGCTGCTTATGCCGCTGGCTCAATACATTCCGATGGGATGTCTGGCAGGCGTACTGGTAGTCGTATCTTATAATATGAGTGGTTGGCGCGTATTCAGGGCATTGATGAAGAACCCCAAATCGGATGTCACCGTATTATTGATAACTTTCTTCCTGACGGTTATCTTCGATTTGACAATCGCTATTGAAGTAGGTTTGGTTATTGCCTGTGTACTCTTCATGCGCCGTGTCATGGAGACAACCGAAATATCGGTTATCAAAGACGAGATAGATCCGAACGCCGAATCGGATATTACCACAAGCGAAGAGCATCTGATTATACCGAAAGGCGTGGAGGTATACGAAATCAACGGTCCCTACTTTTTCGGTATCGCCACAAAATTCGAGGAGGTGATGGCGCAACTCGGTGACCGTCCCAAGGTACGTATTATACGTATGCGTAAAGTTCCTTTCATAGACTCTACGGGTATCCATAATCTGGAAAGCCTTTGTAAGATGTCTCAAAAAGAGAAAATTACGATTGTATTGTCCGGCGTTAACGAAAAAGTACATAATGTCCTGGAGAAATCCGGTTTTTATGAATTGCTTGGAAAAGATAATATTTGTCCCAACATCAATGTAGCGCTGGAAAAAGCAAAACAATTGCTATAAAAGTCTGTTCACCACTATCCATTATGGCAAGAAAAGGAAGAAAACAAAAGCAATCCAAAGGATTACTCTATTTGATTATATTAATATGCATCGTTTGCATCTGCTATGAGCCCATAGCGGGAGCCTTGCATATTAATCTTCCTGCTGCCGTAACGGAACTCAGTGAAAAAACACCGGTAAAAGCAACCTCCACCGAAGCAATATCCGTAAAGAACGTACTCTACCCCGCTCCCCTAAAAAACACACCGGAGCAGATATTGTACCGTAAAGGCTATACAGTGTCTTATAACAAAGAAACAAAAATACCGAACTGGGTAGCCTGGGAACTTACTCCCGAAAAACTGATAGAACGTGAAAGCCGTACCGACAAATTCCTGCCTGATCCCGACCTGCCCGAAAGCCAGGCTGTAACCACCGATGACTATAAACGCAGCGGCATGGACAGAGGACATATGTGTCCTGCAGGCGATAATCGCTGGCATTGGAAAGCCATGCAGGAAAGTTTCTACATGACCAATATCTGTCCTCAAAATCACAATCTGAACCGAGGCGACTGGAAAGAGTTGGAAGAAGCCTGTCGCTTATGGGCGAAGAAAGAAGGAAAAATCTATATTGTTTGCGGACCTGTCCTTTATCGGCAAAAGCATCGTACTATCGGTAAGAAGCATAAAATCACCGTACCTGAAGCCTTTTTCAAAGTAATACTCTGCACAAACAGCAATCCGCCTAAAGCTATCGGGTTTATTTATAAAAATACATCAGGAAATCATCCCTTAGATGCTTATGTTAATAGTGTGGATGAAGTAGAGCGTATTACCGGCATGGATTTCTTCCCTGCCCTACCCGATAATATTGAAAAACGGGTAGAAGCAACCTATAATTTGAATTTATGGGGAAAGCGATAAAAACGAAACACTTTTTAACCTTACATATTTATACAAACATATTGTCACACATCCACTTGCTTTTCACACTTTATATCACTTATTTTTTTATTTTTTCGATATACATTCTATAATCATCTGTCCTTTTTCTATTTTTTAATAACATAAGCCCTTTATAAACTTACAATTCGATACATAATTATTTGCTATTTTATTAATGATGCTGTTACTTTATTTAATACCTTTGCAACAGTTTATATAATAGATTTTATTTTCAGCTAAAAAATGAAATACAATACTGTACACAGTCTATCTTTTGTTTGGAGAAACGTAAAAAAGCGTGATGAGATTTCACGTTAAGAAGAAGACTATTCCAAAAATTCTACAACAGCATATTTATCAATTTTAATTTTAATCAATAATAATTTAAAGACAAGGATGAGAAAATCAATTCTTTGGTTTGTCTTTCTTACATTATTGACTATTCAATCTGCTTTTGCACAAGGATTCTTTGTAAAAGGTAAGGTCATTTCCCAAGAGGACAATGAACCGTTGATTGGTGTGTCGATTTTGCAAGAGGGAAGCACAAATGGTGTAGTAACCGACGTTGACGGTAACTACAGTCTTGAGATTAAAGGTACGGCAAGAGCCACTTTACTGTTCTCGTACATCGGTATGCAATCGCAAAAACATGAAGTCAGTGCCAAGACCGGTACGCTGAATGTTCGTCTTGCTCCGGATGCCGCGTTAATAGACGAGGTAGTGGTAGTAGCGTATGGAGTCCGCAAAAAGGGGACGATTGCCGGCTCTGTATCAACCGTAAAATCGGAAAAAATGGAAAATGTACCGGCAGCCGGGTTCGACCAGGCATTGCAGGGACAGACGCCGGGTTTGTCAGTTATCTCCAATTCCGGAGAGCCCAGCAAAGCGGCGGTATTCCAGATTCGCGGTACCAACTCTATCAATTCGGGTACATCCCCGTTGTTTATTCTGGACGGTGTGCCTATTTCCAGTTCGGATTTTAACACGATCAGCCCGGGAGATATCGAATCTATCTCCGTGTTGAAGGATGCTTCTTCAACATCTATCTACGGTGCGCGTGCCGCAAACGGTGTGGTTGTAATCACTACCAAACGCGGTCTGGCAATGGATAAGGCTAAAGTAACGCTGCGTGCTCAGTACGGTTTCTCACAGTTGGCGTCTAACGACAACTGGACAATGATGAACACTCCCGAACGTATTCAGTTTGAGAAAGAAATCGGTCTGGATACCGGACAGGATTATGAAATCCTTTCACGTACCAATGTAAACTGGCTGAACGAAGTATTTAACGACCGCGCTCCGCTGCAGAACTACGAACTCTCCGTAAACCGCGCTACCGAACGCTTGAACTATTACGTTTCCGGAGGTTTCTACGACCAGGACGGTATTGCCCAAAGCTCTTCCTTCCGTCGTTACAATATGCGCGCCAACGCAGAAGTAAAAGCCAGCAACTGGTTGAAAATCGGAACCAACACCATGGCCGCTTACGAAGAAGTTCAGCAGGCGGAAGAGGGAGAAATGGCGCTCTATACTCCTATTTCCGGTTCCCGTTTTATGTTGCCTTATTGGAGCCCGTACAATGCAGACGGTTCTTTAGCTTCCGAAAACAACGGAACTTGGGCGGGAACAGGTCAGAACCCTATTGAGTGGATGAACAACAATCCGGTTAATTATAAGAAGTATAAAGTACTGTCTACCGTATTTGCAGACATTACTCCGATTAAGAACCTGACCATTCATACGCAATTCGGTGCAGACTACTCTCACTCTACGGCTTTCATGCGGTCATATCCCAGCTATATTATTAATGACGGAAACGGTTCTGCCGGACGTAACTCCTCAGACGCTCTTACATTGAGTGAAACTACTACCGTCAATTACCGTTGGGCATTGAACGATGACCACTCGCTCAACTTCCTGTTGGGACAAGAAGCGGTGGACTATCAGTCAACAGGCTTCCAGGTAATTACCCGCGGGCAAGCCAATGACAAATTAACGAATGTAACTTCCGGTACACGCGCTTCTTCATGGGCGGATTCCAATGACTCTTATTCATACCTGTCATTCTTCTTCCGTGGTGAATACAATTATAAAGATTTGTATTACGCAGAAGTTGCCACCCGTACCGATGCTTCCTCACGTTTCGGTAAAGACCACCGTTGGGGTGTGTTCTGGTCGTTGGGTTTCATGTGGAATGTTAAGCACGAGGCTTTCCTGAAAGACATCGAATGGCTTACCAGCGCACAAGTCGCATTGAGTACCGGTACTTCCGGTAACTCGGAAATACCCAATTACGACCACTTGGCATTGGTTGCCGGCGGTCCTAACTACAATGACGAAGCCGGAATCTATCCGAAACAGAGCGGAAATGAAGATTTAGGCTGGGAACAGACCTGGGCAAACAATGTCGGTCTGCGTCTGGGCTTCTTCAACCGTGCCAACCTGAACATCGACTTCTACCATAAGAAGACAAGCAATATGTTGATGTACGTTCCAGAATCATACGCCGTAACCGGCGAAGGTTCCCGTTGGGAAAACATCGGCGCAATGATAAACCGTGGTGTCGAAATCTCAATAGACGGTGATGTAATCCGTACCAAAGACTTTGCCTGGAATTTGAATGTCAATGTATCTTATAATAAGAACAAGCTCGTAGAACTCTATAACGGTGTACAGGAATATGTGAACTCTACTACCGGATTGAAATACGTAGTAGGCCACCCGGTACACGAATTCTTCCTGAACCGCTATGCCGGAGTAAATCCTGCCAACGGTGATGCCTTGTGGTACACTAAAGACGGTGAAATAACCACCGAGTTCCGCGAAGAAGACAAAGTAATGACCGGAAAAACTTTCGACTCTCCTTGGGCCGGCGGCTTCGGAACAACTTTCAGTTGGAAAGGCTTGTCATTATCTGCCCAATTCAGCTGGATGGCCGACCGTTGGGTAATGAACAACGACCGTTTCTTCGAAGAAAGCAACGGATTGTACAGCGCATACAACCAGTCAAGACGCCTGTTGTACGACCGCTGGAAAAAGCCGGGTGACATTACAGACATTCCCCGTTACGGAGTGGTTGCCCAACTCGATGACCGTTTCCTCGAAAACGCTTCATTCCTTCGCTTGAAGAACCTGACGCTGGCTTACGCACTTCCTCAGCCGTTGCTGAAGAAAACCAACTTCTTCACATCCGCACGTGTCTACCTGCAAGGTCAGAATCTGTTGACCTTTACCGGTTTCAAAGGACTCGACCCGGAAGTTGCAAGCAATATTTACAGAGCACAATATCCGGCATCACGCCAGTTCACATTGGGTATTGAAGTTTCATTCTAATATTATAAGCAGAAAGAAAGATGATTAAAAAATTCAGATTATATATAATGTTGGCTGCCGTGATGTTGTCCGCTACTTCCTGTTTGGACAAACTGCCTGAAGACGAAGTGCCTTTCGACCAGGCCATTCAGACGGTAGACGATGTAAACCTGGCTGTTATCGGTATTTACGACGCTTACAAAAGCAAATACCTGTACTCCGGTAACCTTACATTGTTGCCCGATTTGCAGACCGACCTCGTTTATGGAATAAACGGCAATACGAATATCTACGGCGATATCTGGCGTTGGAAAGACATCCTGGCTACCAATACCGATATTGAAGCCGTATACGGTTCATTGTACGAAGTTATCAACCGTTGTAACTTCCTGCTCGACAGAGTAGACAATGTAAGAAAGAACACAACGGACGATACAGCCCTCGACAAATTGGATCAGTGTTGCGGTGAAGCCTATTTCGCTCGTGCACTGGCCTACTCGGAACTGATTAAACTGTTCTGCAAGGCATACGAAAGCGACGAAGATGCCGCCAATCAACTGGGTGTTATCCTTAGTCAACACTATCGCGGTGATGAGGAAATGAAACGCTCTTCATTAAAAGACTCTTATCAGTTTGTATTGGACGACCTCGACCGTGCAGCCGATTTGCTGGAACTTGAAGAAGATTTCAGCGGTGCATTATACGATACTCCGTACTTCAACGAATACACCGTCTACGCATTGCGTGCCCGTGTAGCCCTTTACATGAAAAAGTGGGACGAAGCTATCAAATACTCTACCAAGGTTATTGAAAGCGGCTATTACACATTGTCAAGCTGTACACAGCAGATTTCTTCCGGCATCAGCTATTATAAATATATGTGGACAAACGACCACTCCACCGAGGCTATCTGGAAAGTTGGTTTCACTATCAACTCCTATGGCGGCCGTTTAGGAACTATTTTTGCGAACTACGATTACACCACTCTGCGTCCGGATTATGTTCCTGCAAAGTGGGCTATCAATCTATACGATGCAAATGACTTGCGTGCTTCCACTTTCTTCCAGTCTTTCACTACCGGATACAGCCACGGACTTACCTGGCCGTTGTTGATTAAGTATTTCGGTAACGAAGAGTTCACCAACTACAAGATTCTTCACGTTACCATGCCGAAAGTACTCCGTTTGTCGGAACAATATCTGATACGTGCCGAGGCATACGTACAATCAGGAAAGACCGCTGAAGCAGGAAAAGACATTACCGCTATCCGTGCGGCACGTTATGCTACGTATGGTGGTTCTACCCCTATGGGTGACAAAGAAAACGCAATGAAAGTCATTGAGGAAGAACGCGTAAAAGAGCTCTATATGGAAGGTTTCCGCCTGCAAGACCTGAAGCGCTGGCACAAAGGTTTCAAACGTGAACCGCAAGACCAGTCACTTTCCAATGGCAGCAGTCTGAAAGTGGAAGCGGACGATCCTATGTTCGTATGGCCGATACCTCAGCACGAACTGGATGCTCCGGGCTCGGAAGTGGAACCTAATGAAAGTAACAAATAAGACTAAAAACATACGATAATGAAAAAATTATTATTTGGATGTATTACAGCCGTTGCTGCACTGATAGCCCTTGTCGGATGCGAACAGGACAAGGTGGTATACAGCGGACCTAATTATCTTATGTTTTCCGACACGCTCTACCAGTATGGTGTGCAAGAAAGCAATGAGATATTCAATGTCCCCGTTTCAGCCACTGTACCTGCCGATTACGATCGTACTTTCGCTGTCGAGATATTAGACAAGAAGAGCAACGCTGTCGAAGGAAAGCACTATAAACTCCTTTCAAATACAGTGACTATCAAAGCCGGTGAAATGGCAGCCAATGTGGAAGTACAAGGTAACTATGAGAGTATCGAGCCTACCGATTCATTAGGATTTGCCCTGCACCTCATCATTCCCGAATCTAACGAGTGGGAAATGTACGGCACCGAAACTAAAGTTGTACTGCAGAAAGTTTGTCCGTTCGACATCAACAACTTTACAGGATACTGTACAGTTACTTCTACTTTCTTTGGCGGTAACGACATACCCAATCAAAATGTGGATATGCGTCTGATTACTTCCGACGTTGCGGAAGAAGAAAATACAATTATCCTACACGGCATCTACTACGATGGATATGATACAAAGATAAAGTTCAATACCAAAGACCCGCTTAAACCACTGATTGAAATGAAAGAGCAAGTGTGCGGTAGTACAGGAGAAGCTTTCGGAACTATCTACGGTAATGGCAATTTATTATTGAATCAGCCTACAAGCTATACTTCTTATTATAGAACTTGCGAGAATTACCTTTTACAGTTCGTTACAGTAAGTGTCGATAATAAAGATGGTTCGGAATATGGTACAGTAGGTACTTTCATTAATGTAATCGAATGGATTAGTGAAGCAGAGGCCGAAAAATTAAAAGAACAAGGATATTAACATTTAAAATCATACAATTATGAAAGCATTAAATTTAAAAAGTATGAGTTGGATCATGGCATTAGCTATGATGTTTATTGTGTCATTCACAGGTTGTTCAGACGATGATGGAGAAAATACTCCAGGTGAAAAAATTGAATTTCCTACATTACAGGAAGCCACTTGTAATGCAGATGGAACTATAACTATTTCTTTCAAAGCAACTGTAGACTGGAAACTCACAAGTAATGCCGGATGGTGTAAATTTGTTGATGGTGAGTTTACGCAAAGCAGTATAACAGGTAAAGCCGGTGAGCAAACTATCACCGCTAAAATTTCCGGTGACGGACAAAATTATTCGGATGATAATGTGGCAGAAATCACATTAACACTGGGTGAAAAAGAGCAGGTAATTTACAAAATTACTCGCCCTAAAAAAGTATTCAATGGCTTAACCATCAAAGATGAGAATGGTAATGTTTATAATACAGAAAACCCAATCATCATTAAAGGTAGCGGCTATGAAAAAATAGATGTTGTCTATACTACAATCCTTACCGAATCTGAATTCGAAGTAGGTATTTCTACCTCTGAAAATCCGGATTGGATAAAAGTTGAAAATAAAGGAGAAGGTAAATTCAATTTGACTTTCAACAACGATAACACAGAAGGTATTGATCCTAAATATTCAATCTCTACCGAAAAAGGTCACAAGTTAGTATTTGGTGTACAAACTACCAATGAAGGACTTATTAATGTTTCAGTTCCTGTTGCTTATGAAGGATTAAAAGAAAACGTTCTTTTGTTTAAACCTGAATATATCAATGCGCTTACTGTAAATCCCGAGGGAACAGTATTCACAGAAACAAGTAGTGGAAGTATGGAGGGTACTGAAGGAGTTAAGTATGAAAATCAATTGAGTTCAACTATAACTGTTCGTGATGATAAGTTCCATGTATTAAAAATCACAGAAATAAAAACTCCTGCAATGGGTACTTATTTCTATACTTATGATGTAACTCAAGAACCTGATTGGGTAACAGTAGTAGAAGAAGGTACTAAGTTGACTTTAACAGTTGCTACCCTTCCGGAAGGAGCTGAATTAAGAGGAGCGGCAATATTAGTAATTCCTGAAGTAATCTGGAACAAAATAAAAGATACTGATCTCCAAGCAACCTTATTCACTAGAGATAATGATAATGGCGCACCGATGGATTATCTGAATGACGAGTATCTCGATTATATGTGGACTCATTTTACTCAAGAACCCAAAGAAGAAGAAATAACATCAAATATTACATTCAAAGCTTTCTATATAGAAAATCCTGTTAGTAATTGGAATAGTATAACAGAGAACGATTTAAAGGAATTTGATGGTGATGAGAATATGCTCGTAAATTATAATATGTATACGGAAAATGGTAGCCTTGAACCAGCAAACAATCCTAGTAACAATATTTGGAGTGCCAGTATCACCAAATCATTATTAACAAATAAAAAATCTATCCTTTTTTTAGCCGTTGGAACCATTCCTGACAATTATACTTTTGATCAAATATCTAGTTATAATTGGATTGGTCATTGGGCAGATGGCGCATCTCATACTTATGTAACTATTGAAAAGAAAATTATCAATAAGAAAGAATATGTTGTCATTACAGGTACTGATGAAATAAATACTACATCTCCTTACAGTCAAATGAGCGTTGGGGTAAGTATATCAGATGATTATGGTTATACAGCAGCAGCCGAATGTATTATTGGTTGTTATGACTAATTATTTCCTTCTTTTTAATTAATTGAAAAGAAAAGACTTCTTTTTAAAAAAGTATCTAAATTAAAAACGTATTTTAATAGAAAAATACAAAGAATATACATGAATTCAAAAAGAACTATAAATTGGAAACTATTTCTTGTACCGCTCTTCACCATGCTATTTGGCATGGTGATGAGTGGATGTTCTGATGATAAAGACGAATTGCAAGGCAGTCAGTATGGCTACGTACAATTCAAGATTTACAAGTCAGCATCCTATGTACAAGAGGAGGAAAACCAATCGAGTACGACAACCCGTGCAACAACTCTGAGTAAGTTGGGTGATGTACAAAAAGTTGAAATAGAGATGCAATACAACGGTAAGAGTATTACTCAAACTTTAGTATTGAATGCCTATAATGAAAGCAATGCTGAATATGGCATGCGAAGTGACAAATTACAGTTATTAGTAGGTGACTATAAAATCATTGGCTACAAACTACTGGATAAACTGGATAAAGTTGTTATAAGTATATCTGCCAGTGATAACGAAACATTCTCTGTTATCTCACAAGGACTTACCATAAAAGATTTGACAGCAGATGTACAAGCTCGTGGAAGCGTTACTTTTAAACTTATTAAAGACGGGCTTACCACACGTGCCAGCTTAGATGACGAAAAAGAATATCTATTTAGCAACATTGCTATCATAGATGTAACCGTAACCAATACTTTTACACGTGTCCCTACTACCATCAAAGGATTAAAAGTAAAGTATAAAGAAGAATCCATAGAACACCAAAATCCCGACAATGCCGATGATAAGTATATGGACATCGGTACGGCAAAATGTGACTCTGCGGTATGGTTACCGGTAGGTACTTACCAAGTTACCGAATACATTACTTATTCCAAAAAAGGTGCTATAGTTTCCACTCTTGGAGCAGCTACTAATATTAAAGGTGATGAGTTTACTATTATAGATAATGAATTCACTGAGGGAGCTATTGTTCCTATTAAACTTTCTGAAACAGCTGAATATATTAAAGACTATTTAGCTCTGAAAGAAATTTGGGAAAATTTGGATGGTAAGAACTGGGGATATCATGGTATCGGCAGTCCTGAAGGTACTAATTGGAACTTCAACAAAGAACTGGATATGTGGGGTGACCAACCGGGCGTATCACTGGATGACGAAGGCCGTGTAACAGGACTTAGTATTGAAGGTTTTGGTGCAAAAGGTAAAGTACCTGATGCTATCGGACAATTAACCGAGTTGAGAGTTCTTGCCCTTGGTTCGCATAGCGAAACTGCAGGTGGCAGACTGTTTACCAACGAAAATATGCAAGAGTCACAGAAGCAGAAAGTACGTATGAACTACAAAGAGATGTTTCTGGATTATGACCCGCGTATCGAAATGTCCGAACTGTTACAAAGTTCAGTCAACCGTAATCCGAAAATGAAAGCTGTCAAAAAAGACAACCGCATCCATTTGAAAGATACGCAGATAGGGAACTATACCAATCAGATTACACATATATCAAAAGCTGTAATGCGCCTTACCAAATTGCAGCAATTCTATATGGGTAACTCTCCGTTCCTTGCTGAAAACATCTGTACAGACTGGGCAGATGAAAATTCGGAATACGCCAAACTGTATAAAGACGAAGCTGCAAATTGGAGTTGGAAGAACATGACAGAGTTGACAGATATCGAATTGTATAACTGTTCTAAACTAACTACATTACCGGAATTCTTGTATAAGATTCCAGAAATGCAAGTACTTAATATTGCTTGTTCCAAAGGTATTGAGGGGACACAATTAACTGAGGATTGGGAAAGATTAGCCGATCCCACCCAAAGTGAATCTGCAAAGAAAATCCAGATTCTTTATATGAGTTATAATAATCTGGAAGTATTTCCGGAAAATGAATATTTAAAGAATATGGAAAAGTTAGGATTGTTGGATTGTATGTCTAATAAGATTACAACACTACATCCTTTCGGATCGGATATTAAATTGACGCAGTTGAATCTGAACTACAATAAAATCAAAGAAATTCCGGAAAAATTCTGCGGATTCACCGACCAAGTAGAAACTTTGAGTTTTGCGCATAATGAATTGGAATATATTCCCAACATCTTTAATGCCAATTCAGTATATGTAATGGGATCAGTTGATTTCTCTTACAATAACATTGGTATTAACGATGGAAAGAACATTAAAGACCCCGATTCTTATACAGGAATCAACGCCTCTACTGTAACATTGTCGTTCAATAAAATAAGCAAGTTCCCTACAGAGTTGTTCAAAGCAAACTCACCAATCACTACGATTACGCTGAACAATAATCTGATGGAGAAAATTCCCCAATATTCATTGACAAGCAAAGAAGGGAATGGCAAAGAGTTTAAGAACACGTATCTGTTAGGCACTATCGACCTGCGCTTCAATAAGTTGACAGAATTGTCCGATGACTTCCGCGCTACAACACTGCCCTACTTAACCAATATGGACGTAAGTTTCAACCGTTTCTCAGAGTTTCCGACCCAACCATTGAACAGCAGTGTATTACAAGCTTTCGGTATTCGCCATCAGCGTAATGCCGCCGGCGAACGCTGCTTGCGTGACTGGCCGACCGGAATCACAAAATGTCCGAGCCTTCTTCAATTACAAATCGGTTCAAACGATATCCGTAAAGTAAATGAGGAAATGACACCTAAACTTTGGATTTTGGATATCAAAGACAATCCGAATATCTCTATCGACCTCACCAGTATATGTCCTTACATTGAAGCAGGCATGTATATGCTGATTTATGACAAAACACAGGACATTCGCGGTTGTGACGCTTTGGATATTAAACGATAAACAATAAGAAAGATTCGATTAATGAAATATTTAAGTAAAATAACATTAGGACTGATTCTTTGCACGGGGTTTATGACTTCGTGTAAAGATGATGATGAAACAGGAATTTCCGGTGGCATTGCGGTAGACAGAGAGGAAATTACAATCGCTGCCGAAGGAGGAACAGAAAAGATTGCTGTTTCGTCTAATAACAGCTGGGTAGCAAGCTCATCCCAGCCCTGGATATCTATATCTCCTGCTAATGGTTTGGGTTCGGCAGACTGTAGCCTGGCTATTGACTCTACCTTATTGGAAGTATCCCGCGAAGCACAGATACGTTTCTCTGTAGAGGGGCAAGAGCCTAAATTGATTAAAGTAACTCAATTTGGTTATGGCAAACAAATCTTGTTGAAAGAACCTACAATAGAAATAGAAAACTCCGCCAGATATGACGACCGTTATTTTGATGTAACGATTTCTGCCAACGTCGCTTTCAAAATAGAAAGTGACATAGAGTATTCTTTTGCCGAATCAATGACAGATGAAGAGAAAGAGGAAATGGAATCCGATAGAAAAGATTGGATTACCCTACCTAAAGAATCTGATTTAAAGATTGATTTAGACAGAGGATATCGTCCACGTACCGTTAAAGTACGCTTCAAATGGAAAACGAATATTGCTCCTTACACACGCGTTGCAAAAATCCGTTTAGTTCCTCAAGATGCTGATGAACAGTTGGTAGACAACGAAGGTAATCCTACCGGTGAAGTTATCTTAACCGTAAATCAGAAACCTGCTTTGAGAATTACAGATGACCGCGCAGGTGACTCAATCGCTATCCTTGCCATCAATGAAAAAGTTCAGAGTATGGTAGGATTCGATACCAGTGAAAGCATGCTGAACTGGAGCTACGTAAAACTTTGGGAGGCTACCGATGAACTTCCTAACGGAGATAAGAACGCCATCGGCCGTGTACGTTCTGTACAGTTCATGTTAATCGACCTAAAGGACGGTGAAACATTACCTAAAGAAGTTCGTTATCTGAAGTATCTGGAATCATTCTCTATTCAAAGTAATGCAAACTGGCAAATCCGTAACATTTCTTTAGGTGAAGAAATCTGTGGATTAAAACATCTGAAAGAACTATCTGTATATGCTTTAGGTCTGAATGGATTACCTGAAGACTTCATCAAATTAGGTGGTAAAGTTGACGAAAGTTATGCAGGTTTAGAGGCGTTGAATTTGGCAAGTAATGGTTTCAATAAATTATCGGATGTTACCGATATAGTAAATCAAGAAAACTTCCCTAAATTAACTGCATTAAGCTTAACCGGATGTCGCCGTGTAGATATAATAAAAGAATTGAGCCAAATCAGCGGAACTAATGAATACAATGGTAAGAAAGTCGGTTTACATATTAACCTCAATAATATAGCAGACAAGAATGCATTTATGAAGTTATTGACTTGGGATAGCCTGAGAGAACTGTCACTTTCTTATAATTATATTGAGGGAGAGTTACCTGATGATGATGAAGTGAGCAATGCTTTAACCATTCAACATTACCAAGATGAAGATTTCTTCACAGAAGATCAACTTAAAGCTGAGCCTTCAATCTACCTTACTAAAATATCTGCAGATACCTGTGGTTGGTTAAAACCAAGTACAGAAATTAAGGAAGTAACTTATAGTAATGGTGAAACAGTGGTCTTTGAAAATGTAACAGGACAAGATGTTCCACGTGTACTTCCAAACGCTCGTGCATTCTCTTTCAATTTAAATTATCTGACAGGAGCATTACCAAAATGGATATTATTCCATCCTTACTTTGTAGAATGGAGTCCGGAAACTTTCATTTTCGCTCAAGAAGATGAAGCAAAAGACTCAAAATCTCAACCTGTAGGATTCAATAATATAGATAACGTAAAATTTAATTATAAATATTATTACGGTACTACAGGTGAAAAGGACGAAGAAGGTGTAGCATATCCATTATACTATAAGAGATATGTAGCCAACTAAAAGCTCCGAAATGAGTATATCATTAACAAGAACAATTTTTAAAAAGAAACAATGAAGAAAAAATTCTTATACGTAGCACTGTTTGCTTTGACACTGGCATCTTGTTCGGATCAGGAAATCATTGAACAACCGTCCACCCCGACCGGGGGGACGGAAGTTCAACTTCCGGCGGATGTCACTTCAGGTGAGTTGCTGATTAAGTTCAAACCTGAAATGACCGACATCCTCGACCAAACAATGACACGTGCCACAAGAAGCGGCGGAGCAATGACCCGCTCAGGAATCCCATCTACCGACGAAGTTCTGGAAATTCTGGGTGGATACCACTTTGAGCGCATCTTCCCTGTAGACCAACAAAACGAAGAACGTACCCGTGCCGCAGGATTACACCTGTGGTATTTGGTGAAATTCGATGAAAATACGGATTTACAGGAAGCAGCCAACCGTCTTTCCAAATTGGGAGAAATTTCTAAAGTACAGGGTAACAGCCGTATCAGACGCGCTTACTCCGGTAATTACCGTACTTATACCAGTGAAGCTGTACTGCAAAAAACAGCAGCTACACGTACACTTAGTACAGCGCCCAATGACCCGGGATTTGTAACCCAATGGAATCTCAATAACGTAGGAGACATTGATTTTGGTAATTCAAATGCCAAATCGGTAACAGGATGTGACGTTAACTGTCTGGAAGCATGGAAAAAATGTACAGGTGATCCTTCCATTATCGTTGCCGTATTGGACGAAGGCGTAATGTATACACATCCCGACCTTGCTGCCAACATGTGGGTTAATGAGAAAGAACAGCTTCGTGCCGGAAAAGATGCTGACGGAAACGGATATAAAGACGACAGATACGGTTATAACTTCGTGAAAAACAGCGGGCTGATATCTTGGACTGATGCCAACGATACCGGTCACGGAACTCACGTAGCCGGTATAATCGCCGCTGTCAATAACAATGGCGAAGGTGTTTCCGGAATAGCCGGTGGAGACGGTACACCGAACTCCGGTGTCAAGCTCATGTCTTGCCAGGTATTCGACGGTGAAGGTGGCGTAACATTGGACGGTGAAGCCAAAGCCATAAAATATGCTGCCGACAATGGTGCAGTTATCTTGCAATGCAGTTGGGGTTACAACTCCGGCGATGCCAATCTGGTAGACGGTTATACACCCGGTCCGGCCACTCAGAAAGAATGGGAAGAAACCTATCCATTGGAAAAAGACGCAATAGATTACTTCCTCAACAATGCCGGCTCTCCTAACGGAGTAATTGACGGTGGTATCGCTGTTTTTGCCTCAGGTAATGAATATGCGGGTATACCGGGTTATCCGGGTGGATATACCAAATGCGTTACTGTAGCTGCCGTAGCTGCTGATTTCACTCCGGCTTCTTATACCAATTATGGTGAGAACGTAGATATCTGTGCCCCCGGCGGTGACACTGAATATCACAATACACCTGCGATGGACGATCCCGAAGAATGGACAGAAATCAATAGGACAAAATCCGGTTCTATCCTTTCTACCTGGATAAAGAACGGTAATGCCACTTACGGCTATATGGACGGTACTTCCATGGCTTGTCCTCACATATCAGGCGTAGCCGCATTAGGCCTGTCGTACGCCGTAAAGCAACGTCGTCATTTCAAAGCACCTGAGTTTATAGAACTGATGAAGGGATCCGTAAAAGATGTGGACGGCTGGTATCAGAATGTAAAAACAAAGAAATATTACCGCAATCATCTTTCTCCGTCAGGCGGTTCTATCGATGAAATGAATTTGCTGAGCTATATAGGTAAAATGGGTACAGGTTTGACAGATGCCGCCTTACTGCTGAACAATATCGAAGGAAGCGGTTCGGACATGAAAGTACCTAATGTTTATGTAGCCGAAGGCAATAAATCCACTATCAACCTTGCCTACTATTTTGTAAACGGTGAAAACCTGACGTATACTTGTACATCGAGTGATGCAGCCATTGCAACAGTAGCCGTTAACGGTACATTCATGGAAGTATCCGGAGTAAAGACCGGTACTGCCCATATCGCAGTGAAAGTAAGCAACGGAAGCGAACAGACTATTGCCGTTACTGTTCGTAAGAATGCTAATGATAACGGATGGATGTAATTTAGATTACCAATGAAACCAATTACTTGGATACAGTTACTGATATTCTGTGCGGGAGTCGGACAATCCTGGGCTTTGACAGCCCAGGATTTCCCTTTCCGTTCACAGGAAAAAATCGATTTGCTGATAAACCCGCCTTTAATGAAGCAGGCGGAACAAATCCTGCGTTTCGATAAAACTGTATTGAATATTGGAACTCTGACTGAGGACGACGCTCCGCAAACGTACCGTTTTACATGCAAGAACATAAGTAAAAAAACACTTACCATTACACGTGTAAGAACCACTTGCGGATGTGCAGTAGCGGATGTACGTACCGGAGATATATTACCGGGTGAGACACGGACAATCTCTCTGACTTATCACCCAAAAAATCACCCCGGAACGATAGATACGAATGCTTTCGTTTATCTGTCTTCCTCGGATAAAACTCCGGTGGCACGCCTGACGCTGGTAGGAAATGTCGTTCCCGGAGCAGACGAGTGGGCACGTTATCCGTATGCGATGGGAAAACTGAGATTGAAACAAAACCAAATGAAATTTAGTGAAGTGGGTGGCGGCAGTCAGTCCTCGGAACGGATTTTATGTGGAAACAGCGGAGACAAGCCGCTACGCCTGTCAGCTCTCATCATCCCTAAATTCGCGACTTTCCGTACGGAACCGGAAGTTATTCAGCCGGGCGGTGAAGCCGATATTGTAGTAACAATCAACGCATCACTGATTCCTGCAGAAAAAGGTAAATCGTTTACCTTTCCGATTATCCTTGAAGGAATAGATGCGCGCCCGTCAGACCGGACATTGAATATAAAAGTAAACTGTATTAAGTAACGATAAAAATAAGAAATTCGATATGAAGAATATTTTCAAACTGATGGCTTTATTCGCCTTCCTGTTCTGTCTTACATCCTGTGATGACGACGAACCGGTAATCCCGACTTTGGAAGTTACCCCTGCCAACCTGAACGGTACGTGGGAACTCTCCGAATGGAACGGAGCCCCTTTGGCAGAAGGTACATACTGCTATATAACTTTCAACCGTAAAGAACAAACTTTTGAGATGTATCAGAAGTTCGACAGTATGTATGCCCGTTACATCACCGGAAATTTCAGCATCGAAGTAGACCCTTATCTGGGCTCTATCATCAGCGGTGACTATGATTTCGGTAATGGTGACTGGAACAATAAATATATCGTAACCGACTTATTGGAAAGCGGTTCAATGATTTGGACAGCCAAAGATGACGAAAATGATGTGAACAAATACATTCGTTGCGATAAAGTTCCCGAAGAAATCATTGCGGAAGCAAAGATTGACGAGGACGAAAACTAAAACTCAAATTTTCATTTTTTTTTCATAAAATTACTCTACAAAATTCATAAGGGGGACGTCTGCGAAGGATATCCCCCTTAACTGTTTTTTATAAGGCATAAATCCGATAAGTTTTATCAATAAGAAACGCTTACCGCTATTCCCGCCTCTTTCACTAATGCCGCAATACGGTCCAATTCCTCGTGTGTAGCTTTTTGCAGGTCATGGTCGGGAGTTTCCCTGTCAATAGTATAAATCATTACCTGGCGGGGAGAAATCTCTTTTACGGCCTCTAACCAGGGTAAAACATACTTATCAGACGTATTATCCATGTCCTTGTCCTGAAAACCGCCTTTCAGGAACATGGTTTGAATAATGCAATTACCTTTAAAAGCTTTTATCCCCTCGATTATTTCACGCACGGAATAGTGTCCCGCCGGGCGGTCAAGCTCATGGATATAAGCTTCATCCACCGTATCTAATTTCAGAATATTATTATTTATCCTGTTCAAAGCCTCGAACACAGCGGGACGATGAATAAAAGTAGAATTGGTAAGTACGCTCACCTTCGCTTTCGGAAAATATTTATCACGCAGAGCAAGCGTATCCTCTATAATTTCAGGAAAATGCGGATGTGCGGTCGGTTCTCCGTTCCCGGCAAAGGTCAGTACATCGGGAACAGGTCCGTTCTTTTGCATATCCTGCAACCGGGCTTCCAATGCAATACGTACTTCCTCACGCGTAGGCAATGGCTTTTTAGGACGATGATCAGAGTTAAATCCACATTCACAGTAAATACAGTCGAAACTACACACCTTACCGTCTTCCGGTAGCAGATTGATTCCCAAAGATACTCCCAAACGGCGGGAATGGACAGGACCGAATATGGGAGACGGATAAATAACAGTCATCTTATCTATGATTTATATTAATGCGGCAAATATAGAAAATAAACATATAAGTACTTCTAAAAACAGCGCGGTTAAGTAAATATTGAAAATTTTATATCAGATAGTATAAGCTAATTATGCGTATTTACTTATTATTCAAAACTTAATACGGAACTGCATTTGCAAGTCTGTTTTTTTATTCCCCTCTATCAAATCGTTACCGGAACCGATAGTCTTGCGATTTCGGTAAACAGTTTGCCCGAACTTAACGAGAAACATAAAAGTTTTGTTCATATCATAGCGTACATGAGCCGAATAACGAAAACCTTTGCCATAATAAGAAGGAGTATAAAATGTATAAAGCAACCCTTTTTCGGAAGCGTAGATACGGGAATCATAATCATCCGTATAAAAATAAGTACCTTGTGCAGATACAGCCAAAGGAAAACCGGAAAACGTATAAGCACAAGATTGTGTACATTGCCATCCTTGTTTTCCCTCAAAACTATAACCTTTTCCGTCCTGCTGCCGAAAATGATTATAATCAATTGTAATACGATGCATAAAAGCTCCCGGCATATAAATAAGCCTACATCGGAGTTTATGATGATAAACAGGTAATGTAACCTTTCCTCCTGTTTCCGACACATCCCTCTCCTTTTGTTTGTAACGATAATTAAGATATACGCTCAAATTTCTGCGAGGAGAATAAACCGCCTGAAACATCCCGTCCATTCCTTTTGAGGATTTACTGATACGATATTTCCACCAGGGAAAAGAAAACAAGTCCAACGAAGCGAAAAACGTCCAATGCGTCAAAGGAGTTGCTTCCGCAGCCAGATACCAGCCATTCTCATTCTGAGGCATACTGCCTTCTCCGAATGAACGACCGAAGAAAGACCAATAATCATGTGAATAATAACGGTGAATCAACAATAGTTGATAACCTGTTAATAGTTTATATTTCAATCGGTTCAGCAAAGCATAACCTTGCTTTCCCACCGCCCCCTCTCCTACCCATACCAATTTTCCCGAACGGTATTTATAATCCACGCTTAAATTATAAAAATCGTTTCCATGCAAATTATATTTTGCATACTTCTTCAAGTCCGGTTCATAAGGGTGATTGAAAAAGTAATAAATACCGGTTATACCCACCTTCAACTTATTCTTCTCATAAGTCAGATTACCGCCTGTCAATTGCAGGGTAAAAGCATTCATCTTATCCGCTTCTTTCTCCGTACGATGCAGCCCTGTTTTATAAATAGAAGCGATTTCTCCGTCTTTTACCACTCCATCCATAGAACGATGTGAATAGAAAGCGGAAAACTCCAAAAAACGAAGAATTTCCACTGTTGCCGCCGCCCCTCGAAAATAATTGTATTCATCCGTAGAACCGTGCTTCTGGATTCCCCCCGTACGATATTCCGACGCAGACATAGAAAAAGTCTTTCCTAACCCGAAATCAGTACCGAGTACCAACCCCTGGCCGAAACTCAACTTATAATTACCCAACGCCAACGATTTCATTCTACCCAAATTTTTGAACAGACAATAAAAAGAATAGTAATCATATCCTTTTTTATCCTGCAGAGCAAAGAACGGCTCTCCCGCATCCTTCTCCCCCACTATTCCCGCTTGCAAATAATCCCCGTAACGAAAACCATAACGCAACGCATGATAAACGGCAGGTCCCAAATAGTTTTTCTCATATCCTTTACGGGTATAGAAAGGAACATCCATACGTGTCAGCACTTCCTGTTTACCGTATTTCAATATCGTCTTTAAAGAAGGATAACGGGAAGCGTCTTCAACCACTTTTACGCAAACAAAAGGCAACAACAATTCAATAGTTTGCTTATCCATTGTTTTCACCATCTGCAGTTCATAAATAGTCTGCATCTGTCCGTGTATATACACATATGCCAAAATATTTTCTATTTGAAGTTCCGTCAGAAAAGGAAATTCTTCCAATTGCCGTTTAGTGGCAACATTGATATTAACCGGTTCTTGCAAGCGGTTGGAAAGTTCTTCCAACTCATCTTCCCAATTTTTCTCTTCTTCATCCATAGAAAGCTGTTCCAGATTTTCTTCCCACAGAGAGACAGTTGCGTTTTGAGCTACAAGCATAGGAGTTATTAACAGCATACTCATAAAAACTCCTACCTTGATTATTGTCATTGATAATAGGATATTCCAAATTTACGGACAGCGAAGTTACCTTAAATTAGTTAATTGAACAAGGAAAAACGGAAGCAATGCAACAACATTACACAGAATGGTGTACTTTTGCGACATGAACATACGGCTTAATATAGTAATACTCATTGTGTTTCTCTCATTGGGAAGCCTGACCTGCCATGCCCAGCGACAACCCAAAACCGATATGTCCGAAAGTATCTACCTCACCCCCATGTGCATTTATAACGGCGATACGATTCCATATGTAAAACTTCCTACCGTCTATATCTTCAAACCGCTTAAGTTCAAAAACAAGCGTGAAATAGCAAAGTACTATAAACTCATCCGTGATGTAAAAAAAGTATTGCCCATTTCCAAAGAAATCAACCGTGCCATCATTGAAACCTACGAATATCTGCAAACCATCCCTACTGAAAAAGAACGGCAAAAGCATTTGAAAGCTGTGGAGAAAGGGTTGAAAGAACAATATACCCCCCGCATGAAAAAACTGTCTTTTGCTCAGGGAAAGCTGTTGATAAAGTTGGTAGACCGGCAAACCAATTCAACTTCTTATGAACTGGTCAAAGCGTTTATGGGACCTTTCAAAGCCGGATTCTATCAAACCTTTGCCGCATTGTTCGGAGCCAGCCTGAAAAAACAATATGACCCTACGGGAGATGATGCTCTCACCGAAAGGGTTATTCTGATGGTAGAGAGCGGACAACTGTAAATCCGGTTCATATCATGTTGATAACGTTGTTAGCAACGTAAACAAGTAAGAGTATAAACTAATAAAAATCAATTAGATAATTCTGTTAATAATCAAAGCATATATTTGTTGATTACAGTATGCTTTTAGACACCCTCTTGATTCTTATTTCAGTTTATTGAATAAATCCCAAATAACGATACCTGCCGTAACCGATACATTCAAAGAATGCTTCGTGCCGTATTGCGGAATTTCAATACAACCGTGAGAATGGTCGATAACTTCCTGTTGAACACCTTTCACCTCATTTCCCATTACTATGGCATATTTCCCGGTTCTATCCAAAGTCAACTCATTCAGCATAATACTACCTTCCGCCTGTTCCACGGAATAAACCGTATATCCTTCATTCCTGAGGTTATCAACAGCTTCAACAGCGTTATCAACATATTTCCAGTCAACGGTAAATTCGGCTCCCAAAGCCGTTTTATGCATTTCAGGATGGGGTGGAACAGCCGTTATACCGCACAGATAGATACATTCGATACGAAAAGCATCCGAAGTGCGGAATACGGAACCTATATTATGCAAACTGCGAATATTATCCAATACAACTACCAACGGCAACTTCTCCGCTTCCTTAAACTCCTCTGTACTAATACGATTGAGTTCGGTTATTTTCAGTTTTCTATTCATGCTCATATGCTTTATGTCAATCTGTGTAATATGTAATGACTCACACTGCGCAAAGATACTTCTTTCCGTTCACATCCCTGTTAATAACCGTTGAAAAGGTGTCAATAGTGTATGGAAAGATTTTTAGAAATAATACTTGCATTATTCAAAGTAACGCATATCAGATAGGCATAACGAACAAACCAAAAAAGTTAAGCTGAATTTTCAAAGGCTGTATAAACACATTTTTAAGTCCTATTTCACTGATTAATCTCTCTAAAGTTATTAACTTTGCAGTTTATCAACAAGATGTTAATGAAGTGAAGTTATGAGAGAGTAGGGGGCTTATTATCAATAGATATAACTTTGATTTCTTACGTTAATAACCTTAGGATAAAATTTTATCTGATACTAATAACTTCATGGGCAAGAAAAATCATATTAATTTGTCCACACTATTAACAGCCTATCATTACTATCAAAGGATTTTTAAAGAAAGAAGAGAAATAAAAATTATTATTATGAATAATCTGATAGAAGCTATCAAGCAGCTGAAGAAAGAGAAGAATGCGGTCATTCTGGGGCACTACTACCAGAAGGGTGAGATACAGGACATAGCCGACTACGTTGGAGACAGTCTGGCTTTGGCGCAGTGGGCGGCAAAAACGGAAGCCGACATTATCGTGATGTGCGGCGTTCACTTCATGGGTGAGACGGCAAAGGTACTTTGTCCCGGCAAAAAGGTATTGGTGCCCGATATGGCGGCAGGTTGTTCGCTTGCCGACAGCTGTCCGGCGGATAAATTTGCACAGTTTGTCAAGGAGCATCCCGGATACACGGTTATATCTTATGTGAATACGACAGCTGCCGTAAAGGCTGTTACAAACGTAGTGGTAACGTCCACCAACGCCAAGCAAATCGTTGAAAGCTTCCCCAAAGATGAGAAAATAATATTCGGTCCCGATAGAAACTTAGGAAATTATATTAACTCCGTCACCGGTAGAGACATGTTGTTATGGGACGGCGCATGCCATGTACACGAACAATTCTCGGTTGAAAAGATTGTTGAATTAAAGCAGCATCATCCCGGTGCAGTAGTACTGGCTCATCCCGAATGTAAGAGTACGGTTTTGAAACTGGCGGATGTAGTGGGTTCTACGGCAGCTTTATTGAAGTATGCGGTTGCTCATCCCGAAAAGGAATATATCGTTGCTACGGAATCCGGTATTCTGCACGAGATGCAAAAGAAGTGTCCGCAGACTAAGTTTATTCCGGCTCCGCCCAATGATAGCACTTGCGCTTGCAATGAATGTAACTTCATGCGGTTAAACACATTGGAAAAACTCTATAATTGCTTAAAAGACGAGTCTCCCGAAATCAAGGTAGATGCTGAAATAGCGGAAAAAGCAGTGAAACCAATCAAGAAGATGTTGGAAATTTCCGCAAAACTGGGGTTGTAGATTGAGATTATAATTAATTATATCCCTTATAATCAGGCATAATCATATTATTCAAAGATATCTGTCATTCAGAGCGAAGCGAAGAATTCCTTCTTTGTATTATATACATTGAGATATAAGAGAGAGTGGATTCTTCGCTTCGCTCTGAATGGCGAATACTGTTTACTTTGAAAGAAAATTGCAAAGTTTATTCGTAGCCAGTGCCCGATGGCTGATTTTATTCTTCAATTCATTACCCATTTCGGCATACGTTTGCGTATATCCTTCGGGAATAAAAACAGGATCGTATCCGAAACCGGAAGTACCGTGCCTGTGCTTCGTTATTTCGCCTTTTACGATACCTTCGAACAGATGTTCCTTTCCATTGATGATAAGGGCGAAAACGGTACGGAATTGTGCCTTACGGTTCTCTATGCCTTCCATGTCCTGCAATAATTTCTTCATATTGGCTTCCGAATTGTGCGCGTCACCGGCATAACGTGCGGAATATACTCCCGGAGCTCCGTTCAGTGCTTCCACCTCCAAACCGGTATCATCGGCAAAACAATCCAGCTGATAATTTTCAAAGATATATCTTGCTTTCAGCAAGGCATTTCCTTCAAGTGTATCTGCAGTTTCAGGAATATCTGCGTGACAATTGATGTCTTTCATGCTAAGAAGCTCTATTTTATTTCCTAAAATGGCAGTTACTTCTTCCAACTTATGAGCATTGTTGGTTGCAAATACAAATTTCTTTTTCATTTTCCTTTCAATTTATCGAAACCTTCTCCATACACACCGATAACAGAACTTTGAGAGATAAAAGCATTCGGATCGATGTCCTTAACCAGGCGGAATATCTCGACAGACTGACGTTTGTATGCCAATACAACCAATACTTTCACATTACGTTTGCTGTACCAGCCTATACCGTCGAGCACTGTCACACCCCGGTGGGTCTCTTTGGTGATACGGTCGGCAATCTTTTCATAATCTTTGGAAAAGATAAAGAATTGCACCGACTGTCGTGCGCCGTTAACGATGTAATCCAATACGATACCAATGACAAACAGCGTTACAAAACCAAAAATAACCCGTCTCCAGTCATTGAATATAAAATAGCAGGAGCTGATGATAATCACGTCGCAAGCCATAATCATACGGCCTAAGGTAACATCACGGTATTTGTGGATGATGGCGGCGATAATATCCGTACCGCCCGTACTTCCGTTGCAGTTGAATACTACACCCAGGCCGACACCGCACATGGCGGCGCCTATCAGACAAGCCATGAAGTCCTGTCCGGGTCCGAGAATTTGCGGTGGCACTCCATCCGGTCCGTTTACCAACATTTGAAAGAACCATAGGAAAAAAGTCAGTCCGAAGATGGCGAATGTGGTCTTGATACTGAATTTCGGTCCTAAAATCTTAATGGCAAACGTCATTAAGACCGCATTGATGATGAAATACGACCATTGGATGGGAAATCCCGTGGCATAATAGATGATGGCTCCGATACCTGTGGTACCGCCGGTCGTAATCTGATAGGGGATAAGGAACGCGGCCCATCCCATAGCGTAAGAAATCAGTCCGAAAGTGATGAAAATATAGTCTTTCAACTCTCTCATCACTTCCGTTTTGGTTGGTTTTGTAATCTGCATATTTGTTATTTGATAACAATGTTTACAATTTTCTTGGGCACTACGATTACCTTGACGATATTCTTTCCGTCTATCCACTTGATGGAACGCTCATCTGCCAATACCGTTTCCTGAATAGCGTCCGATGCGGCATCGGCGGGAAATTCCATATTGAAACGCGCTTTTCCGTTGAATGAAATGGTATAGTTCACCGTATTTTCCACCAGGTATTCCTCATTGTATGCAGGCCATTGCGCATCGCATACCGAACCTGTGTTTCCTAATGTTTCCCACAATTCCTCGCATACGTGCGGAGCGAAAGGAGCCAACGTGACGGTGAGCCGGTTCAATATCTCTTTCTTGCTGCATTTCATCGCAAACAGTTCGTTTACGCAAATCATGAAGGCGCTGATGCTTGTATTGTAAGAGAATTGTTCGATGTCTCCCGTAACCTTCTTGATGAGCTTATGCAAAGATTTCAATTCCTCTTTGTTGGCGGGTTCATCGGTTACCAGATAATTATCGTTACGGTCGTAGAACAAAGACCAGAATTTCTTGATGAAACGGTGTACACCGTCGATGCCGTTCGTATCCCAGGGTTTGGACTGTTCTACGGGACCGAGGAACATTTCGTACATACGAAGTGTGTCCGCACCGTATTTTTCCACAATCATATCGGGATTGACGACGTTGAACATGGATTTGCTCATCTTCTCGACAGCCCATCCGCAGATGTACTTTCCGTCTTCCAGAATAAACTCCGCCGTTTCATATTCGGGACGCCATGCCTTGAACGCTTCCGTATCGAGAACGTCGTTGGATACGATATTGACATCCACATGGAGCGGGGTAGTGTCGTATTGGTCTTTCAGGTTGAGCGATACGAATGTATTGGTATCCTTGATGCGATATACAAAGTTGCTTCTTCCCTGAATCATACCCTGGTTCACTAATTTCTGGAACGGTTCTTCGACAGCGGAAATACCGAGGTCGTACAGGAATTTGTTCCAGAAACGGGAGTAAATCAAGTGACCGGTAGCGTGTTCCGTACCGCCTACGTAAAGGTCGACGTTACGCCAGTATTCATCCACTTTCTTGTCTACCAGGGCAGTATGGTTACGCGGGTCCATATAACGTAGATAGTATGCGCTCGAACCTGCGAATCCCGGCATTGTATTCAGTTCCAGCGGGAAGACAGTTATGTTATCAATCTTGTTGTTGTCCACTACACATTTGTTTGCTGTGTCCCAGGCCCATTTGGTGGCGTGCCCCAACGGCGGTTCACCTGTTTCGGTAGGCAGGAATTTCGCTACTTCGGGAAGTTCCAGAGGCAGACAGCTTTCATCAATCATATAAGGCATACCATCCTTGTAGTAAACGGGGAACGGTTCACCCCAGTAACGCTGGCGTGAGAAAATAGCGTCGCGCAGGCGGAAGTTCACCTTTACACGTCCCAGATTATGCTCTTTCACGTATTTTTTAGTAGTAGCGATAGCTTCCTTGATAGTCAGCCCGTTCAAATTCAATGAAGAATTACCGTTCGCCTCTACATCGCAGCCCGATTCTTCATTCTTCATTCTTAATTCTTCATTTATAATCGGTGAGTTACATACGATACCTTCCTTGGCATCGAAACTTTCTTCGCTCACATCGCAGCCTTCTACCAACGGAACGATGGGTAATCCGAAATGTTTGGCAAAAGCGTAGTCGCGGCTGTCGTGTGCAGGCACTGCCATGATGGCGCCTGTTCCGTATCCTGCCAATACATAATCGCTAATCCAGATGGGTACTGCTTCGCCCGTAAAAGGATTGACGGCGTAGCTTCCAGAGAATACGCCTGTTACGCTGCGGTCGGAGATACGTTCGCGTTCGGTACGTTTCTTGGTACGTTCCAGATAAGCGTCTACATCGTCTTTTTGTTCCGGGGTGGTTACTTGGGCTACCAATTCGCTTTCGGGAGCCAGCACCATAAAGGTAACTCCGAACATGGTATCTGCACGGGTGGTGAAAATGGTAAATTCCAAATCACTGTCTTTTACCTTGAATTGGATTTCGGCGCCTTCGCTGCGGCCTATCCAATTCTTTTGTGTTTCTTTCAGGGATTCGGTCCAGTCGATGGTATCCAGTCCGTCCAGCAGGCGTTGCGCATAGGCGGACACGCGGAGACACCACTGACGCATCTTTTTCTGAACTACGGGGAAACCGCCGCGTTCGGATACGCCGTCTACCACTTCGTCATTGGCAAGCACGGTACCGAGTTGCGGACACCAGTTTACCATTGTCTCACCCAGATAGGCGATACGGTAGTTCATCAGGACTTCCTGCTGTTCTTTTTCGCTCATGGCGTTCCATTCGTCGGCAGTGAAGCGCAGTTCTTCGCTGCATGCGGCGTTCAGTCCTTCGTTTCCATATTTGGCGAATGCTTCTGTCAGTTCTTCAATGGGACGCGCCTGCTTTTCTTCGTTGCAGTAATAGCTGTTGAACATCTTCTGGAAAGCCCATTGTGTCCAATGATAGTATTCCGGATCGCAAGTACGTATTTCACGGTTCCAGTCGAAAGAGAAACCTATTTTGTCCAATTGCTCGCGATAGCGGTTGATATTGTTGACGGTAGTGATTGCGGGATGTTGCCCCGTTTGTATGGCGTATTGCTCTGCGGGCAGGCCGTAAGCGTCATATCCCATGGGATTCAGGACATTGAAACCTTGCAGACGTTTGTAACGGGCATAAATGTCCGAAGCGATGTATCCCAACGGATGTCCCACATGCAGACCTGCGCCGCTGGGGTAGGGGAACATGTTCAGTACATAATATTTTTGCTTTGTTTCGTCTTCCGTCACTTGGTAGGTTTTATTTTCTACCCATCGTTTCTGCCATTTCTTTTCAATCTCTCTGAAATTGTATTCCATAATGGTTTTTATTATATTGTTGAAAACTTGTTGATAGTTTGCTTAATTCGGTTTATATCCTGTTAATTAAACGGTGCAAAGTTAAGTCTTTATTTTCAGATTTGTAGCGAAGTAGTGTAAAAAAACAGCATGAAATACTTGACAATACGCTTTTTATTCACTATATTTGTAAAGTGCTTTTAAAACTAATTTTTTGTTTGTAATACAAATAATGGCTGAATTAATTCAATAGGATTTTACAAAAAAGATTTTTTAGGATATTTCAAGGGATGTAATCTGTGAAGATTGCATCCCTTTTTGTTTATTTTTATTGTAAAAACCCTGATAGGGGAGAAATAGGCCGTTAATAAATTCAGAGAGAATTTTACTATAATTTTTTCAGAATTATAGTAAATTTCCGAAGGCGTTTATTAAAGGTGTTATTTCATTGTATTGAAAATAGAAATAGCGTATCTTTGCCGGCAACTTATCCGTGTCGTATATGAATGCGAAGAAAAATTACATTTATCATATTATTGCCATTCTTGTAGTGGGAATATGGGGGCTGACGTTCATCTCTACGAAGGTATTGATAGGATACGGACTTTCTCCGCAAGAGATATTTTTGCTTCGTTTTCTGATGGCTTATCTGGGTATTTGGTTTATCTCTCCGCGCAAACTGTTTGCCGATAATTGGAAAGATGAACTTTGGTTGTTGTCGGGTGGCGTTACGGGTGGTTCGTTCTACTTTCTGACGGAAAATACGGCATTGGAAATTACACTGGCTACCAATGTGGCTTTCATTGTTTGCACGGCTCCGTTGCTCACCACTATTCTGTCTTTGCTGATTTATAAAAGGGAGAAAGCCACCGCCGCGCTGATAGGCGGTTCTTTGCTTGCATTAGTAGGGGTGGCGTTAGTAGTGTATAACGGCCATTTTGTGTTGAAGATTTCACCCCTTGGCGATTTCCTGACTTTGCTTGCCGCTTTTTCCTGGGCATTTTACAGTTTGATAATGAAAAAAATGTCAGGTCGTTACCGTACGGCTTTCATAACCCGCAAGATTTTCTTTTATGGGGTACTGACTATACTTCCCGTATTCCTTGTTCGTCCCTGGCAATTTTCTCTTTCCGGATTTTTGCAACCGGCGGTTTGGATGAATCTCCTTTTTTTAGGGGTGCTGGCTTCTTTAATTTGTTTTGTGGTATGGAATATGATTTTGAAAAAATTGGGTACGGTACGGGCTTCCAACTACATTTATTTAAATCCGCTTTTTACATCGATAGGGTCTGCCGTACTGCTTGACGAACGGTTTACCGTAATCTCGCTCATGGGTGCGATGTTGATATTAGGTGGAGTGTATTGCGCGGGAAGAAGATAGAAAGAGGTATTAACACCAAGAATGTAATAAATTTCATATCTTTGTTGCTGAAAAACCTATAAAAATGAAAAGAATCATCTTCTTCATATCGATATTGTTACATTTCTGTGCTGGACAGGCTCAAAACACCGCTTTTCCCTCTTTGGAAGATTTGGATAGAGTAGTGGCTGAACAACAGAAATATGTTGATATTCGCGAGGGACGTATTTCTGACGTAAAATCAAAATTACGCAAAACCGCATCGGAAGAAGAACGCTATCAGTTGAAGAACTTTCTTTTCAATGAATATTCTTCTTATGTGGTTGATTCCGCACTTCATTATGCGCAGGAAAAACTGGTATCTGCCTATAAGATGAATCGCCAGGATTACATTGACGATTCAAGATTGAATATGGCTTATGTGCTGATACAGGGCGGTATGTATAAAGAAGCATCGGATATTTTACAAAATATTAACCGGGCTACGCTGGCAGAATATCTGGAGAGGTATTATTTCCTCATTTACAATACACTGTATGAAGCTATGGTAAAGTATACCATTATCGAGTCTCAAAGCAAGGAATATCGGGCAAAAGCCATGCTTTATAAAGATTCGATTATGCAGAAAAATGATTCTACCGATGTTTATATACGTGCTGACAGATTGTTGGAACAGGGAGATTATAGCAAAGGATTGCAGATATTACTCGATTTTTATCGCCAACTGGATCCTGATAACCGTGATGTAGCCTATGTGGCCTACTCCATATCCGATTTTTACAGAAGACAAGGAAACAGGGAAGAAGAAAAGAAATACTTGATTGTCTCTGCAATGGCTGATATGAAATGGGCGGTAAAAGAATATATTTCGCTGCGCCGATTGGCCACTATCCTCTATGAAGAAGGCGATATCAACCGGGCATATATTTATATGCGTCGTTCGTTGGATGATGCTACATTCTGTAATGCCCGCCTGCGTACTATTGAAGTGACACAAACATTGCCTATTATCGATAATGCCTATCAAGTCAAAACGAAGAAAGAAAAGAAACAGATGATGATTGCATTGGCATGTATCAGCATATTGTCTGTGTTTCTTATCGGTTTGGTAATTTATGTACGGCGGCAAATAAAAAAACTATCGGCGGCAAGAAGCGAGCTGAACAAGGCCAATGAACGGTTAAGACAGTTGAATGTGGAGCTTAATTCTGTAAACGAACAACTTCAATCTGCCAATAAAGAACTCCATGAAACCAATCACGCATTGTCGGATATGAACCAGTCGCTTTCGGAAGCTAACAATATTAAGGAGCTTTACATTACCAAGTTTATGACGGAATGTTCTTCTTACATCGACAAGATGGATAATTACCGCAGAATGCTCAATAAAAAAGCGGCGTCCGGTAAACTTGAGGATTTATTTAAAACATTGAAATCTTCCGTCATTATCGAAGAGGAACTCGAAGCGTTTTATAATACCTTTGATGAAACTTTCCTGCACCTGTTCCCGTCTTTTGTAAAAGCATTCAATTCATTGTTACCCGCAAACGACTCCATTGTGCCTAAGCAAGAGGGTCGTCTGACTACGGAACTGCGTATCTTTGCTCTGATTCGTTTGGGAATTACCGATAGTGAACGCATTGCATCTTTTTTACGCTATTCTAAAGCTACCATCTATTCTTATCGCTCGCGGTTAAGGCTGAAATCGCTGAATCCGGAGCATTTTGAAGAAAATATTATGCAGATTACATCCTTTTAAGTATTGTACGGCATTTATATTTTTATGTCTTGAGATTACTGTCAAATATTTGATTTTCAGGTATTTGATAGTAAACTGTCTTTGTATTTTAATCTTATATATTTATTTGTATTAGATTAATTTATGATTTTTGCATCAGCCTTTGAATTATAACAAGGACTGATTATAATATCATTTAATAACCAATAAATGTAATTACTATGAATTTAAAGAAAACACTGCTTGTAGGTTCTTTATTTTGTGGGGTATATGTATTTCCGTTATATGCGGAGACTCCATATTCCGAAAGTGAGACTATCGAGCAGCAAAAAGGTATCCGTGTCAGTGGTACTGTCATCGACAAAGAAAAAAACACTTTACCGGGTGTAAATATTATGGTAAAAGGTTCTTCAGGGGGGACTATTACCGATATTGACGGTCATTTTTATATTGAAGTACCTGATAAAAGCAGTATTCTTGTCATCACCTATGTAGGATTTAAAACTCAGGAAATTCCGGTTGGTAATAATATCAATTTTAATATTACTTTATTGGAAGATGTAGAAGCATTGGATGAAGTGGTAGTTGTGGGATACGGTAATCAGAAGAAACTCTCGGTTATCGGTTCCGTACAAACTTTAGAGCCTGCGAAATTACAGGTAGGTTCATCCCGTTCCATGAGTAATAATCTGGCGGGACAACTGGCAGGTGTCATTGCCGTACAGCCTTCGGGAGAGCCCGGGTATGATAACTCAAATTTTTGGATTCGTGGTATATCTTCATTCAGCGGAAATACGTCTCCGTTGGTTTTGGTAGATGGCGTAGAGCGTAGTTTGAATGATATCGATCCGGCGGAAATAGAATCGTTCTCAGTATTGAAAGATGCATCGGCCAGCGCCATGTATGGTGTGCGAGGTGCCAACGGTGTTATTTTGATTAATACCAAACGCGGTTCGGTATCTGCTCCTTCCGTAAATTTACGTGTGGAGCAATCTATTCAGGCTCCTACAAAGCTTCCTCAGTTCATAGGAGCTGCCGAATATATGAGTTTGCTGAATACGCTTCAGTCCGACCCGAACAAAAGGCTGTTTACGAAAGACCAGATTTTGAAGACTTATTATGGATATGATAAAGATTTATATCCTGATGTAGACTGGATAGATGCGATAACCAAGGATTACGCTAATTCTACGCGTGCAAATCTGACGGTATCCGGCGGTACGGAAATACTTCGCTATTCATTGACAGCTTCTCTTTACCATGAAAACGGAATTATGGGGTCTGATAAAACACTGCCTTACGATACGCAAAGCAAACTGAACCGTTATAATATTCGTGCCAATGTGGATTTGGATTTGACGAAAACAACGCTTTTACGTTTCAATGTGGGAGGTTATTTACAGAATCTTCGTAAATCGAGAAGTAGTACGGATGAACTGTTTCAAGCTGCTTTCGAGACTCCGCCGTTTATACATCCTGCCGTTTATTCGGACGGTACCATTCCTCGTGTCAGCAATACCCGTAAAAACCCGTGGGCTATGAATACGCAGAACGGTTATTACCGCGGTGGAAAAAGTAAGCTGGAATCTCTTTTTTCTTTGGAACAGAATTTAAAGATGATTACTCCGGGGCTGAAAATGAAAGTGACGTTTGCATTCGATACATATAATGAGAATTTTGTTACTCGCGGTAAGGAACCTGATTATTACAGTGTGGCCAAGTCGCGTAATGATGAAGGAGAATTGGTGCACAGTATTTTGAGTTATGGTAGTGAGTTTTTAGACCATTCAAGTAACGCCAATTACGGAAACCAAAGTACTTATCTGGAAGCTGCCGTTACATATAACCGTACTTTTGACAAACATGCGCTCGATGCGCTTTTCTTATACAACCAGCGTAGCTATGACTGGGGTGATGTACAACCTAATCGTACACAAGGTATCGCCGGTCGTCTTTCTTATACTTTCGACCGCCGTTATATCAGTGAATTTAATTTCGGTTACAACGGTTCGGAGAACTTTGCAAAAGGCAAGCGCTTCGGTTTCTTCCCTTCCGTAGCCATCGGTTGGTTGATTTCAGAAGAAAGCTTCATGAGGAATTTGCAGGAAGACATTACAAAATTGAAGTTGAGAGCTTCTGTCGGTTCGGTAGGTAATGATAATATCGGCGGTCGTCGTTTTGCATATATCACTACCATTAACAGTAATTCCAGCGGTTATCATTTCGGATATACCGATAGCAACTATTACACAGGTATTCAGGAAGGTGAAGTAGGGGTTTCCGATCTGACTTGGGAAAAAGCTCTTAAAATGAATATCGGTCTTGAATTGGGGTTGTGGAACGAGTTGGATGTACAACTGGATTTCTTTAAAGAAAAACGTACCAGTATTTTTATGCAACGTTCTACCATCCCTACCCAAGCAGGTTTCGTGTCTAATCCGTATGCCAACTATGGTAAAGTGAATAATCAGGGATATGATCTTTCGGTAACTTACAACAAACGGTTCAATGATGATTGGGCAATGAGCCTGAGAGGTACTGTCACTTATGCTAAAAATGAGATATTGGAGAAAGACGAGCCGGAATCGGTCAAAGGAACTTACCGTTCCATTACGGGACGCTCCATTAATACCCTGTGGGGATTGCAGGCAGAACGCCTTTTTACGGAAGATGATTTTATAAACGGGGAACTGAAACCCGGTATACCGAAACCTGAATTAGGAACGGAGGTACGTCCGGGAGATATCAAATATGTCGATATGAATGATGATGGGGTCATTACGGAAGCGGATGAAGGATATATAGGCGGAACAAAAGATCCGCGTATGGTATACGGTTTCGGTGGTAACCTGAATTACAAGCAATGGGATTTCAGCTTCTTCTTCCAGGGCTCTGCAGATGCGTATCGCGTTATCGGTGGTTCCGATTATTTTATTCCGGGGAGCGGACAAGGCGTATTGGGTAATGTATACGATAATTATACCGATTGCTGGACAGAAAAGAATCCTTCGCAGGATGTGTTCTGGCCTCGTCTATCAGAGAGTACGAATACCAATAATAACCGTGCTTCTACCTGGTGGAAGAAAGATATGAGTTTCTTGCGACTGAAATCAATAGAATTGGGTTACAGTATTCCTCAGTCTGTTACGCGTAAAATTCATGCCAAGAGCATCCGCTTCTTTGTGAGCGGTAACAATCTGTTCTATCTTTCCAAATTCAAACTTTGGGATCCTGAACTGGATACCGTCGACGGTTTGAAATATCCGTCCATGCGCTCTTTGATGGTGGGATTTGACTTGAATTTTTAATGATAACCAACTATACAATCATATTATGAAACTATTTAAATATATTATAACCGGAGTTTTGGGTATGCAGCTCTTGACTTCATGCGTCGATTATCTGGATAAAGAATCAGATACGGAACTGACACTCCCTATGGTATTCGAAGATAAAACCCGTACAGAGGGTTGGCTTGCCAATGTATATTCTCATGTTCCTGATCCTTATTGGGGATACGCGCGGAAATTAGGATGGGATATTCTCAGTGATGATATGACGGCCTCTGAACGGTGGCGGCAATGGGATTGGAAAGTAATTCCGATGCTATTGGGCGAATGGACACCTTCTACGGATTGGGACGGTAACTATTGGTCACGGTTGCCCCAGCTGATACGCGAGGCTAATATTTTTATAGAAAACGTACATCCGCTGCCCGATCAGGGAATCAGTGCTACTGAAGTGACGTATATGAAAGCGGAGATGCGGTTTATGATCGCTTATTATTATTATCTGCTGTCAAATACGTATGGTCCGGTTCCTTTCAAACCGAACTATATAGCGCCAACAGACTTTAATTTGGCGGATTTAATGGAAGGACAACGCCCCTATTATGAAGTGGTGGATTGGGTGGATAAAGAGTTGAAGGAAGTGGCCGAAATTCTTCCTGCCAAATATACCGAAGCACGTAAATACGGCCGTACTACTTCTATCATGTGTCTTGCAGTACGTGCCCGTATGTTACTTTTTGCCGCCAGTCCGTTGGTAAATGGAAATCCTGATTATGCAAATCATAAGAATAAGGACGGCGAGAATCTTTTCAGTACTACTGCCGACAAGACTAAATGGGCGTATGCAGCGCAGGCTTGTAAAGAACTGATTGATGCCGCTGAAGCTGCCGGACATAAATTGTATACGGAGAAGAATGATGATGGTACAATAGACCCGTTTATGTCTTATCAAAATCTTTTCCTGACAAGATATGACGAAGGAAATACTGAAATTCTATTTGCACGTCCCGGTGGTTCGGAATATGGGGAATACGAAAAACATGCTACTCCGGCTGCCAGTGGCGGTAGCGGCGGCTTAGGCGTTACGCAGTCGTTGGTGGATGCATTCTTTATGGAAAACGGTCTGCCTATCAATGATGATAATTCCGAATATGTGGAAACAGGTTATTCTGTTTCTGATGAAACTCGTGATAATACAGTGTGGGATACGGAAGTGAACGGAGGAGCGATAAGCAAGAAAAATACTTATAATATGTATTGTCATCGTGAGCCTCGTTTCTATATTACGGTGAGCTATAATAACTCTTATTTCACACAGGAAAAGCGTGTATTTAATTTTTTCAATGGAAGTGCCGACAATCCGCATACCCATGATGCTCCGCAAAATGGTTATTTGATACGTAAAAAAATCTCTCCGGACTTAAATGTAAAACAGGGTACTTATAAGTATCGTCCGGGTATTGTCTATCGCTTGGGCGAGGCTTATCTGAATTATGCGGAAGCATTGAACGAATCCGATCCGGGTAATGGAGACATTTTGGTCTATCTGAATAAAATTCGTGAACGTGCGGGCATTCGTCAGTATACCACAGGTGCTACGGATGATAATTTTATTCATGTTGATTTGAACGACCAGGCGGAAATGCGCAAGTTGATTCGTGCCGAACGTCGTGTGGAATTGAGCTGTGAAGGAATCCGTTATGATGATCTTCGCCGTTGGAAAGAAGCGGAAAATGTATTGAACGGTGATTTCTACGGAATGAATTTCAGCGGAAAAGATAATTCTTCTTTCTATGTACGTACGCCTTATCTAAAACGGGTATACAAGAAAGCCTATTATTGGTTCCCTATCCATCAGTCGGAAATAGATAAGAATGATAAACTTGTTCAAAGCCCTTATTGGAATTAACGGTTAAAAATGCAATTGATTATTATGAAGAATGCGATAAAAAATATTCTAATGACATTACCCTTCGTAATTATGGGCTGTCAAGATGAAACGGAGCGGATAACTTTGGATTCCCCACAAGACACGATGGGACTGAAAGTTTCTTCGAGTGATGTGGTATTGAATCAGGATTTGGGTAATGAAGAAGCAATATCCTTTACATGGGGAAGTGCTGCCAATCGAGGAGAAGGAATGAAACTCACATATTATTTTAAGATGGATATGGCCGATAATAACTTTGAGACTTCCATCGCAAAAGTAGAAATTCCGGAAGGTGTACAAAGTATCAGTTATACGCACAAGGAGATGAACGCTTTATTGAGCGGGTGGAAGGTAACAGCGGGAGAAACCGCCATGTTAGAGGCAGAAATCATAGCTGAAGTTTCAGGAGGCAGTGTATATATGAAACCGGAAATATCCAAGATACAGTTTTCGGTGACAGGTTATTATATTGCGGCGAGAGATCTTTTCATTGTAGGTAGCGCCGTTGAAGGGATGGATGCAACTAAAGCGCTTAAAATGAACGAGGTGCTTTCCGAACAAAAATATGAATGGGGCGGACATTTGAAACAAGGTGACTTTAAGTTCATAAAGAGCCGGACAAGTCTGACACCTTCTTATACAAGAGGCGCCGATAACAATACATTGGTTTATAATGAAACGGATGATGGTACGGAAACATTGTTCCACATAGATACGGAAGGGTATTATTTCATTACTGTCGATGTGGAGAAATTAACTATTGCAAGTGAATATCCGGAAAATAAATATGAAAAAGTTTGGGCGATAGGTGATGCTACTCCGGCAGGTTGGACTATTATGAATGCGGTTGGATTGACGAAAATTAATAATATACAGTTTGTTTATGAAGGGGATTTATATGGAGGACATTTAAAGTTTCCGTTGGAATTACGTGAGGATTGGAATATACCTTATTTGATGCCGAAGACGCATGATACAGAGCCTGGCGGTGATAATACTATGGAGTATGTAGAGAAAGAAAAAGTAGAAACTCATGATTATCAATGGAAAATTACAGAATCTCAGGCAGGCAGTTATAAAATAATTTTGGATACTTATCTGATGGAAATAACATTTGAAAAGAAACCGAAAATAGAAATACCTGATAATCTCCCTATTAAAGCTGTTTGGATGACGGGTGACGCTACTGTAACCAAATGGAATACACCATTTAAAATAGCTTTCCTGTATAATCCGGATGAAAAGGAAGGTACGTTTGTATGGGAAGGACATCTCGACTCAGGAGAAATAAAATTTCCCCTGAGTAATACTGAAGGTTTTGAGTGTGATTATTTGATGCCTGAGGTAAATGGTACTTCAGTTACCAATGCCCTGAAAATGGTACGTAAAAATTATCCTGATAATACAGATGAGAACGACTATAAGTGGAGAGTGGATGAAGCCGGGAAATATAAGATATCTCTGAATGTGATAGATATGACAGTTAAATTTGAAAAACTACCGTAATACCAGGTAATTATGATAAAAATATTTATTATACAATTTTTATTGATTGTGGCATCCCTTTTTGGGGGATGTCAAGATGAAGGAACCGGATGGACGCCTGATATGATTCCTGACGAGAATTTGCCGTCTGATGATGATGATGACGATGAACAGGTGTATGCACCTATCAGTTTGAACGCTCCTTTATATTGGAGTGTATATGAGTATGCCTGGGTAGCCGAACAGGCCGGTAGTAATACGAATATGCCTGAAGTGACTTGGGATGCGAATATTGATTGGGTATCGGAGAATCTTCTGCCTTATGGTTACGGTATGATTTGTACGGACGGCTTTATGTCAATGACAAACGATCCCGGTATTGATCCGGGTGGGTATATGACCCATTATGCCGGTATAAAACTGACGGATTTAGTAGCTAAATGTAAGGCCAAAGGTTTGAAACTGGGTGTTTATGATAATCCGTTATGGGTACACTGCTCGTATGAAACGGTAGTAAAAGGTACGGAAGGTATTACAGTGGGGAGTTTAGTGTACAATTCCGCCAAAGATGATGTTCTTTATCCGGATAAAGGGGATGTCTTTACTTGGATAGTTCCCAGCCATAAAGGTGCTAAGGAGTTTATTGATGGCTTTTTTAAATATTATAAGAAAATAGGAGTAGAGTTTATCCGTATGGACTTCCTCTGTCTGTTTGAAACGGCAGATGGTGCCGGCGGAATGCCCGGTAGAGGATATGGACGTGAAGAATACGAACTCGCTCTGAAGTATATTTCCGAGGCCGCCACAAAGTATCAGGTATTCACTTCGCTTGTGATGCCCAATCTGAAAAATGATGCGGAGTTGGAGAAGAAATATGGTAATATGATTCGGGTAGATGCCGATACAATGAAAGGCGGGTGGCAACACTTTGCAAGCAATGGCCCTACATGGTTCAATCCCGATGGATGGCCGTCTACCTCTAATATGTTTACCGGCCTTATCAGTTGGTCGCACATTGCGGGAAGGGGAAAGGTAGTGCTGGATGCTGATTTTACCCGTTTGAATACATTTGATACGGAAGGTGAAAAACAGAGCGTGATTTCTTTGCAACTGATGGCGGGTGGTCCGATTGCCGTAGCCGATCAGTATAATACGATTGTCAGCGGTGATTTAAAGTTTTATCAGAATGAAGAATTGCTGGCTTTGAACAAAGACGGATTTGTAGGAAAACCTTTGTCGGATGATTTGTGGAATGCAAAAAATCAAATATGGTACGGACAGATGTCCGACGGAGACTATATCGTAGGTTTTTTCAATAAAGAAGATAATGAATATGACCGTACACTCGATTTTTCTGAAATAGGTATTGAGGGCAAGGTAAAAGTGCGTGATTTGTGGAAACATCAGGATGAGGGGGAAGCTGAAGCTTCTTTGAGTTATAAGATTCCCGGGCGTTCTTGCAAGATTGTACGGCTGACAAAATCTGAGTGATAATGAAAGTATAATAAAACAAGTATTGTCTTGTTTGAGAAATTCAGGTAAAAATAATGATATGATAAAGAATTTGAATATGAAACTGTTTTTGATGGCATTGACATTCTTTTTCGGAGGATGCGAGGATAAGGGTACAGGCTGGACACCGGATATGATTCCCGATGATCCCGTGATAACTCCCGGTGATGACGCTGATACGGAAGGAATACATACTTATAACGCCCCTCTCTATTGGAGTGTCTATGAATACTGTTGGAAATTGGAGCGCAGAAATGAAGAATTGGTCAATGCCGGTGGGCAAGGACAGGCTATTGATATGTCTGAAGGTTCCTGGCAGAATATAATCGACTATGTGGCGGAAAATCTGCTTCCTTATGGTTACAATATGATTTGTACGGATGGTTTTATGGCGATGGATGGTACTTCCGAGCCCGATCCTATGGGATATATGACGAAATACGGATCGGTAAAACTGAAGAAACTTTCGGAAATGTGCAAGGCTAAGGGACTGAAATTGGGTGTCTATGACAATCCTTTGTGGATACATGGTCCGGAAGAAACCATTATAGAGGGTACTGATAATATTACCTTCAAGGATTTGCGTTATAAGCAAGGTGAAGATAATGTACTTTATCCTGACGCCGACGATGGCTTCTGGTGGGTAGTAGCAAGTCATAAAGGCGCTGAGGAGTACATCGACGGCTTCTTTAAATATTATAAGAATCTTGGTGTGGACTTTATCCGTATGGACTTTCTTTGTTATTATGAAAACGGGTACGACCGCGGTATGAATGCCATAAAAGGTAAAGGGTACGGACGAGAGAATTATAAGCTTGCTCTGCAATATATTTGTAAGGCTGCAAAGAAATACGGTGTATTTACTTCGTTGGTAATGCCCAATATGCATGAGGACGCGGCTCTGGAGCGCGAGTATGGTAATATGGCGCGTATCGTTGGTGATACGTGGAGCGGTGGCTGGCATCATGTGTCTAATTCCGATCGCGGCAAAGTATTTGAAGATTGGCCCAGTTGTGGCAATATGTTCGATGGCTTTACGCACTGGTCTAAATACTCCGGACGTGGTAAAATGATTATGGACGGTGACTTTATCCGCTTGAATACATTCGGTTCCGATGCGGAAAAGGAAAGTGTCATTTCTCTGCAACTCATGGCGGGCGGTCCGGTAGCGATTGCCGATGTGCCGGGAGATAGTTTTGCCAATTCAGATTTGAAGTTTTGCCAGAACGAAGAAATGCTGGCTTTGAATAAGGATGGTTTTGCCGGTAAACCTTTATCCGATGTTTTAAATAGTACGAACAGTCAGATATGGTATGGACAGATGACAAACGGTGACTGGGTGATAGGCCTGTTCAATCGCGAAGATTCCAAGCAGTTTCGTTCGGTGAAATTCTCCGATTTAGGTATTGAGGGTAAGATGAAAGTGCGTGACTTGTGGAAACATGCAGATGAAGGAGAAGCTGATAACTTGAATGTGGAACTTGAGGCGCATGCCTGCAAGATTGTGAGGTTGACCAAACTCTGATTGTCTCACTTATGAATAGATAGAGAAATATGAAAAATACAATTAATATAGTGTTATTTCTACTTCTGGCAGCAGTGGGGAAAGCGCAGAATCTTTCCTCACCGGACGGTAATTTATTACTGAAGACAGTAGTAGAAAGGGGAATTCCCTATTACGAGCTTTCTTACAAAGGTAAAGCTGTGCTTGCACCGAGTCGTCTCGGATTGGATATTAAATATGAACGCGGATTAATGAACGATTTCAGTGTGAAATCGGTACAGACGGATTCATTGGACGAATCGTGGAAACCGGTATGGGGTGAGCAATCGCTTATCCGTAACCATTATAACGAAATGCTGCTTACATTGGAACAAGGTTTTAGCGGGCGCACGTTGAATATACGTTTTCGTCTCTTTAATGATGGTTTGGGATTTCGTTATGAGTTTCCCGAACAACCTACTTTGAATAAGTTCGTTATCAATGAGGAACTAACTCAGTTCAATTTGGCGCATGATTATACGGCTTTTTGCATGCCGGGTGATTATGACACCAATGAGTTTACCTACACCACAGCTCCTCTTTCTCAGATACGTGAAGAGATGCCTAAACAATCCGTGGCCATGAAGTCGTATGAAGCGAAATCGGCGGGTGATTTGATAGTACAGACGCCTCTGATGCTGAAAGGGAGTAACGGATTGTACATTAATATCCATGAAGCTGCTTTGGTGGATTACGCAGCTATGGAATTGAATGTAAATGATAAGTCTTTTTGTTTGACTGCCTGCTTAGTACCGGATAAAAACGGTGATAAAGGTTTCTTGCAAACCCCTTGCTTCTCGCCTTGGCGCACAGTGGTAGTAAGCGATGACGCAAGGAATATCCTTGCCAGTAAGCTGATTCTGAATCTGAATGAGCCTTGCGGATATGCAGATACATCTTGGATTAAGCCGATGAAATATATCGGTGTATGGTGGGAGATGTTTATCGGGACAGGGAAAGATTGGGCATACAGCAGTTATAATCGTGCAAAACCGGGAGTGACCGATTATAGCAAGCTGACTCCTAATGGGCGTCATGCGGCCAATACCGATAATGTAAAAAGATATATTGACTTTGCTGCCAAACATGGTTTTGCCGCCGTATTGGTGGAGGGATGGAACGAAGGTTGGGAAGACTGGACGGCTTATACTAAAAATCGCCAGTTTAGTTTTACTTCTCCCTATCCGGATTTCGATGTAGATGAATTGCAGCGGTATGCTCATGAAAAGGGGGTGCGTGTAATGATGCATCATGAAACGTCTGCCAATGCCGCTGATTATGAACGACAATTGGATGATGCTTTCAATTTTATGGTGAATCATGGTTATAATGCAGTAAAAACGGGTTATGTAGGCCCTATAATTCCGCGTTGCGAATATCATGCTTCGCAATGGATGAATAATCATTATATCCATGTGGCAAAGCGCGCAGCGGATTTTAATATTATGGTAAACAGTCACGAAGCTGTACGTCCTACGGGGTTGTGCCGTACTTATCCAAACTGGTTGGCGCAGGAATCTGCCCGTGGAACCGAATTTGAATCAATGGGCGGTAATCCGGTGGATCACACTACTATTTTACCTTTTACCCGTTTAATGGGCGGACCGATGGATTATACTCCGGGTATCTTTCAGGGAGATTTGAGTTATTACGAGAACGGTTATAAAAAGGATCAGCAGGCACGTACTACATTGGCCCGTCAATTGGCTTTGTATTGTACTATGTATAGTCCGCTTCAAATGGCTGCGGATTTGCCTGAGAATTACGAACGTTTTATAGATGCATTCCAGTTTATCAAGGATGTGGCGGTAGATTGGGATGAAAGCAGGTATTTGGAAGCCGAACCGGGTGATTATATCACTGTAGCACGACGTGCCAAAGGTACAAATAATTGGTTTGTAGGCTGTACGGCCGATGAGAATGGACATGTATCCAATCTTAAACTTGATTTTTTGATTCCTGGTAAGAAGTATATCGCTACTGTTTATGCCGATGCAAAAGATGCCGATTGGAAGAAAAATCCGCAGGCTTATGTTATTCGCAAAGGGATTGCTACTTCCAAAACCAAACTGAAACTTAGGGCGGCTTCGGGTGGAGGCTATGCCATTAGTTTGATAGAAGTGCAAGATAAAGCAGAGTTAAGGAAAATGAAAAGTTTACCAACTAATATTTATTGAAAAATGAGACGAATAGGATTATGTAAATTCAATGCTTTACTTCTCTTGGCAGGACTATGCGTGATGGGCAGTTGTGCCGAAGACGAATTACCGGCACCGATGAAGAAAGCGCGGACTGTGGTAAAACTTACGGCAGATTGGTCGGAATGCTCTTCGGCAGCACCGGCGAAATATATGGTGCGTATAGGCAATGAGACACAGGAAGTAACCGGTAATGTAAATAGTTTTTTATTGCTTTCCACAAGTGATTATGGCATGGTGGCGTATAATGAACCGCAAGGAGTTAGTGTTAACGGTAATATAGCTACCCTGAATGCGGTAGCTACAAGGAGTGAGAGAAGTTCTGTCGTTACAGGTAATCCCGATGATTTGTTTTCTGTTTCGGAGGATTTAGTACAGGATGAACTACTTGCTTTGACAGGAGATACATTGCGGCTGACTGTAAAGATGCAACAGCGTACACGTCAAGTTAATATAACAATGGATACCGATGTGGAGAGTATTAAATCGGTGACAGGTATGCTGGATAATGTAGTTTCGAGTATAGACCTAACTACCGGTGAACTGCTGAGTGTGGCTAAAGCTTCTGTCAGTTTTACTGCGTCACCGGTAGCAGAAGGTGAGGCAAGTATGCGGCTCAAAGGTACTGTGCGTCTATTGGGGGTATCTCAAGAAAAAGCCCAGCGGCAGATAATGACGGTGGAGATAACTAAAGAAGATGAAACAACTGAGACAATAACTACCGACCTTACTGAAGCATTGTCTAAACTTGACGAAGGCGGTAATACGCCGTTGGATATAGAAGGAAGAGGTGGGTTCAACGGTAATGTCATAAATTGGGTTGTGGAAGAAAAAGGAGATTTAGATTGGTTAAAATAATTAAGAACTTTAAAGACTTAAGCAATGAAAAAGAATACATGTTTTGTTATGCTGGCTGCTTTGATGATGGCAGGTTGCAACAATGAAATAGACGAACAGGTAATGGATAGCAGACGGGTACCACTGCAAATAAATGGTGATATCAATATGCTGATGACACGTGCGGCAGATGACCATTGGGATGAGAAGGACGCTATCGGTGTGTATATGGTAAGTGCAGAAAATAGCATAGTAGGTGATGTAAGTAATTATCGTTATGTAGTAATTGATAAGAACAATGGTAATTTTTCTCCTGACGGGGAAACTAATACGGCTTATTTTCCCGAAAGTGATGATGTTGTGAATGTAGTGGCTTATTATCCGCAAGGAAATGTAGTTGAAAATAAATTATCGTTGGATTTAGCTAATCAGGATGAGCAGCCACGTATAGATTTAATGTCAGCAAAAGCAGAAGGTGCAAGTAAAAGTACTCCTATTATTAATCTTGGATTTAAACACCGTTTGACTAAACTTTTTTTTGAAATAGAAGGTGATGTCAATACCGATGGTATATATGCTGCAATAGGCAATCAATATACTGATATTCAGTATGATATTTTGAATGATAAGTTGTTGACTGCTGATGGGAGTGAAAAAAAAGACATAGTTATGAAATATTGGAATTTGAGTAATTATCGTTTTACAGAAGCTATTGTGTTACCCAATGAAGAAAACAATAGTGCAGAAGATCGTAAATTGACATTTCAATTGAATGAAAAAATATTTAATGCGACGATTAGTAACAGTACTACATTTGAAGCTGGTAAGAAGTATACTTATAAAGTTAAATTTGAAACAACTCCTTCAGGAAATATAAATGTAAGTATTACAGGAGTAAGCATTAAGAATTGGGACGATGGTGATATAAGTGATGATAATATAATAGTTCCTGGAACATTGAAATTTGATAGATTATACTTGGCAAGTGGTTTCACGGATTGGGGACGGCCGTATGAAATGATGAAAAGCGAAGATGGGAAAACCTTTACTTGGACAGGAAATGTAAAAGATGATAACCAAGAAATGAAATTTGCTCTCCTTCAACAAAGTATTATTGGAGATGTACAATTAATGCCTAATATGAATGGAACAACTAATAAAAAAGTAGAATTAAATGTGGAAATGAATGCATATCCTGTGATATATTATGATAATGAATCCATTAAACGTGATAATAAGTGGGTGATAAAAGAAAAAGGTACATATACTGTCACTGTTAATGTGGAAACTATGAAAGTAGAAGTGGAAAAGTTAGATGTTGTTTATTTGGTTGGAAGTGTTTTATCAGTGGAAGAGGGTGAAAATCAAAACAATGGTTATGATTTGAAAAGAGCTCCCTATTTTACAAAGATAGATAACGATAAATATGAATTGATAATCAACTTGCATGAGGGTGACTTTAAAATACTCTCCAAAATAGAATATACTAATACTAATGATGATTATTATGCTCCTGAGGCAAATACTCCATTTGTAACAGGAAGTAACATGAATGTAGATTGTCGTCAGGAGAATGGTAGAGATTACAAATGGCAAGTAACTGAAGCCCAAACCGGTACTTATAAACTCACTCTGAATACTTCCGAATTGGAAAATGTAACATTAACCGCAGAGAAATTATAATCAGCAACAACTGAATCAACAGGGTGAAATAACAGTTTTCAGGATTTTATAAAAAGCTTATATCCTCATTCATAAATACATGTCTATATTAACGGAATAATCTATGAATGAGGATATTTTTTGTGCTATTAAAAGCCTTTTAATAAAGGCTCATATAGTAAAGGGGCGGGGAGGTATAATCAAGGAATAGACATAGGTTATACAAACTGTCAGTTAGTGATATGAATTCAGATAAATCATACAGATTTATTTATTATTTACTTAAACAGGTACTTTTGAATATGAAACAAACTTTTCAAATGATAGTATTGGTAACTTGTGCGTTGTTTATGGCACTGACGGTGCAAGCGCAGAATGCTACCAAGGTTTACCAACAGGTTTCTCCGGACAATAATGTCCATCTTTCTTTTGAACTGCAAGAAAAAGGCAAACCCTCTTATTCTTTACAATACAAGAAATCTCAGGTTATCAATCCCAGTACCTTGGGCCTTGAACTGAACGGGCAGGAAAGCTTGCAGGAGGGATTTGAAGTAGTAAATACCTCTACATCTTCGTTCGATGAAACTTGGCAACCGGTGTGGGGAGAGAATAAGGATATACGTAATCATTATAACGAACTGCTGGTGGAACTGAAGCAAACATCGACCGGCCGTTTTATGAATCTTCGTTTCCGCGTGTACGACGATGGGATAGGCTTTCGTTACGAATTCCCTCAGCAGAGGAATTTAGTCTATTTCGTTGTCAGGGAGGAACATTCGCAGTTTGCCATGAGCGGTGACCATACTGCATGGTGGATTCCGGGAGATTATGATACACAAGAATATGATTATACGGAGTCTAAACTTTCTGAAATCCGCGGGTTGCTGCAAGGCGCTGTCAGCGGTAATGCTTCGCAGACTGTTTTCTCGCCTACCGGTGTGCAGACTTCCCTTCAGATGAAAACGGCTGAAGGACTTTATATCAATTTGCACGAGGCTGCGTTGGTTGATTATTCATGCATGCATCTTAATCTGGATGATAAGAATTTAATATTCGAATCATGGCTGACTCCGGATGCGGTAGGAAACAAAGCATATATGCAGAGTCCTTGCCATACTCCTTGGCGTACGGTGATGGTGAGTGACGACGCACGGAAGATATTGGCATCGAATCTTATTCTTAACCTGAATGAGCCTTGTAAATATGAAGATACTTCTTGGATTAAGCCGGTGAAGTACATCGGTGTGTGGTGGGAAATGATTGCCGGTGGAAAGCCATGGGCGTATACTTGGGATATACCTTCGGTGAAACTCGATGAAACGGATTATACCGGGGTGAAACCCAACGGGGTTCATCCGGCTAACAATGCTAATGTAAAGAAATATATTGATTTTGCCGCCGAACATGGCTTCGACCAAGTATTGGTGGAAGGCTGGAATATTGGTTGGGAAGATTGGTTTGGCAATTCTAAAGATTATGTTTTCGACTTCCAAACTCCTTATCCCGATTTTGATATTAAAATGCTGAATGAATATGCTCATTCAAAAGGGGTGAAACTGATGATGCACCACGAAACATCATCCTCTGTACGTAATTACGAACGGCATATGGAAGCGGCTTATCAGCTGATGAATAAATATGGATATAACTCGGTCAAAAGTGGTTATGTGGGGAATATGATTCCCCGCGGAGAACATCATTACGGACAGTGGCTTAATAATCATTATCTGTATGCTGTGACTGAAGCTGCGAAGCATCGTATCATGGTTAATGCCCATGAGGCAGTACGTCCTACGGGACTTTGTCGCACGTATCCAAACCTGATTGGTAATGAGTCTGCCAGAGGTACGGAATACGAGGCTTTTGCCGGTAACAAACCTTTTCATACCACTGTGCTTCCGTTTACTCGTCTGCAAGGCGGCCCGATGGATTATACCCCTGGTATTTTCGAAATGGATATGAATAAATTGAATCCCAACAGTCATTCTCATGTAAACTCCACTCTTGCGCGTCAACTGGCATTGTATGTCACTATGTATAGCCCTTTGCAAATGGCTGCCGACCTTCCGGAGAATTACGAACGTTTTATGGATGCTTTTCAGTTCATCAAGGATGTAGCGGTAGATTGGGATGAAAGCCGTTATCTTGAAGCCGAACCGGGACGTTATATTGTGGTTGCCCGTAAGGCTAAGGGAACGGATAATTGGTTTGTAGGCTGCACCAGTAACGAGGACGGTCATATTTCAGCATTGAAGTTGGACTTCCTTGATAAGGATAAGAAGTATATTGCCACTGTCTATGAAGACAGTAAGGATGCCCATTATCGAACTAATCCTCAAGCTTATACCATTCGGAAAGGAATTGTGTCGGCCAAATCTGTATTGAAAATGAAAGCAGCGCCGGGTGGCGGTTATGCTATCAGTATCATGGAAGTTACGGATAAGGCTGCAATGAAAGGAGTGAAGAATCTGAAATAATATTTTAATTGAAACATTGAATGCCCAATGAATGGATTTAAGAAATCTTCTTCTCAAAAGAAACCCTTGTTGCAAGGGTTTCTTTTGAATTTTAAAAAGGGGAAAACAATTATTTGTTTGGTTGCCCTACTAATGCTGGCAACCGCAAAGACTTCAGCGTCCGATAATAATCCGGTTGCCAATCCTGAAGCGGTGGTGATTTGCGGAAAAGCGCGCTTCACTGTTCTTACACCGGAAATGATTCGCATTGAATACAGTGCTAAAGGTATATTTGAGGACCAAGCTACGTTTACCGTAACCAATCGTAGACTGAAGGTGCCACGTTTCAGGAAGAGGGAAGACAATACGTATTTGTATATAGTTACCGATAAGGTAAGGTTGAAATATCGCAAAAGTACAAATCCGGTGACAACTCCTGCGTCTCCTGAAAATCTGACCATAACTATCGATAACAATGGATGTGAGTCTGTGTGGTATCCCGGTAAATCAGATTCGTTGAATCTTAAAGGTACCTGCCGCACTCTTGACGGAAGTAATGGAGATAATAAGCGTGCCGAAATGGAGAACGGATTGATATCACGTTCCGGATGGGCTGTCATAGACGATTCATGGGCTGCCATACGCTCTGACGGTGGGCGTTCTTATGCTCTCCGGCCCAATGCGGATATGGAGTTTGACTGGTGGGCGGAACGCTCCGATACGGATGCTCTTGACATCTATTATCTGGGTTATGGTAATGATTATAAGAAAGCTATTTCCGACTACACTAAAATTGCGGGTAAGATACCATTGCCGCCCGATTATGTATTCGGATATTGGTATAGCAAATACTCTGCTTATTCGGCAGATGACTACCGCCGGATTATGTCTGAAATCAAGGATAATAAGATTCCTGCCGATGTAATGATTCTGGATATGGATTGGCACTGGAACGTAGGAAATGGACAATCCGGAGATAAAGGTGGTTGGACAGGATGGTCGTGGAATACCAATCTGATTCCGAATCCTAAGGGCTTGCTCCGGGATATCCATGATAATAATTTTAAGATTGCCCTTAATCTTCATCCTGCCGACGGTATAAACAAGAATGAATCGCCTGTCTATTTCGCGGCAATGAACTCGGAACTTAACGGTAAGTATCTTAACGACAAAAAAGATAATATCTCTTGGAGCATTGACTATACGGATTTTACAAAATCATTCTTTAAAAATATCATCCGTAATCACGAAAGTGAGGGAGTTGACTTCTGGTGGATTGACTGGCAGCAACATCTTACAAGCAATGATACTTACGGATTGAGTGAAACATTCTGGTGCAATCATATATTCTTTAACGATATGGTGAGAAAACGTACAGACCGCAGACCTGTAATTTTCCACCGTTGGGGAGGCTTGGGCAGCCATCGTTATCAGATTGGTTTTTCGGGCGATGCTCTTATAAACTTTCAGACTCTTGGCTTCCAACCTTATTTTACGGCTACAGCTTCGAATGTAGGGTATGGCTATTGGGGGCACGATCTTGGCGGACATGCATTCACAGATGAGAGTATTGTAAATGATCCGGAACTTGTACTTCGTTGGATACAATTCGGAGTGTTTACACCGATTTTCCGTACACATGCGACAAACGATGCACGCATAGAACGTCGAATTTGGAAATTTGATAATTTTCCGACGATGCTTGAGGCGGTACGGCTTCGCTACTCGCTTTTTCCCTATCTCTACACTATGGCCCGTAAAGCTTATGATACCGGTATATCTGTTTGTCGTCCTCTGTATTATGAATATCCGGAGAGTGAGGAAGCTTATGTTTATGAGAACGAGTATTTTTTCGGTGATGATATCCTTGTAGTTCCTATCACTGAAGCTGCTGTTGAGGGTATCAGTGCCAAGGAAATCTGGTTTCCTGAAGGAAAATGGTGGAGCGTATCTACCAATGAACTTATTGAGGGACCGTGTAAAAAGGTTATGAATTTCACACACGAGCAAATACCCTATTTTTTCAGACAAGGGGCTATCATACCCTACAACCCTCCTACTGTAATGAATGTTACCGAACGTCCGGATAATCTAATCCTGAATATTGTAGCCGGTTCTGATGGTGAAAGTTCTTTATATGAAGACAGTGGAAATAATAGTGATTATGCCACTATGTACTCTACAACAGCTCTGAAACAAATAGCTGATGGAAATAGAGGTAAGTATATTATTTCTGCACGTCGGGGTAATTATAAGGGTGGCGCGTCTGTACGTTCATATACGTTGCGGATATTTGATACTGCCGCACCCGTATCCGTAAAGGTGAACGGTAATACTGCTGTATCGTATGTTTATGACAAAGATAAAAGATGTACTACGGTCGAGGTTCCTGCCATAAAATGCTCCACAGGAGTTAAAGTTGAAGTTATCTATTCGAAAGAATAGATAACTTTAAATCTGTTTTTGAATACGCTATTGTCGAAAGATATTTTTCGGCAGTTGCATTTTTTATAATGTTCGCTTTTGCGCGGACAGTTGTTCGGAAATGAACACAGCTTTGTTTTAGATAATCGTTGATTTTCAGCTGTTTATAAGTTTGGCACAGCAATTGACTATATATAGCCGAAGGCGCTCGGCAAAGAAAGCCTGAATAACTCAAACTAATAATAACAATAAAAACATAACGATTATGAAGACAAATGTAATTCTTAAGGCAGTGGTAATGGTAGCGGTAGTAATGGCAAGCGTATTAAACTTCTCTGCGAATGCAATGAATCCTACGGATTACGTAAAGAACGAGGAAATGAGCGGCGAACTGGTAACAGCCCGGACAATCTTCCGTAATGAGGATGGTTATTTATTCCGTCACCTGCGTTATACTTATGGCTATGACAATGAGAATCGTGTAATCAGCAAAGAAGCTTCCAAATGGGACAGTGTAAAAGAAGCGTGGGTTCCTTACTTCAAGCTGGATATCGAATATACGGGTGATGAGGTTTCTTTGAGCTATGCTCGTTGGAACTCCAAGGACAATGCTTACAATGATAATATTGAAACCAGCGTTTACGAACTGAATCACAATGACGCTACTTTGATGCTGGCAAGTGTGAAATGAGACATACAGGCATAAAAAAAGGAGTACCGCTGTACTCCAACCTTTGTTAACCTTAAATCTAATACTATGAAAAACACATTGCAAAGGTACGGACTTTTGGGAAATCTCCAAATAAAACAAATAAAAAAGTGTGTTTTATAACACGTTTTAGCAAAAATACCCACTTTGTTAAGGCTTACTAAGGATTTAAACCCTCTACATACGTATTTTCTAAAAAAGGATTATCTTTGTCCTGCTTAATCAAATTACATTAAAACTCTAAACAGATACCGCTGTGAACGAAGATATTGTCCTTACCCCGATGATGAAACAGTTCCTTGATTTGAAGGCGAAACATCCCGATGCCGTCATGCTGTTTCGTTGTGGCGACTTCTATGAGACTTATTCCACCGATGCTATTGTAGCTTCTGAAATTTTAGGCATTACCCTGACAAAGCGTGCCAATGGCAAAGGGAAAACGATTGAAATGGCCGGTTTTCCTCATCATGCGCTCGATACGTATCTGCCCAAGCTGATACGTGCAGGCAAGCGCGTAGCCATTTGCGACCAGCTGGAAGACCCGAAGCTCACCAAGAAACTGGTGAAACGCGGTATCACCGAGTTGGTAACACCGGGTGTGTCCATTAACGACAACGTACTGAATTACCGGGAAAACAACTTCCTTGCCGCCGTTCACTTCGGTAAAGGCGCTTGCGGCGTGGCATTTCTGGACATCTCTACGGGTGAGTTCCTGACCGCCGAAGGGCCTTTCGACTATGTGGACAAGCTGTTGAATAACTTTGCTCCGAAAGAAGTGCTTTTTGAACGTGGCCGTCGGGGAATGTTTGAGGGTAACTTCGGTAGCAAGTTCTTTACATTCGAGCTGGAAGACTGGGTATTTACGGAAACCACCGCCCGCGAGAAGCTGCTGAAACACTTTGAAGTAAAGAATTTGAAAGGATTCGGCGTGGAACACCTCAAGAACGGTATCATTGCTTCGGGGGCTGTCTTGCAGTACCTCATTCTGACGCAGCATACGCAGATAGGGCATATCACTTCGCTGGCACGCATAGAAGAAGACAAATACGTCCGCCTGGATAAGTTTACGGTGCGCAGCCTGGAGCTGATGGGCAGTATGAACGACGGCGGCAGCAGCCTGTTGAACGTGATAGACAAAACTATCAGTCCGATGGGAGCCCGTCTGTTGAAGCGCTGGATGGTGTTCCCCCTGAAAGATGTGCAGCCCATTAATGAGCGATTGAACGTAGTGGAGTATTTCTTCCGCCAACCCGACTTCAAGGAACTGATTGAAGAGCAGCTGCATTTGATAGGTGACCTGGAACGTATCATCTCCAAAGTAGCCGTGGGGCGTGTCTCTCCTCGTGAGGTGGTTGCCTTGAAAGTAGCCTTGCAGGCAATCGAGCCCATTAAGGAAGCCTGTATGGGTGCCGATAACGCCAGTCTGAACCACATTGGCGGGCAACTGGACATCTGCCGCGCCATTCGTGACCGCATCGATAAGGAAATCAACAACGATCCCCCGTTGCTCATCAATAAAGGCGGCGTGATAAAATCCGGCGTGAATGCCGAGCTGGACGAGTTGCGTCAGATAGCTTATTCCGGTAAGGACTATCTTTTGAAGGTACAGCAGCGGGAGAGTGAACAGACGGGGATTCCCAGCTTGAAGATAGGTTATAACAATGTGTTCGGTTACTATATCGAAGTGCGCAACGTGCACAAAGATAAAGTGCCGCAAGAATGGATTCGCAAGCAGACGCTGGTCAATGCCGAACGCTACATTACGCAGGAATTGAAAGAGTACGAAGAGAAGATACTCGGCGCTGAGGACAAAATACTGGTACTGGAAACACAGCTTTACACAGAGCTGGTACAATCGCTGAACAAGTTCATTTCCGCCATTCAGATTGACGCGAACCAGATAGCGCGTCTGGACTGTCTGCTTTCCTTTGCCACCGCGGCCCGCGAAAACAATTATATCCGTCCCGTAATCTCCGACGACGAAGTGCTGGAAATACGCCAGGGACGTCATCCGGTCATCGAGAAGCAGCTTCCGATAGGCGAGAAGTACATAGCGAACGATGTAATGCTGGACAGCAGCACGCAGCAGATAATCATCATCACCGGTCCCAATATGGCGGGTAAGTCGGCGTTGCTCCGTCAGACCGCTTTGATTACGCTTATGGCGCAAATCGGCAGCTTCGTTCCGGCCGAAAGCGCGCATATCGGTTTGGTGGACAAGATATTTACCCGTGTGGGAGCCAGCGACAATATCTCCGTAGGCGAGTCTACGTTTATGGTGGAGATGAACGAGGCGGCGGACATATTGAACAACCTTTCTTCCCGGAGTCTGGTGCTCTTCGACGAATTGGGGCGCGGTACTTCTACTTACGACGGTATTTCCATTGCGTGGGCCATTGTGGAGTATATCCACGAACATCCGCGCGCCAAGGCGCGCACGCTCTTCGCCACGCACTACCATGAGCTGAATGAGATGGAAAAGTCCTTCAAGCGCATCAAGAACTATAACGTGTCGGTGAAGGAAGTCGACAATAAGGTCATTTTCCTGCGCAAATTGGAACGCGGCGGCAGTGAGCACTCCTTCGGTATCCATGTAGCCAAAATGGCCGGTATGCCCAAAAGCATTGTGAAACGCGCCGACGATATCTTGAAGCAGCTTGAGACGGATAATCGTCAGCAAGGTATATCGGGCAAGCCGATGGCCGAGGTGGGAGAGACGCGCGGCGGTATGCAGCTCAGCTTCTTCCAGCTTGACGACCCGATATTATGCCAGATACGCGACGAAATACTGAATCTCGATGTCAACAACCTGACGCCGCTCGAAGCGTTGAATAAGCTGAATGACATTAAACGGATAGTTAAAGGAAAGTAGCCTGCGATATAGATTCTGTTTCAAAGGATGGAACGAAGTGTTCCCCTGTGGGGAACAAAGTGTTTCGCCCGGTGGAACAAGAAGTTTCAAGGCATGGAACTTTCAGTTTCCTCAGGTGGAACTGCCGGTTTCATGCCTTGAAACTTTTTTAGTGTTGCGGGGATGTTATTTTCCTGCCGTTTTCTTACCGTAGAAGAACATGAAGTAAACTCCGATAAGTATGAACGGAATACTGAGCCACTGTCCCATATTCAGCGCCATTGTCCTTTCAAAATCCACCTGGTCTTCTTTCAGGAACTCGATGAAGAAGCGGAATACGAATATTTCTGTCAGGCAAAGGCCGAAGAAGAAGCCGCGGTGATAGGGTAGGGAAGCTTTCTCCCGCTTCTGCTGCCCGCGCTTGTATAGGTAGACCATGCCCAGGAAGAAGATGAAATAGGCGATTGCCTCGTAGAGCTGCGCCGGATGGCGGGGCAGCATGTCTACCCGCTCAAAGACGAACGCCCAGGGTACATCGGTCGGCTGGCCGATAATCTCGGAGTTCATCAGGTTGGCAAGGCGGATGAAGCAGGCGGTGATAGGCGTGGCCACGGCTATCATGTCCAGCACGTCCATATAGTGCATCTTTGTTTTGCGGCAGTACATCCAGAGGGCGATAATCAGTCCCAGCGTACCGCCGTGACTGGCAAGTCCTTCGTATCCCGTCCATTTCCAGCCGCCGTCCGGAAGGAACTTCACGGGGAGTATCATTTCCCAGAAATGGTTCAGGTAATAATCCGGCTGATAGAACAGGCAGTGTCCTAATCTCGCTCCTATCAGGATGCCGAAGAAGCAGTAGAAGAACAGCGGCTCGAATGTCTTTTCGTCGATTTTCCGGTCGCGGTATTGGCGGTGTACTATTACGTAGGCAAGAGCGATACCGACAACCCATAACAGGCCGTAATATCGGATTGGAAGGCTGCCGAAAAGGTTGAACAGTTCCGGGTTGGGATTCCAGTTGATGGAGAGGAGAGTCAGCATATTCATAAGTAGTAAAAATTAGTAAGTAAATGTTGAAATTCGGCTTATATCAAGGCTGTCTGTCATTCAGCGCGCAGCGAAGAACCTTTTTTCTTTTTCTCCCGTTTCCCCTTACATCAGAAGAGGAGATTCCGCGCTACGCTCCGGGTGATAAAAACAGTATGGGACAATTAAGCGAAGGTATAAAATTATTTGAATTTCTCCGCTACCATTCTGTATGTGGGGATGTCAATTCCCTGTTCCTCGGCTGCCGTAATCATGTCGAAAAGTAATCCCTGCACTTCGCTTTGATGCCCGCGCGCTATGTCTTTTTGCATGGAAGCGGTGCTTTCGGGGGCAAGTTTGTCGATGACCTTGAGGTTGTACTCTACGATGTCTTCCTTGAAGTCAATGCCCAGTTTCCGTCCCAGTGCGGCGCTTTCCTGTGAAAGTCCGATGAAGGTGTCGCGTACTTTTCCGGGTTTCTGTACTTCGCCCATAGGCACGTCGTAATAAGCGCCGGTTACGGCCATAGCCGAGATGAAAGACCATTTTACGAAAGTGTCGCGGTTGATGTCGGGAGATATTTCCGCCTTGATGCCGCTTTCCTGTAAGTCTTGTTGAATGGCTTCCAATGTTTCACGGGAAACAACGGTGTCTTTGTGGGCTCCGTAAACCAGACGGAATATTTTTCCCATCTGTGTGATTTCGCCTTTGCCGGAAACGAATCCTACGATGTAGATGCAACCGTCCAGTACCGTAACGCCGGGAACCAGCCGCTGGATGCGAGGCCCTGTGCCGTAGACGTTCAGAATGGGGATTACCACCGTATCTTTGTGCGCGGCGCGTTTGATTAGTTCCGTAATGGAGTCTACGGAATAGCCTTTGACGCATACGAAGATAACGTCTGCCTTGCAGTCGGCTGACGAGGAAGCGAGAGCGGCGTATTCCTCCGCTGTATAAGCGGGTATCTTCAGGGTTTGCTCGCCTTTTAAGTCGGAATGTAACCGCAGGCCGTACTCGCGTATAGCGGCAAGGTGCTCGCCGCGTGCGATGCAAGTAACGTCTTTTCCTGCCAATGCGAGAAAACCTGCAATGCTTCCGCCCACGCCGCCTGTGCCTGCGATGAGGTACTTCAGATTGTTATTTGTCATTTGTAGTGTATTAGTCTGGCTCATGTCTTTATACGTTGAATCGGAAGTGCATGATGTCTCCGTCCTGCACTACATATTCCTTGCCTTCCACACCCAGTTTTCCGGCTTCGCGCACGGCGGCTTCACTGCCGTATTTGATGTAGTCTTCGTACTTGATGACTTCCGCGCGGATAAAACCTTTCTCAAAGTCGGTGTGGATAACGCCGGCGCATTGCGGGGCTTTCCAGCCTTTGCGATAGGTCCATGCTTTTACTTCCATTTCGCCGGCGGTGATGAACGTTTCGAGGTTCAGCAGGCTGTAGATGGCTTTAATCAGTCTGTTGCAGCCGCTTTCTTTCAGGCCGAGGTCTTCGAGGAACATTTGCTTTTCTTCGTAAGTTTCCAGTTCGGCAATGTCGGCCTCGGTCTGTGCGGAGATGATGATGAGCTCGGCGTCTTCGCCTTTGATGGCTTCGCGCACTTGCTCTACGTATTGGTTGCCGTCGGCGGCGCTGGTGTCGTCTACGTTGCAGACGTAGAGTACCGGTTTCGTTGTGAGCAGGAACATCTGCTTGGCGCACTGTTCTTCATCGTCGTTCTGAGGTATTACGGTGCGGGCGCTCTGTCCTTGTTCCAGCGCGTCTTTGTAGCGGAGCAGGAGTTCGTACTCTACCTTCGCCATTTTGTCTCCGCCTACTTTGGCTATCTTTTCCACGCGCTTGATGCGGTTTTCCACCGTATCGAGGTCTTTCAGCTGGAGCTCGGTATCGATGATTTCCTTGTCGCGTACAGGGTCTACGCTACCGTCCACGTGTACGATATTGCCGTTGTCGAAGCAGCGCAGTACGTGGATGATGGCGTCGCACTCGCGGATGTTGCCCAGAAACTGATTACCCAGTCCTTCACCTTTGCTGGCGCCTTTCACCAGTCCGGCAATATCGACAATATCGCATACGGCGGGCACGATACGTCCCGGATGAACGATTTCGGCGAGTTTGGTCAGTCGCTCGTCGGGTACGGATACCTGTCCCATTTGGGCGTCGATGGTACAAAAAGGAAAGTTTGCCGCCTGTGCTTTTGCGCTGGACAGGCAGTTGAAAAGAGTGGATTTCCCTACGTTGGGCAGTCCCACTATACCTGCTTTTAATGCCATAAGTATATCTTGTTTTTTAATTATTATTCAGCTAATTGGCTGCAAAGATAGTCTTTTATCTTTTCTCTTCTTCGAACATTTGGTGAAAAATGCTTCTTAGGCGTATCTCATCCGCTATGATGGTTTGCAGCTCTTTCAGTCGTCCGGCGTTCTTTGAGTCGGGAAACCAGAGCTTCAGATAGCCGCCGGGAGCGTATTTCTCCATCAGATGTTTGTGGAAACGTTGGTAGTGCCATGCTTCGTCCGCCGTAGGATTTTGTTTCAATCCGTATTGTACGGTACGGCGCAGGGTGATGTCAGCGTCGATGATGCGGTCGGCTTCGGCTACGATTTTACCGTAGATGCTGCGTGGCTCATGGTCGGTGGATGCCCGGTGGTCTTCTACGGCTTCACGCATAATCTTTATCTCTGCTTTGTCGAACCATTGCAGAAGGTTGGCGTCTGCCGCTATGATTTCTCCCGAAACGAGGTGATGCGTGGCACGGTCGCGGCACAGTCCTGTGTCGTGATAGGCCGCTATGGTGTAGACAAGACGTTCGTCCGCTTGGGGGTAGAGTTTGGCGAGAGCGAGGCTTTCGTCGATGACTGTCTGTACGTGCGAGAGGTTATGAGCCTTGTCAAAGTGTTCATATCGGGGAATGATTTCTGTTTCGATGTAGCGGATAAGTGTCTGGGGTATCATGTTTCTATATTCTTGCTCAAGAATACAAAATTAGTGATTTATATGGATTCAGCCACAACCCGGATAGCAGATAATATAACCTCAACCACAGATTTACGGTAATCTTTCCTTCGAATATGTAATTTGGGTTATAATATCCGTAATCTATCTACCATGCCATGATATGCTTTCCGCTACTTTTGTATTCAAAAGTCCAGCAGTCCCCGTCGTGGTGGCAATTCGGACACGCTTTGATAACATAAAATCCGACTAACAATGAATACCAAAATCTTCAAATCGGCAGTTATTACCTCCTTCATAAGTTCCTGTATGCTTATGGGATGTAATAGTAACAGAACAAACGATGAGACAAGTTCTGCCAATCAAATGAATACACTTAATCTGACTTCAGAATGGGACAAGACTTTTCCAAAAAGCGACAAAGTAAACCATAGTAAGATAACTTTCCATAATCGTTATGGCATCACGCTGGCGGCAGACCTTTACACGCCCGTAAATGCCTCAGGGAAACTTCCGGCAATCGCTGTCAGCGGACCGTTCGGAGCTGTCAAAGAACAGTCTTCCGGATTGTATGCCCAACAGCTTGCCGAAAGAGGTTTCCTTACCATCGCTTTTGATCCCTCATATACCGGAGAAAGCGGAGGAGAACCGCGCTATGTGGCTTCTCCCGATATTAACACGGAAGATTTTAGTGCAGCCGTTGATTGCCTGATGAACCGTGAGGATGTAGATTCCGAAAAAATCGGTATCTTAGGTATCTGCGGTTGGGGAGGAATAGCTATACAGGCAGCTATCAACGACCCACGCATAAAAGCTACTGTGGCATCTACCATGTATGACATGACACGCGTAAATGCCAACGGATATTTTGACTCTGAAAACACGGCAGAACAACGTAATTTCAAACGTGCGGCCATGGTTGCGCAGCGTACCGAAGATTATAAGAGCGGCTTTTACAAATCGGGAGGTGGAGTTGTCAGTCCTCTCCCTGACGATGCGCCCCGGTTCGTGAAAGACTATTACGCTTACTACAAAACTCCACGTGGCTATCACAAACGTTCGCTCAATTCAAATAACGGCTGGAACGTCACCTCCAATCTTCCTTTTCTTAATTTCAAATTCTTTGACTATGCCGATGAATTGGAAAGCGCGGTGATGATTGTACATGGCGACAAAGCGCATTCGTTCTATTTCGGTAAAGATACGTATGCCCTTTTGAAAGGCGATAATAAGGAGTTTGTCGTTGTCGCAGGCGCAAACCATACAGATTTGTATGATGGACTTAGCGTAATCCCTTTCGATAAGATAGAAAGTTTCTTCAATGAAAATCTGAAATAAACCAAAGGGAGAAAATCGTTGTGCCGTACAAGACGGTATGCGGCGAATTTATCCTTTATTTATAGAGTGTGATGCACTTGTTATGGCACCACCATCCTAATTTCACAAAGCCTGCCGTTTCTCTCTTATGAAGGCGGAAATACAAAAAGAGCCGGAATACATTTGTATTCCGGCTCTTTAGTTTATAGAAAGGTTTTGGGTTATTGTTAGCAACTAAAGTGTATTTAAGAGAGAATGAATAGATTACATGTTAGGGTTGTCCATTGTCACCGTCATCTCAGGGATGAGGATGTATGTATTCTTTTTGTTGTTCCATTTATAATAGGTGGTGGTAACCGATTTACCCTGATAAGCATAACGGATACACATATCATTGGTCCATGTATTCTTTACGGCATTCCATTTCAGTGCCTCGTTTTCTGTCATGCGGTTCTGGTCGTCATACTTATAATTGTACTTCATATAGTTGGCAAGCGTGCTGCCGTCCATCTTATAAACTGTTTCAGCAACCTTCACTCCATTCACTTCTTCCGAATTGTAAATAAGGTTACTTTTGTTGTCTGCCGATGCGCTCATTCCACACACAAAAAGAAAAGAGAATAAAATCAAAGTTTTTAAAGTTTTCATGGCTTTATGTTTTTAGAGTTGTACTTGCTATTTTCTATCAATATGTCATTGATTACGCTGCAAATGTACGTAATAAATTGACATAAATAAAATAATAGGGATTTATTTTATCAATATGTCAGATTGTACGGAGGGGATATGCTTTCTTTTTGGAAAGATTAATTAATAAAAAATATCCGGCAGTGAGGATGCCGGATATTCTGGTGAGCAAACTGTATTTTAAAGCGATTACTTCTGTTGCTTTCTGATTGTAAGTTAAATAAAGTTATAGAACGGATCAGTGTGCTTCCAACCAGTTCTTTCCCCAACCGCAATCGGCTTTCAGGGGTACCAGCATGCGATATGCCCGTTCCATCTCTTCGATTACAATTTTCTGTATAATCTCTTTTTCTGCCTCGGGAACGCTGAAATTCAGTTCGTCATGGACCTGTAAAATCATCTTTGCTTTCAGATTGTTACTTTATTACTTTGCTTTTCCAGATATGGTACGTCCACTCCGCATGGCTGCTGCCCGAAGGTTGTACATCGGGGGCTGCCTTGCTGACCGTAAAATAGAATTCCGGTTCTTCCCAGTCTTGTAAGTGGCCGAAATTATCCCTCAGCAAAGTGGCATTGTGGTTTCTTGGATAGCCGGTATCATTCGGGGTGATCCGGTAAATCGGTGTCCAGCTACCTCTTTGATTGGTGAAGTCAGAAAGGTTCATGTAGTCTATTTCCAATGAAGAATTCAGGTAATTGGGATAATCACTGGGCATAGGCTGTACCGGACGTATCATGACGATTTTATCCGCATCCTTGTCAATTGCAAATTCCGAGTTGCAGGTATAATCCTGTGACTGGTTGTCAATGGCTTTTAAACCTGTCTGTACAATTGTTTGCGGGGTACTGATGGAATATGTATCCATATTACTAAAATCTGCTTCGGCCCAGACGATGCGTGTACCACCGATATCACCTACGGTATATGTCAGCAGTAGCTTACCTTTTCCGTCCAAAGATACGACAGAAGGCTGGCCTACTCCCCATGACTTACCGCCTCCACCTATTTCCTGGTCACCTTCGCTCGACCATGTTTTCTTCACAATCTGTTGCGGATACTTCACCCAGCTATCTGCATCAAGGTCGTTGCTGAACGCGACACCGATTTCATTGTAATATACCCCGTACATATTACTCAGGAAGAACATGGCATACTTGTAGGTAGTATTCTTCCAAGCGAAGCTACCTTTGATAACAGAAGGGTCACAGGTATGGTGATCGTCCCATGAACCTGATACACCAGGCTGCAATACACTTTTGGCAGCAGTCTGTGTACCATCCGGGTTGATCTTGATATGGAAGATATTATCGACCATGATCAGGTTTTCCGGATTGCCGCAGAAGTATAGGTGAACTGTCCCATCAGCTTGTTTCAAGGCACTTGGGCAGTAAGAGTACTTGCTTTGGCCTTGGAAACCGAATACGAATTCCGGTTTTGTGATGGTTACGGTAGGTGTAGGTATTGGAGGGTCTATCGGAGGGGTTTCTCCGGGGTCGGTGTCCGAGCAGGAACACATGAGCCATAAACTTATGAAACCCAATAGATATTTAGTCATAATGCTTATTATTTATTGAAGTGAGCCGGTTGCTTGGTCAGTAACTGGACGAAATGTTGTTTGATATTCTCAGCCTGAATGGAATCTATTGTCAGGTAGTAACGGTTTCCTATGGCATCGGGAGTAAATTCAGTAGCACCTTGGTCCGTTACGTTTATTTTACCTGCCGGAGAAACGCTGAAATAGGACGGACCTTCAACAGAATACAATACGGAAGTCAGGTCCCATGTAGGACGGTCGTAAGGCATCTGCTGGTAGCTTTTATATGCTTCTACCATTGGGTGCATAGGAGCCCATCCAAAATCGTTTTCAATGCTGTTGCTGGGATAGTTGATGGCGATACCTACTTCGAAAGGAGAGGTCACCAGTGTGGTAGGCCATTCGGAGAATATCTTCTTTGCCGCCGGAATGTCTTTAACTACGTTGTATTCAAACAGGTTGGGATTGTTGAAGCAACCTGCCATGGTACACAGCAGTTTTACTTTTTGGGCAACAAGCTCTTTTCCGGTCAGCGGAGATACATCGTCAGCCGGAGTATCCAACAGGCGTGCAAGGTTCGTGGAGAAACCTACGGAGATGATGGTAACGGAACTGTCCGGTTGTTGTACCAATAGCTTACGATAGAGGGCAGGTGCTTCCGGCAGTTGGTTATAGTCACCTTTCAGTGAGCGCTTGAAAGCCGGTTCACCGTTATCCTTCTGGATGAGGCATACGGCTTTGGCATAGTTTGTAGCATCGTTCTCACAGTCGGCTCCGTTGTGTATGATTCCGATAGGGATTTGAGGATAGCCGTACCAGGTATTCATGATGTCGGTGTATTCGGCCGGATAGATTCCTTCTTTGTTGATGGTGATGCCTAATAAGTCGATATCTCCTGCGTCCAGATACTTGTAAAGCATATCCAGTGCCAGTGCATCGTCCACGTCGTTACCTATATCCGTTTCCAGAATAATTTTGGGTACATTCGGGGTGACTTCCGCAGTTTGTTGTTTCTTGGAAGTGCAGCTTGATAGAGCCAATACTAACAAGCCAATCAAATAAAGTTTGCTTTTTTTCATGACGGTATATTTAAAAAATTAGTGACTGGGTGAAATGGATATATAGAGTTCGGGAATCACCTGTTGGAGTGCTTTCTCGTTCTCGTCAAGGTCCGGACGATAGTAAATCTCTTTATCGGAGGACTTATCGGTGTATGAAAACTGGAATCGTCCGTCGTCTCTTATCTCATCAAGGTTACAGCGGCGCAGTTCGTTTACTACAATGCGGTCGCCTTTGTTGCTTTTCCCTTCTTTGACGAGGCGGTATTCTCCGGTGGGAGTGCAAATGATCTCCCTTTGTGTTGCTTTCAGCCAGATGGCACTTTCCCATACGTGGAATGGACGGGGGTAGCGGTTGAGGTCTATATCAACCGGATAGTCGGTATTCATGGCACGGAGGAAGTCATATTGCAGTTTCTGGGTGAAAGCAAAATCAAGATACCGTTGCAATTGGGGATTCATCTTTCGGATAAAATCCATATCGGGTAGTTTCCAGTAGGTATTGTTACAGTCTTTTACGAAGCCTCCGTCTTTGCCTGCACACGGATAGATGGCTACGGGTAAATCTGATTTCAATATTCTGTTGAAAGCGAACACGTCCAGTGCTACATTCCACTCACCGCCCGGAATAGCATTTGCCCCTGCATCGCTTCCCAATTCATGGTTCTTGCTTGCTGTCCCGGCACTCAGATGAATTTTGTGTATCTTCTGTTTCATCAGCTTTGGGGCACGGTTGTAGGCAACTGCCAGTATCCTTGCCGAACCGAATGACAATACTTCTACGGGTTCTTTACTCTTTTTCAGAACTTCCAGCAGTATATCGATTGCTTCCTGCTCATAGCCTGGCAGATACTCCATCCGGTCTTCTTCCGATTTCATCATGGATAGCGGACCAATGCCATAAGGTATCCTTTTGTTGAAGATATAACTTAATTGTTCCACAGGGATAATTCCGGCTTCCCTCGGACCACGCGGGTCTTTCCACAGGGTGGGATGGTCGGCGGTATCTTTCCTGAATGCGTCTGTGATGTCCAATAAGACGGCTTTCAGGTCTACATCGGGCAGTCCGAAGCCCATAATGAGGTCCATGTTATCTCCCGGGTCCTGATACGGATGATACAAGTCGGTGATTACTACTACGGGAATCTTTTTGTATTGCCCTGATGCCTTCCCACAGGGGAAGGCAAGAATAAGAGCAATGCATACTATTTGCAGAATTGTTTTATTCATTTGAAATAGTTTTTGAGATTAAACGTAGCCGAATACAGGTCGTATGACCATAGCCAGTTTTCGCCTGTCATGGCGGGAGTGAAGTACATCACCAGTTCATCGTCATTAAGCATGTAACCTTTCGTATCCGTCAGGATACCCGGATTGTGATTTCTCGGGAATCCTGTTTCTTCCGGTCCTGCATGGCCTATTTCAATCCATCCGTCTTCTTCGGTGAAGAAACCTTCTGTTCTTGGTTTGTATGCCAGCCGGCAGACATCCCCTACCCAGGTCGGTATCTCCTTGATGGGGGATACACGGGTTTCCGAAACCATGTATATATTCTTATTGGACATGGCAGGATAGCTGTTACCGCCGATGAATGGAACTTTCCGCTCTTCGCCCAGTACGATGTTATCCAGATCGTTCAACTTAATCTCACGCATACAGAAAGGTCTGTTTTCGGTGGTTGAGGTATAGAATAACAGGATGGTCGTAGAGTCTTTGACGATTGTTGTACTTTGCCCTACACCCCATTTGGTGGTATCTTCGTAAGCCACCAGCGGATTCCGGTCGAACTTGATATACGGGCCTTCGATGTTCTTGGAAATGGCCAGTCCTATCTGGTTGTGATTACAGTCCCAGCGGTCTACGCCCAGATAGGTCATAATCCAGTTGTAAGTTTCTCCTTTATAAGTCGTTTTAAACTCACGTACGTCCGGGTCGCAGATGTGGCAGTTATCCCAACCTGTTTCGGAAGGTTCGATGATCTGTGTGCCGGGTTGCCATACATAGCCTTTTTCCGTGGGGATTCCTTTGTATAGATAAACATAGTCCACAATCTTGAACGGATCACGATTCTCACATACAAAGCCGTACCGGATGCCGTACTGGTCTTCTATGATACTCGGAGCATAGTTATAATGCCCGGCACCGCCGCTGAATTCATACCGGATTTGCGGTGTGAGTGCCTGCGGTTCATTGCCGTCATTGCCCTTACAACCCAAGAGTGTGAGCAAGGCAAGGTATATATAGGTCTTATAGCTGTTCATCTCCTTAGATTTAGTTCGTTAATAATAAAATCAATCCTCGACTTGTATGTTTTTGACGGGCCGGATCATGGCTGCACGTGCTTTTTGTCCGTCGCCCCAACCCCATGTGTCGCGGTAACCGCCGGAATCTCCCAATGACATGCCGCCGTGGGTAGGACTTAATGAATTTCCGCTGCGAACGGCGCAGAGCCAGGTGCGGTCCATCATTCCGGTTTCATTTCTCCAACCGCTTTGGGGCAGGAAGAGGCAACCGAGTTGTTTCAGGTTATCTTTAGTGGCACGTTTGGCAGTAGCCTCGTCAACACCGATAATGATACCGTCGGTTTTAAATCCGGTCTGGGCTGCTGTAACCCATGTTGCTCCTTTTTCCCAGAGAGCTGCCATCTCTTCCGTGGTAGGTACACGCCAGCCTTCGGGAGAAGGGTCGTTTTCGGTAGTCCAGTTGGTGCCGTCGTTTGTATAGCTGGAAGGCCAGTTAGCCGGTGCCGGATCGTCCTGCGGGCCAGCCGGATAACCTACTTTGCGGTTGAACTGATATAGTTGTCCTATATCATCGGGAGAGGTTGCGAAAGTTCCCGGAGTGCCTACATTCTTGGTAGACCATACAAGGCCGTTTATCAGCACTTCGTCTTCACCCAGTACCATTGTTTCCTGCAATACCTTTGATTTTAATATCCGGGTACCGGAGCTTACTTCAACGATAACCGAACGGTTCTTTACAAAAGAGGTGGTCGGCTTTACAGTAACGGTGATTACTTTTCTGCCGCTTCCTGATGTTTCACTCAGTGTGCACCAGCCCTGGGCTGAGCTATTGGAATTGGTCAGTTCGGCTGTCCACGACTCATTGCCGTTGACCGTCAGTTCATAAGTTCCGCCATCAGCGCTTACAGGTATGGCTACCGGGAATATGGCGAACTCATTGGGATTGCTTTCGATGACATAATCGGAATCGTTTCCGCATCCCCATAATGTCAGCAGTATAATGACTGCTCCTATTAAGTATTTTGTATTGATCATAGCTCAAATGTCTTCAATTAGTATTGGTCATTCTGGTTCAAATTCGGATTGTTGTCCACTTCGCTTTGTGGGATTGGCATGCGGATGGATTTATCGATTATAAAGTTATTGAAGTCGCTGTCGCGTGCTTTCAATTCGTCCAATGTGGCCTGGTCGTTGATGCCCCAACGTTTCAGGTCGACCCAACGCACGCACTCCATGGCAAGCTCCAGGGCGCGTTCTATCTTCAGGTGTTCACGGAAAGCATCCTTGTTGGTGCTGATCTGGGAACCGTTGTAGTATTTGCTATCCTCTATTTTGGGCAGATTGACACGGTTGCGTACGCGGTTGAGGCATTCAATGGCTTTTGAAGGCGGTGTGGCATTCAGTTCGTTGAGTGCTTCGGCATACAGTAACAGCATATCAGCATAACGCAAGGAACGGAAATTATTATCATTCCAATAATACAGTGGGGAGGCATCTGTGCTATATTTCTTGATGAAGACGCGGTTACCCCAGTCGCTGTTCCATGGAGAGCCGTATATCAACTGGTTGGGATATTCGGGGAAGTCGGAAGCTGCACCGTCATACCATAGTGTGTAGAACAAGCGGGAATCGTTCTTTCCATCCGTTGTTTGTTCGCGCTTGTAGTAGTCCACCAGCCAGCGCCTTGCTTCAATGTTGTTCCAGCCAATTCCGGTAGGAGCCTGGTTCATTTCAATCTGTGTACCCAGTTGTGCATTCGGATCCAGGTAGTTGTCTGTCTGGTCGAAGCCCACCTTGTTGGTCAGAGAGAAGTGAATCTCATACAGTGACTCTTTGTTATCTTCCGTATAGTTGCTGAAGTTGTCAGCCCAATTGGGTACCAGTGTGTAGTAGTTCTTTCCTTCGCCATCAACAAGCCATTCGAGGCATCTTTTGGCATCCTCCCATTTGTGATGCTGTGCATAAGCTTTGGCCAATAATCCGTAGGCGGCGCCTTTCGTTGGGCGGCCGTAGTTATTGGCGTCACGTGTGGAAGGGAGCTTGGTGATGGCATCTTCCAGGTCTTCTTCTATCTGGGTTAAGATTTCATCGGCAGTGGCCTGCATAGGCTTATCGGCGGCTGAAGAAGTGCTTAACACGAGAGGTACATTGTCCCACAAGGCAGTAAGATAGAAGTAATAGAAAGCACGTAGGAACTTAGTTTGTCCAATGAGGTCATCCCTGTGTGTTTCATTGCTGAACGGTACATTGCCAATGTTGTCCAGTACCTGGTTGGCACGGAAAATGGCTGTATAGTGTTCCCGCCATATCTTGGCGTTGACTTCTGAAAAGTTATAATCGGTAAAGATGAACTTGGTGTACTCGTTCAATTCGGTCCATCCGGCATAACTTACGCCTTCGTCCGCCATACCTATCATCTGTGTATAGATATTACGTGTCCAGGTTCCCTGACGGTAGAACATCCCGTATACGGCTACTACACCGGCTTCAACGTCAGATTCCGTCTTCCAGTATACGCCTGTACTCAGGGTATTTTCATTTTGCAGATCGAGCAAAGAAGGGTCGCACGACGTAAATAATGCCGTGACACCGCATAATATATAAAGAGCTATTTTTTTCATTTCAGCAGTATTTAGAAGGTGAATGATAATGCAAACTGAACAGCGCGTGGGTTAGGGAATGAACAATAATCTGCTCCCATAGTGAAGATGCCGCTGTCTGCAAATTCAGGATCCAGACCGGAGTATCCGGTAAAGGTCACCAGGTTCTGTAAAGTAACCGATGCACGGAGTCTTTCCAATCCGATCTTCTTAATGTAACGGGTAGGTACTGTATAGCCTAACGTAATATCGCTCAGGCGGAAGAATGAACCGTTTTCCAACCAGCGGTCCTGATCGCTTCGACTGTTGCGGGAGTCTCCGTATACAATACGTGGACGGTCGTTGACCGGGTGCTCTTGTGTCCAAGGGATAATACCGTTGAAGTTGTTCTGATTGTTGGTAAAGTCACCGGCTGCTGATGCCGAACCGTTCCATACTTTCTGTCCGAAGCGACCGTAACCGTTGATGTTCAGGTCGAAGCCTTTGTAGGATGCACCGAGACTTATTCCTAATTCAAGTTTGGGCCAGGGGCTGCCTACTATCTGACGGTCTTCGGATGATATGTTACCGTCGCCGTTATAGTCGTCATACTTAATATCACCCGGCAAAGCATTAGGTTGTATGATCTTACCTTCTGAGTTTACGTAGTTCCGTACTTCTTCTTCTGACTGGAAGATACCATTCATCTTGTAGAGATACCACATACCGAGCGGTTCACCAATTACAGTTTTGGCAAGAGTCGTATTGTAGACTGTTTGTCCGTATCCCAAATCAAGTACTTTATTCTTAATATGCGAAATGTTCAGTGAAGCGGAGTAAGCAAAGTCGCGAATCTGATCGTTCCAGCCGATTTCCATTTCGAATCCTTTATTTTCCAGGCTGCCGGCATTCACGGCAGGTGCACCACCTTCATTACCCGAACTCATCAGGATGGGGAGGTAAACCAAGAGGTCTTTACTCTTTGAATAGAAATACTCAGCACTTAAACGGAAACGGTTATTGAATGCAACCAGGTCGAAACCGACGTTAGCGGTTGTCTTCTTCTCCCAAACCAGGTCGTTGTTGGTTAATTGAGATTGAGTCATACCAATCAATATGTTTTCCGGGCTTCCGAATACGGCACGCGGAGCTGTGTTGATGGTGGACTGGTAATCCCAATAACCGATACTACTGTTACCGAGAGTACCGTAATTGGCACGTATTTTCAGGTCATCAATCCAGGGTACATTGAAGAACTTCTCGCCACTGATGCGCCAGCCCAATGAAACGGAAAGGAAGTTTCCCCAGCGGTCATTCTTAGGTAGGCGGGAAGTACCGTCACGACGGGCTGTTACTTGTGCCAGGTATTTGTCGGCATAGGAGTAGTTGATACGTCCGAGATAGGATATCAATGCTGATTCGCCATAGCTACCGCCTGCGGTGGTATTTCCGGTGGCAGCATCCAGAGATGTGATGTACTTGTCGCCTATCATCAATGGATCGAGTTTGGTAATCCAACGCTTTTCTTCGTGGAACTTATTGTAAGTGATACCAAACAGCGCATTCACATCATGTTTACCGAATTTATGCTTAAAATTGTAGGTTTGCTCAATCAGTATATCATGATTCTTGGCACTATCGTAACCCAAGCTTGCTGCATCATCTCCTTGTCCCATTGTCCAGTTTCCTTTTTTACGTAATGAGTTCGTAATGCCCATATAACTTTTGTAAGCAACATTTAGTTTGGCATCAAACATACCGAAAAAAGAGAGTTGTCCGTATATATTCCCAGTTAGATACTCTTCTTCATTATTTTGTATATATAAATCTTGCATAGCTATAGGATTTAGTCCATAAGAATTGGCATGGTCTACATCGCCATATCCGTATCCTCCGGCATGTGATTCGTCATATACTGGGATGGTGGGGGGCATACCGATAAAATCACTCCAAGGATTTCCGTTTAGTATTTTTCGGTCTGATTTAGTATAATAGAAATTCTCGCCATATGAAAAAATACCTTTTTGTCCACTAGTGTTGATACGGAAACCGTATTTGTCGTAACCAGTACGATAGAGAGCACCATCATCAACCATACGATTTAGAGATGCGTAGTACTTTATTGTTTTGGAGCCACCAGAGAGTGAAACATTATAGTTCTGTAACATACCTGTATCTAACATCTCGTCTTGCCAATCTGTATTTCCATCGTAATGATTTTGGCGTTTTGTGATATCTGCAACTCCTGCTAGAATAGCTTCATCATAGGCCCGATCATCGTAAATTCTGTAAGTTTCCGCATCCATTAGGTCATAGCGAGGTAACCAGCTCAGCGTTAATTGGGAATCGAACTTTACTTTTAGTTCACCTTCTTTACCTTGTTTGGTAGTGATGATTACAACTCCATTGGCTGCACGAGAGCCATAAATAGCTGCTGAAGAGGCATCTTTTAATATTTGGATAGATTCGATATCTTCTATATTGACACCTAAATCATTGCCACCATAGGCGCCATCGATAATAAATAGTGGATTATTGTTAGTGAGGCTGCCTAGTCCGCGAATATTGATAGTAGCACTAGAGCCCGGTTGTCCGCTACTTGTAATTTTTACGCCGGAAGTAAGTCCACGCATGGCTTCTACGACATTGCCTGAAATACGTTCGGTTAGAGCATCTTCTTTCACAGTAGAGATAGAACCAAGGAGGTCTTTCTTTTTAACAGAACCATAACCAATTACAACTACTTCATCCAATATTTTATTTTCAGGTTCTAACACAATGTTAATGGTGTGGTTAGTTCCTACTTTTACTTTCTGAATAGCAAATCCGATAAAGCTGAATTCGAGGATAGCACCTTGATTTACTCTTATTTCATATCTACCGTTGATGTCGGTGGTGGTTCCAAAGGTACGGTTACCGTCCTTCGCCAGAATGGATACTCCGGGAAGGCTTTCCCCGGTATTATCGTTTACAGTACCTGTGACGCTGACTTGTGCGTACAAATTGAGCGAGCACATGCATAGACAGAATACTATTATTTGAATCGGTCTCATGTATTAAAATTTTAGAGGTTGAACGAAAAATATATTTTAGTTCAGGCAATTCTCTTCTCCTTTTTCACTCCGTGAGAAGTAGAAAAAGAAAGCGTTTATTAATAAGAGTGAGGAGCCGGTTAATTGGCTCCGGAGATGATAATTGCTCCTAAACCGGATATAAACAGAACGAACATACAAGCCAGAAGAATATTTACCGCGCGGGAAGAACCTTTGAATTCTTTCCAGATAAATATGCCCCATAGGGCTGCGATCATGGGTGCTCCTTGTCCTAATGCGTAAGAGATAGCTGCACCGGCTTTTCCTGCTGCAATATAACTGAGAGCCGTACCCAATCCCCAAATAGCTCCTCCCAGCACTCCGACCATGTGTGTGCTGAACTTGCCTTGGAAATACTCCTTATAGCTCACGGGAGTACCTACAAACGGTTTTTTCATCACGATGGTATTGATAATGAAATTACTTATGAAGATACCTATTGCGAATATAAAGAATGCTGAATACGGAGTAGCCATTGTGGGGGTAGGTGACTCAAAATTGTTCAAGTCCATGGCGGCAGCAACAAACCGATAGAAGAAAGACATCAGTATACCGGCTATAATGGCAATGATAATCCCTTTCTTATTGATGCTGCTTCCTTTCTGATTCATCTTTCCGGCAGCTATGGCATTAAATATGATAGCCAATACGACGAGTGCCACACCACTGAACAGGATTACTGCATCGCCTTTAGGTTCACCGAAATAATTGACGAAAACACCTAATACCAAGGCTATGCCGACTCCTAACGGGAATGCTACCGTAAGCCCTGCCATAGAGACGGAAGCTGATAAAAGGATGTTGGACAGATTGAATATGACGCCCCCTGCAAAAGCACTTGCATAGTTCTCCATACTGATCTGCTTCAAATCTTCAACAAAACCGCGTCCGGCATCTCCCGTGCTGCCCAGGGTGAAACCTAAGAGGAGAGAGAAGGCAAGGATACCGATTACGTAATCCCAGTAGAACAATTCGTAACGCCAGGTTTTCCCGGCAAGTTTCTGTGTATTACCCCACGAACCCCAACAGAGCATCGTGACAACGCAGAAAATAACTGCTAATGAATAACTGTCGACTATAAACATGGTATTAGATTTTAAAATTACTATTTATAAAACATCAATTTCTTTACGATAGGGTAGGGAAGGCTGGGCTCCCATTCGGGTCACAGTGATGGACGCACATTTATTTGCGAATTTAACTGCATCCAACACATTTACATCTTCGGATAAAGCAACGCACAATGCACCACAGAAAGTATCTCCCGCTGCTGTTGTGTCTACGGCTTTGACTTTGGGTACGGGTACTTCATGGAATGTATCTTTTTCTTTAATCAATGCTCCTTTGGAACCAAGGGTGATAACTACGATGTCCACTCCTTTGGCACTGATGATATCCGCAGCCTTGCGTGCGCTTTCCCAATCGGTTACTTTGATACCTGAGAGGATTTCAGCTTCCGTTTCATTGGGGATAATCATGTACAGGTTCTGTAGTAGTTTATTGGAGAGTGCACGGGCAGGTGCAGGGTTCAGTATCACCTTGATGCCTTGTTCGCTGGCTATCTGGGCGGCATACTCCACTGTTTCAATAGGGATTTCCAATTGCATCAGCAGGATATCGCCTTTTTCTATGGTAGGCTGTGCCTTCCGGATGTCTTCGGGACTCAATGAACCATTGGCTCCGGAAGCGATGGCAATGCTGTTTTCTCCGTTCATATCCACCATAATTAATGCTACGCCCGAGGGGAGTGTGGGGTCTGAATAGATATTTTCAACATGGATACCTTCGTCTTCGTACTGTTCTATGGAACGTTTGCCGAACAAGTCATTTCCGGTTTTGGCTATGAAATGCACATTTCCTTTCAATCTGGCAGCGGCTACAGCCTGGTTGGCTCCTTTGCCTCCGGGATTCATCATGAAACTACCGCCTATGATTGTTTCTCCTGGTACAGGAAGACGGTCAGCTTTGATGACCATATCCGTATTACAACTGCCTATTACAATGATATCTTTGCTCATGGTTACTTTATTAGTTTTAAGATTGAATAATTGAATATTGTGCTTTCTTTTTCTATTTCAAAAGTATATGATACTTAGTATATAAGCAAACAAAAAATAATTATTTTTAATACTAGTAAATTAGATGTATTTATAAATTTATTTAATTAAATAGTTGATATACAGTTTATAATATTGGTATATTACTATAAAATATTATATTTGTAATATTGATACTCTCTATATTATTACATTTAAATATTACTTATTTTCATTTTTTTCTTTACCTTGCTATCGCAAAAATGTATGTCAAAAAATATGCTAATACTATGTTAAAGTCGAAATCACTTATTCAGTTGGTTAATAATCTTACAAAACAAGAGAAAAAAGAGTTTTCTTTGTATATTTCCAATAAATCAGAAAAAGATTATATCTTTCTTTTTAGGTTAATTGATGATAAAAAGATTAGTGATCCTGAAGAATTGAAAAAATCTTTTCTTACTGCTAAACCTACCTCTTCATTTAATACGGTTGTTATCTATTTGTTTGATTTGCTAATCAGTATATTGACTCGTATACGAACAGAACAAGATAGTTATTATCTCTTATTCAATGAATTATTGCATGCGAGGGTTTTGTATGAGAAATCTATGTATAAGGAATGTTTTCATGTATTGAGGAAAGTAAAAGAAAAAGCGATTTATTACGAAAATAACTTTGCATTATTAGTAGCTCAAAGGTTGGAATTGAATTATCTTCTGACATTGGATTTTGAGAATGTGGATGAACAAAAATTATTGAATAAACAATATAAGATGAATAATACATTAAAAAATATTCGTCAGTTGAATGAACAATCTTCATTATATGAATTGTTAAAATATAGGATGATAAACAAGGGGGCGTCACGATCTTTGAAAGAAACCCAAGATTTAGATGATTTGGTAACTAGTGAAATAAGTATTGTAGCAAGTGCAGGTATTGAAAACTTTGAGATAAAAAAGAATCATCAGTTATTCCAAGCTAATTACTTTATTACAGTAGGAGATTATAAAGCAGCGTTTAATTCATTTGTAGAATTAAATAAGCTTTTTGAAGAGAATAGTCACTTATGGAATAATCCTCCGGTCTATTACTTAATGACAGTAGAAGGTATGCTGGAAAGCTTACGTATCATGCATAATTACGAGGGTATGGATTATTTTATTGAAAAGTTAACAAAGTTGTCCTCACCATCATCCAGTTTTCAGTTAAATGTAACGTATGTGATCTTTATTTATCGACTATTTTCATTTATTGATGTAGGTAACTTTAAGAGAGCAGGAATATGGATTGATGAATATCAAGTATCATTAATTGATAAAATATTATTATTGAAGGAACAACAACAGGCAGAGATGTCATTGTATATTGCTTTAACTCATTTGGGGAATGAAGAGTATAGGAAAGCTAGAAAACGATTAAGTACAGCCATTGGCAGAGGCCATTTATATTCTCTTCCGTTATTTCGTACTATTAGAATTGTAAATGTTATGATTCATTACGAGCTAGGAGATGTAGACTATATTCAATCTGAAATTCGTTCTATTAAGCGGGAAATGTCTAAGAATAAGGGATATAATTTGAAAGTGGAATCTTTTTTACTCAAATTTTTGAATTACTCTTTTGCAGATAAAAATCGAAAAAAACGAGTGGAAATATGGAAAAATGTAGAAGAGGAAGTTCATGCTTTGTATGAAGATAAGTATGAAATTCAAATTTTGCGGAGATTTGATTTTACAGCATGGGTTAAGGCTAAGATATTTAATCTCTCTTTAGGGGATGTCTTAAGTGAAAAGTGTGACTCAGCTTATAAATAATTATTTGAAAAGATGATTAGACACACAATAGAAAACTAAAGCATAGCAAAGTGGTCTATTATGTGTCTAATATTAAGTAGATCAGTGTGCTTCCAACCAGTTCTTTCCCCAACCGCAATCGGCTTTCAGGGGTACCAGCATGCGATATGCCCGCTCCATCTCTTCGATTACAATTTTCTGTATAATCTCTTTTTCTGCCTCGGGAACGCTGAAATTCAGTTCGTCATGGACCTGTAAAATCATCTTTGCTTTCAGATTGTTACTTTG